>CANNFD010000002.1 GCA_947503885.1 uncultured Olleya sp. | reverse complement strand
CTTCTGCTACAATTACTATTGGTGTTGTTGCATTTGGACAGACTTCGTAAACTGGACTTTCAAATGTGGTTTGTGGTTTAGTACCAAATAATAAATTAAATGAAGTAGTTTCAAAACAACCAGTAACATCATTACTTAATCTAATATAAATAGTTGCTGGAGATGATGTGAAACTTGTCGGATTTAAAATAGGATCTTGTTCATCTAAAGCATTTTGTTCTGTTAAATAATAGCTTACTGAAATATCAGTTTGTGTTCCTAATATATCTGCTTCAAAAACTGTTAAATCAAAAGTTGATACACCGGAATTATTATCTTCACAAGCTAAAATATCATTTACAGCTCCAATTTCTATTTCTGGTTTAGGGAAGAATTCAACTAATATACTATCAGAATAAAAACATGCAGTACTTATATCGGTAAAAGTAATATCAACTTGATAAACACCTTCTTCAGTAACTGTTAGTGTAGTACCATTTTCACCTGCTATAGGGTCTGTAATTCCATTATCAACTGTATACCAAGTTATAGTCGCATTTGCAGGAGGAGCAATACCTAAATCAAGTGTTACTGTATCTCCTTCGCATGTCGCTAGACCATTACTAATTAGGATGTCATTACCTAAGTCTATACTACCAATATCAAAACTACTAGCTTCTAAAAATACTGCTGAGTCATAAATAGTATCGCCATCATCCGCAATTACTAATTTGATACTATAAGGGTTATTTGGTATTACTGCAGAACTTGCAGTTAAAGGCACTGTTCTACCTATAAAGTTGGTTGGACTAGTAATTGGTGGTAAGCCACCAAACCCATAATAAGCATCAAATAATTCTGGGTTTGAAGATGCACAACCACTATTATAAGCATTGTCTCTAATTGATAATACCGATACAGGGTCTGTAGTTCCTGGAATTACAGCAAGGTTTGTGGTAATACCAGTGTTTAAATCTGTTAATAAGAATGCAAATGCATCAGAGAATCCACATTGGAATGTCCCATATTCTTCAGCTGCAAAAATAAAATTAAATGAAAGCTGATCAATAAGAGGAGTAAACTCGAATTCTATTAATGAGGCATTATTTGATCCACCTGGTGGTAAATCATCTCCAGGATTACCATCTAAGTCTGTATTAATAAAGGCTTCAAGATCTGCATCTCCTGGCCAACCAGTTCCCCCTTCACTTAAAACTCCGGTTTCTGGACCTGGCGCATTTAATACATTACCTGTTGTCATAACTATACCGCTTTGGAATGGGAAAGAAGAGCCATTAGCTTCAAAATAACCAATACCATTTGTTGATCCAAAATCAGTACCTGTAGACCAAGTTACGTTATTGATAAGTGCACAAGGCGAATTTACTAGTACATCTGTTACTAATTCTGAAACAGTGTATTGAGTATCGTTAGTAGTTATTGGTGGTGGAATAGTAAACACACATAAATCAAAATTAACATCTTGAAAAGGTATTCCACCGTCTGTGTAAACTCTTATGTAATACGTTGTACCAATTGTAAGCCCATTTGCTATACTGTTATTGGTAGTTTCGCAATAAATGTTTGTTAAATTATCGCAGTCTACACCTTCATACAATGCATGATTTAAGTTTGTTGTATCACCTAATATGTTACTAAGGTCAATTCCATGATCTGTTGCAATTGCATCAAACTGAAACCAAACATCGTCATTTGTTGTGCCCGTACAAGCATTTACTTGCGGAGAGGTTGTTGCACCGTATAAAGTAGCATTAGTAATATTTGTACAGTTTTCGTCTGCATTTGGTGTTACTTCAATAGCGTTACTACACTCATCATTAGCTGGAGGACAAACAGGTACATTTAACACACTGCTTGTAACTATACAATTTGTGTCATCCGCATTTGCAACAGTTATAATTACGTCTGTATTTAATGGATAAGGTCCCATTAAAATATTGTCAGCTGCCATGATGTTTTGTAAAGGTGTCCCTTGATTATCTGTTATATTTAGACTTACGGCATCCCCAATACTTGTAATGTCTGTATTAACATAAAATTGATTGTTTCCGTTTTCACAATCTGTTGTTGTTGTAAAATCAACAACAGGGTTAATACAAGTTGCACAATTTACAGTCACAGAAAGTGGTGTATATCCTTGAGTACCACAATCAAATATTCCATCTGATTGTACTTGAAATGAGATTGTATCACCTGATGATTGATACGTTATACCTGATACATCTCCATTATTTCCATAAGGGGTAAGTGCATTAAGATCTGTTATACCGTCAGAGTCAAATACAACTAATTCATCCCAACCTTGTTCTACTTGACCTGAATTAAATACAATATTTAAAGGGGTACCATCTGTAGATGAAAATGTAAATACATTTGTGTCATTACTTTCATAACAGTAGTTAATGGTTTGTGGTCCATCTGTAGTACAGTCAAAAGTAAAGTTAAATTGTAGTAAGGTTGCAAAATCAAAAGGTCCTGCCCAAACACTTGTCCCAGTTGCACAGATAGACTGTACGTAAACTTCGTAGTTTGTTGCTGGATTTAATCCTGTTTCAGAAACTGTTGTTGTACTAACTGTGGTTCCTGATGTTGGTGTACCTGTTCCTGCAGGTTGTACAACATAATTCCATTGTGTTTCTGGACCATTAGGAGTCCAAGAGATGTCTGCTGATGTTTCAGTAATATTAGTTGCAGTTATACTTCCAGGTGCTATACAAAAATCACCACAAGTCTCTACACGTACTTGGTCAATAGCCATATCACTTTCCCAAATATCACCTGTTCCTACATAGCTAAATTCTATATAAACTACTTGACCTAAATAGGCATCTAAATTTACACCAACTGGTACCCAAGCTTCATCTGCTGTAGTTTGGTAGTTTCCAATCCAGGTATATTCTGCTGTAAATGGTCCTGTTTGAGAAGTACTTACTCCTATATTTAAAGTTCCCATATCACCACCAAAAGCGTGCATCCAGAATGATAATTCTGCACCATCTACTGCTGTAGATAAGTCTATAGCTGGTGTGATTGCAGAAGCTACATTATTTGTGTTTCCAGAACCTTCATATTCAAGGTGTGTTCCAGGATTACCATCCCATGTTACGTTTGGTCCTGTACCTGTTGAGTTTGCATTTGGTACTGTTATATCCCAATCACCATTTGTATCTGTAAATGTAGTTCCTGACCACCCTGTTGGAACGTAGTTTGTGTCATTTCCAAAATCTTCTGTAAAGACAAAACTAGAACTTCCAGTTGTACATGTTACACCCATTGGTGCTGGTGGAGGTGTGTTTAGTGTTGTAAAGTTTATCGGTCCTGCCCATACGCTAGTTCCACTTCCACAATCTGAAAGAATATAAAATTCATAATCAGTGCTTGCAGTTAAACCTGTAACTGTATAAGGGTTTGTTGTTATAGCTGTTCCGGATCCAGTAGGTGTACCTGTACCTGCTGGTTGCACAACTACTTCCCAATCTGTTTCTCCGTTGTTTGCTGTCCATGAAGCTTCAACCGTAATATCTGTTATAGTATTTAAAGTTATTGCAGTTGGTGCAACACAGAAATCACCACAAGTCTCTACACGTACTTGGTCAATTGCCATATCAGCTTCAAAGATATCTCCTGTTCCTGAGTAGCTAAACTCAATATATACTACTTGACCTAAATAGGCATCTAAATTAATACCAATAGGAACCCACGCTTCATCTGCTGTTGCTTGATATGCGCCTATCCATGTGTATTCAGTATTAAATGGTCCTGTTTGTGAGGTGCTAACACCCACATTTAACGTTCCAATATCATCACCAAAAGCATGCATCCAAAACGATAATTCTGCACCATCTACTGCTGTAGATAAGTCTATAGCTGGTGTGATTGCAGAAGCTACATTATTTGTGTTTCCAGAACCTTCATATTCAAGGTGTGTTCCAGGGTTTCCATCCCATGTAATGTTTGGTCCTGTTCCTGCAGAGTTTCCGTTTGGAGTTGTAATATCCCAATCACCATTTGTGTCTGCAAATGTTGTTCCTGTCCATCCTGATGGTACGTAATTAGTATCATTACCAAAATCTTCTGTAAAGATAAAAGTAGAAGTTCCTGATGTACAAGTTACTCCTGTAGGAGGTGGAGGAGGTGTATTAAACGTGGTAAAGTTTACTGGTCCAATCCATGTACTAAATCCATCTGTTCCACAATTTCCTCTTATATATACTTCGTAAGCTGTGCTAGGTGTTAACCCCGTTGCTTGATAAGGTGCATTTGATGAAGTTACTACACCATCGGTTGTTGGTGTACCTGTTCCGGCAGGTTGTATCCATATTTGCCATTCTGTTTCTGTTCCTCCAGCTGACCATGCAACATCTGCTGTAGTGTCTCCTGTTACAACAACCGATAAGCCTAAAGGATCAGGACAATCTGGAATTGCACGTACTTGAAAATTATCTACAAAAACTTCAATATCATTTGTGTCATCTACAGTTCCTTCTGATGCTCTAATACCAAATTGAGCTGTAGCACCTGAGTAGGCTGTAAGATCATGTACAACATGAGTTCCAGAAGCGGTAAAAACAGTTGAAGCATCAAATGTCTCTAAAACTGTCCAAGTAACACCATCATCTGTTGTTATCATTAACTCAACAGTGTCATCAGATCCTAAAACACCTGGTGTTGTCTGATTGTAAGCCATAACTCCAAAGTCAAATTCTACTTGAAAAGGGACTCCTGTTAAATCAAAAATTGGACTTAATAACCAATCGCTTTTTGATGCTAACCATAAATTAATTCTGTAAGCTCCAGTAGTTTCATTATTAAGATTAAGAAATCCATCATCACCCCATGAAGACGTACCTAAGTCACCAGGACCTGTAGTTGCATCACCACTATCAGCTACATCCCAGCAATTAGCAGGAATAGTAGTGAAATCTTGATAATAATCTGGCGTAAAAGTTGCGCAATTAGTTGTAAAAGTTAAAGGTCCAGTCCAAATACTAAAATCTCCAGCACAATCAGCTCTTACATAAACTTCATAGTCTGTTGCTGGTGTTAATGTGTTGTCTGTATATGGTGCATTTGTTGTAGTTGCATCACCTGCTGTAGGTACACCTGTTCCTGCAGGTTGTATAGCTACTTCCCATGCTGTTTCAGTTCCGCCTGCTGTCCATGATAAGTCCACAGAAGTTGCGGTCACTACATTAGACATTAGTGCTGATGGATTTGGACAAGTAGCATTATATATAAGGACATTGTCAATTAGCCAATACCAAGCCCAAGTATTTCCATCATTATATATAAAACGGACTTGCATAGCTGCATTAGCATAAGCTGTTATATCTATATGTTGTTGGTCAGGAGCATTAAAATTACCTGCAGTTGCAGTTTGATTTAAAACTTCCACCCAATTTGTTCCATCAAAAACTTCAACAATTGCATTGTCAGCACCAATGTTTCGGTAATACTGATCAAAATCTAAAAATAATGCAGTTGCAGCGGAAGCGTCAAAAACAGGAGTTGTTAATGTTTCTAATAATAAGGTTCCATTTCCATTTGCATCACTATTTGCTATTGCAACATTAGTTCCGTCTAGACTGTTAGTGCCTCCCTCTTGACCAGAAATCCATGAATCTCCGGTTGCATCTCCTGCATCAGTAATTGTCCAAGTAGCTGGGATAGACGTGTCAAAATTTTCTTGTAGATAAATCTGTGAATTAGCTTGCCATCCTATAAGTAAAAACAGCATTGCTAAAATTAACGTAGTTTTTTTCATTTTTATGAAATTGGTGAGTTAGGTTATTTTTTTTAATAAAACTATGTGATAAACACAAGTTGGTCACTTAAAGGTATGTTATTAAAAAGACTATTTTAATAGAGATAGATGTAATGCTCTTTTTTTTCGATGAAATGATATTTTTTTGTTAAAATTTCAAGATTAAATAAGTTTTTTAATCAGTTTATTTAGAAATAGTAATTTTTCTTTTTAGTTCATTACCAAATTCATCAACTACAACTATCAAATGTTCTCCAATTTTAGGTTGGATTGCGATATCATGAATTTGGGTCGTTTGACCAATGTAAGTTTTGTTTAAATACCAATAAAGGGTGCTATTTTTTTTAGAATGTGCAACTTTTAAGATTAATTCATTTACTGTTTCATCAAATCCTTTAGGTAAAAAAATGGTACTAGCTTCTTTAGGGTAAATAAACTGCATGGTTATTTCATTTTCACCTAAACAGTCGGGCTTAAATACAGGTAATGATTTATAAAAAGGATTCTTTTTTTTGTAGTAATATTCCATTAATGGAGGAAGAACAAACCATGACTGTGTATTGATAGCATTTAAATCCTCGCAAGAGGTATTGACTTGATAGGTATTAGTTTTATCTAAATGAATTAATTTATGATAAGGACAAGGTTTGGTTTTTAATCCACTTTTCTGAACGAATTGCAACTCGGTTTTATCACAATTAAGTGATGCTCTATATCCACTAATAGCACAAATTTTAATTTCTTGCATTTCGTCAAATGGTTTTTGAAACCATTGGCTATTTGGTAGTAAATGAAACACATCAAATAATATTGGTGCTGCAGATTGTACGCCAACTAAACCAGGACGACCTTCACCATCAGCATTACCTACCCAAACTCCAACTACATAATCTTTTGTGGATCCAATAGCCCAAGCGTCTCTAAACCCATAACTAGTACCGGTTTTCCATGCTATTTGTTTAGAATTATCAAAAAACTCCCAATTATCATCACCTTCGGGACGGTTAACATCTTTTAAACTTTGGTAAGTTAGATAGATTGAGGCTGCATCAAAAAGTGTTTTTTCTTTAGTTTTTTTTCCAAAATCAATAGTTTCCGAATCAAAAAAAGTAGGTTCACAAAATTCGTTTGTATAATACTCGCTTGAGGTGTCGTTAAAATGATTTATTGTAGAAGAAAACGCAGCATAACTTTTACATAAATCCCACAAATTACTTTCTGCACCCCCTAATATTAAAGACAAACCATAATGATTAGCATTGTGTGTGATGTCTTTTAGATTTAACTCTTTTAAATAATGATGAAACCGGTCTAAACCAAACTCCTGCAACATTCTAACAGCAGGTACATTTAAAGACCTAGATAAAGCACGTTTAGCAGGAACAGCTCCATCAAATTCTTTATTAAAATTTTCTGGCGAATAGTTTCCAAATTGTGACGGGATATCTGCGACTAAAGTATTAGGTAAAATATCACCTGCATCCAACATCGCTGCATATAAAAAAGGTTTTAAAATACTTCCGGTGCTTCTTGGTTTACTTATAATATCAACATTTTTTTGATGTGCTTTATCTGTAGGCGAATTACCAACATAGGATAATACTTTTCTAGTTTTAACATCTAAAACTAATACCGCAATATTATATATTTCGTTTTGCTTTAAAGTGTTATAATGATTTAAAACAATCGTGTTTACTTGATTTTGAAGTTGCTTGTCTATTGTTGTTTTTGTACGTTCCCCTTTATTTGTTTTTGAAATTGTTTGTAGTAAATGAGGTGCGATTTGTGGTAAAGCATAAGGTTTTTGTGGCAACCCTTCCGCAATAGATAAATTATAAGTTAGAGAGTCTATAGTTTCATTTTGTAATAATTTTTTAAGCAATCGATTACGTTTTTCTAGTAGTCGTTTTTGATTTTTTCCTGGATAAATTAAACTTGGAGCATTAGGTAAGACAGCTAATGTTGCACTTTCTGCCCAAGATAAATCTTCTGCATTTCTATTAAAATAACGCCAAGCTGCAGCATCAATCCCAACAACATTTCCGCCATAAGGTGCGTGACTAGCGTAAAGTGATAATATTTTTTTTTTACTATACCTTAATTCTAATCGGGTTGCTAGGAGTATTTCTTTAAGCTTTTCTAAATAAGTTCTAGACTTACCTTTTCTTGATAAGCGGATGACTTGTTGTGTTATAGTACTTCCGCCACGTTTTACTTTACCAGAATTAATGTTTTTTTTGATGGCTTTAAAAATAGAAACAGGATTAAAGCCAGGGTGCTTATAAAAATACTCGTCTTCAAAAGCGATAATACAAGTTTTAAATTTTTCCGGAATACTTTGACTTTCCGGAAATCGCCATTGTCCATCTTCTGCTATTTGTGCACCAAGCAGTATGTTGTTATTACTTGTAATAACTGTTGCTGTTGGGTCTTTAAAAAGTGGTCTAGGTAAGCAAAAAAAATATAGGACTAATAGTATAAATAAGACTATAGTTTTCTTTTTATTATTTTTAATATAGTTAAATATCTTACCCATAAACAATACAGAAACGGTTTTGTTGCTTTAAAAAAATTAATTGTTCCACTTTCGTGGGAATGTATTATTTCTCAACCTCAATCCATTCGCCTTTATTTCTGACTAAAAAGTTATTATCGTACATAGCTTCTGCTTGAATTCCTGGTAAATAATAATTACCTAAATACGAAGCGTTAAGCATAACATTAAAGCTTTTTGTCTCTTTTTGTGCTAAATCAAAATAGAAATTAACACGGTCATCTCTAATATCTGTAAACCTAGCTTGACTAGTTGTAGTGGCTCCAAAATCTGTAAAACGTGTATTTACAATTTCCCAACCTGATGGAAAAATTTGTGTTAAAGCAACATCGTTTATATTATAATCCTTAGTGTTAGTAATTTGAACGGTTGCTACAAAATCTTGACCTTGTTGTAGCTTGGAGATATTTATTTTATTACCTCTTAAATCTTTAAAAACAACTCTAGCGGTTAAGCCTCTTTGCTCAGTTAACTCCTGACCTAAAGGTAGTTTTCCAGAATTTAGTACACGTACATAAACAATGTTGTCTTTGTCGTTATTAATGGTCAAACTATTGTTACCATCGTTAATTATCAAATCACGTTGTGCTATTGCATTTTTGGTATCTATAGTTTCGGTTTTACCATTAATGGTGTAATTTAATTGCATTGCTTTTCCGCCATTAGCATTTACCATTTTAGCCATAGCTAATAAACTATACGCTGTAGTTTGCGTACTCATCCAACGCTGACTAGAAAGGTCCTTAGCAATAATTTCAGCTAAATCTTTAACGCGCTTGTCTTTGGTTAAAATCATAGTTTCTAAAGCCATAGCTCTGTTTCTGTCTACAGACCCATAGGTGTAATAATTATGTTTTGGAGGCATGAAGTTAATATTTGCTGTGCTTGCCACTTTATTACTCGCTTCGGTCTGACCAGCCAATGCGTAGGCTGCTGCTAAACGCCATTTAGCTTCGTTAGAAATTTCTGAAAACTCGCGTAAGCGATTCATAGCGCCTAAATCTGGGCTTCCAGCTAATGCTAAGGTGTATAATCTGTACGCTTGTGCTAAGTCGGAATTATAAACTCTATAACTAGGTCTCCAACTTTGTGCTGCTTGTTTCTGATATTTTATCCAATTACTTTTAAAAGTCAATGGTAATACAAAACCTTTTTTTTCTGCTTCAAGCATAAAATGTCCTGCATAACTTGTGCTCCAGTCATTAGCAGTGTTTTCTCCAATCCAATAACTCATCCCTCCATTTGGTCTTTGAAAATGACCTAAACGTTTAATTCCGTTTTCGATATTAGTTTGAATTTTTTGTTTTTGATTAAATGGTAAATCAAAAATATCTTGTAAAAATAACTGCGGAAACACACTAGATGTAGTCTGCTCTAAACATCCATGAGGATATCTAACTAAATATTGTAACCGTCTTGTAAAGTCCATTGGTGGTAAAGTTGAAAACTCAACACTAGCACTGTTTGTTCCTATTACACCAAAGGTTGTAAAGTCTATTGTTTTTGAAGCATTTGCGTCTAAGGTTGCATCTAAACTTTTTGAGGATATTGGATTTACGTTTTCTACATCTATTTCTACTTTATATGTTGATGACTCGCCATTTCCATTAGCAATAACTTCAATTGTATTAATGCCTTTTGCTTTACTAACATCTAATTCAAAATAGGCCATTTGCTCGTCTGGTCTTGCAAAAGTTAAGGTCTTAGTTTTGTCGCCAACCACTGTAATACCATTACTTAATTTAAGTTTAATGGATACGTTTTTTACATTAGGTTCCATTGCAAAAACAGTAACTGGAAGTGTTACTTTTTCTCCTGGGCTTAATTTTCGTGGAAGCGAAGCTAATACCATTAACGGTTTTTTGACTTGTACGGATTTATCTGTGCTACCATAAGCTTCGGTTAAATTGTTTCCTGCTACAACCATAGTTCTAACTGCCCCAACGTAGTTAGGCATTTTAATTTTATGCGATTTTCTTCCACCTTCTTCTAGTTTAAAAGGTCCTAGAAACTTAACTACAGGTTTAAATCTATTAGCTTTTTTGTTTTTTCCGTCTGCTGCATTTCCATCTCCACCAATTGCAAAAACTTGTTCGATACTTCCACTATATGCGCCTACAACATCATCAAAAACATCCCAGGTTTTAACACCTAAGGCTTCTCTAGCATAAAACGATTGCCATGCATTTGGGGTTTTAAATCGGGTTAAGTCTAGTAATCCTTCTTCAACCATTGCAATGGTGTAAGTCATTGCTTTTTGGTTTTTTTCTGAAACAAATACTTCAAACTCTTGTTCAGGTTGCAACACACTTGGCATTCTGATTTCTGGCTCTAATTTAGTATTTGGATCTTCAACTAATACTGGAATAACACCAAATAAACGTAATGGTAAATCGTTAGCAATAGAGGCGTGTGGTTGTAAAAGTGAAATATTAACAAACACATTTGGCGCCATGTTTTTGGTTATTGGGATATCTACTGTAGTTTCTCCTTTTTTAGTTTTTACCCACTTAGTTTGTAGTACTTCAGACCCGTTTTCTATACTTACCAAAGCACGCCCTTCTGTACCTGATGGGAAGGTTATTTTTGCAGTTTCGCCAACATTATAATTTTCTTTATCGGCTGCAAATACTAACATTTGGGCAGCCTCTTTGTCTCCAGAAGGTTGACGTTGCCACCAATTTTTATAAAAATAAGCAGTACGACCTGTCATATGTCCAGACACTGGATCTTTGATAGTAATGTAATAACGACCACCATCATTATCAGGGACTTTTATATTAAAGGAAGCTTTACCCTTAGGACTTGTATTGACTTTACTATTTAAAAACGGTTTATGATAGCTGCTTGAGGTGTACTGAGATAAGTTATCGTAAGACGAGTTCCACCACCAACGCCATTCTATTTTATAGACTTTTATCTCTAAATCGTTACGTTGTATTGGTTTGCCTTGATCGTTCACAGTTACTAAATCAAAAGTGTGATTTTCGTCTGTGAAAAATGAGCCATAGGCTTTTCCTTTTGGTGATTTTAATCCAACAAACGACTTATAAGGTGCATAAGGCATTGTAAAAGCGTCCATTGAGAAATCGCCTCCATTTTCAAAAGCGCGTACTAAAAATTGTGCATTTAACATACCAGGCGCATCTTGACCTATGTTTAAATTTTTAGTCACATTTGCAAAACCTTCTGCGTCTACTTTGCCTTCAAAAATGGTAACTTCTTCTGTGTTAAATTTTTTGGAAGGGTCTCTAAACTCGTAACCTTCGTAATTTTTAAATCCAGAAAAAGAGGTGCTAAATTTAGCTTTAATTTCTGTTTTTACGTGTTTAGCAGGTGCACCATGTAGCCAGTTAACGGATAGCTTTCCGTTTAGAGGCGCGTTTGATTTAAGTACTTGGTCTTCAAAATCTATTTTAATTTTTAATCTATTAGGCTTAACCGTTTCGACTTTAAGTCCTTTATAAAACGTTGCGCCACCAACGCTAACTTTGGCATTCCAGTTTCCTGTTTTATCTTCGATGGCTGTTGGAATTGTAAATTGATAAAAATTATTTAATCCCTGATTGGTTATGTTTTTAAATGCTAGTTTTCCGTTAGCGTCTGTTACTTCTAGTTTTACAGGATGCCCCTTTGGTAGTTTGTTTGCTATGTCGTTTAGCATAAAGGTTAAATGTATAGAGTCTCCTGGTCGCCACACACCTCTTTCAGTATAGATAAAACCTTTAAGCCCACGTTGTAAAGTGGCTCCTGAGACATCAAATTTACTAAGCGAAAGCGAGTTCCCATCGCGTAGTTTTACGTAAGTGGTATTTTGTCCTTTAGACACAATTGCAAAAGCAGCAAGGTTATTGGTTTTGATTTTTGTTAAACCATCGGTGTCTGTTGTTGTGCTTGCTAGTTCTTGTTGCTGAAAATTATATAGGGTGACTCTAGCTGCAGCTTCTGGATTAGTATTTAAAATATTAGTGACTGCAAAGTGATAGGTGTTTCCTGCATCTTTTTTGACAATAGCCCCTAAATTAGAGCTTATTAAATTTTGAGAAACAACTCTGTTTGAACTATAATAGGCATCATGACAAGGGTTATTACGCTCCTGCCAATTGTAGTTGTTATTACGATAGCTATATGTGATGTTATCCCAATATTCTTCTTCCTTTAAATCTTCATCTTCTGTGTTGGTATTGGTATAATCACCTCCACCATAATAATCATCATAATAGTAATCGTCTTCATAATAGTCATCGTTATCATTATTACTACTTGTGTTAGTGTTTGCGTCACAATCGTATAAAGAGTATGCTTTATTAAAATCCAATTCTACTCTGTAAATAGCACCAGGGTCGGACTTGATGTATTTAGAAAAGTCGATGCTGTAAGTTTTCCATTTTCCATCATTTTCTAATGGGTTTTCAATAAGCGTAATGGTGTGTTTTGCAATGCGCCTTCCTACACGTCTAATTTGATTGTCGTTGTTGCTTTCTAGGTTATTATCTTGTAAAAACTGAAGAATATTGTCTTCAAAAATCTTGATAATCCTAACATCTACAGCACTTAAATTTACTGCTTCAAAATTGAATTTTAATTCTTGCGAGTTTGGCAATATTACACCGCTATTAACCAATTTAACTTGTGGTTTAACGTCTTCAAAAGCAATAGTTTCGCTAAAAGGTATTTTTAATTTATAACCCTCAGTATTTTTTATACCCTGAAAAATATCCACTTGAACATTGCCAGAGATTTTAGATTCAGGATAAGCTTTCAAGACATTTCCATCGATTATAAATTTTGGGTTTTTACTATTTTGAATAGTTACTAAGCCATCAAAATTTTGTTGTTTTTTAATTGGGTCTGAAAAGTTAATAGATAAATATTGCTCAGGAGTTTGAACAACATCAACTTTCATTATTTTAAAATTATTTTTGCCAGGAATAGGAAAAGTATTCTCTCCAGAATTCTCTGCTTTTATAGCTTTTCCGCTCCATTTTACTAAAATTTCTGAGTCTTCAACTAAACGGTTGATGCTATCTATTTTAAATTCGAAATATTTTGAAGGTTGACTTTTTTCATTCCATTGGATAGTTAAATTGTTTCCTTTTTGCGATGCAGAAATTAGTTGTTTTGCTTGCTTTAAGGTGATAACATCTGACGATTTTGCGACCCCTAATAAATATTGCCACTCTTTTGAATAGGATTGTAGATTATTGGTTTCAATATTAAAACTAGGTGTTATGGTTTTAAACTTAAAAGTATAATCTTTAAATCCTTTAGAGAGGTCTTTATATAGCTTACCTAAATTAATTGTTACCGTGTATTCTGTGTCAGATTTTAGGTTTTCATCTGGAATAAACCGTAAAGAATGATCGTTTATAACTACTGTTTTTCCTTCTACGTAAGGCGAAATTTTAAACACTCCTTTTTCTAATTCTTTATCAGCTTCCCAGCCTTCAACAGTTTTAGCTAAGTTAACATTTATGTTGTCTGCAACCGACACACGACCTGAGGTGGTATAGCTTATATAATCTCTAAATTTAAATAGATTGTCGGTTTCGGTTTCTTTTTTTTTGCAGGAGATAGTAATTGCAAAAATAAGTAGAAGGGCAAAAAATGATTTTGATTGCATAGGAATGTAGATTATATAATGAAATAATTAACAGGAAGACACTTGTTAAAGTAATTACGTTAATTATTTGGTTTTTAGTATGTTGTTGTTTGTTAAAGTTATGGTAAAATAAATTTACTGCTTGTAAATACCGATGTAAAGTTCTCCTTTATCATTCATAGTTGCTCTGTACATTCCTGCGGTATTAAAGTCCATAACCATGTTTCCGTTTTTATCAACCGCTATAACTCCACCATTTCCACCAAGGTTTGGTACTTTTTTTTGGATAACTTCATGTGCGGCTTCTTGTAATGTCAACCCCTTATATTCCATCAAAGCAGAAATATCATGAGCCACAGTTGCACGTATAAAAAACTCACCCCAACCCGTTCCAGACACAGCACAAGTTGCATTGTTAGCATAGGTACCGGCACCGATAATTGGTACATCACCAACACGACCAAAACGTTTGTTTGTCATACCGCCTGTTGATGTTCCTGCAGCTAAATTTCCAGACTTATCTAACGCAACACAGCCTACAGTTCCAAATTTTGAGTCTTTAATGTCAGTATCGTAAAAAGCAGTTGTTTTTGTTTTACTAATTTCATTTGCTTTAACTCGATTTAAAGTATTTAATCTGTTTTCTGTTTTAAAATAATCTTGATCAACTAACTCTAAGCCTTGTTCTTTAGCATAGGTTTCTGCGCCTTCTCCAGCCATCATTACATGAGGTGAAACATCCATTATTTTACGTGCAAGATTAATAGGGTTTTTAACCTTTTTTGTACCTGCAGATGCACCTGCGTTTAAAGTTTTTCCGTCCATTATGGAGGCGTCTAGCTCTATAGTTTCGGCATTTGTAAATACCGCACCTTTACCTGCATTAAATAAAGGCGAGTCTTCTAAAATATTTATTGTTTTTTCAACAGCATCAAGACTTGTTCCGCCTTGTTTTAAAATATTATATCCAACTTTGATAGCTTCTTCTAGTTTGGCTTTATATTCATTTTCTTTTTCGTCAGACAAATTCTTTTTTAAAATTGTTCCAGCACCACCGTGAATAACTATCGCAAACTCGTTTGCTCTTTTTGATGTATTGGTTGCAATATCAAAATCGATATCTACATCATAGTTGCTTTTAGAGTTGTTTTTGCAACTAAAAATTAAAAGAAATAAAGAAGTTGCTAAAAGAAGGTTTTTCATGGTTTAAATTGAATGATTAATGCAATAAAGTTAACAATTTTTAACTCATAAAACACTTACAAAATCGACCAATTATTAGTATATTGCTAAAAATTAAATAATCAGTAAAAAATATACACATATGGAAGCAGTTGCTACCGATTTCGGGATAAAAGAAGCATTAAAGCAATTAGGATTAAAAGACGTAAATCAAGGGACTTCAACGGGTTCTAATAACTTTGGAAGTGGAGAATTAATCGCTTCATACTCTCCAACAGATGGTCAATTAATTGGTAAAGTATCAACAACAACAAGAGAAGATTACGAGAAAGTAATTAAATCTGCAACTGATGCTTTTGTGTCTTTTAGAGCAATGCCAGCTCCTCAAAGAGGAGAAATAGTAAGACAATTTGGTAACAAATTAAGAGAGCTTAAAGAGCCATTAGGTAAATTAGTCTCTTATGAGATGGGTAAATCTTTACAAGAAGGTTACGGAGAAGTGCAAGAAATGATTGACATCTGTGATTTTGCAGTAGGTTTATCAAGACAACTTAACGGACAAACTATTCCGTCAGAGCGTCCAGGTCACGTAATGCGTGAGCAGTGGCACTCTTTAGGGGTAGTTGGTATTATCTCAGCATTTAACTTTCCGGTTGCAGTTTGGGCTTGGAATACAGCTTTAGCCTGGGTTTGTGGTGATGTTTGTATCTGGAAAGGATCAGAAAAAGCACCACTATGCTCAGTAGCTTGTCAAAATATTATAGCAGAAGTTTTAAAAGATAATAACCTACCAGAAGGTATCTCTTGTATAATTAATGGAGATTATAAAGTCGGAGAATTTATGACAAAAGATCATAGAATTCCGTTAATATCTGCAACAGGATCAACTAGAATGGGACGTATTGTTGGAGCAACAGTAGCAGAGCGTTTTGGAAAATCGTTATTAGAGTTAGGTGGTAACAATGCTATAATTATTACACCAACTGCAGACTTAAAAGTAGTAGTGCCTGGTGCTGTATTTGGAGCAGTCGGTACTTGTGGACAACGTTGTACATCTACACGTCGTTTAATTATCCATGAAACAGTTTATGATAAAGTAAGAGACGCTATAGTTGGTGCATACAAGCAATTAACTATTGGTAATCCATTAGATCAAAAAAACCATATTGGACCATTAATAGATAAAGACGCTGTAAACACTTATTTAGCTGCAATTGAAAAAGCTAAAGCTGAAGGTGGTAATGTATTAGTTGAAGGTGGTGTTTTAGAAGGTGAAGGATACGAGTCTGGATGCTATGTTAAACCAGCGATAATCGAAGCTAAAAATGATTTTGAAATCGTACAGTCTGAAACTTTTGCGCCAATTTTATATTTAATGAAATATTCTGGTGATGTTGAAAATGCAATCGAAATGCAAAATGGTGTTGCGCAAGGATTATCTTCAGCTATCATGACAAACGAAATGAAAGAAGCTGAAAAATTCTTATCGTTTTCAGGTTCTGATTGTGGAATTGCAAACGTAAACATTGGTACTTCTGGAGCTGAGATAGGTGGTGCTTTTGGAGGAGAAAAAGAAACAGGTGGTGGACGTGAGTCTGGATCTGATGCTTGGAAAGTTTACATGAGAAGACAAACAAACACAGTAAATTACTCAGACGAGTTACCTTTAGCACAAGGTATTAAATTTGATTTATAATATTTTTTCGCTTTCGCGGAAATTAAGCCACATCCAAGGATGTGGCTTTTTTTTTGATTAAAACTTAAATTTTTTTTTAAAAAATAAGCAGTAAGTAATGCTAAATATTAGGTGTAGAGTTTGTTTAGTATTATTGATAATTTAAGTGTTATTGATATGGTTTTTACCGATTTTTAACAACTATTATTCGATTAATTAAACAGATATGTTAAAGTATTGGTTTTTTTTAATAACTTGAAAGTCATTAACTTAAAACCAAACCATAATGAGTAAAAAAACCGGTTATCTTCTAGGTATTTTGCTGACTATTATTCTAGGTGCAATTCTGTACTGGTTTTTCTGTTGTATACCTTGTCTTGAAGCGCAAAATAATGTTTCAGACATAAACTCAGAAACCCAAGAAAATTCAGCAACAAAAGAGGTAAAAACAACAACCATTAATGCATTTGTAGTGCAAGATGCTAATGGAGATTTAGATTTTAAAATTACTGACAATCTAAACTTTAAAACATCAAGCGCATCAATTGTAAGACCTGTTTCAGAAAGTGTAGACAGTACTGCTTTAAAATTGATAGAGTATTATACTGATAACCCTGAAAAATTATTAAATATTAAAGGGCATTATCGAAGTGATGAAACTAACAATTCTGTTTTCCCAAATTTAGGATTAGCACGTGCTAATTCAGCTAAAAACTACCTAGTATTAAAAGGTATGGCGTCCAAAAAAATTAATACCTATAGTAAGTTAGATGATGATTTTAATGCCGACATAGAAGGCGTTTTATACGGACCATTAAGCTATGAAGTTATTACTACCAAATCTGGCGACACATCCGGTGCAGATGCAATGGTAGTATTAGGAAAAGAAATTAAAGTAGATCCATTAGTACTTTATTTTAATACAGCAGCAGCTTCTATAAGTTTAACACCCGAACAACGTCAAAAAGTTGCCGATATCGTTAAATATACAGATAAGGTTGATGGTGCTTCAATTGCTGTTACTGGGTATACAGATAATACGGGAAGCATAACAACTAATACAAGGCTTGGACAGGAAAGAGCTGATTTTACTAAAAAATATTTAACTGAAAATGGCATTGATGCCAATAAAATAAATACATCTTCTAAAGGACCTGAGTCACCAATTGCAGATAATGCAACAGCTGAAGGTAGAGCAAAAAATAGAAGAGTAGTCGTAACCATTAACTAACAAAAATAAAATTATGAATGTATTATTAACTATAAGTGTTCCATGCTGGTTAATTCCAATATTAGTAGGAGTAATAAGTGCAATTTTAGGCTATCTTTTAGGGCGACTTCTAGGAGGAGGCAACTCGGGTAATGACGGTGCTATTGACCTTAATGTTTATAAAAGTAGAATTAGTAAATTAGAAACCGATTTAGCAGCTTGCAAAGCTAGTAAAGAGACTGTGACTAGATCTTCTGGTGCAGGAAATACAGCGACTTCTTTTAAAGATGTGGCAACAAAAAGCCCTTCAATTAAAACGGAAGCTGTCTCTAGCATCGCAGCAGCAACAGCTAAATCCGAAACTACTTTTGATGCAGCTGCAGCTAAAGCTATTTTTGGAAAAAAAATAAAACAAGACGATTTAACTGTAGTTGAAGGTATTGGACCAAAAATTAAAGAACTGTTTCATAATCATGATATTACGACTTGGGCTGCTTTGGCTGATTGTAGTATTGAAAAATGTCAAGAAGTTTTAAAAAGTGGAGGTAAACGATTTGAGATGCATAAGCCAGGAACTTGGCCTAAACAAGCCGATTTTGCAGCAAAAGGACTGTGGCAACAACTAAAAGATTGGCAGGATAAATTAGATGGCGGAAAATAATTAGTCTGACTAAATAAATAAAAAGCCAGTATTTACAATTGTAAATGCTGGCTTTTTGAGTGTATAAAACCTTATTCAATGCCGAAACTTTGTCGGGAGAAGTAAGGTTTTTTAAGAAGTCGTCCAATAGCAATATTGTCGACTTAAACATTAATTGTATTTTACTTTTCGTAAAATACGAAATACCTGTTTGTGTTTTCTGTAAATTTCAGGATACTGTTTTAAGTATGGCTTCGCTTCATTTAATTTGTCTAAAGCCTCATGAAACAAATTCAGGTAACATATAAGATACGTATCAGGTAGGTTGTTTAGATCTTTTAATTCGATATTATTTAAAGTTTTTCCTTTTTTTAGTTTTTCTAATATAACATTGTTGTTATTGAATATGTGATGCAGTATTTTTTTGTCAAATTGTGGTGGATTAAAAAGCAACGTTGACTCTATATTATAACTCACATTATCATTAAAATTAATTATAGTTTTTTCTAAAGGGTAATATTTATATGAGTTTTGAAGCCCAAGCTGTAAATATTCTATAATAGTAAAGGAGTTATCATTATAAGTAATTGAGACTTCGTCTAAAGTTGAAAAAAACAAACGGACTTGTTCATTAACTAGTTCAATATCAACCCTAGAATAATATGTTTGATCTTTGACCTCTTTTTTTTCGCCTGCCCAACAAAGGACAAAATACTCTTTAAAGATTAAATATTTTGGGTTGTAATCTTGACGTTTTTTCATAAAGTCAAACACACCATCTAATGTGTGCTTAATATTATTTTGCGAGTGGTTTTCTATCGCTTCAACAATCTTAGAATTAACATCTTTAATATCGCTTTTAAAAACTTTAGGCATACTCATACTACCATCTCTAAAAAAAACAGATCCTCCGTAATATTTCCAGATGTTTTTTTTAAGAGAAGTCAATCCTTTTTTTGGTCGGATAGTAACTAAACCAACAACTTTATCGTCAGGTAAATGCGGAAAAGGAATATTCTCGTATTGTACAATTGGAGGATTATTAAAATAGGCGTTAATTAAATTTTGAATTTTAGAATCGTCAAAAAAGTCGACCCCAATAATTGTGTTGTCTTCATCTTCAACCCCAATTACAATATAAGAGTTGTTTTTAGGATTAGAGTTTGATAGCGCGCACACGTGTTTTAAAAACTTAGCTTTACCCTCTTTTTGATTAATGTCAATCTTTCGCTTTTTATCATAAAAACTGTTCTCGTCATTGTGTGCGAGTAAGTTTTTAATTAAAAGGCGCTTGTTAATCATTTGTTATTCCTTTTTTACAATAGTACTACTAGCTTGTGCTGTACAAAATAGTAATACATCTGCAATATTTACATGTGCAGGACGTGAGATTGCAAAATAAATTACTTCTGCAAGGTCTTCTGGTTGTAATGCTTTGTAGCCTTTATATACATTGTCTGCTTTTTCGCCTCCTTTAAAGCGTACTTTAGAAAACTCCGTTTCTACCAAGCCGGGATTAATAGAGGTTACCTTAATTCCAAAAGGGTTAAGGTCAATACGCATTCCTTCTGTCAAAGCTACTACTGCATGTTTACTAGCGCAATACACATTACCATTTGGATAAACCTCCTTTCCTGCAGAGGATCCAATATTAATAATATGTCCAGATTGACGTGCTGTCATTTGGGGGATTATAGCTTTGCTAACATATAGCAAGCCTTTTACATTTATATCCATCATAGCATCCCAGTCGTCCAAATCTCCATTTTGTATTGGGTCTAAACCATGAGCGTTTCCTGCGTTATTTATTAAAATATCAATCTGTTTAAATTGACTTGGTAAGGAGGATATTGCTTCAAAAACTGCTTTTTTATCTCGTACATCAAAATTTAAAGGATGGACATTGGTTTGTTTTTCTAAAGCAGTTTTTATGGTGTCTAATCGTTCTTGACGTCGTCCACAAAGGATAAGATTTATCCCTTGCTTAGCAAACTCATGCGCTGTAGCACGACCAATTCCACTAGTAGCTCCTGTTATTAATGCTGTTTTGTTCATAAAATAATTATTCCTGCTTAGTCAGAAATTTAGTTAATATTAATGTTTCGTTTTATTATATAATTTTGGTTTTGCAAAACCGGATTAAGGTACCTTATGACCTTGACAAGCAACTAGTATTAAAAACCAGTCTTCTAGCTCTAAATTTATGGTTGTTGCTACCATAGCATCTGTTAATCGTTTGGTGTTTGTGGTACCTACAACAGGTAAGATATTAGCTGGGTGTTTTAAAATCCAAGCTAATAATAGTTGGTCTTCTGTAGCATTGTATTTTTGCAATAAAGCACCTAATTGTTTGTGTATGCGTCTTGTTTTTTCGTTATCTTCTTTAAATACAGTGCCTAAAGGAGACCAAGACATAGGTTGTATGTTGTTTAGTTGCATGTGGTCTAAACTACCATTATGCATTGCTGTATGTTGTGTTAATGAAAACTCGATTTGATTAGCGGATACTTCAATATATTTTGATAGTAAATCCGTTTGTGATGGTGTAAAATTAGAAACTCCAAAAGCTTTAATTTTACCTTGTTTTTTTAATTTAGTTACAGCTTCTGCAACTTCTTCAGCTTGCAGTAATGGACTTGGTCTGTGTAATAATAATAAATCTAGATAGTCAGTTTTTAAATTTTTAAGTGATTGCTCCGTAGACCAAATAATATATGCTTTACTATAATTGTAATGTTTGACTTTGTTTTCTGGTCGAGCCTCGCCAAGGTATTGGATACCACATTTAGATATTAACTGCAGTTTGTCTCGGTCTATACCGCTTTCCGCGAAAGCGTTACCAAAATCTGCTTCTGTACTATAGTCGCCATAAATATCTGCGTGGTCAAAAGTTGTAATATTATTGTCAATGCAATGTTGCATTAGTCTGATAAAATCACTTTTACTTAATTGCTTACCCCATTTGCCCCAAGTCATTGTTCCTGCAATAACTTTAGAATACTTATTTTTTGTCATAGTTTAAATTTGTTCAATAAAAGTAAACCATAAATTACTCTTAAAAGTGTAATAAACACCCTATTTTTAACCAATTATTAACACGATTGCAACAAAAAAATTAACAATTTGCATCTCTCGAATTGAAATAGATAATTCATTCCCTTTAAAAATAATACATAATGGAACAAACAGATACGATTGATATTAAATCAATTAACGAAAAAATTGAAAAGGAAAGTGCGTTTGTAGACTTGCTAATGCATGAGATGAATAAAGTTATCGTTGGACAAAAACACATGGTCGAACGCTTACTAATTGGCTTATTAGGACAGGGTCATATTTTGCTAGAAGGTGTGCCGGGTTTAGCAAAAACATTAGCAATTAACACATTGTCACAAGCTATAGATGCTAGTTTTAGTCGTATACAATTTACACCAGATTTATTACCATCTGATGTTGTTGGAACGTTGATTTTTAATATGAAAGAAAATGATTTTACTATTAAAAAAGGACCAATTTTTGCCAATTTTGTATTAGCAGATGAGATTAACAGGGCGCCTGCAAAAGTGCAATCTGCTTTGTTAGAAGCGATGCAAGAAAAGCAAGTAACTATTGGTGACGAGACGTTTAAGTTGGACAAACCATTTTTAGTAATGGCAACTCAAAACCCAGTAGAGCAAGAAGGGACGTACACATTGCCAGAAGCACAAGTCGATCGTT
The DNA here is from genome assembly GCA_947503885.1 of uncultured Olleya sp. Classification (GTDB taxonomy): domain Bacteria; phylum Bacteroidota; class Bacteroidia; order Flavobacteriales; family Flavobacteriaceae; genus Olleya. Next base: position 426,867 of record CANNFD010000002.1, on the reverse strand, counting down.
TTATGTTAAAAACGGTTATAGATTATCCAAAACAAGCAGAAGAACAATTAATTATGCGCGCCAACTTAAAAGGAAGTTGGGATAAGGTTAATCCTGTGGTTTCTGTAGCTCAAATATTAAAAGCGCAAGAGGCAGTTAGAGAAGTGTATATGGATGAAAAGATTGAAAAATACATCCTAGACATCATCTTTGCAACACGTTATCCAGAAAATTATAAACTAGCAGATTTAAAACCTTTAATCTCTTTTGGAGCTTCGCCACGTGGAAGTATTAATTTAGCAACAGCAGCAAAATGCTATGCCTTTATCAAGCGTCGTGGTTATGTAATCCCAGAAGATGTACGTGCGGTTGTGTATGATGTATTACGTCACAGAATTGGAATTACATATGAAGCAGAAGCCGAAAACGTAACCTCAGAAGATATTATTAGCAAGATTGTAAACGAGATTGAAGTACCATAAACAGTTAACGGTCCTCAGTTATCAATAAACAATAGTTTATTGGATTGCTGAAAATTGTTTAATGTTAATTGTTCCCTGAAGAAATGGATACTAAAGAATTACTAAAAAAAGTACGTAAAATAGAGATTAAGACACGCCGTTTGTCTGATCACATCTTTGGAGGCGAGTACCACTCGACCTTTAAAGGGCGGGGTATGACTTTTTCTGAAGTAAGACAATACCAATACGGTGACGATGTTAGAAACATAGATTGGAATGTTACTGCGCGTACCAATCAACCACATATAAAAGTTTTTGAAGAAGAGCGCGAATTAACCATGATGCTAATGGTGGATGTCTCAGGTTCAGAACTTTTTGGTACAGAAAACCAATTTAAAAGTGAAATAATAACAGAGATTGCTGCAACTTTAGCCTTTTCTGCAACACAAAATAATGACAAGATTGGTTTGATTTTATTTTCCGATCAAGTCGAATTATATATACCTCCAAAAAAAGGGCGTTCTCACGTTTTACGAATCATTAGAGATTTAATCGAGTTTGAGCCTAAAAGCAAACAAACTAATATCGTTGAAGCATTAAAGTTTTTAAGAAGCGTCATGAAAAAGAAAGCTATTGTGTTTATTATGAGTGATTTTATTGCAGATGACTACCAACAAACACTTAAAATAGCTGCTGGAAAACATGACATAACAGGTATTAGGGTTTTTGATAAACATGAAGAAAGTATTCCTAATTTAGGAATGGTACAGATGGAAGATCAAGAAACTGGAGCACTTATGTTAGTTAACACCAACTCTAAAACAGTTAGGAACAATTATGCTAAATTTTACCATGATAAAGTAGCTTATTTTAAAGATAGCTTTGCTAAATCAGGAGCAGGTAATCTTGCCTGTAGGACTGATCAAAGTTATGTTAAAAAACTATTAGGTTATTTTAAAACTAGAGGATAATTAATTAGTAAAAATTAGAAAGTGAACAGAAAAATTAAATATAATTGGTTGGATAAAATTAAGACTTTTTGTTTAGGTATTGTGGCTTTTGTCTTACTGCTATTACCATTCATTTCTTTTTCTCAAGTAAAAGCTTCAATAGATTCTACTTCAATTAAAATAGGACAACAAATTACCTATAAAATTGAAGTGGAAACTGACACAGTAAATAATGTTGTGTTTCCTGTTGGACAAAGTTTTATGCCTTTAGAGATGCTTGAGGCTTATAAAACAGACACAACAAAGCAGAATGCTAAATATAAGTTGATAAAAAAATATGGACTAACACAGTTTGATTCTGGACGCTATGTTATACCTAAACAAAAAGTAATTATCGCTGGTAAGCAATACGTAACAGATAGCTTATTAGTTGAGGTAAATAACATTGTAGTAGACACTACAAAACAAAAACTGTTTGATATTAAACCTATGTTAGAGGTTGAAAAGCCAGCTAGTAATTGGTGGATTTATATAGTAATAGGTTTATTATTATTAACATTAATTGGGTTTTTAATATACTGGTTTGTTTGGCGTAAAAAACCATTAACAGAAGAAGAACAAATAGCATTATTACCACCTTATGACAGAGCCAAATTAGCCTTGCAGAAGTTAGATGAAAGTAACTACTTAGAGTTTGATAGATACAAAGAATATTACTCAGAGTTAACTTTAGCAATTCGTAAATATTTAGATGAAAAAGTATATGACAGAGCTCTAGAAAGCACTACTGACCAGCTAATTGCACGTTTAGAAATATTAAGCGATGGAAACCAAATAGAGTTAACCAAATCACATATTAAAAAAATAGAATCTGTTTTAAAACGTGCCGATTTAGTAAAATTTGCAAAATCAGCACCCGATGTAGAGCTTGCTAAAATTGATAGAACAGTTATTGATGAAGAGATTGATAATGTTAAAGAAGCTTTACCTGAACCTACAGAGGAAGAAAAGCTATTAAATTTAGAATATAAAAAGCAACAAGAGCGTAAAGTGTACCGTCAAAAAATAGGTGTGACTATTGCTGCTATTGTTTTTATGTTAGGATTGACCTTTGCAGCGTTTAGCTACAGGTATGGTTTTGATTATGTGGTAGATACTGTGTTTCAAAAAGATACTAAACAATTACTAGAAGGTAGTTGGGTAGATAGTGATTATGGATTTCCTCCAATAACCATATCTACTCCAGAGGTTTTAAAAAGAGACGATGTGCCTATTCCGGATGATATGATAGACAAAATAAAAGTGTCTGCATTTGGGTACGAGCTTAAAAACAAGTTTACAATTAAGACAATGTCTACAATATTACCTAGTACGCCAGAAGGTCAAGCAGCTCCAACTGCAGAGGATAATGTGTTAAAAGCTATTGAAGGTAATTTAAAAGCTATTGAAGCTGAAGGTGGAAGAAACATAATCTCTAATAAAGATAAATTTAAAACGCCTAATGGAGCAGAAGGTGTTAAAACTTCTGGTACGTTTGATTATCCTACTGACCATAATAAACAGGATTATGTAAACGGACAATTTGTAATATTAAGTTTTGCTAATAAGGACGTGATACAGCAAATACTAATTACTTATTTAAAAGACGATATTTATTTAGATCAAGTGGTTGAGCGCATTTTAGCATCTGTAGAACTTAAGCAAAAACAAGACTAATGTTAGACGGTATTACATTTTTAAATAAAGAATTTTTCTGGTTGCTTTTAGCATTACCATTGGCTATTGTTTGGCACGTTTTTAAACACAACCAACAGACTGCCCAATTAAAAATATCAAGTCTTAAAGGATTTAAGATTACTAACTCATGGTTGCCTAAAATAAAACATTTGTTATTTGCTTTACGGTTATTAGCTCTGGGGATTTTAATTGTTGCATTAGCCAGACCACGTACCTCAGAAACCAATACTAAAACAAAAACAACAAGAGGTATTGATATTGTAATGGCAATTGATGTATCGGCAAGTATGCTTGCAAAAGACTTAAGACCAAATAGATTAGAAGCTTTAAAAAATGTAGCTTCAAAATTTATAAAGGGGAGGCCAAATGACAGGATTGGTTTGGTAGAATATGCAGGAGAAAGCTATACTAAAACACCAATTACTAGTGATAAGTCTATTGTATTAAACTCGTTAAAAGATATTAAATACAATACTATTATAGAAGGTGGTACTGCAATAGGTATGGGGTTAGCAACATCTGTTAATAGGTTAAAGGACAGTAAAGCAAAAAGTAAAGTTATAATATTACTTACCGATGGTGTCAATAATTCTGGGGTTTTAAATCCTAAAATAGCTAGCGAGTTGGCTGTCGAGTTTAATATAAAAGTTTACACTATTGGTTTAGGGACCAATGGTATGGCAATGTCGCCTGTTGCCATTTTACCAAATGGTAGATTCCAATACGATCGTGTACAAGTAGAAATTGACGAAGACTTACTAAAAGATATCGCTAAAGTTACAGGAGGTAAGTATTTTAGAGCGACTAATAATCAAAAATTAGAGCAGATTTATGCTGAAATCAATAAACTAGAAAAAACTGAAATTGACGAAATTAAATATACAACCTACCAAGAGCATTACAGACCATTTGTTTGGATTGCAGGCGCGTTGTTATTATTACAATTTTTAATAAAAATCACTCTGTTTAGAAGTTTTGTATAACAGGCAATATTTCCGCGAAAGCGAAAAAAAATAAAATAATAAAAGAAGTTAAAACAGTGCGATAACTGTCTACTAAAACTGAATATTAAAATATGTTTCAATTAGAAGAAAAAATATGGTTTTGGACGCTACTGGTAATACCGGTATTAGTGTTCTTCTTTTTATTGCTACAATTTTGGAAAAAAAGGACGCAAAAAAGGTTTGCAAACAAAGCATTATTAAAACGATTAAGCCCAGACCAATCGGTTTTTAAATCGGTTTTAAAACTAATAGTACTATGTCTAGCTTTTGCAAGTTTAACAATTGCATTAGTTAATCCTAAAGTTGGTACAAGCCTAGAAACCGTTAAACGCGAAGGGGTAGATATTGTATTTGCGGTAGACGTTTCTAAAAGTATGCTGGCTGAAGATATTAAACCAAACCGTTTAGAAAAATCCAAACAATTAGTCTCTAAAATTATTGATAATTTAGGTAGCGACCGTGTAGGTATTATTGCTTACGCAGGAAAAGCATTTCCGCAATTACCAATAACAACAGACTACTCGGCAGCAAAAATGTTTTTGCAAAACATGAATACAGACATGCTATCTTCTCAAGGTACAGCAATAAACGAAGCCATTAATTTAGCAAAAACCTATTATAACGATGACGAGCAAACTAATCGGGTATTGGTAATAATTTCTGACGGAGAAGACCATAGTGAAGCAGCAGTACAAGTAGCAGAAGAGGCAAGCAACGAAGGGATTAAAATCTTTACAATAGGGGTTGGAAACGTAAACGGAGGACCAATACCAATTAAAAGAAACGGGGCTTTATTAAGTTATAAAAAAGATAAAGCAGGCGAAACCGTTATTACAAGATTAGATGAGGAGACGCTAAAAAGCATCGCTAATCAAGCTAATGGTGTGTATATAAACGGTGCAATTACAGATAAAGTAGTTAGTCAAATGACGGACATTTTAAATAAAATGGACAAAAAAGAATTTGAAGCCAAACAAATTGCCAACTTTGAAGGAAGGTTTCAATGGTTTATAGGTCTAGCAATCCTGCTTTTATTTATAGATATTTTCCTTTTAGAACGAAAAACAGCTTGGCTTAAAAAATTAAATCTATTTAACGAGAATTTATAAAACCCTTAACATCAAGGCTTGTAAGGCTTTAGTATATTTACGAGTTATTTATTATAAATGAAACACTTTTTTACATACATAATACTACTAGTTTCCTTTGCTGCTTTAGCACAGGATAATGCTGACGATAAAGCTGTTTTAAAGCAAGAGTTAAAAGCCCAAAGTTTTACTGCAGAAGCTAATATTTTGGCAAATAATGACGAGTTTGTTTTAGCTGAAATGGAATACCGTAAAGCATTGTCTTTACAGCCTAAACAAGCAGCAGGTGCGTACAATTTAGCGTATCAATATTTTGAAAAAGGTAATTTTGACGAAGCTTTGTACCGTAACCAACAAGCTGCAAAACACGCAACATCAAAAAAAGAAAAACATAGGGCCTTCCATAATATAGGTAACATTTTGATGGAAGAAAAAAAATGTAAAGAAGCTGTAGAGGCATATAAAAACGCGCTAAGAAATAATCCTTCTGATAATGAAACACGTTATAATTTTGCTTTAGCTAAAGAGTGTGCAAAACAACAAGAAGACGACAAGCCTCAAGAAGACGATAAAGAAGGCGATAATAATAGAGATAAGGAAGAAAACAAAGACGAAGACCAAAAAGAAAATAACGAGAAAGAGCAAGAAGATAAGGATAAAGACGGAGAAGGAGAACAGGATAAAAAAGAAGGAGATCAGGATCAAGACCAAGACGGAAAACCTAAGGATGATAATAAGGAAAATGATCCAAAAGAAGGTGATCAAAAAAACGAACAAAATCAGCCACAACCAGGTCAAATGTCGCCTCAGCAAATTAAAAACTTACTAGATGCTATGAATAATCAAGAGCAAAAAGTACAAGAAAAAATTAATGCAGAAAAGGTTAAAGGTGTAAAATTACAAACAGATAAAGATTGGTAACAAAATTTTTATATTTGATTAAATAAATGAAATTACTAAAATACATATGTGTTCTTTTAATAGCCTGTACAACATCTTTGACGTTTGCACAAGATGAAGAGGTGGTGCAATTTCAGGCTAAGGTTAGTAAGAAAAAACTAGGCTTAAACGAGCGTTTACGTATAGATTTTCAAATGAATAAAGATGGAGACAATTTTGTGCCTCCAAGTTTTTCAGATTTTATTGTAGTAGGTGGACCAAACCAATCTGTAAGTAACTCGTGGAACGGTAGGACTAGAAGTTTTACTAAAATATATAGTTACTTTTTGGCACCAAAAAAAATGGGTGCGTTTTCAATAAATCAAGCTAAAATTGAAATTGATGGCAAAGAATATAAAACCAATCCAATAGAGATTACAGTCACAAAAGCAATAGAAAAACCTAAAGATCCAAACGATCCAGACTATATTCTGCAAGAGCATATACATTTAGTAGCAGAGGTGTCTAGTACAAGTCCATATTTAAATCAACCAATTAGTGTAGTCTATAAATTATACGTTTCACCAAATGTTGGAATTAGTAATTACAGAGAGATTGAAAGCCCCGTTTATAATGGTTTTTGGAGCCAAAGCATGGATGATCAAAGAGTAAAAGCTCAAAACGGGACCTATAAAGGGGAAGATTATAGATTTGTTACTTTGCGTAAAACAGTATTATATCCTCAAAAAACAGGAAAGTTAGTTTTAGAGCCTTTAAGCTTAGACTTAACTATAGATGTGCCAACAAACAGGCGTGATATTTTTGGTAATCGTATCAAAACTCAAGCACATAGGACTATTACAGCAAACACAAAAACTATAAATGTAAAACCTTTACCAGAACAAGGTAAGCCGGATAATTTTACTGGTGCTGTTGGAGATTTTAAGTTTAGTGTAACTACATCAAAAAACAGCCTGAATGCAACCGAGTCTTTACAGGCAAAAATTGAAGTTTCTGGCCAAGGTAACCTTAAGTTATTTGAGTTGCCAAAGCTGACAACTCCAAGTACTTTAGAGGTGTACGAGCCAGAACATAAAGAAAGTGTAAGGACTAATATGGCAGGTATGCAGGGTAAGATTTCCGATAGCTATACAATTATTCCTCAATATAAAGGGAAGTTTCCAATACCACCAGTTAGCTTTTCTTATTTTGATTTAAAAACAGAAACCTATAAGCAAATAACGTCTGAAGAGGTTATTGTTAATGTATTAGAGGGTCCGGTTTATGCAGAAGCAGATAATAAGTTGCCAGTAACTAGTAATGGCAAGCAAGTAGTCGATTTAAACAGCAGTCAGTTTGCATTTATAAAAACTAGAACAAATTTTGAATCCATAGAAAAAGACACTTTTTTAAACACACCATTGTTTTGGACAAGTCTTTTAGGTCCACTTTTAGCTATTCCTCTAGCATTAGTTTACAGAAGAAAACGAGAAGAGCGTTATGCAGATGTAACAGGAAATAAAAAAAGAAAAGCAGATCGATTAGCTAAAAAATATTTAAGTGAAGCTAAAAAAGCATTAGGTAAAAAAGATGCGTTTTACATTGCTTTAGAGAAAGCGTTGCATAATTACTTAAAAGGAAGATTAAATATTGAAACCTCAGATTTAAGTAAGGAAAAAATAGCGCAAATATTGACAGAAAAAACTGTAGATAATCAAGTGATATTAGATTTTGAAGCTATTTTAGAAAACTGTGATTTAGCACGTTACACGCCAATTACTACAGTAACTATGCAACAAGATTTTGATAAAGCAGCAACTACAATTAGCTTAATAGACAAACAAATAAAATAGTTAAGATAACGATAAAGAAAAATGCTTATTATGTTAATTATCAATTTAATATATAAGGAAAAAGGTATAAAATGAAACACTTATTTTACATATTATTTTTTTTCTTCGGAAACTTAGTTGCGCAAGATCAGGCTGTTTTTGAGCAAGCAAATACGTTATATAACGAAGGAGAGTTTGAGCAAGCCATCACAAAATACCAGTCAATATTAGACTCTAAACAACACTCAGCAGAGCTGTATTACAATATAGCAAACGCACATTATAAGTTAAATAATATAGCACCAAGTATTTATTATTTTGAAAAGGCACTACAGCTTAAACCAAATGATAAAGAGATATTAAACAATTTAGCTTTTGCAAAAAAAATGACGGTCGATGCTATAAAGGAAGTCCCTCAATTAGGCTTGTCTAAATTTTTTAATAAGATTACAAACGCCTTGACATTTGATAGTTGGGCTAAATTAACCATTGTCTTAATGGTGTTTTTTGTTATCTTGTTTTTAGTCTATTACTTTACATATAATACGGCTCGAAAACGATTCTCATTCAGTGCAAGTTTTGTGTTTTTGTTTATGGCACTTTTTAGCTTAGGTTTAGCTTTTCAAAAACAAGCTTTAGATAAAAAGGACAACCCTGCAATTATTTTTGCTCAAAAAAGTGAAGTCAAAACAGAGCCAAATCAAACTGGAAGCGAAGCTTTTATGTTGCATGAAGGCACAAAAGTACAAGTGTTAGACACAATTAATAACTGGAAAAAAATTAAACTAGCAGATGGTAAAACCGGTTGGGTAATTGCTAGTGACCTAAAATTGTTGAACAATTTTTAAATATTCCTTAACAACAAAATGTTTCTTTAGTTATATTTGTTTAAGTAAAAAGCAAATATGTACCGAAACGCAATATCCATTTTTTTTACAATCTTATTTTTGGCTCTAATTACAGCGCCATCAATAATTGTTGCAATGGATGACAGTGTTGATGTTTCTGTGTTTTACAGCTTATCTGAAGAAGAAGAAACCAAAAACTTAAACTTAGTAATAGTTTCTCAGTCCATTGAAGATGCTTATTTAGACAATTTAAATAATACTAAACATTTAGGATATCATTATAAAATCTATCCTAAGCCACACCTCAATTTAGTATCCCCTCCTCCCGAATTTAATTTATAATTTCTCAAGACCTGAACTTGTAAGTTCAGTATAAATTATTAGTAATCAACTATTAATATGCTTCGTAAAAAGAAGGTATTAGAAGTGATTAACAACAAAAAATTATTATTTTTTAATATAAAAGCAATATTTTAACGCTACATTTTTAGGTAAGTCGTTAATTTAATTTCAAATCAATCATAAACTATGAAGAATTTTTTTAGCCATTTAAAAGGAGATGCTTTTGGAGGTATTACAGCTGGTATTGTAGCTTTACCTTTAGCCTTAGCATTTGGGGTCTCCTCCGGTTTAGGACCTAGTGCAGGTTTATATGGAGCTATTTTTATTAGTTTTTTCGCTGCCTTTTTTGGAGGTACACCAACTCAAATATCAGGGCCAACAGCACCAATGACAGCCGTAAGTATGGTCGTTATTGCTGGTATAATAGCAACACACGAAGGGGATGTGGGTAAAGCACTACCTTATATATTAACTGTTTTCTTATTAGCAGGGCTATTTCAAATAGGATTAGGGCTGTTAGGTTTTGGAAAATATATTAAATACATCCCATATCCGGTAGTATCTGGTTTTATGACAGCTATTGGTGTTATAATTTTAGTGACTCAAATTTTACCAGCAATTGGTTATTATCCAAAAGAGGACGAGGCATTTGTTGAAAAATTTAAACCTCAAGCAGAAGAGGTTATTTTAGAAAATATTTTAAAAGAAGAAGCAGGAAAAGACATATTAGTTTTAGAAGACTTTAAGTCAACTATAGAAAAAGCTAATCAAATATCCCAAGAAGACATAGCAAAAGAGTCTAAAACTCTTGCTAAAAAGGAAGCTTCAGGGGTATTAGGTACGTTAAAAGTGTTGCCAAGAGCTTTAAAAAGCATTAACAAATTAGAGTTGATTTTAGCTTTAGTAACTATTTTTATCGTCTTTGGTTTTAAACGGATTACTACCAAAGTACCAAGTGCACTAGTAGCATTAGTTGTGGTTTCAGGTGTTGCTTATGGATTTGGTTTGGACTACAAACAAATTGAAGAAATACCAACAGGACTACCAATTCCGCAATTAGAAATATTTTCCAAGTTTAGTATTGCCACTCTTACACCATATATTTTTACAGCATTATCTTTAGCACTTTTAGGTGCAATTGACTCATTGCTAACAAGCGTAGTTGCAGATAATATGACCAAGACCAAACATAAGCCTAATAAAGAGTTAGTAGGACAAGGTATTGGTAATAGTATAGCAGCAATATTTGGAGGGCTACCTGGAGCAGGAGCAACAATTAGAACAGTAGTAAATATCAACGCAGGTGGTAAAACAAGATTGTCTGGGATGATTGCTGGTGTTATGTTATTTGTAATCATGTTAGGATTAGGACCGGTAGCTTCAAAAATTCCGGCAGCAGTATTAGCAGGTATTTTAATTACTGTAGGTATTGGAGTAATGGATTATAAAGGGTTAAAAGCTATTCCGTATTTACCAAAAGACATAAAAATCGGGCCATTAAAATTAAGTTCGGAAGTCATGATTATGTTGGTAGTATTGTTACTGTCTACTTTTTGGGATTTAGTATATGCAGTTGGTATAGGGTTAGTTATATCTTCATTATTATTTATGAAAACAATTGGAGACCTAACAGCAAAACGATCTGATGTTAAGTCTTTAAAAGAAGAGGCTTGGCCTGACGAGTATGGCTTTCCTACTGCATTAAAAGAGGAAGTGTTTATTAAGCACTTAAAAGGACCTTTGTTTTTTGGGTCAACATCAGATTTTTTAGCACTTTCAAAACAAATTCCGTCTACTGCTAAAACAGTTGTAATTAGATTAGGACGGATGCAGTATATGGATCAATCAGGATTGTATGCTATGGAAGATGTGTTAATAGACTTAAAAAGACAAAACATAACTGTGCTTTTTGTAAATTTATTAAAACAACCAAGGTATATGATGGAACGTATAGATATTATTCCAGATTTAATACCTAATGAGCATATTTTCAAAAATTTTGATACCTGTTTAGACTGGGTAAAAACTAATGTAAAAGACGAATTTAAAAATTAAAGATATGGATTTAAAAAAAGTATTTGAAAACAACAAGTCTTGGATAGAAGACAAATTATCAACAGATAAAAATTATTTTGAAGAGTTAGGTAAAGGACAAACACCAGAGTTGTTATACATAGGTTGTTCTGATAGTCGTGCGACTGCAGAAGAACTAATGGGTGCTAAACCAGGAGAAGTATTTGTGCACAGAAACATTGCTAATATGGTGATTAGTATAGATTTAAATGTAATGTCTGTAGTAAACTACGCTGTAGACCATTTAAAAGTTAAACATGTTATTGTTTGTGGCCATTACGGTTGTGGTGGTGTAAAAGCAGCTATGCAATCTGCTGATTTAGGGATTTTAAATCCATGGTTAAGAAATATTAGAGACGTATATAGAATTCATTCTGACGAATTAAATAAAATTACAGACGAAGATAAAAAATACGACAAATTAGTAGAGCTTAATGTTAAAGAGCAATGCGTAAACTTAATTAAAACAGCAGCAGTACAAAAAGCCTTCAGAGATAGAGGATTAAAAGTACACGGGTGGGTATTTGACGTGCACTCTGGAAAATTAATTGATCTTAAAATAGATTTCGAACACTATTTAGAAGACATAATGCAAATCTATCACTTAGATTAACACCTAAGCTTCAGATTCGTTTGTAGGTTCAGCAGGGTCAATAATAGGATCTTCTTCCTCAGTATCAGATTTAATAATACTAGGAAAAACCATTGGCGCTAAAGACTTAACAGGCGCATATAAGATAGAATCTTTAATATCATCCTCTTCAACAAAGGGGATGGTATTATTCATTTTATCAAAAACAATTAACAAAACACTTAAAATTAAACCAATTTTAAGTGCCCCAAAAGCAGCTCCCAATAATTTATTAAGTATACCTAAAGACGCAAAATCTGCTAATTTAGTTAATGCTTTTCCTGCCAAACTAATAACCAAGATTATCACTACAAAAGTAATAGCAAAAGCAGTGGTATTAATGGTTTTCTCATTCCAAGACGTTTTATCCATTAAAAACTCTGCAACAAAATAGCTAAAATGTATTGCGCCATAAACACCTGCAATTAATGCAACAATAGAGGCTAATTCTACAAAAAGCCCTTTAAACAATCCGCGCACTAAACCAAATAAAAGTAAAGCACCCAAAACAATATCAATTACAGCCATATTATTAGATTTTAGACAAATATAAATTAACTTTGCGACTTTAAAATAATTATGGCAAGAGACGAACAGTTAAAAGAGAGATGGCAAGAGGTAGTTACTAGACTATCCAACCAATTTGCAGATGGAGACACCCTAGACTTAGATGCAATAATATATTTAATAGGTGTGCAAGAATTAGGTCAATTAGAGCGTAAATTTAAAAAAGACCACAAATTAGACCTGATGCATATAGCAATTTGTAAATTATTGACACCATATGGTTATTATGAGTTCGAGTTTGTGGATGAAGACGGATGGCCACACTACAAAGCAAAAGAAGAGCTACCAAACCTTAAAGCAGGAGAACAAAGCATTTTAATGAAAGAAGCAATCGTTAACTACTTTCTAGAAACCCAGTATATTAAATAACTTTTGGGCGTTACCACAAGGGTCGCGCTTTTGGCAGTCGCTTTATATTTGCTTTTGGCAAATAAAAGAGCTTCAACAAATGCCTCTATCGCTAACGCAAATCACGATAAAATTCATAAATTTGCCAACCATTTAGAAGATCATGATAGACAAAATAAAAGAACTAATAGCAGAAGCTGAAGCATTTAAGGCACAAACCAAGGATGAGGTTGAAGCATTTCGTATCAAATATTTAGGTAAAAAAGGATTGCTTAATGATTATTTTGCCGAGTTCAAGAACGTAGCAAACGATCAAAAAAAAGAATTCGGACAAGCTATTAATACCCTTAAAAACACAGCTCAAAATAAAGTAAATGCTTTAAAAGAAGAGCTAGAAAACAATACACAAGACGCAGGAATAAGTGGTGATTTATCCCGTCCAGGTCAACCAATAAACATTGGGTCACGTCATCCAATATCAATAGTAAAAAACCAAATTATAGATATCTTTTCTAATATTGGGTTTAATGTAAGCGAAGGTCCAGAGATTGAGGACGATTGGCACAACTTTACAGCACTTAACTTGCCAGAATATCACCCAGCAAGAGACATGCAGGATACGTTTTTTGTGCAAACTAATCCAGACATCTTATTACGTACACATACAAGTTCTGTACAAGTTCGTTATATGGAAAACAATAAACCGCCAATACGTACAATATCACCAGGTCGTGTATATCGTAACGAAGCTATTTCGTCAAGATCACACTGTTTTTTCCATCAAGTAGAAGGGTTATATATAGATAAAGATGTGAGTTTTGCAGACTTAAAGCAAACGCTGCAATATTTTACAACAGAGCTGTTTGGTAAATCTAAAATTAGACTACGTCCATCATACTTTCCGTTTACAGAGCCAAGTGCAGAAATAGATGTGTACTGGGGGCTAGAAACAGAAACAGATCATAAAATTACCAAAGGAACCGGTTGGTTAGAAATTGGAGGTTGTGGTATGGTAGACCCTAATGTATTAACCAATTGTGGTATTGATGCTAACGAGTATTCAGGGTTTGCTTTTGGTGTAGGGATCGATCGTATTGCAATGTTATTACATCAAATTAGCGACATTAGATTACTAAGCGAAAACGATGTTAGATTTTTAGAACAATTTAAATCTGCCTTATAAAAAAGCAATAAAATATATTACAAAGCCGACTGTTAACAGTCGGCTTTTTTATTTAACAACATTTTAACTTCGGTTAGTTCGGTTTTTTCCGAACCTGTATTTATATTTGCATCAAATTTTATGTAAGTAAATGTATTCTTATCTAAAATTAGAAACCTATAAGATGAAAGATATTTGTAAAGAAAAAATGGCACTAGTAGAAAAACTAGGAGTTCATATTGAAAAAAGAGAGCAACTAGCACCAGTAGCTGCTCGTATACTATCTTATATTATTTTAACTGGTAAAAAAGGAAGCACTTTTGAAGATATGGTTAGTCTGTTATGTGCAAGCAAAAGTACTATTTCTACGCATTTAAACCACTTACAAGACTTAAACAAGATTGTATACTTTACAAAAACCGGAGACCGTAAAAAGTATTTTATCATTAATAAAGACATGATAATTAATCATATAGATAATATGATTGAAGAGTGGAAAGAAGTAAAAGCACTTCACTTAGAGATTAAAGACTATAAAGAACACACAAATAACAATAAGATAGACAATCAAGAAGAGCTTTTTGATTTAAATTTTCATAATGACTATATCAAATTTATAGAAGGCGCATCTGCTTCTATTCAAGAGTTAAGAGCAAAAATAATAGACAAACAATTCGATATCTAAACTAACATAAAAATGAGACATAATAAAGTTTTAACATTACTAACGCTAAGCGTTTTTTTAGTCGTTTTAAGCTGTGGGAATAAGCAAGAAGGTCAAGCTGTAGCACCAGCGCCACCAGCACCATACCCTGTAACTCAATTACAAGCTAAAACTGTAACAGGTTATCAAAATTACCCAACAAATATAGAAGGGGTAATAAATAGTGAGGTAAGAGCTAAAACATCTGGTTACATCCAAAAAGTATTGGTCGACGAGGGACAAAAAGTCCGTAAAGGTCAAGTCTTATTTAGATTAGAAACTCAGTCTTTAAATCAAGATGCAGGTGCAGCTAAAGCACGTGTTAATGTAGCACAGGTTGAGGTAAATAAATTATTGCCATTAGTCCAAAAAAACATTATTAGTCCAGTACAATTAGAAACTGCTAAGGCTAATTTAGCGCAAGCTAAGGCCAATTATAGTAGTATTTCTGCTAATATTGGATACGGTACAATTAAAAGCCCAGTAGATGGTTATGTTGGGGCTATTAATTTTAGAGAAGGTGCATTGGTTAGCCCAGCAGATCCAACCGCACTAACAACCGTTAGTGATATTAGTAAAGTGTATGCTTTTTTTAGTTTAAACGAAGCTCAGTATTTAGACTTTTTGCAAAATGCTGAAGGTAAAAACTTAAAAGAAAAACTAGCTAATTATTCTGCAATCGATTTAGTTCTTGCAAACGGGAGTACTTATTCTGAAAAAGGAAAAATCGAAACTAGTACAGGGCAAGTGAACAAAAACACAGGTACAGTTAGCTTAAGAGCTGTTTTTGATAACCCAAACCAACTATTAACAAATGGTAATAGTGGAACCATTAAAATTCCTACTGTTTATGAAAATGCAATTGTTGTTCCGCAACAAGCAACTTATGAGCAACAAGGAAACATCATGATATTTAAATTGGGTGAGGGTAACAAAATAAAAACTTCAATTGTTAAAGTAAAGGCAACAGTAGGTAATTTATATGCTATTGAAGCAGGGATAGCTCCAAAAGACACTATAGTTGTTTCTGGAGTTGGAAAACTAAGAGACGGTATGGAAATCTCACCTAAGGAAACCGATTTTGAAGAGGTAATTAAGCCTATTGCAACATTATTTAAAAACTAGAAAGACATAGATCATGTTAAAAACATTTATTGAAAGACCAGTACTTTCAACGGTAATATCTATAATTATAGTTGTATTAGGAGCTATAAGTATAACTAGTTTACCTATTGAAGAGTATCCAGATATTGCACCACCAACAATTAAAGTGATTGCAGCATATCCAGGAGCCAACGCAGAAACAGTACTACAAAGTGTAATTGTACCAATAGAAGAGCAAATTAATGGTGTAGAAGGGATGTCATATATAACATCTACAGCATCTAACAATGGTACAGCAGAGATTACGGTATATTTTAATCAGGAAATGGATGCGGATATTGCAGCGGTTAACGTGCAAAATCGTGTGTCTAGAGCAACACCATTACTTCCTCAAGAGGTAGTGCAAACAGGTGTTACTACTCAAAAGCAAGAAACAAGTGCATTAATGTTCTTGTCAATGTATTCTGATAATGACGATTATGACGCAACATTTATACAGAATTACTTAAAAATAAACGTTATTCCTGCAATGCAACGTATTAGTGGTGTTGGAGATGTTAGTGTATTCTCTCAACAAGACTATGCAATGCGTATTTGGTTAAAACCAGAAAAATTAGCAGCATATAAGTTAATACCATCAGATATAGCAGCAGCTTTAAAAGAACAAAACTTAGAAGCAGCAGCTGGGTCATTGGGTGAAAATAATGGAGAAGCATTTACTTATACTTTAACCTATAGTGGACGTTTTAAGGAAGAGAAACAATATGGTGATATTGTAATAAAAGCTTTAGGTAACGGAGAGTTTTTACGTTTAAACGATGTAGCAACTATCGAGTTGGATGCCCAGTCCTACTCCTCTAATGCTATGAGTTTAGGTCATCCAGCAGTTTTTATGGGGGTGTTCCAAACTAAAGGATCTAACGCACGTGAGATTATAGAAAATATTAAAACTGAATTAGAAATAGTAATAAAAGACCTTCCTGATGGATTAAACATTTTTGTACCTTATGATACAAGTTTGTTTTTAAATGCTTCAATACAAAAAGTAATCACAACATTATTAGAAGCTTTTTTCTTAGTGTTTTTAGTAGTATTTATCTTCTTGCAAGATTTTCGATCTACTTTAATTCCTGCAATAGCAGTTCCGGTTTCGATAATAGGTACTTTCTTTTTTCTTAGTGTTTTTGGTTATTCTATAAACCTATTAACGCTATTTGCACTAGTACTTGCTATTGGTATTGTAGTGGATGATGCTATTGTAGTTGTTGAAGCGGTCCATGCCAAAATGGATGAAGGCGAAAAAGACGCAAAAACAGCAACAATAACAGCTATGAACGAAATTTCTGGAGCCATCATATCTATTACATTAGTAATGGCTGCAGTATTTATACCAGTAACTTTTATAAAAGGTCCAACAGGAGTCTTTTACGAGCAATTTGGAGTAACATTAATTATTGCTATTCTTATTTCGGCAGTAAATGCATTAACATTAAGTCCAGCTTTATGTGCTTTATTATTAAAAAATCATAAAGACGATGAAGAATTAAAAGGTAAAGGGCCTTTAAAGCGTTTTTTCACTGTATTTAATAGAGGGTTTAATGCGACTGTTGAGCGATATGGTAAGTCATTACAATTTTTATATAAAAAGAAATGGATTTCTGCCTTATTATTAATTTTAGCAATAGTTGGTATTTTTTGGGCATCTAAAACAACACCAACAGGATTTGTTCCAAATGAAGATAGAGGGATTATTTTTGCAAATATCGAATTACCTGCTGGTGCTTCTTTAGATAGAACAGATGCTGTAGCTAAGGATTTATATACTAAAATGAAAGGTTTAGAAGGTGTTGTTGGTATAAACTTCATTAAAGGACGAAGTTTAATTAGTGGTGCAGGTTCTAACTACGGATTTGGAATTATTAAATTAAAAGATTGGGGAGAACGTGAAGATCCATCATTATCTGCTAATGCTATTACAGGTAAATTGTTTGGAATTGCAGCAACAATACCTGAGGCTAAAATTATTTTCTTTTCACCACCTAGTATTCGTGGATTTGGAAACTCGTCAGGTTTTGAAGTAAATTTATTAGATAAGTTTGGAGGAGAGTTTACAGATTTAGATAAAGTAAATAAAGAATTTGCGATGGCGTTAATGGCTCATCCAGAAATTAAATATGCGCAATCATCATTTAATACAGCGTATCCTCAATACGAAATGGATGTAAATGTACCATTAGCTAAAGAAAAAGGTGTGCCAATTAACAGCATATTCTCAACTTTACAGGGGTATATCGGTGGGATTTATGCATCGGACTTTTCTAAATTTGGAAAACAGTTTAGAGTATACATTCAAGCGTTACCAAATGACAGGGCAGATGTAAACGCTTTAAATAGCATGTATGTACGTACAGACTCTGGAGAGATGACTCCAATTACACAGTTTGTAAAATTAAAACGTGTATATGGACCACAATCGGTAACGCGTTTTAACTTATTTAACTCTACATCAATAACTGGTGCTACTAACGATGGATACAGTACAGGTGATGCTATTAGAGTTATTGAGGAAGAAGTTGCAAAACTACCAAGTAACTATACCGTAGCTTATTCAGGTTTAACAAGAGAAGAGGTTAATGCCGGTAATCAAACAGCCTTTATTTTTGCATTAAGTATCTTATTTGTTTACTTTTTATTAAGCGCACAATACGAGAGTTATTTATTACCATTTGCAGTAGTACTTTCAATTCCGTTTGGTGTATTTGGAGCCTATATTAGTACTAAGTTTTTTGGACTAGAAAATAATATTTACTTCCAAATAGCCTTAATAATGCTTATTGGACTGCTCGCAAAAAATGCCATTCTTATTGTAGAGTTTGCGCTGCAAAGACGTAAAAACGGAGACAGTATAGTAGATGCAGCTATTCTTGGTGCAAAATCAAGATTGCGTCCAATTTTAATGACATCGTTTGCCTTTATTTTAGGATTAATGCCATTAGTATTAGCTAAAGGTGTTGGTGCAGAAGGTAACAACTCGATTGGTACGGGTGCAGTAGGAGGTATGTTAATAGGTACGATCTTAGGGGTCTTTGTAATTCCTATTCTATTTATATTATTTCAGTGGTTACAAGAAAAAGTTTCTATTAAACCAGCAGTACAAACTATTGAAGATTAAAACAATGAAAGTTAATATAATACATAAAAATTTTAGTAAAGGAGCAGTATTGCTAGTCGTTGCATTAACATTACAAAGTTGTTTTGTAGCACAAGATTATGTAAGACCAGAATTACCAATAGAGGATGCGCTTTACAGAACAGATAATTTACCAACAGATAGTGTGTCTATTGCAGATGTCTCTTGGAAAACATTATTTACAGACCAATATCTTAAACAGTATATAGAGGAAGGTTTGCAAAATAACATGGACGTACGTATTGCAATCCAACAAATGGTTGCAGCACAAGCTTATGCTAAACAAGGTAAAGCAGGATATTTACCATCTGTAAATGTTGGTGCTAATTGGACACACCAAGAGTTGTCTAAAAACACTCAATTTGGAGCATTTTTATCAGACAGATCTACAGATCAATTTGATGTTTCTGCAAACCTATCTTGGGAAGCCGATATTTGGGGTAAAATTAGAAGCAATAAAAGAGCAACACAAGCAGCTTATTTGCAAAGTGTCGCAGGTCATCAAGCAGTAAAAACACAGTTGATTTCTAGTATTGCAAATACCTATTATAATTTATTGGCTTTGGATGCGCAGTTAGAAGTTACTAAGCAAACTATTGCTACTAGAGAAAGTAGTGTGCAGACCATAAAAGCTTTAAAAGATGCAGGTCAAGTCACACAAGTTGCTGTAGACCAAAACATAGCACAATATAATAGTGCTAAAGCATTGGAAGTAGATATTAAAACTGCTATTTATAAAACTGAAAACACTTTAAGTATACTGTTAGGTAAATCGCCACAACACTTTGAAAGAAGCAGCCTAGATATCCAAAAATTAGAACAGGATATTAAGCTTGGTGTACCAGCAACATTACTAAGTAATAGACCGGATGTAATGTCTGCAGAGTATAATCTGATTAGGTCTTTTGAGTTAACAAATGTGGCTAAAAGCAATTTATACCCATCGTTAACATTAACTGCTTCTGGAGGTTTACAAAGCTTAGAACTAGACAATTTATTTAGTGCTAACTCATTATTTGCAAATATCATTGGTGGTTTAACACAACCTTTACTAAATAAGCGAAAGCTTAAAACACAAAGGGAGGTTGCGATTGCACAACAAGAACAAGCGTTATTAATGTTTAAAAAGACGCTTTTAATTGCTGGTAACGAAGTCTCAAATGCTTTGTTTTCTTATCAATCTGAAACTGAAAAATTTGAGTTTAGAAAAAATGAAGTCGAAGCATTACGTACTGCCGAAGCAAACTCTGAAGAGTTACTTAAAAACGGTTACGCTACTTATTTAGACTTATTAACTGCTAGACAAAGTGCATTAAATGCCGAGCTAAATATTATTAATAGTAAGTTACAACAATTAGTGTCTATTGTAGATTTATACGAAGCGCTAGGTGGTGGTTGGAGATAATAGATTGTTAGCATGATTACTAAAGCTAAATTGCTGGAATGCTCTACTACAATGTTTACCCAGTTAGGAAGTAAGCATGTGACTTTAGACGATTTGGCTAGTACGCTTGGGATTTCTAAAAAAACAATTTATACGTTTTTTAATAATAAAGAAGAACTAGTTACTGCTAGTCTTGAAAACTTATTAAACCAATATAAAAAAGACATAGATGGGATTGTTGCAGATTATAGCAACAATCCCATTTTGTGTGTCCTATTAATTTATAAAAAAGGATTTGAGTACTTAAAGCACTTTAAACCTACTTTTATTTTTGGACTTGAAAAATATTACCCTAAAGCCATTTTGTTTTTTAATGATTTTATTGAAAATTTAGCTAATAACATTGTACTGCAATTACTTAAACAAGCTCAAGCTAATGGTGATATTAAAAAGGAAGTTAATTTAGAGATTGTTGTAAATGTTTATTTTTTAAGAATTGATAAACTTGTTTTTAAAAAAAATAATTTATTTGAGTTATATCCAAAAGACGAGTTATTTAAGCATCTAGTGGTTTATAATTTAAAAGGAATAATTACTAATAACTATTCTAATTCTTATTTTGAATAGTTTACTATTTTTGCAATATGAAAAAAGACATCCAAATACCATCTGTAGAAAATGTTTATATAGCTATTGTTAACGAGTATAATGATATTTATAAAACTCAAGATTGGAACGCGTACATAATTAACGACAAAGCGGTTGATTTAGAAATGGTACTTATAGTAACTAGTGGTTTTTCTGAGGATAAAATGACTTCTATTTTTAGAAAAAAATTGGATAAGCTACCTAAAAAAAGCTATGCTAAGATAGAGTTGATGCAGGAAGATTTATTTGCATTAAATAACCAGTTTAAAGTTTCCTTTTTTGAAGGTAACCAGATGTTTGATAAAACCTATACTTTTAGAAAAAACACTATTAATTTAAAGGCTTTACAGGCAATACCTTTAATGGATGTTAAAGGTGTTTTGGTAAAATAAAAAGAATCCTGCCTAGGCAGGATTCTTTTTATAAATCAATTTGTTTTAGTTTAAAAATAACCTTGGCAAATAGGTGCGTTAGCGATTGATGTGGCATCCTTTTTTTGCTGCCATAAATGGCAAAAAAAGATATAACGGAAAGCGCGACCCTTGTGGTGACGCCCAAATAATATTAAAAAACTACTGTTTTAATCTAACTTATCTGTTAGTTTTTTAAATACTTTTTTAGCGTCTTTTCCTTCATACAACACTGCGTAAACTGCATCTATTATTGGAAGGTTTGTTTTCTTTTTATTTTTTTCGTTTAGTAAATGTGCACTTTTTGTAGCGTAGTAGCCTTCTGCGACCATACTCATTTCCATTTGTGCAGATTTTACGGTGTAGCCTTTACCAATCATGTTTCCAAACATGCGGTTTCTAGAAAATGTGGAGTAGCCTGTAACTAATAAATCGCCTAAGTAAGCCGAGTTGTTTATGTTACGTTTCATTTTATGCATTTTTTTGATAAAACGCTTCATTTCGCGTATGGCGTTACTCATTAATACACTCTGGAAGTTGTCTCCATAGCCTAAACCGTGTGCTATTCCTGCTGCAATTGCATAAATGTTTTTAAGCATTACTGCGTATTCTGTGCCTATAACGTCGTCACTGATTTTTGTTTTAATATAGTCGCTTGATAATACATCTGCTATGGCTTGCGCTTTGTCTTGATCTGCACAAGATATGGTTAGGTAAGATAAACGCTCTAAAGCCACCTCTTCTGCGTGACATGGTCCTGCAATAACACCAATGTTTTCAAACGGGATGTTATAGTTATCATGAAAATGCTCTCCTAATAGTTTTCCTGTTTCTGGAATAATACCTTTTACTGCAGATACTACTGTCTTATTGGTAATGTCTACGGTTAGTTTTTCTAGTTCAGAATGGATAAATGCGGATGGTACTACAAAAATTAGTACATCTGCATAGTTAGCCATCTCGTTAATATCATTACTTAGTTTTAATTGCTCTAAATGAAACTCGACCGAGCTTAAGTAACTTGGGTTGTGTTGTTCTTTTAATAAATGCTCCTTGGTGTAAACACTACGCATGTACCATCCTACTTCTTCCAGGTTTTCGCAAAGCATTTTTACAATTGCAGTTGCCCAACTTCCGGATCCAAAAACAGCATATTTTAATTGTTGACTCATACTAAGGGATTAAATTCTATATCAAAAATACATAAAATTTTAGTTCTTTATTTTAAACTGTTAATCAATCATTATCATTTGTGGCACAACTTTTGGAAACAGTTAAATATCAATCCTTAAAACGACAGATTATGAAAACAATAAAACTACTTACAGGTTTTGCTTTAATGGCAACATTATTTACCTCTTGTTATACAGAGGTAGTCGTAGACGATTATAATGGTTATAATAATCAACCAGTACCACTTAGCATTAATCAAGTGCTTAACTCGCATGAGTTATGGTATGTAGCGGTAGATGAAACTATAGGTTATGGCGAGTCACCTTTTTTGCAAATAGCATTTACAGTTTCTTTTAGAAACGGTACGCTGTACGCTAATAATAATTTAGTTGGTATTGGTGACCAAGGTAATGGATTTGGTATCCCGATTGGATATTATAATGCGTATAATATGATATTAGATGTAGACCATGATATTGATGGTTACGATAGCTTTGATGTGTATCAAATAGATAATAATACTATAGAGTTGTATAACCCATTTACAGACACCTCGTACTTTTTACACGGATACCAACGTAGCACATTTGATTATGATTATGTGTTTTATGACAACTTACAATATTTTTTACAAGAGTATGAAGCTTGGGAAAAAACATATACTAGTAATTACGGTGCTTTAAATGAGTTTGATAACGAAAACTATTTACAGTTTTTATCTGGCGGAAACGACAACTCGTTTAGAAGTAGTCAGGATCCAAACGGAATTAATCCAAACAATATATATTGGGATTACTCAGGATTTTATAACGTAGGTAACATTAATGGTAATATGTACTTAAAAACGCTGGTTTTAGATTACGATTATTTTGATAACGAGCAGTTTGAATTAAGTATCATTAACGACCAACGTGTAGAGTTATATCACCCAAGTTCTGGAACCGTTTACGAGTTTACAGGTAGAGGTTATATTGAGTATTTAAAAGTTGGTACAGAGTTAAATAAGTCTAAAACATCAGGTCTTAAAAAGCGTGTACAACACACCAAAAAACAAGATAATCCTAGAGAAAACTCTAGAGCATAATATATTGAATTAGTCATTTAGTTAGTTTAAAAATCGTTTAAAGCAAAAGCTTTGGACGGTTTTTTGTTTTTTGTCACCCTTTTTTTTACCACATGTATATCTAGCGTAATCACTTTATAATAAGAATTGATACTTGTAATCGTTGTTTTAACAAAGACTTAGCATAAGAGTTGTTAACATAAGTTGCAGTTGAGTAACTAATTTTTTAACTTTATAATTATTAAATAACACTTAAAAGAACAAACACATTATGGGATTATTTTCATTTATTAAAAATGCAGGCGCAAAAGTTTTTGGAATAGGAAAAACAGATAAAGAGGAAGCAGCAGAAGCAGCAGCAGCAGAGGTTAAAATGGAAACATTAGCAGCTAGAAAATTAGAAGAGACTGCAAGAGATTTAGATTTAAAAGTAGAAGGCTTAAGCATTTTTATTGATGATGATGCAGCAACCATTACTGGTGAAGCAGCAGATCAAGCTACAAAAGAAAAAATGATACTATTAGTTGGTAACAGCGAAGGTATTGCTACAGTAGATGATAAAATGACGGTTGCTGAAGCTGAGGTGGTTGTGCCAGAAGCACAATTCCATACAGTAGCAAGTGGTGATACTTTAGGTAAAATTGCAAAACAATTTTATGGAAATGCCATGAAATATCCTGTCATTTTTGAAGCTAACAAACCGATGTTAACAGATCCAGATAAAATTTACCCTGGACAAGTATTACGTATTCCTGCTTTAGATTAAATAAAATATTTTATTATTCAATACTCAGTTAAATTAATATTTAACTGAGTTTTTTTTGTAGTATTTTTCTCTGTAATTATAAATTTTTATGTATTACGTCGATTAAATAGTGTTATATGTCGGATAATCAATACATTGGTAATTATTAACCTACTAATTTATTTATTATGAAAAATGTATCCCTAATCTCCTTTGTCTTACTTACTTTGATGTTTACAACTAGTTGTGAAAATGAGCAGGTAGAAACTAATACTATTAATAGTTTAGAAACATCAAATCCTAATTTCAGGGTTTCTTCAGGAAATGATTCCATGTCTAACTATAGAGCGTCCTACGATGATCCATGTATGACAACTAACTTAATTGCTGGACAAAACTATATTGCAGGGACAGTATCTGTAGATTTAGATGGACAGGATTTAATTATTACTTACACAACTAATTCAGATTGGTCTATCCAAGCGACGCATTTAAGTATTGGAAACTGTGAAGATAAAAGTATTCCAACAACTGGCTCTGGTAATCCAAAAGTTGGACATTTTGAGCATTCTACAACGCATAACCAAGATGTTACTACGGTTAGTTATTATATTGATGCTTCTGTATTATCTGAAAACTATTGTTTTGCTGCTCATGCAGAAGTTAATGGACCTACTGGAGGAGAAACTGCTTGGGCAGAAGGAGCGGATTTTGATGGTAATAATTGGGCAATGTTTGTTGAGGGAGTATTGTCTGATTGTGAAATAGATGGTGGCGGAAGTGAGAAGTAAAATCAAGTACTATATTACATATAAAACGCCAACTTAATAGTTGGCGTTTTTTTTTATTAATCTATATTATGAGTATATTTTTAAGATGTTATATAAATTTAAGTAATAAAATTAGGAACTTGTTTAGCTATTAAAAAATGACATCAAGTAGCTTAAGTTTAGATAATTTTTTTAAAACTACAAAATAAAAAATTTTGTGTTGTATCAAACGGTGTTAAGTGGTCCTCTGTAATGCATTTAATTTTTTCAAAACCAGCTTTTAATTCTACTGTCAATTGGTTTTGATTGTATTGTGTAATTTCTAGTCCGCTACATTTTTTTGGTCCATTTTCAGAAAACGTTCCAATGGTTAAATATCCAGTTACAACCTCTGTTGTAATACTTATATATTTTTTGATGTCTTCAGGCGTTGTAAGAAAATGAAAAGCTGCTCTGTCATGCCATACATCATAGGTGGTATTTGGTTTAAAATCTAAAACATCACTTACAATCCAATTTACAGTGTTTGCCTTATCACCAAGTCTTAGTTTAGCTTTTTCTAGTGCTTTAGCAGATATATCAAGCACTGTAATATTTTTATATCCGTTATCAAGTAAGTAATCTACTAGCTTACTATCGCCACCACCAATATCAATTATTTTAGCAGTTTTGTTAAGACCAAAAGATTGTATAAAATCAAGTGACGTTTTTGGAGTGTCTTGCGTCCAGCTAACTTGTTCCGGGGTTTTAGTTTGATAAACTGTTTCCCAATGGTTTTTTTTGTCTAATTTCATTATTCAAGATAGTTTATTACACTTTTAACTATTGCTAAGATTTAAATATAGACTTGGTTATCGATAAAAACCCATATCATCCAAATACGTCCAAACATGTTCTGGTAATAAAGGTTTAATGTTTTTACCTGCTTTAATACTATTACGTATTAATGTTGAGGATATTTCCATTATTGGCGCTTCAACATGGTGTATTTTAGGATGCTTGTCAAATTGGGTTTCCACTGTGCCATCACTTATCCTAGGATAGACATATATGTGATGGTTATCTAAGATGACCTGATAGTTTTTCCATTTATGGAAGCTTTTTAAATTGTCTTCTCCCATAATTAACGAAAAATCTTTAGTTGGATATTTCTCGGTTAAATAGGCTAAGGTATTGACTGTGTAATTGGGTTGAGGTAAGTTAAACTCGATATCACATTCTTTAAGGGTATCGTAGTCTTTGGTAGCTAGATACACCATTTCTAGTCGGTGGTAATTATCTAATAGTGAGCTTTTCTTTTTAAAAGGATTATGTGGTGTTACCACAAACCAAATTTGATCCAAATCACTATTTTCTACCAATTGATTAGCAATTATTAAATGCCCTATGTGTATTGGGTTAAAGGATCCAAAGTATAAGCCTATTTTCATACCTGTCTAAATTTTCCTTAAAAAGAAGGCTTTAAATTATTTGTTTATAAAATCGCTAACTAATTGTTCTGCTTCACTCAACGCGTTTTCAAGATTATCATTTTCAATAATCACATCAAATAAAGGCGCAGTAGCAAGCTCTGCACTTGCTTTAGATATGCGCATGTTTATTTTGTCTTCGCTTTCTGTTTTGCGTTTTTTTAATCTTATTTTAAGCTCGTCAATACTTGGAGGCTTTACAAAAATAGCGATGGTTTCTTCAGGAAATTTTCGTTTAATACGTAATCCTCCAGAGACATCAATATCAAAAATTACATTTTTGCCTAATGCCCAAATACGCTCGACTTCAGTTTTTAAAGTTCCGTAAAAATTATCTCTGTAAACTTCTTCCCATTCTAAAAAATCGTCATTTTTTATGTGCTGTTTAAAATCTTTAGCAGATAAAAAATAATAATCCTTGGCATGCTCTTCCGTACCGCGTTTTTCTCTAGAAGTAGCAGAGATAGAAAAGGCTAAATTTAAATGTTCTTGATTAAGTAAATGTCTTACAATGGTTGTTTTCCCTGACCCTGATGGTGCAGAAAATACAATTAGTTTACCTTGTTTTTTGGTGTGTTTAGTCAATGTACTGGTTTTTAAAGGACGTTTAATAATTGTTCCTTAATTTTTTCTAATTCGTCCTTCATTTGTACGACCAATTGTTGCATTGGTGCGTAATTACTTTTTGATCCAATGGTATTAACTTCACGACCAATTTCTTGAGCGATAAAACCTAGTTTTTTTCCATTAGAATCTTTACTGTTTATGCTTTCGATAAAGTAATTTAAATGATTATTTAAACGTACTTTTTCTTCTGTAATATCAAATTTTTCGATGTAGTAGACCAGTTCTTGTTCAAAACGATTTTCGTCGTATTTTTCTTTAAGCTCTTCAACTCCTTTACGTAAGCGCTCTCTCACACCTTCAACACGCTCAGGATCCATTGCAATAACTTGTTCTAGTAAATCTGCTATGTTTTTAATACGATCGTTAAAATCTTGTTCTAATACCTTCCCTTCGTTTAACCTATAGTCTTTTAAACTATCTAAAGCTGTTTTTATTTCTGCTTCAATTTGTTTCCACTCAGTATTATCAATTTCTTCTCTAACAGTATTTAAAGCATCCGGAAAACGGACAGCCATTTTTAAAAGCTCGATATCGTTTCCATCATTATATACCGCTTTAAGCTGTTGCATATATTGTTTTACAACAGGTGCGTTTATTTGTGTAGAGGTATCGTCCGCAGTGGTTTCAACGTAAATAGAAAAATCTACTTTACCGCGTTCTAACTGTTTAGCAATTAACTTACGTAAGTCCAGCTCTTTTTCTCTGTAAATTGAAGGCATGCGCGCATTCAGATCTAGGTTTTTACTGTTAAGCGATTTTAGCTCTATAGTTATCTTTTTTGTTGGCAATTGTAATACAGATTTGCCATAACCTGTCATCGAATAAATCATATACACACTAATTAATTGCTACAAAGGTAAGTAAAATGTTAACGGTTAAGAAATCAAAAATTTATTATGCATGCACAGTAAATTATTGTAATTTTGAAATAATAAAAACAAGAAACTATGTATAAAAAAGATTTTGAAATTAGATGGAGTGATATTGATGCTAACAGACATTTAGCCAACTCGGCTTACATTAATTTTATGTCTCATACTAGGACTGCTTTTTTACAAGAACATGGTTTTTCTTTAATGGAATTAAGTAAAGCAGGTATTGGACCCGTAGTATTCCATGAGCACGTACATTATTTTAAGGAAGCTTTTTTAGGGCAACCAATAACTGTTAGCATAGAAGTGTCTGGCTTAAGCGAAGATGGAATGTTTTTTAAATTTGATCATAACTTTTATAATAGTAAAGGTCAAAATTTAGCGTTTTGCGAAATTGTAGGTGCATGGATTGATCTTAAAACTAGAAAGCTTACTGGATTACCAGAAGACTTACTAAAATTAACTGCTAGTTTTCCAAAAACGGAAGCTTATAAAGCATTAACTAAAGAGGATATGCGTAGTCACGGACGTTTACCTAAGGATTTAACACTTTAGGCTTTTTAGTTACCAAATACACCCCAAAGAATATTAACGATGATGCTGATAGTTTTACTATTGTTACAGCATCACTACCTGCTATTACTGCATAAATACCTGCTATTAATGGTTGTAGATATATAAATACAGTAACTGTTGATGCTTTTAGGTGTCTTAATGCTAAAGGGTTAAGTAAATAAGTGCCAAATGTTGCGCCTACTATTACAAATACAACTGAAAACCATATGTATGGCGAAAAAGTTGCTATGTTAATCGCTAAAATATCATTATAACCAAACGGTAAAACCATAAAGAACCCTATTAAAAACAACCACTTTATAAACGTAAAGGGATGATAACGGTAGGTTAATTTTTTAATAATTATTATATATATACTATATGAGGCTGCATTAAGCAAAATCATGATATTACCTAAAAACACATTGTCTCCAGGACTTGCAGATTTGCCATAAACTGTTAAAATTGCAGCACCTGCAAATCCAAAAATAACACCTAAAATTTTGATTTTTGTAATTTTTTCTTCTAAGTAGAAAGAAGATAGTAATAATACAATAATAGGTGTAATAATCATTATTACAGAAGCATGGATAGGAGTTGTTAGTTCTAATCCTTTAAAAAATAATAACATATTTGTTGCTACACCAAAAAAGGCAGCATAGATTAATGTTAAAAAATCTTTTTTCTCTATTTTTTCTTTTGGTCCTAAAAAGCTAAAAACCCAAAATAAAAGTGCTGCTCCACCAACACGAAGTGCTATAAAACCAAAAGGTTTTATAAACCCTCCAACCATAACGTCTTTAGCAAAGGTGTAGTTTAAGCCATATAGGACTTGCACCATAAAAGCTGCTAATAATGCCCAATATCTAGTTTTCATTAAGTGCTAGTTTTGTGGATTCTGTAGTTTTTTTAGAGTTTCCGATAAATATAGAGTCGTTAATAACCACAACTGGTCTGCTTAAAAATGTGTAATGCTCTAAAAGGTAATGTTTGTAATCTTTTTCGGTTAGGGTTTGGTCTTTTAACCCCATCTCTTTATAAAGTTTAGCGCGTCTGCTAAATAGGGACTCGTAACTACCTGATAATGCTGCTAACTCTTCCACTTGCTTTACAGTTAGTGGATTTGCTTTTATGTCTTGTAACTCGAAATCTGGTGATAGATTAAAGTCTTTTAAAATACGTAAACAAGTGTTACAGGTTTTTAAGTAGTATACTTTTTTCATCCGTAAAATTTTTTGCTAAGTTCGTTTTTTTTAATAAATACTACTTCCTTTTTTTACTAAAACTAACCTTGGCAAGGCGGAGCTTCCGCGAAAGCGTTATATTAAAGAATAAAATTTTTGAAAAGCCCTTAAAATTTATACTTAATTAGTTTTGTTTTTTTTAATTTAGTTACTTGAAAAAAAATACACAAAACATGAAATTTACTTTTGACATCACACTAAAAAACAGAGCTATTTTTAAACAATTTTTAGAGGGTTTTACCTTAGAGCAATTAAATAAAGTGCCTGAAGGGTTTAGTAATAATATTTTTTGGAATGTTGCACACACTGTTGTAACTCAGCAATTATTGGTTTATAAACTATCAGGATTGCCTATGGCTGTTAGTGATAGTTTAGTTGAAGCTTATAAAAAAGGAACCAAAACTGAAGGTGATGCTAGTCAAGCTGAAGTTGATGAAATTAAAGATTTGTTATTTACGACTATTAACAAAACTGAGGAAGATTATAAAAAAGGGGTGTTTAAATCGTACCAAGAATATACTGTGTCTACTAAAAGTACATTAACTAGTGTGGAGGACGCTATTGAGTTTAATAACTTCCATGAAGGGATCCATTTAGGATATATTTTAGCGCTAAAAAAGTACGTTTAGTAATTTAGGTATTGGTCAACTACTGTAAAAGGTATTGTAAATTCTATTAGCTGTGTGGTAATGTTACCTAGCTCGAAGTTGTCGTATATGATAATAACACCATCGTCGTTAAAACCAATAGTTTCTGGTAATTTAAAATTGTTATTATTGTCGTTTAAGCTTGTGTAAGTGGTCAGTAACTCTTTATCATAATACTTTTTAACTATAGCTTTAAAAGCATCCATGTCATTAATTAAATCTTTAGTGGATAGAGATTTTCCGTTTGCTATATCAAAATTAAAAAACTTAAATTTTAAGTTGCTGCTTGGTGCGCCTGTGTTAATACTACCGTTCATGGCTATACTTACCATTACTTCGTTTTGGTAAGATACCTCCCCGTCTATAATTGCTTCCCATCTTGGGAATTTATTATCAAATTCTTCCAGTAAAGTTTCATTAAAATTGATGTAAGCTGTATTAAAGGCGTCTATACTTTGGTCAAGCGTTTCTTTTTTATTTTTACTACTATCAATATTTAAAATATCGCAAGCAAAACTTAATAATGTCTTGTTTATGTTTTCAGCAGTTGTAGACTTACCATTTGCTTTTGGTATAATAACTTCTACAAAGGTTTCTTTTTCTTTTGAAACTTGTATTTCAGAAAACGTTAATACTTTGTCTTTCTGACAAGACACAGTCATTAAAAAACAAGTAAATAAAGCAAAAACTGCTAATTTAGATTTTGATAAAGTGTTAAACATAGACTAAAGATATTGTTCTAGTTTGAATACAGCGAATTAAAAACTATTTTTATTGTTAACAAAAATTTTCTTCATGAAATTTAATACAAAAACAATACATGGTGGTCAAAAACCGGATCCTGCATATGGTGCTGTAATGCCACCAATATACCAAACGTCTACTTATGCACAATCCACACCTGGAGGACATAAAGGGTTTGAGTATTCTAGGTCACACAACCCTACCCGTCAAGCGTTAGAAAATGCGTTTGCAAGTTTAGAGAACGGTGAGTTTGGTTTAGCATTTGGTTCTGGATTAGCAGCTATTGATGCAGTAATGAAGTTGTTAAAGCCTGGAGACGAAGTTATATCTACTAACGATTTATATGGTGGTACCTACCGTCTTTTTACTAAAATTTTTGAAGGTTTTGGGATTAAGTTTCACTTTATTGGTATGGGTAATGCTGATAATATTGAAAACTATGTAAATAAAAACACAAAATTGATTTGGGTAGAAACACCAACCAACCCCATGATGAATATTATTGATATTGTAGCAACCGCCAAAATAGCTAAAAAACATAAAGTGTTATTGGCTGTAGATAATACGTTTGCTACGCCATATTTGCAACAACCCTTAGATCTTGGAGCAGATATTGTTATGCATTCTGCTACTAAATATCTTGGAGGACATAGCGATTTGGTAATGGGGGCTTTAATTGTTAAAGACAAAGATTTAGCTAAAAAATTATACTTTATACAAAATGCAAGTGGCGCTATTTGTGGGCCACAAGATTCCTTTTTAGCTTTAAGAGGTATCAAAACATTGCATGTTAGGATGCAACGTCATTGTGAAAATGGTAAGGCAGTAGCCGAATTTTTAAATGCACATCCTAAAGTTGAAAAAGTATACTGGCCAGGTTTTGAAAATCATCCAAATCATGACATTGCTAAGTCACAAATGAAAGACTTTGGAGGTATGATTAGCTTTGTAACTAAAGGTAATAACTATAATGAAGCCATTAAATTTGTGGAGAATCTTAAGGTGTTTACACTTGCCGAATCGTTAGGTGGTGTCGAGTCACTATGTGGACATCCTGCAAGTATGACACATGCTAGCATACCAAAAGCAGAAAGAGAAAAAATAGGTGTCGTGGACAGTATGATTAGGTTAAGTGTTGGTATAGAAGACGAAGCAGATTTAATTAACGATTTAAAACAAGCTTTGCGATAAATTAAAAAAGTAAAGAAAACAAAAAAGCTCAAGTTTTAAAACTTGAGCTTTTTTGTTTTATAATTTTAAAAATTAATCTAGATAATAAATGTAACCTACATTTAACCAAACTAACCAATCGTTATATTTATTTGACTGTAATTGGTGATCTAAACCATCAACCCAGTCACTAAAATAATATTGACCTCTAAGGTCAAGCATTAAATCGGATATTGTTGTTAGTTTATATCTAACACCAATACTTGATACTACAGACCAAGTAGAGCCAGAGTCTGGATTAACAGAGCCAGGTTCCCAACCAGCATAAAAATTATTACTATCTAAAATATTACCAACATCATTAGTACCATTATTGTAGTCAGTATATGTTTTTGGATTAAAAGACACATAATGTGCGCCTAGACTTATAAATGGTGCAAATTTGTATCCAAAAGCTTGGAAAGATCTAATACTTAACGGGAAATACTCTAATTGCATTCCGATGTCTAAATTGTTAGCCTCTCCTGTATGTGCTCTTAATTTATCTGCTTCAGGACTAGTTCTAGAGTCTTTAACCCATTCTCCGTAATGAGATAATTTAGTTTTATTAAAAGAAAGTTCTGTACGTAATTTAAAGTGGTCGTTAAAATAATTATCAGTGGTGTAGCAATTACAGTCTGCTTGATAAGCAAAATTAATGTAGTGTACTAAACCAATACCAAAACCGGTGTTTCCAGAGTTTGTTTCAAAATCAAAACGCTCTCCAAAGTCAGATTTAAAAGCTACAGGTCCTGTAATTACTCCGATTTCATGTGAGAAGCCTAACTGAGAAAATGCATTACTAGAGCTTAATAAAATAAGCATAGCTAGTATTAATTGTTTAGGGTTAAGCATAATAAGGCTTTGTTTTTAGAGGCTATTTATTTAACAAATATATAAAATCACGACTAACATACAAATTATGCAGATAAAACGTAGAGTTTATTTTTATATTCGGTTAGTTAATAACGGTTTCAATTGCGAAAATAAAAAAAAAAGAGGTCAGTTTAAAGATAATCAATCATAGTTTCATATTTTTATTGATTATACATCACAATCTTAATTTTTTTATAATGAAAGCTAAAATAGAAGCCTTTTTAGATTTAGTAAAACAAAAAAACGGGAATGAACCTGAATTTTTACAAGCTGTACATGAAGTAGCAGAAACAGTTATCCCTTTTATAGAAGAAAATCCAAAATATAAAGGCAAGATGTTATTGGAGCGAATGGTGGAGCCGGAACGCGCAATAATTTTTAGAGTTCCTTGGATTGATGATAAAGGATTAACTCAAGTAAATAGGGCATTTAGGGTTGAGTTTAACTCTGCTATTGGGCCATATAAAGGAGGGTTGCGCTTTCACCCTTCCGTAAACCTTAGTATTTTAAAATTTTTAGGTTTTGAACAAGTGTTTAAAAACTCTCTAACAACCCTTCCAATGGGAGGAGGAAAAGGAGGGAGTGATTTTGATCCAAAAGGAAAAAGTGACAACGAAGTGATGCGTTTTTGTCAATCTTTTATGACAGAATTATTTAGGCACATTGGACCAAATACAGATGTGCCAGCAGGCGATATTGGTGTTGGTGGGCGTGAAGTTGGCTATTTATTTGGTCAATATAAACGTATAAAAAATGAGTTTACCGGTGTGCTAACAGGAAAAGGATTGTCCTATGGAGGGTCTTTAATAAGACCTGAAGCAACAGGCTATGGTACAGTTTATTTTGCAAAATATATGTTAGAAAAAATAAACGATTCTTTTAAAAATAAAACTGTTGTTATATCTGGTTCTGGTAATGTAGCACAATATGCTTGCGAAAAAGCAACGGAATTAGGTGGTAAAGTTTTAACCATGTCAGATTCATCTGGGTATATTCATGATAAAGACGGAATTGATGCAGAGAAATTAGCATTTATTATGGAAATAAAAAATGTTAAAAGAGATAGAATAAGTACTTATACCAAAAAGTATACATCTGCAACTTTTCATGCAGGAGAAAGACCTTGGGGTGTCAACTGTGATATAGCAATGCCATGTGCAACACAAAACGAATTAGATAAATCTGAAGCTGAAATACTAGTAAAAAACAACGTTATTGTTGTAGCAGAAGGTGCAAATATGCCCACAACACCAGATGCAATTGAAGTATTTCAAAACGCTAAAGTGTTATTCGCTCCAGGAAAAGCATCTAATGCAGGAGGTGTAGCAACATCAGGATTAGAAATGAGTCAAAACTCTTTACGATATAATTGGACTAGAGAAGAGGTAGATGCCAAATTACAACAAATAATGGATGATATTCATACTTCTTGTGTGGAATATGGTACACAAGATGATGGAACTATAGATTATGTAAAAGGTGCAAATATAGCCGGCTTTGTAAAAGTAGCAGATGCTATGTTAGCGCAAGGGGTGGTTTAATAGTCTTTTGATAAAATATTTAAGTCCTTAGTTGTACCCAATAATTAAGGACTTTTCTGTTATGTAAAAGGGCTACGCAATACAATAAAATATAGTATTTTTGAGTTCTAATATTTTATCTTTAAAAATGAATATAAGCAAAAGTGTTTTCTATCTATTTTTTTTACTATTTAGTTGTTTTACTGTAGTAGAAACTAATGCTCAAGATTTTTCTAGTGCTTGGACAGGTCATTTTTCTTATTTAGATATAAAAGATATTTCTCAAGGAACTACTAAGGTTTTTGGAGCGTCAGAAAATGCTGTTTTTATTTATGATAAAAACACAAATCAAATTGAAACAATTTCAACAATAAATGGCTTATCTGGTCAAACTATCTCTGCAATAAGCTACGTTGAGGATAGTGGTTTGCTTATTCTTGGGTTTGAAAATGGGTTAATACAAATTTATGATGAAACTGATAACTCTGTATTTTCTGTTGTTGATATTATAGAAAAACCGACTATTCCTCCTAGTGATAAAAAAATCAATCATTTTAATATAGTTGATAATACAGTCTATATCTCTACGGATTATGGTATATCTGTCTATAATATTAATGGTTTAGAGTTTGGTGATACATTTTACATAGGTTCTAATGGAGCCCAAATTGTTGTTTCTCAAACAACAATTTTAAACGACGAAATATATGCAGCGACTGAAGCAGGTGTAAAAAGAGGAACTTTATCTAATCCAAATTTAATTGATTACCAAGAATGGGAACAATTAGTAGCCTCTAATTGGGTGGGTGTAGAAGCTGTCGGAGAAAAATTGTTTTTAGCAAGGTCTGATAAAAAAGTCTATGAATATGTTAATAACGGAATACAACTTAGAGCAACCTATCCACATTTTGTTAGAGATTTAAGGGTTTTTAATAATCAAATAATTGTAACTACAGATAAAGAAGTTAAAGTGTATAACCCAGAGGGCTTTTTGGAGTTAGCACATGTTACAAACACAACAGAATATAATACTAAATTTACTTGTGCTTTAATTGATGAATCCGATTCAATATATGTAGGGACAAATGGTAATATTCCAACAGGAAAACCAGGCTACGGAATTTTAAAAACTAATATAAATGATACATCAATTTTAGAGGAAATTCATCCTGATAGTCCATTATTAAATAAGTTTTTTAAGGTAAAGACTTTAGCGGGGCATATTTATGGGACACATGGAGGGTATGATGTAAGTTATAATCCTTATGCGGTTAGCACTAAAAAAGCTGGAATAAGTCATTATTTTGATGATGCTTGGCAGAATATAACTTATGATTCGATTCAGCCAATAACTCCATATCCTTGGTCATTCTCGTTTATATCAATCAATCCTTACAATCCCAATTTAGCCTATATTAGTTCGTCAGTTTATGGCGTTTTGGAGGTGGAGAATAATCAACCAAGTGTTTTTTTTAATGGTGCTAATAGTACTATTCAACCTTTTTCTTCAGATAATCATTTTGTATTTGCATCAACGTATGATAATGAAGGAACTTATTGGGTACTTAATGCAAGGTATGAAGCCCCTTTAAATAAATATAAAGATGGTGTTTGGACGTCCTACAGTTTTTTAAATATTATGGATCCTCCAACAAGTAACAATGGATTTTCTTCTATTGTTTTTGATTCTAATAATAATATTTTTATGGGAACTCATCAATACGGTATTGTCGGGTTTAATGAAAACGGTGGAAACTATATTTTTGAAAATGTAGCCGAAGAAGAAGAAAACATGCCATCTCCATCAGTTAAAACAATTGCTATTGATAGAAACGGACAGTTATGGTTAGGTACAGATAAAGGATTAAGAATTGTTTATAACACCGATCAGTTTATGTCAGGCACTCCAGAAGTAGAAAACATAGTGGTTTTGGATGATGGGATTGCTAGAGAGCTGCTTTTTCAACAATATATTACAGATATAGAAGTGGATGGCTCCAATAATAAATGGATTGCTACTCTTGATACAGGATTATATTATTTTTCTTCAGATGGGCAAGAGACTATTTTTCATTTTACTAAAGACAACTCTCCTTTGCCTTCTAATGACGTGTTAGATGTTGCTATAGATAACGTAAACGGAACAATTTATATTGCGACTGAAAAAGGGATGGTGTCGTTTAAATCCGATGCATCAAAGCCTCAGTCTACTTTAGAAAACGCTTATGTGTATCCAAACCCAGTGAGACCAAATTTTAATATTTTATCAGAAAAAGTCAAAATTAGAGACATTTCAGAAAATGTAAATATAAAAATTGTAGATATTGAAGGTAATCTTGTAGCAGAAGCAGAGTCTAGAACTAACTCAAGATTTAAAGGCTTTAATTTAGAGATTGATGGTGGTACAGCTTTATGGAATGGAAAAAATATGGGTGGTAATATTGTAGCCTCAGGAGTCTACCTTATAATGCTAAATGATTTAGACACCTTTGAGACTAAAGTACTTAAAGTAATGGTGGTTAGGTAATGTTAACATCTACAAATGCAATTGTACTTTCTAAACTTAGATATAAGGATAACGACCTGATTGTTAAGTGTTATACTCAAAATCAAGGTGTTGTAAGCTATTTGTTAAAAGGTGTTTTGGCTTCAAAAAAAAGCAATAAAAAAGTAGCGTATTTTCAGTTACTGTCTCAACTTCAATTAAATACTGATTATAAACCAAACCGCTCTCTTCAATATGTTAAAGATGTAAAAACAGACTTTTTATACACTTCGCTACATACAAATATTTTAAAAAGTGCCATAGTTATGTTTTTGGCTGAAGTTTTAGCCCAAGCCTTGCAAGAAGAAGAGCAAAATGATGGACTTTACAGCTATATTCAGACCACATTACAATGGTTAGACGCAAATGATAGTTATTCTAATTTTCATTTACTATTCCTGTTACAATTAACTAAGTATTTAGGATTTTATCCAGACCATACTAATTTAGATATTGCAAGTTATTTTAATTTGGTAGATGGCGAATTTCAAGAAGAAAGCACTTCAAAATATAGTATTTCAGGCGAAAATTTAACACTATTAAAACAGCTTTTAGGCATGACCTTTGATGATATTAAAAACATCAAAATTAGTGCTAGACAAAGACAATCTTTTTTGACTACTATTTTAGTGTATTTTGAATTACATTTAGGCAATTTTAAAAAACCAAAATCTCTACAAATCCTTAATGATGTTTTTAATTAAAAATATGAAGTTATTATTTTCAACTATTTTACTATTTTTTGTTACAATTTCAGTTTCTGCACAAACAATTAAAGTTTTAGATGATGTAACAGGTAAACCTATTATTAGTGTTGCTATTTACAATAAAAGTCAAACTAAAAGCGAAATCACAAATCTTGATGGAGAAGCCAATTTAGATCAATTTACAGCTAATGAGGTTTTGTATTTTCAACATATTTCACATGAAATTAAACAACTTTTAAAAAGTAATATTGTTAATGACTTAGTGCTTTTAACATCAAGTGCTCAAGGGTTGGAAGAGATTGTTATATCAGCGTCAAACTTTGGACAAAGAAAAAGGGATGTGCCTAAAACAATTACTACAATCAAAGCAAAAGATATCACTTTTAATAATCCGCAAACAAGCGCAGATTTATTAGAAGGTACGGGACAGGTTTATATTCAAAAAAGCCAATTAGGTGGAGGAAGCCCTATGATAAGAGGTTTTTCGACTAACAGACTATTAATTACAGTTGATGGTGTGCGTATGAATAATGCTATTTTTAGAGGAGGTAACCTTCAAAATGTAATATCTATTGACCCATTATCAATACAAAATACAGAGGTTACTTTAGGGGCAGGTTCAATTATATATGGAAGCGATGCAATTGGGGGCGTAATGAGTTTTTATACAAAAAAACCTAAGTTCTCTTATACAGATAGTTTAAATCTTAAAAGTAATGTGTTAGTAAGATATGCAACAGCAAGTCAGGAAAAAACAGCACATATAGATTTAAATTTTGGATTAAAAAAATGGGCGTTCTTAACCAATATTAGTTATACGGATTTTAATGATTTAAGAATGGGAAGTCATGGACCGTCTGAATATTTAAGACCAGAATTTGTTGCCACAAATAACAATGAAGATGTAGTGGTCGCAAACAATAATCCTAAAATTCAAAAATTTACTGGATACAATCAGATTAATGTCATGCAAAAAGTAAGTTATAAAGCATCAGAAGATATGGATGTTGACTTAGGGTTGTTTTATACAGCGACTTCAGATTATCCAAGATATGATAGATTGATTAGATATAGAGGAAATAATTTAAGATCTGCTGAGTGGAGTTATGGCCCGCAAAAATGGTTTATGTCTAATTTAAGTCTTGTAAAAAGAAATAATAACACAGCATTTTATGATATACTAAAAACTAATTTAGCTTATCAAAATTTTCAGGAAAGTAGGATGGATAGAGACTTCCAGAATACAGAAAGAAATGTTAGAGAAGAGTCTGTAGACGCATTGTCATTTAATATAGATTTTGAAAAAGACCTTAATCAAAAATCAAATTTATTTTATGGTTTTGAGTACGTTTATAATAACATTGGGTCTATGGGATATGTCCAAGACATCGTAACTAATACTAAGCAAAACACAGTATCTAGGTATCCTGACGGTGCTACATGGCAAAGTGCAGCTGTGTATGCTAGTTATAAGTTTAAGCCTAATACTAAATTAGTTTTTCAATCTGGTTTACGTTACAATATTGTAACCCAAAAAGCAGATTTTACAGAGAATAACCAATATTTAAATCTACCTTTTTCAGAGTCTAATAATACTGCAAATGCATTGACTGGAACCGCAGGTGTTACTTGGTTGCCTAATCAAACCTTGCAATGGAAATTTAATTTATCTTCAGCTTTTAGAGCGCCAAATATTGACGATACTGGTAAAGTTTTTGACTCAGAGCCAGGATCGGTAGTTGTACCTAATGATAATTTAGACCCAGAATATGCCTATAGTGGTGAGCTAGGTTTAAAGTTAAATTTTGACAAAGTAGTAATCTTTGATATGGCAACTTACTATACGTATTTGGATAATGCTTTAGTAAGACGCGATGGAACTTTAAATGGTGAAACTCAAATTATTTATGATGGCGAATTAAGTAGTGTTCAATCCATACAAAACGCTTCAAAATCTTGGATTTATGGTTTTGAAATTGGAGCACAAGTTAATTTTAATGAAGCATTTAAGCTTACTTCACAATATAATATTATTGGAGGTACAGAAGAAACTGATGACGTAGAAGTACCTGTTAGACATGTAGTACCAAATTTTGGAAACACCCACCTTATATGGCAAAAAGATAAATTAAAAGTAGATGGCTTTGTAAAATATAATAATGCCCTATCATTTAATCAATTGGCACCATCGGAAGCTGGGAAGGATTATATTTATGCATTAGATGATAACGGAATGCCTTATTCCCCATCTTGGTATACTTTAAACTTAAGAACCCAATATCAAATAGGGGATGATGTTACTGTAACTGCAGCATTGGAAAACATTACAGATCAACGTTATAAAACTTACTCGTCTGGTATTGCAGCTCCAGGTCGAAACCTAATTGTGTCGCTAAAATATACTCTTTAATAAAAAAGCCTCAATTTTTTAATTGAGGCTTTTTTATTAAAATTAGTAGTAGTTACTTACTACTTTTTTATCGCTTTTTTACTTATTATTACGCCATTATCTAATTCCACTTGAGCAATGTAAGTGGCTTGACTAAGATTAGATAAGTAGTAAGTTTCAGTATTACTTTGACCTTTTAAATCATAAAGTACTTTACCTAATACATCATATATTTTAACCGTTTTAATAGCTAAGTTTTTATTTGATAAAGTAAAAGTAACATTGTCGTTTTTAGTTTCAATTATAGTTAAAGCATTAGCAGAAGCTGTATAATCAGTAATCGATAAGTTAGTATCTTTAAATACAATTTCAAACCTGTTGTTAAATTCTCCAACATCAGACGTAAAACTGTAATCTCCTTCAGATAGATTAAATAGCGTTGAGGTTAAATTATCTTTTAAATAAACAGTGTTAGTCGTTAAAAAATCACCTTGTAATTGTGCTATTGTAAAAGT
Source organism: uncultured Olleya sp. (assembly GCA_947503885.1). Taxonomy (GTDB): domain Bacteria; phylum Bacteroidota; class Bacteroidia; order Flavobacteriales; family Flavobacteriaceae; genus Olleya. The sequence goes on along the minus strand of CANNFD010000002.1, from coordinate 385,857 downwards.
ATAAATTGTAGAGGTCGCAATTTGTGTTTTAAACCCAACAGGGATTACCTCATCAATGGTTAAACTTTCAGGTGCTTTTCCTTGGATGACAAGCCTGTCAGTCTCGTTTGGTATTGATGTGTACACCTCAAGATCATTGTTGCTGTATAACGTTCTGTTAGCATCATAAGCCATGCTGTCTTTTCCGTTTGTTGCTCCATTAACATAAGCTACTAAAATCTGATTAAAATGGCCACTATCTGTAGTTAAGTTAACCCAAATTTTATTGCTAAGTGTTGTATTTGTTCTAAAAAATTGACTATTACTAGTTTGGTCAGCCATCCTTAGAGTGTTGTTAAATGTAATGTTACCATTGGTTAATCCTTGAACAAAAAAGCTTTGCCCAGATGGTATATAGTCGTTAGGGATAATTCCATCACCACCAGCAGTATTACCACTTCCTGAAGTTATTATAGCATAATCATTACTAGTAAAGTTTGCAGCTTGATTACCACTAGCATTTGAATTTGCTGGGGTATTATGTGACCATAAATAGGCAACACCTTGAATTGTTGATGAGTTAGCTGTTAAAAAAGCTGTAGCGTCAATAGCAGAAGGGTATGGGTTTCCTATTAAATTCCAATCTTCATCTCCATTTGCACCATTATAGAAAATAGGACTTGTTATTATACCGGTATTAAAAGCGCCTTCAAACGTGTAAGTGTATTGTGCGCCAGCTGTAAATCCAATTGGAGAATGCATTGAGATGTATCCAACCCCTGGAGTCATTACTGTGCTACCACCTACTGTCGCCCAATCATCTCCATTATCATCAATTCCATCAGAACCAGGGGTAAATGTATTTGTATTATTTAACTCTATTAAAATATCTTCGTAATTAGCAGCATTAAACATATACCTTCTACTTGGGTTTGCAAAAGCTAAGCCTTGACCTATAGTTGTGTTTTCAACAGGAGAGCTCCAATAAGTGTATTCGTGTACACTATTTAAAGGTGTTGTGCGTTTATTTACTAAAGAAGCAGCGCCAGTGTTAAGTGTAAATAAAGCGGCGTCATTATTTTGAACAAAGTTACCCTGTGTTTCAACATATAATTCCCCATTTACAACAACGTCGTTTTCTACTTCTACATAGGTGTTATTATTTACAGTAAGTCTAAATTCTGATCCAGAAGCATTACTGTTAATAGTTAATGAGCAAGTACTAAAACTACCATAGGTTGCAGTGTCATAGCTGTCGTTTAAAATAGTTTTGAGATTAATATTTGGAGCGCCATTGTCCCAATTTCCAGCAGTCCATGTAGTAGTACCAACATTAACACGTGCTGCATTACTAGCAGTTGTACAGGTTCCATTCTCTATTACTTCGCAATAAAATTGATAACCTTGAAGATCAGAACCGGTAATAGATAAAGTGGTTGATGTTTCTCCGGTAACTGTACCTGGACTAAATGAAGAGCTTAAAACGTCTGTCCAACCTATAGATATACCATCATTATATTTCCATTGATAGGTTAAGGTGCCCCCATTACCAGCGGTAGCTGCTACTGTAAAAATAATATCTGAATTACAGTTATTAATAGGTTGTGGATGTAAAGTTACTGTTGGAGCATTGGCTAATAAAATAAAAGTACCTAAACCACTAGTATCTCCCGAAGTAGCAGTAGTCCATTCTGATGAATCAAAAGTAGGGTTAGGACTTGTTACATCTGTGTTTTTTCTGTACACATACCCAACGGAACCTACTAAAGTATCATGAAAATCATCAACAATAGTACCCGAAGAAATTAAGGTAAGCTCTAATCGGTCATTATCATTAAAGCCAGCAGTTGATCCTGTAAAACCAAAATCTTCAACCCCTGTAACGGTTGAGCTTACTCGACCTACAAGTACTTGTCCACTAGCAATACTGCTACCTATACCCGATGTTGGAAAATTATAGGTGTGTGATGATGTAGTAGTGGCTAAAGTACCAAATCTATTTATTTCATAAAGGGTTAAATCTATAGTTGAAGCACTACCATTAAAAAGTTCTATATACCCTAATGACCCAGAAGCTTCATCATAGATTTCTGTCATCATTAATCCTGTTGTGCTACCACAGCTTCCAGTGTGTTTAACAACAGTAAAGGCTTCCGATGCTGGGCATCCTAAATCATCAATTATATCGATATTACCTGAGGTTGCTCCTGCTGGTATCGTAACTTCCATTATTGTATCAGAAATATTCGTTACACTTGCAGATATTCCGTCTACAGTTGCAGTTGCTGAGGTTAAATTGGTGCCAGTGATTGTAACTATTGTGTTTTCGGGTCCTGAGGTTGGTAAAATAGTAATGCTGCCAGGGGAGCATGTTCCATTTCCTTCTACCATAAAAGTATAAGGGTTTTCATCTAAATCATTACTAGCTATTGATATAATTGCTGTTCTAGATCCAGAGGCTAGAGGAGAAAAAGTAATTTCAAAAATACCTGGAGGGTTCTGTGATGGGGTTACAGTAAAAGGCGCGGGGTTTGTACTAATTGTAAAATCGCCTGGATTTGTCCCACCTACAGTTATAGTAGTAACATCTAGGTTTGCTGTACCTATATTTTGAATTCTAAAAGATTTAGTTTGAGAGTTGCCAATAACCTGAGCAGCAAATAGAGTGTTGTCTAAAGAACTTGGTGTAACATCACCATTTAAAATGTCTGGAAAAGCTCCAATATTACCTTCTATATTTATTTCTTGTTCGGGTGTTGTACCTGTACCTTCTAATAAAAGAGTACATGTTCCTTCGTCTGAATCGTTGTTGTTTATAGTTAATACTGCATTTTTAACACCAACAGTCAAAGGTGTAAATCTAACTGTAACGGTCTGACTATTACCAGCTGTTATTGTTAAAGGCGCTACAGGAGATATAATTGTAAAATGACCAGCATCAGCACCGCTGATTGTTAATGATGAAATGTTTAAGTCTAAACTACCAACATTATCTATATCAAATGTTATGTCTGTATTAAAATTAGTTGCTTGTGACCCAAAAGCAATTGTGTAACCACAAGGTTGGTTAGTATTTGAATCATCTACTAGTTGTATTTCCGGAACAGAACAAGGGGAATTTAAAGCATTTGTACCTGGTGAACCACCATCTAATACTTCTTGCCAATTAGTATTAGTATTACTATTATTTAATGTGGCATCTGTAACATGTAGTGTTGTTCCATTACCGTCTGCACCATCTCCATCATCATATGCTACTATGTCGGATACCGACGTTCCATCATCTGCAAATAGTGTTATTGTACCACTTGTATTACTAAGTTGGTTTGTAGAGTTGGTTGAAGCATTAATACCATAATCAGGTGTAAAGGGACAGTCGTTATTATATAAACCATCTCCATCACTACCTACAGATATTGTTATGCAACTACCGTCTGCAATTACCGTCGATGGGGGAAAAGTAAAAATATTTGCTCCATCATTAATTATATAATTACTGATATCTTGATTACTTCCAGAAATATTACAAATTTCTATCCACTCATCGTCTGTACCGCTGCTATTGTATGAAATTTCTGTAATAACAACATCTGCAATAGGTGCTAATACTTCTCCTGAAACACTAATATTTTTGGTGGTTGCTAACGTGCTTGTAGCAGTTATATTTCCGGAATAACTATTAATCGATAAGCCGGTTATTAAACGAGTGTAGATTGTTGTAGTATTGACGGTTCCTCCTACGTTAGGCGTTAAACTTAAGCTAGTGCTATAGCCTGCACCAGACGTTGTAGATATTTCAAAATTTGTAGGTGCTGTTAATACTAGGTCTGTTGTTAGTAGTACGCCTTCTGCTGTAAATGTTAGTTCTGCAGAAGGACCTAAACCAACCGTGTAATCTAGACCAGTTAACGCTGAGGGGTTAACAGTTATAGTTGGGCCTGTAGGTGAATCTCCTTGTATTAATACATCATCAACAATCCAATATTCGCTAGTTGAATTATTTAACATTTCAATTTTTATCCTAAGATTTGAAGAGTTGGGTAGGTCTGTAATTGTTAAAAAAGAGTATCCATCAGTAGTTCTGTATCCTCCTCCTGAAGGGGCAAAAATAACAGTAGTGTTGTCACCATCATAAACAGAATTTGCAACTGCTGTTCCAGCATTACTTCCGCTAAAGCCCCATCTTGCATTACTGTTTCCATTAATTTGTAATTCTTCAGAATATGTAGCACCTCCATCATCACTAACAGAGACTATAACATTGTCTGATGCTTCAGCGCCATTTCCAGTTGTTCCAGAAAATGAAGCTAACCTAACACTAAAATCTATATTTGTATATGTTGAAGCATCAACTGGAGAAAAAATAATCGATGCTGTACCATTATTAAGCATAAGTCCATTGCTTGCTGATGAATAATTGGGAGTATTTGGATATGGTCCAGAAGCACTTGTTAATGTTCCCCCCGTATATGTCATCGTTGGTGTTCCGCCATCAAAGTCTTGCTGTCCAATAGTGGTTTGCCCGAGAGCTAAATTAATTGATAATATTAGTGAGAATAGTAGTATACTTTTTTTCATAATAACAAATTGAAGTTAAGGGAGCAATAAGTTTCGTAGCATACTATCAAATAATTGTAAGAATGCAGTGTTAAAAATAGTTTAAATTACCGATAAAAAGATGCTTTTAATCGAAAAAGCACAAATGCTATTGTAAAATTCTGATTTTCAAGCTTTTAACAAGCGAAAAAGGTCAAAACATTTAAGATTTGACCTTTTTTTTATTAAAAAATTAGTTATTATTCTATTTTTTTATAGCTTTTTTGCTAATTACTATCCCGTTACTTAGTTCAACTTGAGCTATATAAGTAGTTTTGCTAAGGGATGATAGATTAAAAGTTTCTATTTTGTTTTGAGTTTTTAAGTCGTACAATAATCTTCCTAATACGTCATATATTTTAATATTTTTAATAGTTAAAATATCACTAGTTAATTTAAATGTTACTTGGTCATTTTCATTTTCAATTATTGACAAACTATTAGAGGTTAAAAGTTGCTCGCTTATAGATAAACTTGGCTGAGTAAATACGACTTCAAATCGGTTATTAAATTCACCTACATCTGAAGTAAATGAATAATCAGCAACTGATAAATCTTGATAAGTATTGGTTAGATTATCCTTTAGGTAGATTGCATTGTTTGATAAAAAATCACCTTGTAATTGGTCAATTGAGATGGTGTATATGGTAGGTGATGTAATACCCGTTTTTAGACCTAACGGGATAACCTCAGTATAATCTAAAGTATTTGTTTGTTTACCTTGTATTGCTAATGGTGTTGTGCTATTTTCTGCAAAAGACACAAGCATTGCAGAGCCACCACTGTAAAATCGTCTGGCGTCAAAAGATGGTCCATCATCATTATTAGTTGCGCCATCAATGTAGGCAATAGCTATTTGACTAAACACACCATTGTCTGTAGTTAGATTTAGCCATAATTTTTCACTAAGAGTAGAGTTGTCTGATCTGAAAAACTGATCGTTATTTCCTGTTACACGCATACTATTGCTAAAAGTTACAGTTCCGGTTGCACTTCCAAAAGTATCAGAATAATTAACAAAAAAACCTTGTCCTGAAGGTATGTACCCATTTGGAGCATACCGTTCTCCTGCTATATTTGCACTAAAATTTATTATAGCATAATCGTTAACACTAAAATTAATTTGTTGATTACCAATAGTAGTAGCGTTAGGCGGTGTAGCTTGTGACCAAAAATATATTGCGCCATCAATAGCTCCTGGATCGACTGTGTTTAAGATTGTGTTTTCAGTAAAAAAGGCGTTAGCATCTATCGCGGAAGGATACGGGTTACCAATAAACTGCCAATTATTATCTACTGTAAAATTATCATTTCTGGTAATTGGAACAACGATTTTTCCAGAATTTGCAGCAGAGCCATAAAAAGTTAAGTTTATTCCTCCTGTTGCTCCTGGACCAGCTAGATCTATTGGCGCCATCGTAGTTGCGTACCCAACACCTGGTGTCATTACGCCAGAGGTGTATTGCCAGTCATCTCCATCATCGTCAATATCGTCTTGTCCTACTGTAAATGTGTTATTGTTACCAGGGTCTTCAGCTTGATTGTCATTAAAATTAGCACCATTAAATATAAACTTTCTGTTGTTAGCTGTGTTAGGTACTAAATCTTCAATCAGAGCATCGACTAATGGAGAGCCCCAATAGGTGTATTCGTACCAAGCTACTAATGGTGCTGTACGTTTTATAACTTCTACTGGATAGGTTTCAGTGGAATTATTTATAAATATTGAAGATTCATTGTTTTGAACAAATGATCCTTGGTCTTGTATAATAACCTTAGCATTATTGGTAATATTGTTTTCTACTTCAATATAAGTATTTGCTGCAATAATCACATTTGCGTTTATTGTTAGGCTACATGCTGTAAAACTTGTAGCTGTACCAACCCCTATGTTGTATAAGCCATTAATTTCTGCAGGTGTTGTAGCGTCAGGTCCAGTACCATTTGACCAGTTAGAACCATCCCAAGTTACAATTGCTCCTGTGCAAGAACAATCATTTATATGAGAGCCTAGTTTTGTAATGTTATTAGAGCTTACACTTGTCCATTCTGTAACTGTATAAGTTGTATTGGGTGCCTGTACTGTTTGGTCTCTAACTAAATCTACATTTTGCCCAAAAGTATTATTTACGTTTAATACTCCAACAACATCTATATTAGCACCATCAGAATTTTGAAGTGCCATAACGTCATTTCCATCAAAATTTATTGTTGCTGAAGTAATACAATAATCTGCAGTCCCATTGTTGCAAAGTTCAGAGTTGTTTCTAGCTATTATATAAGTGGAATATGGTGCAATTGTTTGACCTGAAGGTAAGGTACGTATGTCTGGTCTATGGTTGACACGACCGTTTCTAAATCTAGCAAGTTGATAATTATCAAGACTAATTGGACTACTTGATGGGTTGTAAAGCTCAATATATTGCTCGTCTGGTGTCCCTGGGCCAGCTTCATGATATTCAGATATAAATAATTCATTACAATCAGTTGGTGCTGTATAAGGTAGTACATCGCCTATAGCATTTACTAAGACAGTAGTAGCGCCTGTACTGCTTAAATCAATGTTTTCATTATAATTACCAACAGTTAATCCATATGTAAGCTTGGTGTATATGGTTGTTAAATTTACAACGCCAGAGGCTTGTGCTAAAGTTATTGAGCTTGAGTAAGGACCGTTTGCGGTAGTTGCAATTTCAAAACTTGAAGGAGCAGTAATAATAATATCGTTTGTAAGCGCTGAGCCTTGAACTGTAAATGTTTCGGGAAGTAAAGATACATTACCTTCTACATAACTTAATCCAGATACTAAATAAGTACTTGGGTTTACTGTTATTGTGGGTGTAGTAGGTGCAGTACCTGTTACCAAAATATTATCTAATCTATAACGCTCGTTATTTGCGTTATTATTCATTGTTACTCTTATTTCTAAAGTAGTTCCAGTAAATGGTATGTTTTGTTCAACTAATGTAGTTGTTGGAAGGTCGTCACTTAAGGTGCCATTTACATTTGGAAAGGTCCATGCTCCACCATCTAGTCTATACTCTGTTGTAAATGTATCTGCTGGGTTGAATTGGTTATTTGTAGGCTGATTCTCTGAAGCTTCAAGTGTAAACTCAACACCTGTAAATCCATTAATATTTATAACCGGAGAATACCAAATAGCGGGACCATCTAAATCTCTACCTTCTAGATATCTATTAGCATTATTAACGACTTGAAATCTATCTCCATTACTATCAAAGTTAGTTCCAGAGACATCAATAGTCCAGTTTACCCCAGAGACATCAATATCTGTTGAGGCAGTACTAGTGTTATAGACAGCGCCTTTATTTAAATCGTTGTCAAAGGATTCGTTGTAAATTGTTTGACCTATGCTTATACTACTTGTTAATAGCAGTAAAAAAAGTAATTTTATATGTTTCATTTTGAGGGCGGTTTAAAATATTAATTAATAGCGTATTTTTGGTTTATGTATCAAAAGCAAGAATCACACACAATAGAGGAAGCTACTAAAAAGCTAGAACACTATTGTGCATATCAAGAACGCTGCCACCAAGAGGTGAGACAAAAACTTAAAAGTATGAATATGATACCTGAGGCTGCAGATATTATTATAGTTCATCTTTTGGAGCACAACTTTCTTAATGAAGAACGTTTTGCCAATACATATGCCAGAGGTAAGTTCAGAATAAAAAAATGGGGTAAACGTCGAATCGCAATTGAACTTAAACGAAAAGACCTATCCAAATTTAATATAAATCAAGCACTTAGTGAAATAGATGAAGATGAGTATATCGGAGTTTTTAATGATTTAGCCGAAAAAAAGGCAGAATCTTTAAAAGAAATGGATAAGTATAAGAAAAAAAAGAAGCTTATAGACTATTTATTGTACCGAGGTTGGGAAAATTATTTAGTTTATGATAAAGCAAATGAGCTGATACAATAACATAAAAAAAAGCCTTTCAATTTAAAATTGAAAGGCTTTTTTTAGTCTAATAATTGACTACTATAAGTTAAACACAGCACCAATATTTACAGTAAACTGATTATGTATTTTTTCTGCAGGAGTTAACACATCAGAGTTGTATTTAGCAAATGTTGTCCCAAACTCTGAGAAGATTCCAAAACCGCTAGAAAAAAAGTAACGCATCCCTAAGTGACCACCAAAGTTTTTTAAACTTAAGCTAATCCCAGGATATACATCAAAATTGTCGCTTATGTTTAAAACGTTACCTAGGTTGGCGTTAAAACGTGTTTCAATTTCTACACGATCTTCAAAATTAGCATCTAAACCATTATTTAGGTTTAAAGCGTATCCAGTAACAAGACCTACCGATATGTTTTCGCCTAGACCATAATCGTAAGTTACAGTGATACCGTTAACGTTGTCTTGAAAATTAGCACCAATCTGAAGTTTTTGATCGCCTTTACCTTCAAAAGATTGCGCGTTTACTAATCCTAATGTTAGTAATAATACTATTAATAGTAATCCTTTTTTCATCTTAAATGTATTTGTTTTATAAGTTTTTGTTAGTATTAATTATGGCTTTTTTGTTTTTCCATTCGATCCATTTTTGACCTTTAATACGTCGCATCAAGTTGTCAAAATTACGCATTATAAAGACATTATATAAAGCTTTACTTAAATTTTTTGGTCGTCTTGCAATTGCACGCAGACTCATAGAAAAACCTGGAGTAATATAGCGCATATAATGCCAATAGCCTTCTGGCATATATAATACTTCTCCATGATTTAATTGACATTGCCAGCCCTTAGCGTTTTTTAGTGCTGGCCATTTATTAAAATCTGGATTTGAAAAATCAATATCCTCTCGTGTTATTAAAGCATGTGGGACTTTGTATAAGTACTTATTCTGTTTTTGATCGAATAAAATTATTTGTTTTTTACCATCAAAATGAAAATGAAAAATATTAGCCAAGTCTATGTCATAATGCATAAAGGTATAACTGTCACGACCACCAAAAAACAGCATTGGCAAGCCTTTCATTAGGCGTAAACCAAAATCTGGAAATGTAAAATCCTTTTGAAGCTGAGGGACTTCTTTTAAAATATTCCAAAGAAATATTCTAAATTTTGTAGGCTCACGTTTAAGTAAATCTACATAATCACTCATTTTCATTTTAGCGTGTGGCTCGTTAAACCCGTCTTTATGATCAACAGGTCTGTCGTCGTATAAAGGGACTGTTTTATTACCAGCAATGGTCTTCATATAATCTAAATTCCATTTAGTATATGCGGGCCAATCCTGTATAAACTGCTCTATAACTACTGGTTTTTGAGGTTTAAAATAATCTTTTAAAAACTCCTGCTTGGTTATAGTTTTTACTCTTGGTATGTCTTGAAGGTTTAAACTCAAATTTTTAAATTTAAGCTTCAAAGTTAATAAAACGTTACCAAATAGACTGTTATTGTTTTTATTTCACTTTAGTTAAAATTATAACGCAAGCCAAATAGTACATTGCTAGGTGGCATTGGGGTAAATCCAGTTTCGATATAATCTGCATCAAAAATATTGCTTGCAGTAGCTGTAAATGCTAGTTGTTTTAAAGTATATACTAGTGAGGCATCCCAAACATTATAGCTTTGTCCTGTAGTACGTTCGGCATGTTTATAAACTATATTTTGTCTAATATTTTTAAATATTTGCGTGCTTAATCGTGTTGTGTAATGGTGTTTTAAAGTATTTAAAGAGTAGCGTGATAACTCTTTATTTTGATCTAAAATATTATCATCCAAAAAAGTATAACCTATTGCTAATGATTGATTAAAATCATTGATTTTAAAGTTGTAAGACGCGTCTACCTCAAAACCTTTAGTGTTTACCTCTGTAATGTTTGCAGCAGTATAAATAGTTTCTGTTGTATTAGGTCTTAGATAATCGATTAAGTTTTTTGCATCTCTGTTAAAAAATGCTACTGTACCAGAAAACTTATTAGTATTGTATTTAATACCAATTTCTTGTGCGAAAGCTTCTTCAGGTTTTAAGTCTGAATTACCCGCTGTTCTAAAATCATTATAATATAAATCGGTATATGTTGGTATCCTGTAAGTGTAACCAATGTTACCATAAATTTTCAAGTCATTATTAATTGTGTATCCAATATCTAATCCAGGAAAAGCATGAAATTTAAAATCTGAAAAATAGGTAACTGCCACACCTGGCGTTATGTCTAGTTTGTTATCTAAAAGCTTGAATTGGTGCTCTAAAAACAAGTTTGTCATAAATCGGTTACGATTGCCTAGATTATTACTTCTTATATAAATTTTTGAAATATCAACACCAAAACCAGTAACACCAGCGTCTGAGGTGTATGATGCATTAACCTCTGCACCCATTTTATCTGTAATATGTAGGTTTCTAAAAAACGAAGGGTCTTCACGTCTTAGTAAAAATAAATCTTCGTTACGTTTCCAATACACACGAGGTTTAATTTTAAATTTTTCGGTATTAAAAGTGGTAGTAAAACCTATTAGACTGTTTTTTGTCTCTTCATACTCGTTAAAAGTTGGGTTAGTAGTGTAAAAGTTTTCAGCACCAAATTTACGGTCAGAAAAGGTTGCTATCATTTCTATTGCTTGTGCGTTTTTATTAAAAGTACTTTTTAATAAATAATTAGAATTGTCATAATCTGAATTATTACGATAGCCTTCCGACGTCATTTTTCCAACATGAATGATATGTGACGAGTTTTCTAATTCTGTTCCAACAGTAATAGACCCGTTTAGTTGGTTAAACGATCCGGTTTCTAGATTTGCCGAAACCGTGTTTTTTAAACTTGTTTTTGTAACTATATTTATAGCTCCTGTAAAAGCGTTTTGACCAAATACTCTAGCAGCTGGGCCTTTAATAATCTCGATACGCTCAATGACTTCAATTGGTAACGCAGCATTCATGGTATGATGACCTGTTTGTGCATCGTCCATTTTTATACCATCAATTAGTAATAAGGTTTGGTCAAAACCACCACCTCTAATATATAAATCGGCTTGACTTCCAGCAGTACCACGACGTCTAATATCTACACCGGCAACTTGTTGTAGTAAATCTGAAACGTTTGTTGCTGCACTATTTTTTATGTCTGAAGACGAAATAACAGTTATGGTTCTAGAATGAGCTTTAAACGGAAGGTCTATTCTAGTTGAGGTAATTACTACCGAATCTAGCTCTTGTTGTTTTAAGTCTTGTGCCTGCACGGTTATAGCAAACAATGCAAGTAAAATAAATAAAGGCGTTAATTTCATAATAAAATAAATTGGTGTTTTTTTAAGGCTGCAAAATTCGTAACTTTCCGGATCACTAAAGTGGTCCAGTTTTAAAACAATGAGTAGTCCGGTTGATAACATATTACAATCCTTAATACATTTTAAAAAATCGCCTAGCACTTCGATTTATATTCAAATAGCACAACAAATTATTAATGCTATACAGCGTGGTTACCTACCAGAAGGTACAGCTTTACCAGGAACCAGAAAATTTAGTGCATTACTATCTATTAATCGTAACACCGCAGTAGCAGTTTATGACGAGCTAGCATCACAAGGTTGGGTAGATATTGTAGCTAATAAAGGGACGTTTGTATTAATGCCAGAAAAAAAAACTGCAGCTATAAAAGCGTCTGCACAAGGGTTAGAAAAATTAAAAGCTTATCCAACTATAGCAGGGTTTTCGTTTCAATCTTCTTTTAATTTAGCATCTACCCAAGAGTTTTCAGTAAGTAAGTTTGTGGTTAACGATGGGCAACCTGATTTAAGATTACATCCAACACACCAATTTTCTAAATGGTACAGTGCGTCAATGAAAAGGGCTTCGTTAATTTCAAAATGGAATCAACCGCAGCAACACTCTTACACCACTTTTAGTAAGCAGTTGTGTAATTATTTAAATGCAACGCGGGGCTTTCATATAAAACCTAATAACATTGTAAGTACAAGAAGTACAGAGATGAGTTTGTATATAGTGTCGCAGCTTTTAATAAAAGAAAAAGATGTTGTGCTTGTTGGTAGCTTAAGTCATTATAAGTCTAATATGATTTTCCAGCAGGTAGGTGCTAACATAATAACTATACCTGTAGATGCTCACGGTATTGATGTCAATTTTATTGAAAAAAACTTCACTAAAGATAGTATTAGATGTGTGTATGTTTGCGCACATAGACAGTATCCAACAACGGTAACGCTAACAGCAGAAAGACGATTGAAACTATTACGACTTGCAAAAGCCTATAATTTTGCTATTATAGAAGACGATTTTGATTATGACTTTCAGTTTGATGGCTCAGCTATGGTGCCTGTGGCGAGTGCTGATGGTCAAGGTGTTGTTATTTATTTAGGACGTTTGGGACAGTCTTTTTTTCCTAGTTTTCAAATTGGATTTGTCGTTGCGCCAGAAAATATTATTAATGAAGCTAAAAACTATTTGCAAATATTAGATAGGCAAGGTGATTTAATCCAAAAACAAATCCTAGCAGAGCTTATCGAGGAAGGCGAAATACAACGGTTAATTAAAAAAAACATCACTATTTATAAGCAAAGACGAGATTATTTATGCGCATGTTTAGACTCATATTTTTCAGACGATGCAAGCTGGCAAGTGCCAACAGGTGGCTTGGCGGTTTGGTTAAATTTTAAATCTAGAGTGTCGCTTGTTAAATTGGCAGAAAAAGCTAAAAGTCATGACCTATTTTTACCTAAAACCATATTGTATCAAAATAAAGATATATGCGCGATTAGGTTAGGGTTTGGTCATTTAAACGAGGCCGAAATAGGTAGCATTATTAAAATATTGAGGATTGCTTTTGATGCAGTAAAGGCATAAATTTTAATAAGTTGATTATTGTTTAATATCAAACTCAGTATTACAATCATCACACCTGTATTTATCTTTAGAATAGAAGGGTAGTGTGCCAGAAATAAACCCAAAAACAAAAGCAAAAAAGGATTTAAAATCTGTAATGGTAGAAAACATTGCGACCGCTTCACTATTGCAGTTTGGACACTGTATAGGATTACCTTCATCGTCAATGGAGTACTTGTTAATAGTCGCTAAAATATGTTGTGCTTGCATGGCGTCTTGTGCTAGCACTTTAAGTTTAATTCCGCCAATAGCATTACTTACCAATGGATCTGTGTCTATAGTTATATTATCACTTAAAAACACCTGAATGCCTTCAGACTCTAATCGTCCTTTTATTATTTGTGCTTCTGCAGAGTACTGAAATTTAGCTATGGTTTTAAAGGTTTGAGACATATTAGTACTTGTTTGGTGTTTTGTTAAATATACGATGTCTTATTCTATAATTAAAATATAATAATTATTGTTTATCAATAATTTTTATATATTTGTTATCGTTAAACAATAATTTTAAAAATTAGTTATGAAAAAAATAAAAATGCTCTATTGGTTTGTTATCGCTTTAATTGCAATATATATTATTGCTTTTTTATCTAATATATACCTTACTATTTATACTCCAGATTTTATGAATTTTCCAAATGAGTTTTATGATAAATTTATTTTTGGATATTATACACAATTTGTTAGTTTGGCTTTTTCTGTAATTACATTTGTGGCTTTGTTTTTTATTCAAAAGGGATTGTTTGCGACAATTAAAAAAGGCTTTTTTAATAAAAACAGTTCAGGTAAATTTAAGATAGCTGGTAAACTCTTTTTAATTTCTGGAACGTTAAGTCTTATTTGGGATTCTACTTTACTTATTTATTCTAAAGGAGAAATTCTTTTTGTAGAAAGAATTGGTCAAGATGTTTTATTATTACTAATTGGCTTTGGACTACTAATAATTGCAGATTTTATTATTAATGGTAATACAATTCAACAAGAAAATGACCTAACAATTTAATTATGAAAAAACTAAACATTTTAAAAGCCATAGTAGATTTTTTGTGGATAGTCTCACTCCCATTAATTCCTGTATTATTTATTTTTATTGGGTTTGTAATATTTGATAATAGTTTGGATGGATTTCCTATAAAAATGAATGGTATTGAAATTAAGAGTTTTGATGGGTTAAGTAAAGCTATTTTAATAGCAATGATGCTTTCTTATTTAATATTAATGTATTGTGTTTTTTTATTTAAAAAGGTATTGAGAAACTTTAGTAAAGTTAATTTGTTTGACGATACAGTAATTTTTAACTTAAATAAAATTGGTGTTTGGTTAATAATTGCAGCTTTTTTACAAGGTGTTCCTTCTTTCTTTTATAAAATTATATATAGACAAAAAATAGAGCTGGAAATTGGTTTTAATTCGTTTTTAGTCATGTTGTGTTTCGGGCTGTTTTTTGTGGTATTAAGTGAAGTGTTTAAGGTTGCTAGGTTTGCGAAACAAGAAAATGATTTAACAATATAGCCTATGTCCATAATAGTAAATTTAGACATAATACTTGCTAAACGCAATATGAAAAGTAATGAGTTGGCAGAAATTGTCGGTATAACAACCGCTAACTTATCCATACTTAAAACAGGGAAGGCTAAAGCTATACGCTTTTCTACGTTAGAAGCTATATGCAAAGCTTTAGACTGTCAACCTGCGGATATTTTAGAATATGTTGAAGACTAAAAAAAACCTCATAAATTATTACAATCTTAGTTCTATCAAAAATTAATATTTAACACTTTTGTTTTAAATTAAAAATTTATTATTCAAACATTTTACTTAATTTTACACATATGTTTGCATTGGTAGATTGTAATAATTTTTATGCGTCCTGTGAGCGTGTTTTTAACCCTAACTTACAAGGTAAGCCTGTTGCTATTTTAAGTAATAACGACGGTTGTGTTATAGCGCGTAGTGACGAGGCTAAAGCATTGGGTTTACCAATGGGAGCACCTATCTTTAAATGGGAGTCGTTTTGCAAAGCCAACGCAGTTACGGTATTCTCTTCTAATTATCCCTTATATGGTGACATGAGTAGTCGTGTAATGTCTATTTTAAAACAATTCTCTCCAGACGTAGAAGTTTATAGTGTTGACGAATCTTTTTTACAATTAAAAGGGTTTGAAAATTATGATTTATTTACCTATGGAAGTCAAATTAAAACTCGTGTTTTTAAATGGACAGGTATTCCTACTTGTGTTGGTATTGCACCAACAAAAGCACTAAGTAAAGTGGCTAATAAGGTTGCAAGAAAATTTCCTAATCAAACCAAAGGGGTTCATGTTATTGATACTGATGATAAGCGTGTTAAAGCTTTAAAATGGTTAAAAATTGATGATGTTTGGGGTATTGGTAGGCAATTAAATAAACGTTTACAGTTAAAAGGTTGTAAAACAGCTTATGATTTTACACAACTATCAGATAGCTGGGTAAAAAATAATTTTTCTGTGGTTGAAGCTAGATTACAACGCGATTTGCAAGGTATTCCAACATTAAAATTGGATGACCAATTAACACAAAAAAAGAGGATAGCCACCACACGAAGCTTTGATTATAGTTATTCTGATATTGATTATATAAAAGAGCGTGTGTCTACATTTGCTGTCACTTGCGCAGAAAAATTACGTAAACAAGGGTCTAGTTGTCATGTTATAATTGTCTTTTTAAAAAGTGATCGACATAAAAAAAACTTAGCTCAACATCGTGTAAGTACAAGTGTAAATTTATCTTATCCATCAAATTCATCTTTAATAATAAGTAACTGTGCAGTTAACGCTGTAATGTCTATCTTTAAAAAAGGAATCCAATATAAAAAAGCAGGAGTCATTGTAACAGGTTTAGTCCCTACAGGTAACCATCAATTACATTTATTTGATGCAGAAAATCCTAAACATCAGCCTTTAATGCAATCTATAGATAAGATTAATGCAAAATACAGAGGACATAAAATTAGAATAGCAAATCAAGATTTAAAACGGACTTGGAAGATGCGTCAAGAGAGACTCTCGCCAAGATATACCACAAATATTAACGACATAATAGTAGTAAAATAAACAGAGTATTAGTTACATAAATAAAATAGGAAGTTACACAAGGGTTAGTTTTAGTCAGACCGTTTAACTAAAAGTAATTACGATTTCTTTTAAAGCTTGAGACCTGTGTAACCCTTAAAGTATAATTAGTAATAAAAGTATATTACCTATGATAGCACATAAATCAGGAAGCTTGACCTTCTTTACACCAGATGCAGTAGATAATGCAGCAGGACAATTTTTTGATACAGGGATCTCAGCAGGATTCCCGTCACCCGCAGAGGATTTTAAAGAGCATCGTTTGTCTTTAGACGAAGAGTTGGTAAAAAATAAAGAAGCCACCTTTTATGCTAAAGTTAGCGGACAATCTATGATTGGCGCTGGATTAGATGATAATGATCTTTTAGTTATAGATAGAAGTTTAGAGCCAGAAAACAATAAAATTGCAGTTTGTTTTTTGGATGGCGAGTTTACAGTAAAGCGCTTACGTGTCTCTAAAGACGAAGTCTGGTTGCAACCAGAAAACCCTAATTATCCAATTATTAAAATAACAGAAGACAATAATTTTTTAATTTGGGGTATTGTAACTAATGTAATTAAAAAAGTTTAGCGACTTAAACAGTAAAATAATGCATAAAAAAAAACGCGAAACTTAAGTTTCGCGTTTTTTTTATTACTAAGTAAAAATATTAGTCAGCTAATACAATTACTTTATTATCATTCATTTCAATCGTACCAGAATTTATTTTTAATAAAGTAGTATTGTTAGCACCTTTAGTAAAGCGCCCTTCCACTTCTTTATTTAATTCTATATTACCAGTTATTTTAACAGTACCTTCTTTTAAAAGAGATACTACTGGTGCGTGATTGTTTAGCATTTCAAATTCACCCTCTGTTCCAGGAACAGTAACGCTAGTTACTTCTCCGCTAAATAATGTCGCTTCTGGTGATACAATTTCTAAATACATAGTCTTTTAGTATTTAGTAATCAGTATTTAGTAATTAGTAGCTATCTGCTAACTGTTTACCGCTTACTGCTTACTGGTTTACGCTTCAGCTAACATTTTTTCTCCAGCCTCGATTGCTTCTTCAATAGACCCTTTAAGGTTAAAGGCTGCTTCTGGAAGGTGATCTAAACTACCATCCATAATCATATTAAAACCTTTAATTGTTTCCTTAATATCTACTAAAACACCTTTAAGACCTGTAAATTGCTCAGCTACGTGGAAAGGTTGAGATAAGAAACGTTGTACACGTCTAGCTCTACCTACTGCCATTTTATCTTCTTCAGATAATTCCTCCATACCTAATATGGCGATAATATCTTGTAATTCTTTATAACGTTGTAATAATTCTTTTACGCGTTGTGCACAATCATAATGCTCGTCACCTAAAATATCAGCTGTTAAAATTCTAGAAGTAGAATCTAATGGGTCTACCGCTGGATAAATACCTAACTCTGCAATTTTACGAGACAATACTGTTGTAGCATCTAAGTGAGCAAACGTTGTTGCTGGTGCAGGATCCGTTAAATCATCCGCAGGTACATATACTGCTTGTACAGATGTAATAGAACCTCTTTTAGTTGAAGTAATACGCTCTTGCATCGCACCCATCTCTGTTGCTAATGTTGGTTGGTAACCTACTGCAGAAGGCATACGACCTAATAATGCAGATACCTCAGAACCAGCTTGTGTAAAACGGAAGATATTATCTACGAAGAAAAGTACATCTTTTCCTTGTCCTTCTCCAGCTCCATCACGGAAATATTCTGCGATAGTTAATCCTGAAAGTGCTACACGAGCACGAGCTCCAGGTGGCTCATTCATTTGTCCAAATACGAAAGTCGCTTTAGACTCTTTCATTATATTTTTATCTACTTTTTGTAGATCCCATCCACCTTCTTCCATAGAGTGCATAAAGTCATCACCATACTTGATAATTCCTGACTCTAACATCTCACGTAGTAAATCGTTACCTTCACGAGTTCTTTCACCAACTCCTGCAAATACAGATAATCCACCGTGTCCTTTTGCAATGTTGTTAATTAACTCTTGGATTAATACTGTTTTTCCAACTCCTGCACCACCAAATAATCCAATTTTACCTCCTTTTGCGTAAGGCTCAATTAAGTCAATTACTTTAATACCAGTAAATAATACTTCAGTAGATGTTGATAAATCTTCAAATTTTGGAGCTGATCTGTGTATTGGTAAACCAGCATCACCTGCTTTAGGTAAATCTCCTAAACCATCAATAGCGTCTCCAATTACGTTAAATAAACGTCCGTAAACATCTCCACCAATTGGCATTTGTATTGGAGCACCAGTTGCAATAACTTCTGTCCCTCTACTTAAACCATCTGAAGAGTCCATAGCGATTGTACGCACAGTATCTTCACCAATGTGAGATTGTACTTCTAATACTAATTTTGAACCATCAGCTTTATTAATTTCTAATGAATCGTAAATTTTTGGTAGTTCAGAACCAGCAGCGAATTCTACATCGATAACTGGACCTACTATTTGAGCAACTTTACCTGTAACTTTTGACATTACTTATCTGTTTAATATTATGGTATTTAATTGAAAGAAAACACATTCTGTTTTCGCGTGCAAAGATAGGAGTTTTAATTTAAAATGAAAGTAGTTTCATTTTTTTTACCTATAAAAAAACACCTGCTTTCTTAAATAAGAAAAACAGGTGTTTAAAATTTATATATAAAAATGCTTTTATTGAAGCATTGGTGAATAAGTTACACCAAAATCTTCTGCTTTAGCTACATTACCAGAAGCAATAAAGTTAGAGCCATAAGTGGCATCGATAGCTTCTAAAAACTTATTAGCCATAAGTGCATAACCTCTAGCTGTTAAATGGATACCATCTAAGCTTACAAGTCCACCAGTAACTAAGTTTGTCGCTAAGTTGTAATCATCAAATCCAACTCCAATAGTAGAAGCTTGGCTTAATGTAGCATTTAAGTCTACTAAAGCTAGTCCTTTTGCGTTTGCAACACTTGCTATTGTCGCATTATAAGCATCTGTAGCAGTTTTAATTTCTGCTTTTTCAGTTGGAATTAATACCCACTTGTCTTCTAAAGGTAAAGTAACACCTTCTACTGAGAATTGTCCAGCTAATGCTTGTGGTAAACCTTGTCCCATTAGTGAAGCAACACTTGCCATGTTAACAGTTCCAATTACTTTTGAACTTGGAAGAACAAGTAAATCAGCTTCTGTTGCTTGTCTAGTTTGACCATAAGTTGTACCTAATAAATTAGCTACTAATGGTGCAGCAGCTGGAGGTAATCCAAACTGTGCAATAAAAGCAGGAAATGTAGGACTTGCATTTAATTGTGCGATTATAACACCAGAAATATCTGCTAAACTTTCGTCTCTAATAACCACAGCACTTGCTTCTGTTTCAGAAAAAACAATTGCTCTTGCAGGATCTACAGCATTAAATATTGGGTTTAAAGCTCCAAATATCGAGTTTAATAAAGGTATTTGTGGTCCAAAATCAGGATTAGTAGGGTCTAAAGGGTTATGAGGTACAGTTGTAAAATGAGGTAAGTCCGTTATGTAAGGTACATTTGTTACAACCCCATTAGGGCAAACAGCAGTTAATTGATCAACCATATCATTAAAAACAAAGTCAAAAGTTGCTGTTGGTGTAATTGGATCTGATCCATCTCCACCAGATACCGCATAACCTAATACATCATTACCACCAATTTCTGATAAGGTAAAGAATGTTGGGTTTTGTGCAATGGCATATTCTAACATTGAAACTGTAGGCGAGTTTGCCATACGTCCAAAGTATGGATTTAAACCTGCATAGCCATTAAAGTCAATATGTGTACTTTTTGCTCCAGGAATTCCAACATTAGAGAAGATACTTCCGTCTGCAGCTAAACTAACACTAACATCTGTAGTTGGTGTTGCTGGTAATACTTCAGGTCCTGAGCCATTAAAAAATAACCTAGGGTTAGCTAATACAGTGGTTCCAAAAACTAAACCACCAATATTATCATTCATTAATGGTTGTGTTAATGTACCTCCATTAGCGTTAGCAAATTGTTTAGATAATGTATTTGGAAAAGAATTTTCTTGCGCAGCTTTAAATAAAGCACCATCAGTATATCCTGCTGTAAAAGAGGCTCCTAATGAAACATACTTTGAAAAATCCGCAGATCCATTTGTTAATGCTGGTAATGGTGCGCTTGATCCAGGTTGAACTTCTAAAAACTCTTCAAAATCGCTTTCATCATTACATGATGTAAAACCAATTGCTATTGCAATAAGTCCTATATATTTTATGTTTCTTAATGTTTTCATTTTTCTTAGTTGTTAATTGTTATTGATGCATAATACATTGATCCAATAAATCCAGTTCCAAAAGCGGTAAAATACTCACTTCCAGTTAAGTTTGTAGCTCCTACTTTAATTGTAGATTTTAAGCTAGGAACTTTATAATTGATTTGTGCATCTAATACGTGAAATTCTGGAACTATACCATTTCCAAAAGTAGCTTCCCAAAAATAGTCATCACTAAATCTGTAAGCAATATTGAATCCAAAATTTTCGAATACTTCAGTATGACCAAATGATGCTTTAAATTTATGCTCTGGTGTGTTAAAGCTAGTCATAAAATCAGGATTAGCCGCTTGGTCAAAATCTTGCTTAGTAAACGTATAGCTACCTCCTAAGTCAAAACCACCTAATACTTTAGTAGATAAACCAATAGAAGCACCAAATGAATTTACATCAACATCAGAATTTGTATATGCGCTATATGCTTGGTAATCTCCATTAGCGATTGCTTGAGCTGAAAGTCCTCCATCATCAAGACCTCCATTACTAACAGTTCCGTAAAAAGGAGCTATTACAACTTCTTGAGAAATAAAGTCTTCATATTTATTATAATATGCACTAAGGTCAACGATTACGCTTTCATATTTACCTCTATAACCAACTTCCATCGAAGTTACTTTTTCTGGCTTTATAATTTCTGGGTTTGCAACAGTTAACAAAGCAGGGTTTCCTGCATCAGCAAATGCTGTTACAGAACTAGCTGAGTACGAATTGTTGTATGCAGCAGCACCTGTCTGAGTTATCGATGACGGTTGCCCGTACATTGTTTGTCCTTCTAAGCTAATGTTATAGCTTCTAGAATATCTGTTTAAATTACTAGGAGCAGAACCAACTAAAACAGCTCTACCAGCATCTAGACCAATAAATAAATCTTGTGTTGTTGGGTTTCTAAAACCTGTTTGAACAGAAGCTCTAACGTTATGATCTCTGTTTAAAGTCAATGCAGCTGATAATCTAGGAGAGAAAAAACCATCAAACATTTCTGATTTATCATAACGACCAGATAATGTTAATTTTAATTCCATGTCTTCTGCAACATCAATGTTTTTTTGAATTTGAGAATATACTCCAAATTCAGAATACTCAATTGGACTAAATTTATCTGTGTAAATTGTTCCACCAGAGTTAAGTGTGTATTTTCTATATGATCCACCAACTTGTATGTCTGCAAAATCAATTAGCTCGCTAAAGTTGTAATTAGCATCACTATGAAAATATTTAGAGGCATCTTGAAATTTAGATCCTGTAGATAAGTTAGGATCGTTTACACTTCTGTTAAATGCAGATTTAAATTGTGAAGATCCTGGTTCATAACGTTCAGCGTCTGCTTCATTTCTTGCTGCATCATGCTTTTGTTGGTCTGTTAGACCAAGTGGATTACCTGTTAACTCTATACCTGCATAAGTTTGGATGTAGTCTTGGAACCAATCTTCATCACTTTTCCAAGCTCTATTAATTTGGATACCTGTAAAAACCATGTCATATGAGTCTCCTGCTTTGTCTGAAACTTCATAAGCTCTAACAAAAAAGTTATCGTTTTTAACTTCTAATTTGTGTTGTTGTTGGAAAAAACCATCAATATTATATCTGTTTGTACCTTGGTAAATTGTAGTTCCTGTTCCTACTTTACCTACATAAGATAATTCTAAATTACTACCTTCAATTGGACGATAATAAAGTCCCCAATCTGCTTTTACGCTTTCTGCGTTATAGTCTGTTAAATCACGTTCGTTATATCCAGTTCTACTTACTACTACGTCTGGTATAATACCAAGACCTGAAGCGGATCTAATGTTAGTTGATACTTCATCACCATAAACATTAATACCGTCATAATTAGTATTAGATCTAGTTCTAGTTGGGTCAATTTTGTCAATTTCGCTTGTTGCTTGCCAATCCGTACCTTTTAGGTAACCAAAGTTAATTTTAGCAGCAAACTTATCACTAAACTTGTGTGCCATTCTTACACTTAAGTCTGTATATGGATTGTCTCCAGCAGCTTCTTGTGATGTTATACCTCTTTTAAAAGAAGCACTAATACCAGAATGGTCAAAAGGATTTTTACTTCTCATAAATAAAATCCCGTTAAATGCGTTTGCACCATATAATGCAGAAGAAGCTCCTGGAAGTAGCTCTACACTTAAAACATCAGTTTCAGTCATACCTACTAAGTTTCCAATAGGAAAATTTAAAGCAGGAGTAGAATTGTCCATTCCGTCAACTAACTGCATAAATCTAGTGTTTGCAAAAGTTGCAAAACCACGAGTGTTTACTGATTTAAAGGTTAAACTATTGGTGTTTACATCAACACCTTTTAAGTTTTCTAATCCATCGTAAAAATCTGCAGATGCTGTATTTTTTATTTCTTTAAGTCCAAATCGCTCAACAGTAACTGGAGATTCAAAGATACGCTCTGGAGTTCTAGAAGCAGAAATAACTACCTCGTCTAAAGCAGTTCCTTCATTTAGGGCAATGTCAAAATTTTGATTGTTTTGTGTTACTGACACATCTTTTGAAGCAAAACCTACACTACTTACTTGTATTGTAAATGGAGGGGTTTGATCTGTCGTTAGCGAAAAATTACCATCAAAATCAGTTGCGGTTCCTACTGATGTACCAGTAATTATAATGTTTGCACTAGGAATTGGTTGTTGACTAGTGTCGTCTACTACTGTTCCTGTTATTGTTGTTTGCGAAAAAGTTAGTCCGCAAAAGCACAACAATACAATTGTAAGGATTGTTCTCATTTTTTAGATTTAGTTAATTATTATTGCCAATATACGTTTTTTAACGAAATTTTTAGAAAAATGAATAAAAATTATGTTAGTAGATTATGATTTTTCATAAAAAAAGACGCTTCTAGTTATATTATTCTTAAAAACTACCGATGTAATTTTCAATAATATAACTAGAAGCGTCTATATAATATATATAGTAAAATGTTTACTCCACGGTTACCGATTTTGCTAAATTTCTAGGTTGATCAACATTTTTATCAAGCATAACTGCTATATGATAAGATAATAATTGAAGCGGTATAGTTGTAAGTAATGGTGTTAATGACTCAATAGTTTCTGGAACTTCAATTACATGGTCTGCAACATTTTTAACATCAACGTCTCCTTTAGTTACGATACCAATAATCTTACCTGAACGAGATTTTATTTCTTGGATATTACTTACTACTTTTTCGTAATGTCCTTTTTTAGTTGCAATAACAAAAACAGGCATCTGCTCGTCTATTAAAGCAATAGGACCATGTTTCATTTCTGCAGCAGGATAGCCTTCTGCATGAATATATGATATTTCTTTAAGCTTTAATGCGCCTTCTAGTGCTACTGGAAAATTGTAACCTCTTCCTAAATACAAGCAGTTTTTTGCGTCTTTATATATTTTTGCTACTTCTTTAATATGCTCGTCAGCTTTTAAAGCTTCTCTAACTTTATCTGGAATTAACTCTAATTCCTGTAGGTGGTGATGGAAGTCTGAGTTTGACATGCTTCCATTTGCTTTAGCTAATTTTAAAGCTATTAAAGTTAACACAGTAATTTGTGTTGTAAATGCTTTAGTTGATGCAACACCAATTTCAGGTCCCGCATGTGTATATGCTCCAGCATTTGTTTCTCTAGCAATAGTTGACCCAACTACATTACAAACTCCAAATACAAAAGCGCCTTTAGATTTTGCTAATTTTATCGCAGCAAGTGTATCTGCTGTTTCACCTGATTGTGATATTGCTATTACAACATCTTTTTCTGTAATAACAGGGTTACGGTATCTAAACTCTGAAGCGTATTCTACCTCTACAGGTATTCTAGCCAAATCTTCAAAAATGTACTCTGCTACTAATCCAGCATGCCAAGATGTTCCGCATGCAACTATAATAATACGATTTGCATTTAAAAATCTTTCGATATTATCATCAATTCCAGCCATTCTAATAATGCCTTCATTTGCTAATAAACGACCTCTATAAGTATCTCTTATAGCATTTGGTTGCTCATGTATTTCTTTTAACATGAAATGCTCGTAACCTCCTTTTTCTATTTGCTCAATATTAAATTTAAGCTCTTGCATAGAAGGTGTTACTTCAGAATCATTTTTTATTTCTCTGATTTTTATTTTTTTACCTCTTCTAACGATTGCCATTTGTTCGTCTTCAAGATAAATGGCGTTTTTAGTGTACTCTATAAATGGAGAGGCATCACTAGCAATAAAAAACTCGTCTTCTCCAACACCTATTGCCAATGGGCTTCCTAGTTTTGCAACTATTATTTCATTTGGCTTATTTTTGTCAAATACAGCAATAGCATAAGCACCATGAACTTCATTTAATGCTAATTGTACTGCTTTTCCTAATTTAACGTTTTGTTTTTTCTTAACCTCTTCAATTAGATTAATTAATACTTCTGTATCTGTATCAGATTTAAAAACGTAACCACGTTTAATTAACTCTGTTTTAATAGATTCATAATTTTCAATAATTCCATTATGAATGATTACTAAATCGCCAGAATTTGAATAGTGAGGATGAGAATTTACATCATTAGGTACACCATGTGTCGCCCATCGTGTATGTCCTATACCGACTGTTCCAGATGTACTTATTTCTTGTTCCACTCGTTTTTCAAGATCGGCAACTTTTCCTTTTGTTTTAGATAGTTTAATGTCGGAACCATCATATAGTGCTATTCCAGCACTATCATATCCTCTATATTCTAGGCGTTTTAAGCCTTCCATTACAATCGAATAGGCTTCTCTGTGACCTATGTATCCAACAATACCACACATAATTTTTTAATTTTTAGGTTCTGTATAAAAAATCTCGAATGTTGCTCTTACGTTTTCAGGAACAGCAGGAGTGTTACCATGTAGTATTGTTCCTTTTGGAGCAATTACTGAGCTTCGAGGTATTTTATTTATTAGATTACTAGCTTCTGTTGTGTTTAAAATTTTTGAAGTTCCAAACACATTAATGTTATTTGTTATATAAACACCTAATTTAGTGTTTGTAGAATCTTTTTGTAATATATTATTTAGATGTTCAGTTAATCTAATTTTATACTTTACTCCTTTTCCATTTTCATCTCTTTCTAATTTTGGAGAATGAATAGTTTTAGAATTTGGTGGATCTGTAGAGTTACTTGTTGGGTCTAAGAAATAATCTATAATTGGAAGATTATTGTTTAAGTCGTAAATCATTATTCTTTCAGGTTCAGATGTTCCGCCTGCAGATATGCTATGATCAACGTATAGATTTATATTAGCTTCATTAATTAGCCATTTTCCATTTTTATCTTTAAAATATTGAAATGCATCTTGAGTCGTATTGTTCTCATCTGTAACATCTCCATTAAATAAATCTAAAACTGTCATTGATCCTTCAAATCCCTTTAAGAATAATTGATCGTCACCATTATCTACATCTCCATCTATAAAAGGAAAGTTAGATAAGTTTTCAAAGGTATTAAATTTATTACCAGTAAAACCAAACGAGTATGTACCGGTTTCTCTAGTGTCATCCTCTCCATCATATTCATATTTAATATCAATTGTAGCAGCATTACTTAAGTTTAAAAAGAACATGCTACCATCTATAGAGGTGTCGTTTTGTTCGACTTTTAAAATTAGACCTCGGAAAAAGTTTTTAAAATTTGCAGCGTTGGTTATTTCAGGGTTTACACTTCCATCCGCAGTAAATAGGATGTCTTTCCAGTAATCTGTAGGAACAATTGAAGCATCATTTAAATCTAAATATATACCTGGTGCTAATCTGTCAAGTACTTCAGGCTCTTCTCCTGGTTCTGGAGTGTTTAAAATTTCAATTTCTAAAGGACTTGGTGTAAAAGTAGCATTAGCATCTGCTGGGTATAGCAATTGCTCTTCAAAATTACTTAAGTTTAAGTCTGTGTAAGCGTTAGAGTAGTATGCTTGATCGTCTTCAAAATTACTTTCTGGGTCTAGGTTTCTTAAAAAGTAACTGCTTCTATAAACAGATAATTTAAAAGGTTGTGTAGTGTCTCCGTAGATTGAATCTAAGGTATAAGTAGAATCGCCTTCAGCATCCGTATCTGTTAATGTAGAAAAATAGGGTATGTATAAATTTACAGAAACTATAGTTGGATTTTCTCCAAAAACAGGATTTAAATTTTTAGGTGTAATTTGAGTAACAAAACTAGCTGCTGTAGACCCAAAATTAGGATCGTTGTATATACCAAGAACGTTATCACTTAAATTACTTGTTTGAACAGGGTTAACTTTTCTGTTGTAAGCAACAAAAGGAAACTGCTTACTATTTGTAGTAAAATTTTGAGCACCTGTAATATCACTTTCTATATTTACAAAGTCCTCTTCACATGCAATAGTAGTAACAGCAATAATCACCAATAGCATAGGTTTGATGATGTTCAATATGGATATTTTCATAGGTATTTCTTAATGTAAGGCAATGTTGCGTTAGTCTAAAACGCTAGTTGTGTAAAAATTAGTGTATGCTTCGCTAAATTCATCTTTTGGATGAAATTCTAAAACAGGTTTTTTAGATTTTTTCAGATAAGTTGTAAGCTCTTCTGGTAAGTCTTCTGACCCAACAATCAACGCATCAGAATTATCTATTGCAACCTTCATTAGGTTATTATATGTAGGTTTTTTTAAGTCTTTTAGCTTGTCTTCATCAATATTGTCAAACTTAATTTTGTCAATTAATTTAGAGTTTAATTCTTTTTCAAAACCACTTTTATAAACTGAAGTTATTATTTTGCTTTCGTTAAATAAAGGTTCGTCTTTGTAAAATTGCTTTAAATACAATGGTAATAAAGAGGCTAACCAACCGTGAACATGAATAATATCTGGAGACCAATTTAATTTTTTAACGGTTTCAATAACACCTTTTGCAAAAAAGATAGCACGCTCGTCGTTGTCTTCAAATAAATTTCCTTCTTCGTCAGTTAAAGTTGCTTTTCTTTTAAAGTATTCATCATTATCAATAAAGTAAACTTGGATACGCTCCTTAGGGATAGACGCAACTTTAATTATTAAAGGCATGTCTAAATCGTTAACGACTAAGTTGATACCAGAAAGACGGATAACCTCGTGTAATTGATGTCTTCTTTCGTTGATGTTTCCATATCTAGGCATAAAAATTCTTATCTGACCACCTTGTTGGTTAACCATCCTAGGTGTTTCAAATGACATTGAAGAAATTTCTGTTTCTGGTAAATAAGGCACCACTTCAGATGATACGTATAATATCCTCTTATCTTTCATATATTGTTTGGCTTTTCAGAATTATCAATAAAAAACACGCAAAAGTACAAAATTTTATGCAGATTGCCACTAAAATATTAAGTTTGCATGCGTTAATTAAATATTAAAAATGCTTGTATTTACTAATAAAACTAAAATAGAGGCTCATATCACCTCTTTAAAACAGGCTGGTAAGACGGTTGGTTTTGTACCGACTATGGGGGCTTTGCACCAAGGTCACATGTCTTTAGTTAAGGAGGGATTGGCTAATAATAATCTGCTTGTTGTCAGTGTTTTTGTAAATCCAACGCAGTTTGATAATGCAGAAGATTTAGATAAGTACCCTAGAACTTTAGAAAACGATATTGCTCTTTTAAAGACTGTATCTAAAAATATTATTGTGTATGCGCCTAGTGTAGATGATATTTATGACGGTAACACTGTAGCTAAACAATTTAGTTTTGATGGTTTAGAATTTGAAATGGAAGGTAGATTTAGAGCTGGTCATTTTGATGGAGTTGGTACTATTGTTAAGCGTTTATTTGAGATTGTTAAACCTGATAACGCCTATTTTGGCGAAAAAGATTTCCAGCAATTAACTATTATTAAAAAGCTAGTAGAAAAGCATAACATACCAGTAAATATTGTTGGATGTCTAATACATAGGGAAGCAAGTGGCTTAGCTATGAGCTCTAGAAACGTGCGTTTAACACCTGAGTATAAAAATGCAGCTCCTTTTATATATCAAACCCTTAAGAAAGCTAAAGCTAAGTTTGGCACAAAAAGTGCTAATAAAGTAACAGAATGGGTCTATAAACAATTTGATAATCATGATTTATTAAAATTAGAATATTTTATTATAGCAGATGTAGATACATTAAAAACAGTAAAACGAAAAAACAAAACAAAAACTTACAGAGCGTTTATTGCAGTTTATGCAGGAGACATAAGATTAATAGATAATATCGCTCTAAATTAATTATCTTTGCCCTATGCAAATACAAGTAGTAAAATCTAAAATTCACAGAGTAAAAGTAACAGGTGCTGACCTAAATTACATTGGTAGTATAACTATTGATGAGGATTTAATGGATGCAGCTAATATTGTTCAAGGAGAAAAAGTGCAAATTGTTAATAATAACAATGGGGCACGATTAGAAACTTATGCAATACCTGGACCTAGAAACAGTGGAGAAATCACCTTAAATGGTGCAGCATCAAGATTAGTTGCTAAAGACGATATCTTGATATTAATAACTTACGCTTTCATGGATATGGAAGAGGCTAAAGTATTTAAACCATCATTAGTGTTTCCAGATGAAGCTACTAATTTATTAAAGTAAATGTCTAAAAGACCAGTCATACAAATATTAAAAATCACGCTCCCAATTTTATTGGGAGTTTTTTTAATATGGTATTCTTTGTCAAAACTATCCTTTGAAGACTTATTAGAGTTTGCTAAAAAAGCAGATTATAAATATATTTTATTAGGTGCTGTTTTTGGATTATTAAGTCATTTGTCAAGAGCTTATCGGTGGGTTTTTATGTTAGAACCTTTGGGGTATAAAATAAAACTAGGGAATAGTATTATGGCTGTATTTGCCACCTACCTTATTAATTACACTATCCCAAGAGCAGGTGAGGTTGCTAGAGCCACAATTTTAACTAATTATGAAGGTGTTCCTTTTGAAAAAGGATTTGGGACAATAGTTGCAGAGCGTATAGCAGATATGATAGTAATGCTAGGGATTATAGCAATAACCTTGTTTTTGCAATTTGACTTTATTTATGGTTTTCTAGCAGAAAAATTTAATCCAACAAAAATCATTATTGGAGGCGTTGTTTTATCCGTCTTAGGCTCAGTTTCTATTTTAGTTCTTAAAAGAAGCAATTCTAAATTAGCTTTAAAAATAAAAGACTTTGTTAATGGATTGATAGAAGGCGCACTAAGTATTTTTAAAATGAAAAAAAAGTGGGCATTTATATTTCATACCTTGTTTATTTGGACGATGTATATCTTAATGTTTTATGTGACAACACTGGCTTTTCCTGACCTAAATACAATCCCTTTTGGGGCAGTTTTAATTGGTTTTATTTTAGCTACTTTTAGTATTGCAGCTACTAATGGTGGTGTAGGGTCTTATCCAGAAGCTATCGTTATTGCGTTTTCTTTATTTAGCTTACCAGAAGATCCAAGTCGCGCATTTGGTTGGATTATGTGGGGCTCTCAAGCAATATTAGTATTTGTCTTTGGAGGACTCTCTTTATTATATCTTCCGTTTTTCAACCGAAACAAATAATTTGTAACTTACACCCAAACTTAATCAGTACATATCATGAAACGTATTCTTTTTCTTTTTGTAGGCTTATTTATGCTATCTAATCTTACAGCACAAACCATGTATAAAGAGCTTAATTCTGAAAAGTTAGGTGAGACTAGACAGATAAAAATTCAGTTACCAAGAAATTACGATACTTCAGATAAAAAATATCCAGTCATTTATGTGTTTGATGCAGATTATTTATTTGAACCCGTAGCCGGAAATGTTGACTATTATGCTTATTGGGAAGATATACCAGAAGCAATTGTTATTGGTGTTAATCAATATGGATTACGCGAGAATGACTGTTATTATAGCGAGCAAAACTCGTTACCAATCGAAACTGGAGCAGCCTTTTTTGAGTTTGTAAGTATGGAGTTGGTCCCTTATATAAATAAAACTTTCCGTACAGAAAATTTTAAAGTAGCAATCGGACATGGTAAAACAGCTAATTTTATAAACTACTATTTATTAAAAGGGGTTCCGTTGTTTCAATCTTATATAGTATTAAGCCCAGAATTGGCACCCGATATGCCAAGTTATTTGACAGAAGTGTTTGCTAATATTCAGCAAAAAACTTTTTATTATTTAGCAACAACAACAAATGATGCGTCAGATATTCAAGAAAAAACAGAAGCATTATCTAATAGTTTAAAAGGAATAGAAAATAATAATGTACTTAAGACTTTTGATACCTTTGAAGGGCCTTCACATTATACTCTGCCAACACATGCTATACCAAAAGCATTAGAAAGTATATTTTTTGTGTTTCAGCCAATTAGTAAAAAAGAATACAAAGAAACCATACTTAAACTAGAAGGAAATCCAGTAAATTATTTGACTGAAAAGTATCAAATGATTGATGATTTATTCGGAATAAAAAAACCTATATTAATTAATGACTTTAAAGCAATTGAAGCAGCGATTAAGAAAAAAGAAAATTGGGATTATTTTGAAGATTTAGGAAAACTTGCTAGAAAAGAATATCCAGACACGTTACTTGGTAATTACTATTTAGGACGCTTTTATGAAGAGACAGGAAAACCTAAAAAAGCAATGAAAACTTACCAATCTGCTTACGTATTGTCAGAAATTGCAGGGATAACTAAAGATCACGTTTTAGAATTGTCAGAGCAAATTAAAGCAGATTTTGGATATTAATAATGGCTAAAGTAAAAACAACTTTTTTTTGTCAAAATTGTGGCACCCAATATGCCAAATGGCAAGGACAATGTAACGCTTGTAAAGAGTGGAATACAATTGTGGAAGAGGTCGTGCAAAAACCTGAAAAAAGCGATTGGAAAACCCCAACTAATAGTCCAAAAAGAGCTTCCAAGCCTTTAAGGATAAAAGAAATTGATGCCTCTAAAGAGGCTAGATTAGACACACTTGATGCTGAGTTTAATCGTGTGTTAGGTGGCGGTATTGTTCCAGGGTCGCTAACTCTTTTAGGTGGAGAGCCAGGAATAGGTAAAAGTACGCTGTTGCTTCAAATCTCATTAAAATTACCTTATAAAACGTTATACGTTTCTGGAGAAGAAAGTCAAAAGCAAATAAAAATGCGTGCCGAACGTATTAATCCAAACAACGAAAGCTGTTACATCCTAACCGAAACTAAAACACAAAACATTTTTAAGCAAATAGAAGCTTTACAGCCTGATATAGTTATAATTGATTCGATTCAAACCTTACATTCGGATTATATCGAGTCGTCTAGCGGAAGTATCTCTCAAGTAAAAGAATGTACAACAGAGTTAATCAAGTTTGCAAAAGAAACCAATACCCCTGTTATTTTAATTGGACATATAACTAAAGATGGTAACATCGCTGGGCCAAAAATTTTAGAACATATGGTAGATACTGTCCTTCATTTTGAAGGAGACCGTAACCATGTATTTAGAATTTTACGTGCACAAAAAAATAGGTTTGGTTCAACGCATGAGCTAGGTATATATGAGATGCAAGGCTCTGGACTAAGAGAAGTATCTAACCCAAGTGAGATATTAATTTCTAAAAAAGACGAAGAATTATCAGGTAATGCAATAGCGGCAACTTTAGAAGGTATGCGACCTTTAATGATAGAGGTGCAAGCTTTAGTTAGTACTGCAGTTTATGGGACACCACAACGTAGCGCGACAGGGTTTAATGCCAAACGATTAAATATGTTGTTGGCAGTTCTAGAAAAACGCGCTGGTTTTAGATTAGGCGCAAAAGATGTCTTTTTAAACATTACAGGAGGGATCTCTGTTGATGATCCTGCAATAGATTTAGCAGTAGTAGCTGCAATATTATCCTCCAACGAAGATGAAGCCTTGATGTCTACTTATTGTTTTGCTGCAGAGGTAGGTTTGTCTGGAGAAATACGTCCTGTACAACGCGTGGAGCAACGTATTCTTGAAGCAGAGAAATTAGGGTTTTCGACTATTTTTGTTTCTAAATACAACAAGATTTCTTTAAAAGATACCGCTATTAAAATTCAGTTAATCTCAAAGATTGAAGACTTAGTAGATTTTATTATTTCTTAATAGCTTTAAGGCAGTTTATATAGGTATTATTTCAAGTTTATTTTCTTATGTGTTGATTATTAGAGTTTTAATAAAAAATGTGTTTAATCGTTAAAACAGGTCTACTTAACGAAAAATCGTACAATTTTATTATTTTCTTAAATTTAGAACTTAGCTTTGTAGGCGATAGATCCCAAATCTATATATCTTATGAACCTAACAAAACTTAGTAATACACACTTGTGTTTTGGCATTAACACCTCTAGTGTTGCCTTAAGCACTTCTATATTCATTATATTTTTATTCACAACAGTAGTTAATGGGCAAATAAATGCGCCTAGTATTCAAAATGGAGTAAGTTTTCAATGGAGTGATACTCAAACATCACCAAAACACCCTGCTACTATTGAAAGTATTACGGTAAATGGAAATGTTTATTTTGAGTTTGGTATTCCAACTGCTTATGAGTTGACTCAATTAGGTCCTAATGGACACGGATACAATAGTATAAGGTTAAATGGTCCAAAGATAGAAACAACAAGTGCTAGTCCTACATGGAATGCTTCTGCGTTAGCTGCGTACCAATCTCTAAATCTTAATAATTATTTTGAGACTAATGGAAATGGAGCAAATATTTGTGATAACTTTATTTTAGAAGAAACAACAAATGCACAACGTCAGACTTTGTCTTATGGGACTGGTATAGTAGCTAGTTCTAGTGGGGTTGTTGCTATTACAGAACGTAATGCAAATAACTGTTATCATATTGAATTTTTTGGTATTCCTATTGGTGGAGGAGCTGAGCAAAGTTTAGGTGAAACTTTTGTTAATCAAGGATCAACAAAATATGGCTATGGTGGAACAGGAACTAGTAGTAGTTTTGGAACCCCAGGAGCTGTAAACCCACCGCAATTTGGGTCAGACTATTGGCTTAGTGACCGTGTAATTGATAATTATGGTACTATTGGGATTGCATTGTTCTATTTAAATGATATTGCACCGACAGGATCTATAATTACAAAAGCACAAATAACAGCTGCTACCGTTGATGACGGTGACGGAAAACTTTTTATTTTAACACTACCAGATAATGATAAAGATGGACTTAGTGATGTCGATGATTTAGATGATGATAATGACGGAATTACGGATATTGTCGAGTCTGGAGGTGTTGACCCTTCAGGAGATTATGATATAGATGGTACACCTAATTATAAAGATCCTGATTTTTGTACACTTAATAGTTTTGGTGTTTGTGCAAATTTAGATTTTGACTCAGACGGAATTCCTAATCATTTGGATTTAGATAGTGATAATGATGGTATTACAGATGTGTTTGAATCTGGTGGTATTGATACAAATTTTGATGGAAAAGCAGATGGGAGTATCGGATCTGGCTTGTTAACATTAGGTATTCCAAGTTCTGCAGGAACAGGAACTAATCCGATTAACACAGACAACACATCTAATTATGATTTTTTAGATATCGATGCAGATAATGATGGTATTCCGGATAATATAGAAGCACAACCTACAGTTGGTTATATCGCTCCTAGTGGTAGCGGAAACGCGATGACTGATGT
The DNA here is from genome assembly GCA_947503885.1 of uncultured Olleya sp. Taxonomy (GTDB): domain Bacteria; phylum Bacteroidota; class Bacteroidia; order Flavobacteriales; family Flavobacteriaceae; genus Olleya. Next base: position 351,312 of record CANNFD010000002.1, on the reverse strand, counting down.
TAATAAAGATGGTATTGACGATAATTACGGAATAGGAATGACCTCTTTTGAAGATACAGATGGAGATGGAACACCTGATTATATAGATTTAGATAGTGATAATGATGGTACACCAGATATTGAAGAGAATGGGATGGCTAATGCTGTCACAGGTTTAGATAGTGATAATGATGGTTTAGATAATGCTTTTGAAGGGACTAATATGTCAGACCCTACGGATGTTAATGACCAGATAAATAATCCTTCAAGTTCAATCCTGCCTGATACAGATGGAGATTTAAGCAATGGTGGTGATTTAGATTATCGTGATTTGTTTAATGTTAATCCACCGTCATCAGCGACTATAGATTTTGATGGTGTCGATGACTATGTGTCAAGTAATAGTTTGCTTGATGGTAAAGGCGAGTTAACTTTGATGGCATGGGTAAAATCAGACCTAGTAAACGGAACATTTAGTTATGTTAATGTTGTTGGGGAAGATATTTCATGTCGAATATTTTTGCAGAATGGTAACATCCCTATTTTTTCTATTCGTACATCATTGGGTATAACAACTAATGTTCAAGGAAATGCAATTAATTTTAACGAATGGCATCATATAACTGGAACGTTTTCATCTACAACAGGTGTGCAAACAATATATGTTGATGGTAAAAAGATGACCACTAGCTCAAGATCTGACCAAATAGGTCATGTAATAACAACAACTTCTTCTTGGACAGGTGATTTTGAAATTGGAAGATTATCAAGAAACACTAGTAATAAAAGATATTTTAAAGGTAACATAGACGAAGTAAGAGTATTTAATTCTGCATTAACAGAAGACCAAATCCAACGTATGGTCTATCAAGAAATTTATAATAATGCAGGAAAGGTAAGAGGGACAATTATACCAAAAGATATTATTGATATATCAACAAATAACACAGTATCATGGAATAATTTAATGGCTTACTATCCAATGACAGATATTGTAAATAGTACAACTTCAGATTACTCATCAAACAATAATACCGCTAAGTTAAATAACATAACAACTATTCAACCACAAACAGCACCAATGCCTTATCAAAGTGCTGCAGATGGAAGTTGGACAAGTGCTACAACCTGGTTGCATGGCGATGTTTGGGATATTACAGATGTAGCAAATAATAAAGATTGGAGTATTGTACACATAAAAGATAATGTACATGCAAATCATCAAATAAAAAATATAGGGTTATTTGTAGACTCTAATAAGTCTTTAACTATAAACGGAGACAATCAAGAAAACAACAGTTGGTATTTAGAGTTAAACGGAACGTTAGATTTACAAAACGATTCACAGTTAGTACAAGGTGTCCACAGTGATTTAGTGACTTCAGCAACGGGTAAAATATTACGTCGCCAAGAAGGACAAAATAATATGTACAGATATAACTATTGGGGGCACCAGTAGGAACACTTTCAAGTACAAGTTTAATAGATAACAATACAAGTACAAACAACCCAAACAACACCCCATTTAATATAGGGATGTTAAAAGATGCTTCTGGTAATCAAGTCCAATTTACTAATGCCTATCATGAAGACGGTAAGATTAGTACGTATTGGTTATACAAATACCAAAACGGGGTATCTTATTACCATTGGAGTGGTTTAAACACAAATACAGCATTACAATCAGGTTTAGGTTATACTCAAAAAGGAGGCGGTACTCTATCAGAATATATATTTGAAGGTAAACCAAACAACGGGACTATCTTATTAAGTGCAACAGACACCGGAGGAGATGGATCAGTAGGAGGTGTTAGTAAAACACAATATTTAGTAGGTAATCCATATCCTTCAGCAATAGATACCCATCAATTTATAGAAGATAATGAAACCCTTTTAGGAGGAGGAGGTGCTATATATTTATGGGAGCAATGGGCAGGAGACTCTCATGTACTTAATGCTTATGAAGGTGGTTATGCTACCAGAAACAAATTTGCAGGAACAAGAGCTTATCAATTTATTGGGTTAAACGGAGGGCAAACAGCAGATCAATCCGGAACAAAAACACCACAACGTTATTTGCCAGTTGGACAAGGATTTATGGTAGAGGTTGTAGGTACTGGAAACCTTCAATTTAATAACGGACAACGTAAATTTCAAAAAGAAGACCCTTCGCAGTCTATTTTCTTTAAAACAACTAATGAAAATGCAACAGTAGAAACAACAAGCGAAGAGGAGTTAATACAAAAAATAAGACTAGAGTTAGTGGCTAACAATGGACTAGGTAGAGAATTGGTTTTAGGATTTAGCGATGCTACTACAGATGGATTTGATTATGGATATGATGCAAAAGTATTTGAAGTGTTTACAAACGACCTAACCTTACCATTAGGAACAGAGCAAATGGTAATACAGGCTTATGGATCAATTACACCAGAAAAAGTTGTGGATCTTAACTTTAAGTCAGATGGTAATTTAACCTATACAATAGCAGTTTCAGAGTTTGAGAACTTTCCAGCAGACCAAGAAATGTATTTATTAGATAACTTAACAGGGACTTACCATGACTTAACGTCTGCAACTCCATACAGTTTTACATCAACAGCAGGTACGTTTAACGATCGTTTTGATATTGTCTTTAAAAATGCTGAAGCATTAAGTAATGAAGATTTTGAATTAGAAACGCAAAACACTTCAATCTTTTACCAAAACACACAAGCGTTATTATTTGTAAAAGGATTAGAAAGTAAGGTTAAAACAGTGCAATTATATAACACTTTAGGTCAAGAGGTTTATAATAATAAATCATTAACAAACCAACAACTAGAAAGTGGAATAAGCATCTCTAATTTAAGCACAGGAATGTACATAGTTAGTATTACTACAACAAACAACCAAAGCATAGATAAAAAGATAATTATAGAGTAACACAAACTAATTTTTTTTGTGAAATACTGCATAGCAATTAATTGTAGTTTTGTTAGTTAATTAAAAGATTTATAGTGCTTTACGTAAAAATTAGTCAAAATTTATGGTTTTGGGCGATTAAATTTGTCTGTTGTCGATTAGTTTCTATAAAACACTTTCAAAAAATGTAAATTTGTCTTACACAGTTATCTTTGACTCCCCAAGTCTATCGATATTAATTACTTAACCTATGAATACAGAATTACATTCACCTATAAATGGGATTAAATATAAGTGCTCACTAAAAAGCATATTTTTTTCTAGTTTTCTATTTCTTTTTTCAGCAATATTATATGCTCAATATAGTGCCTATGGTTTAGCAGCATATACTATTAATGAGAATAGTCCACATCAAGTATATGTAAGTCAAGAGCCTAATACTACAGGAGGTAATACATGGACACATATTGGTAACTTAAATAATGGTACAAACAATCTACCAGGTAGAGCAAAAGATTGTGTTGTAGTTGGAGACAAACTGTATGTGGTTTATATCACATCAGATTATCAAAATCTTGGAATTTATGTATATGATTTAAATAATCTAGCAGCAGGTGTTCAGCCTTTAGGATCAGGACTGTTTGGAACATTAGGTAATGGTACAAAAATAGAAAGAGTTTATGGTATAAGCCGATCACTAGATAACGTATATTATGGAATTAGTAGTCCAACAAGTGGGCCGGAATTTATTTTTGCATTCGATATAACTACAGGTGCAATTGTTCCTAATGCATTTGGAGCAGGAGTAGACCATATAGAATTAGTTATGGCGCCAGGATATTCAGGGTACAGTATTGGTACTAATGAAGATATGACACTTGTACAGGGGATATATACATTTCTTTACAACTTAACGGTTCAGGAGGTGGTACCGATTGGATTGCTAGCGTTGATATCACAAATGGACAAGTAACACCTTTATTAAATACAGGTAATAACAGTGATGGACTTGCATTTGATATTGATGGTAATTTTTTCACTACAAATGGTAAAAGATTTTATGTTGTCAATCAAACTACAGGTGCACTCTCACAAGTAGATCAAGTAACTGGTTCAAGCGTGGATTTAGAAAGTTTAGATATTCAATTAGATGCACGACCAATTGCAAACGATGATATTAAACAAGGGGTTTACTGTGCTTCAGATACTGTCGTTATAAAAGCTTTAGAAAATGATATAGATTTTGAAAACAATATAAATCCAGGTACTGTTGAGGTTTTTAATCTTCCAACAGGTGTTGCAGCAAGTGTAGATAATACAACAGGGGATATAGCTTTAACTTTCTCTCCAGGATTTTCGGGTGAGTTTAGTTTTAATTATACAGTTAAGGATACTGTTTTAGGTGGGTGTGATCAAGCATCAACAAGTAATATTGCTGAAGTTAAATTAAAAGTAAATACAGGAATTGATACTGATGGTGATGGCGTTTCTGATATGTGTGATGTGGACGATGATAATGATGGGATTTTAGATGTAGATGAATGTTCAGACTTTGGTAAACAACCATTGCTAGATTCGGATTTTGAAGATGTTGATATACTTGCTTTAGACGGAGTATCCGGTGTAGATGTTACAGGTACTTCTGGGCTTTGGAAAGGAGATGCAAGCTATATACCACATTGGGAAAGTGCAGACATTGCAAATAATCATTTAGAAATTTGGCATAACACCCAGCAGGCAGGAAATGATTCAGGAGGTCAGGCCTTTTCTGGAGTCCAATGGGCAGAGGTAAATGCAACAACTAATGATGGTTTGTTTCAAGATATTGTTACCACACCTGGTGACGTTTTAAATTGGTCTTTTGCGCATAGAAAAAGAACTGGTTATGCTGGAAGTGCACAAGAAGATAAGGTTAGATTGCTAATTGGTGATCCAAATGGAACATTGTCTAGTCAAGGAATTTTTAGTTCTGCTGGAGATGCTTCTTGGACGGAACATTCAGGGACTTATGTTGTGCCAACAGGACAAACAACAACACGATTAACTTTTGAAGCTATTGCTGTGGCCTCAGGTGGTACTTCCACAACGTCCGGGAATTTTGTAGATAAAGTACAATTATATGTAGAGCCTAATTGCGAAGATACTGATGGTGATGGGTTACCAGACTATTTAGATATTGATAGTGATAATGATGGTATTCCAGATAATGTAGAAGCGCAATCTACAGTAGGATATCTTGTGCCTAGTGGTACAGTAAATACCTCAGGCCCATATATAGGACTTTGGGATAATTATGGAACTGGTTTATCATTAGAAGATACAGATGGAGATGAAACTCCAGACTTTAGAGATTTAGACTCTGATAACGATGGACTTTTAGATATAGAAGAAAACGGAATGTTAGCAGACGCTATCCTATTTTTCTCAGATTTTGATAACGATGGACTTGATGACCTATTTGAGGGATCAAATATTAACGACCCTTACGATGTTAATGATGAGATTGATAATCCATCAGCGTCCGTTCTGCCAGATTTAGATGCAGATGTGTTTACAGGAGGGGATTTAGATTACCGAGATTATTTTAATACTAATCCTCCAGCATCAGCGACGTTAGATTTTGATGGTATTGATGATTATGCAGAAGTAAATTCAGTAATAAATGGTTTAAGTGAGTATACAGTTTCAGCTTGGATAAAATATAATGGACCAACTTTAGGAACAGATGATGATGTTTTTGTATTAGGCCAAAAAGATGTCTTTGAAGTCTCTATAAAAACTTGGGCTTCTGCTCACAATCCTACTAATTATACATTACAAGGAAAGGCTTTTAGAAATAATTCTGAATTTTTAGGGGTTGCTTCAGGTTGGAAATCTAACCGTAGCGATTGGACCCACATTACAGTAACAGTAAAACAAAATGGGCCAGATGTTGAAGCTAGAGTGTTTAGAAATGGTTTTGCTTCAGCAAGTATTCCTAAATCAGCTGGAACACTTTCTACAAATAGCGAGCCTTTAAGATTAGGAATTGTTAGTGGTACTAATGATTTTGAATATAATTTTAAAGGGTGGATGGATGAAGTAAGAATATTTGATAAAGCACTAACGGACGATCAAATACAACGCATGGTGTATCAAGAAATTAAAAATAATTCAGGATACGTTCATGGAAGTGTAATCCCTAAAGATATTGTAGATATTGCTACAGGAACAAAAATTCCTTGGGGTAATTTAATAGCTTATTACCCAATGACAGATATTGTTAATAATTTTACTTCAGATTATTCTAGTAATAATAATGCATTAAAATTATATAATATAACAAGTGTATTAGAACAAACTGCACCAATGCCTTTTGAGTCAAATCAAAACGGAGACTGGACTCAAGAAGCTACTTGGTTACATGGTGATGTTTGGGATATAGAAAACTTACCTGTTTTTGAGCCAGTGTCTCAATCCCCAGAAGCATGGAGTATTGTCCAAATTCATGATAATGTAACAACATCTAAATCACATAAAGGAATAGGTTTATTAATAGACTCCAATAAAAGCTTAACAGTAAATTCTGATAATGCTATAAACAACAGTTGGTATTTAGAGTTAAACGGAACGTTAGATTTACAAAACGATTCACAATTAGTACAAGGTATCCACAGTGATTTAGTGACTTCAGCAACGGGTAAAATATTACGTCGTCAAGAAGGACAAAGTAATATGTACAGATATAACTATTGGGGGGCACCAGTAGGAGCACTTTCAAGTACAAGTTTAATAGATAACAATACAAGTATAAACAACCCAAACAACACCCCATTTAATATAGGGATGTTAAAAGATGCTTCTGGTAATCAAGTCCAATTTACTAATGCCTATCATGAAGACGGTAAGATTAGTACATATTGGTTATACAAATACCAAAACGGGGTATCTTATTACCATTGGAGTGGTTTAAACACAAATACAGCATTACAATCAGGTTTAGGTTATACTCAAAAAGGAGGCGGTACTCTATCAGAATATATATTTGAAGGTAAACCAAACAACGGGACTATCTTATTAAGTGCAACAGACACCGGAGGAGATGGATCAGTAGGAGGTGTTAGTAAAACAGAATATTTATTAGCTAATCCATACCCTTCAGCAATAGATACCCATCAATTTATAGAAGATAATGAAACCCTTTTAGGAGGAGGAGGTGCTATATATTTATGGGAGCAATGGGCAGGAGACTCTCATGTACTTAATGCTTATGAAGGTGGTTATGCTACCAGAAACAAATTTGCAGGAACAAGAGCTTATCAATTTATTGGGTTAAACGGAGGGCAAACAGCAGATCAATCCGGAACAAAAACACCACAACGTTACCTTCCAGTTGGACAAGGATTTATGGTAGAGGTTGTAGGTACTGGAAACCTTCAATTTAATAACGGACAACGTAAATTTCAAAAAGAAGACCCTTCGCAGTCTATTTTCTTTAAAACAACTAATGAAAATGCAACAGTAGAAACAACAAGCGAAGAGGAGTTAATACAAAAAATAAGGCTAGAGTTAGTGGCTAACAATGGACTAGGTAGAGAATTGGTTTTAGGATTTAGCGATGCTACTACAGATGGATTTGATTATGGATATGATGCAAAAGTATTTGAAGTGTTTACAAACGACCTAACCTTACCATTAGGAACAGAGCAAATGGTAATACAGGCTTATGGATCAATTACACCAGAAAAAGTTGTGGATCTTAACTTTAAGTCAGATGGTAATTTAACCTATACAATAGCAGTTTCAGAGTTTGAGAACTTTCCAGCAGACCAAGAAATGTATTTATTAGATAACTTAACAGGGACTTACCATGACTTAACGTCTGCAACTCCATACAGTTTTACATCAACAGCAGGTACGTTTAACGATCGTTTTGATATTGTCTTTAAAAATGCTGAAGCATTAAGTAATGAGGATTTTGAATTAGAAACGCAAAACACTTCAATCTTTTACCAAAACACACAAGCGTTATTATTTGTAAAAGGATTAGAAAGTAAGGTTAAAACAGTGCAATTATATAACACTTTAGGTCAAGAGGTTTATAATAATAAATCATTAACAAACCAACAACTAGAAAGTGGAATAAGCATCTCTAATTTAAGCACAGGAATGTACATAGTTAGTATTACTACAACAAACAACCAAAGCATAGATAAAAAGATAATTATAGAATAAATTCTAATATTTTAACACTTAAAAGCTCCAACACATTTGTATTGGAGCTTTTTTTATGCTCAAAAATCAGAGTTTTAAACAGAATTCATTAATTTCGCGACTCGTTAACGAAAACTGAAAAAATGAACACTGGATTTCCTGAATATAAAGGACTTAACTTACCAAACGTAGCAGAAGAAATTCTTAAGTATTGGCAAGACAACAATATCTTTGAAAAAAGTGTAACCACTAGAGAAAACGCAGAACCTTACGTGTTTTTTGAAGGACCTCCTTCAGCAAACGGTTTGCCTGGTGTGCACCACGTTTTAGCGCGTGCTATTAAAGATATTTTTCCAAGGTATAAAACCATGAAAGGTTACCAGGTAAAGCGTAAAGCTGGATGGGATACGCATGGGTTACCAATAGAGTTAGGTGTAGAAAAAGAATTAGGGATTACTAAAGAAGACATTGGTAAAACTATTTCGGTGGAAGATTATAATGCAGCTTGTCGTAAAGCTGTCATGCGTTATACAGACGTTTGGAACAACCTTACTCAAAAAATGGGTTACTGGGTAGATATGGACGACCCATATATTACTTACGAGCCTAAATACATGGAAAGTGTTTGGTGGTTGTTAAAAGAGATTTATAGTAAAAAGTTAATGTATAAAGGCTATACCATTCAGCCTTATTCTCCAAAAGCAGGGACAGGACTTAGCTCGCACGAGGTAAACCAACCTGGAGCATACCAAGATGTAACAGATACAACTATAGTAGCTCAGTTTAAAGCTATAGAAAGTACATTACCAGACTTTTTACAAAACGAAGGTGATATTCATTTTACAGCATGGACAACAACACCTTGGACATTACCAAGTAATACAGCGTTAACAGTTGGACCAAAAATCGATTACGTTTTAGTTAAAACATATAATCAATACACCTTTAAGCCAATTAATGTAGTTCTGGCTAAAGCATTAGTTAATAAGCAATTTGACGGAAAATTCAAAAAAGTTGAAACTAAATCAGAATTGTTAGATTATAAAGAGGGGGACAAAAAAATCCCGTTTTTTATAGTTAAAGAGTGTAAAGGAAAAGATCTTGTTGGTATTAAATACGAACAATTATTACAATACGCTTTACCAAATGACAATCCAGAAAATGCATTTAGAATCATTGCTGGAGATTTTGTAACTACCGAGGATGGTACAGGTATAGTACATACAGCGCCAACTTTTGGAGCAGATGATGCATTAGTAGCTAAACAAGCTAGCCCAGAAGTACCGCCATTATTGGTAAAAGACGATAATGGTAACTTAGTACCTCTTGTAGACTTGCAAGGTAAATTTAGACCAGAAATGGGTGAGTTTGGTGGTAAGTATGTTAAAAATGAATATTATAATGATGGCGAAGCTCCAGAACGTTCAATAGACGTGGAGATAGCTATTAAATTAAAAGAAGAAAATAAAGCCTTTAAGGTTGAAAAATATAAGCACAACTACCCACATTGTTGGCGTACTGATAAACCAATTTTATATTACCCATTAGATTCTTGGTTTATTAAAGTAACAGATGTTAAAGAAAAAATGGTTGCGCTTAACGATACTATTAACTGGAAACCAAAATCTACAGGTACTGGACGTTTTGGAAACTGGTTAGCCAATGCAAACGATTGGAATTTATCACGTTCGCGATATTGGGGGATTCCATTGCCAATCTGGAGAACAGAAGATGGTAAAGAAGAAATCTGTATTGGTTCTGTTGAAGAGCTTAAAGCCGAAATGAAAAAAGCAGTTTCAGCAGGAGTTTTAGCTAAAGCTATTTTTGAGGATTTTGAAGTTGGAAACAATTCTGAAGAAAACTATGCAAAAATAGATTTACACAAAAACATAGTAGACGAGGTAGTATTAGTCTCTCCAAGCGGACAACCAATGCATCGCGAAAGCGACTTAATAGATGTTTGGTTTGACTCAGGCTCAATGCCTTATGCACAGTGGCACTACCCGTTTGAAAATAAAGAGTTAATTGACGATAATAAAGCTTATCCAGCAGATTTTATAGCAGAAGGTGTTGACCAAACTAGAGGTTGGTTTTATACGCTTCACGCAATTTCAACTATGGTATTTGACTCTGTAGCCTATAAAAATGTTGTGTCTAACGGATTAGTGTTAGATAAAAACGGACAAAAAATGTCTAAACGTTTAGGTAACGCAACAGACCCGTTTGAAACTCTTGATACCTATGGTGCAGATGCAACACGTTGGTACATGATATCTAACGCAAATCCATGGGACAACTTAAAGTTTGATTTAGAAGGTATCGAAGAAGTAAAACGTAAGTTTTTCGGGACACTATATAACACCTATTCATTTTTTAGTTTATATACTAATTTAGATAAGTTTAGTTACGCTGAAGCGGAAATTCCATTAGCAGATCGACCAGAATTAGACCGTTGGATATTGTCAGAGCTTCATACCTTAATACAAAAAGTTGATGCGTTTTATGCTGAATATGAGCCTACAAAAGCAGCACGTGTAATCTCGGACTTTACTCAAGATTATGTTAGTAACTGGTTTGTACGCTTAAGCAGAAGGCGTTTCTGGAAAGGTGACTACCAAACAGATAAAATATCAGCATACCAAACGTTGTACACCTGTATGGTAACCATTGCAAAGCTAAGCGCACCAATAGCTCCATTTTTTATGGATAAATTGTACTTAGACCTAAATGCTGTAACTAAAAAAGAAACTTTTGAAAGCGTTCACTTAGCAGAATTCCCGGTATTTGACCCAAGTTTTGTTGATAAGTCATTAGAACGTAAAATGGAGAGTGCACAAACCATTTCATCTTTAGTATTATCATTAAGAGCTAAAGAGAAAATAAAAGTGCGTCAACCTTTGCAAAAAATCATGATTCCAATAGATTCTGAGCAGCAAAAAGAAGAAATTTTAGCAGTAGCAGATTTAATAAAACATGAAGTAAACATTAAGGATGTCGAGCTTTTAGAAGATGCATCAGATATTTTAGTGAAGCAAATTAAACCTAATTTTAAAACCTTAGGACCACGTTTTGGAAAAGACATGAAAACTATTGCAGCAGCTATTAACAAAATGACTGCTGAGGATATTAAAATTGTTGAACAAAAAGGTGAAATAGATGTTGATTGTAATGGAAAAATTGTTAAATTACAACGTGATGATGTAGAAATTACCTCTCAAGATATTGAAGGGTGGTTGGTAGCAAATGAAGGTAGTATAACAGTTGCTTTAGATGTTACTATTTCAGAAGAATTGAAAGAGGAAGGGATTGCTAGAGAGTTAGTAAATCGTATTCAAAATTTACGTAAAGATTCTGGATTTGAAGTAACTGATAGGATAAGTGTACAACTACAAGAAGATGCAAACATTGTACAAGCTGTAAAGGCAAACATGGATTATATTAAGGCGGAAACCTTAACAGATGATCTTAAAATTATTAATCAATTAGATAGTGGTATAGAAATTGCTTTTGATGATGTAAATACGAAACTATTTATTCAAAAAATTTAAAAATTATGGCATCAGATATAAACTTAAGATACTCAGATAAAGAGTTAGCAGGATTTAAAGTATTAATACTTGATAAGATTGAAAAAGCTAAGCACGATTTAGAACTTATTAAAAGTGCTTACATGAACGATCATAATAATGGTACAGACGATACGTCTCCTACATTTAAAGCGTTTGATGAAGGTAGCGAAACCATGAGTAAAGAGTCTAACTCGGCTTTAGCAATTAGACAAGAAAAATTTATTCGTGATCTTAAAAGTGCTTTAATAAGAATAGAAAGTAAAACTTACGGTATTTGTCGTGTAACCGGTAAATTAATTAACCCTAAACGATTAGAGTTAGTGCCACATGCAACGTTAAGTATCGAGGCAAAAAACATGCAGTAAACCAAATGTCTGTGTAAACAGATATTTTATAAAAGACTTTATTAATATTTAGTAAAGTCCATAAATAAAAATACAAAACGCTTCAATTTATACTGAGGCGTTTTGTATTTGTAATAATTTGTCACATTGAAAATTAAATTAACCATTCTCCTTTGTTTAATCACGTCTTCTTTTTTTGCTCAAAAAAGCACCGAGAAAATCTGGAGTGCAGATGCTATAAAATCTATAAAGATTAATGGGGATAACATCTTTAAAATAAAGGTGGATAATAATTTTTCAAACACAATTTCATTAAAAGTAAAAATTGAAGGTGAGCATGCAGACCAGCTTGTAGTTTTTGATAGTATTGCAGATAATATATTAGTTATATCATCGTCCTACCAGCCATTATTTGTAAAGGATAATGATAAGCTAAGTGCGCATAAAGTTGTGTCTATAGAGTATGTCTTAACGGTTCCAAATCATGTTATATTAGATGTAAAAAGTAATATTGGCTCAGTAAAAATCAATGGTAGCTACCCTTCTGTTTTTGTAGAGTTGTATCAAGGTAATTGTAGTTTAAAACAATTTTTTGGTGACGCCTCCATAAACACCATAGATGGTAATATTAGTATTGAAACCAATAACGCAATTGTAAAAGCTTTTACTAAAACAGGAACAAAAAACATTTCCGATTCTAAGTATGGACTACATACTATAAGTTGTCACTCTATTAATGGAAATATTATGGTTACTAAAATAAAAAATTAAACCTATTTTTGTCCCACAGAAATTATGAATATAAAAAAAGCCTCACTTCTAATAATTGTAATATTACTAATCGATCAGATAAGTAAAATTTACATAAAAACCCATTTTGTTTTAGGAGAAGATCTTCCTGTTTTTAATTGGTTTAAAATATATTTTATTGAAAATAGCGGAATGGCTTGGGGGACAAAACTAAGCGATTTTTTACCCTTTATGACCGATAGAACAGCTAAGGTAAGTTTGACTGTTTTTAGGATTTTTGCAATAATTGGTATTGGTTTTTGGTTAGTAAACACCATTAAAAAAAATCAATCTAAAACATTAGTTTTAGCATTAGTATTTATTTTTGCAGGCGCTTTAGGTAATATCTTAGACTCGGTGTTTTACGGAGTACTTTTTGAGGATAGCACTAGTCAGGTTGCCTCATTTTTACCTGCTCAGGGTTATGACAGCTTACTACATGGTAAGGTGGTAGATATGTTATATTTTCCATTATGGAAAGGTTATTTGCCAGAATGGATTCCTGGTATTGGAGGGGATTATTTTACGTTTTTTGAACCTGTTTTTAATATAGCAGATGTAGCAATAAGTATTGGGTTTTGTATTTTAATCTTTTTTAACGGAAAAGCGTTTCCTAAAAAGGATAATGTATAATAGTATTAACTCTTTAATGAGATCATTAATTTATAAAAAAAGATAATCTCTTATTTATATAATTGTTAGTTTCTTTTCTTTTAATAATGAAAAAGCGTTTTCAAATTCAGAAGAAACTATAGCCCAATTTGATTTTAATTTTTCAGGACGTTTCAGGTAGTTTAAAAATCGCCTTCCTTTGTGAAGTATTTCAATTTCTAAATTGTTCAAATTTTCAATTATTGAAATTTCATTGATTACAGTTTCTAATGTTATCCTATCCTTCACTTTTCTTTTGTTGTTAAGATTCATTCGTAAACTTAACTCAAAGATTGTTGCTTTTTCAAAATAAACATCTTGTAAATCTGAATCAGTTATTTCTCCAAACTTCGAATAACATTTTTTATAAAATTCTTTTAATGATTCACTAGATTTTACTAATCCAATATAGTCTGAATCGTCCCTTTTAATATTTGTGGTTTTATCAATAACCCCCATGTTATAAACAACTATATAGTCGATTTGTTTTGTTTTTGAGATGTTAAAATCAAAATAATCACCATATCGAATAGCTGCAAATTCATTTTTAAAACAAGATGTATCAAGTTTGTTTTTTAAAACTTTATACATATATCCAATTATGACTTCAATTAACAGTTTTGGTTTTTTATAACCACAATCTAAATTGGTGTTATCTTTTTCAATGACTTTATTTAATAACATATAATTTGATTTTAAGAAAAGCGGAATTGCTTTGTCCTACTACTAAGACTAAAAAATCAATATATTGTTATTTGTTTAAGAAACTAATCAGATTAAAACGTATATATTTTATCTGGCGTTACACAATAATCTAAGCTAATATCATTTTTATAAACATCTTCAATTTCAGCTTCAGCTTCAAAAAAAGATAATCCAATTTTAATAGTTTCTGGCTTACAAGAGGCTAAAAAATTATCGTAAAATCCTTTGCCATACCCAACACGATTTCCTTTTAAATCAAACGCTAAAAGCGGAACAAAAACAACATCAATTTTATGGTTTAAAATCTCGATTCCGTCTATAGGTTCTGGGATGTTATAAGCACTTAGTTTTAGTGTGGTAGCGTCTGTTAATAGGTAATTAGTTAGTGAGTTATTAGTAAAGTTACTTTTAGAAATGACAATGTTTTTATCTTTACCAGAAAGTATATTTAAAATGTAGTCTGTGTCAATTTCTTTATGGGTTTTAATAGTCAAAAACAGATGATAAAAACTATAATCCCAAATAGCTAATGTTAGTAGTTGATTAGCAATTACGATACTTAAATCGTCAATTTGTTCTTCGGAAAGCGAGCTTCGTAAAGCTTTATATTTTGTCCTTAATTCCGCTTTTTTCATCTTAATATTATTCTACAATTTCTGTAGAAATATGAAATAATGCATCTCCTTGATACACAATTGGAGATTGATTAATGTTAATAACATACCCAGAAAAAGGCGCTTTTACAAAATGGTTAAATTTTCCGTAAGGATCAGTTATGTTGCCAATAGTATCGCCTTTTTCTACTTTCTTTTCAAGTTTAATATTGGCTTTAAACATACCAGAATAACTTGCTCTGACCCATTTGCTAGATACAATTTTGACACATTCTTTAGTTGGTTCGGATACTTTAAATTTACTACGTAACATGCCAAAGTGGTTAAGGATGCGTTTAGCACCATTAACACCTGTATTGGTTACATTATTATCAATATGAAAAGATTTTCCGCCTTCGTATAATAAAATAGGTTTGCCCATCTTATTACAGGTGTTTCTAAACGATTTGTTTAAGTTTTGAGAATATAAAATAAAAGGGGCTCCAAAGATTTCTGCCATGACATCGTCATCTTCTTTACCTTGTTCAATCCTAATTTGTGGTGCATTAAAACGGAGTGCTCCACCGGTATGAAAATCTACAATAAAATCGGCATGAGGGACTACTTCATGAATTATTTCGTAGGCAACACGACTAGCTAAAGACCCGTTTTTAAACCCAGGAAAAACGCGGTTTAAATCCCGTCCATCAGGAAAAGCACGTTCCATATTAATAAAACCAAAAACATTTAAAACAGGAACACAAATTACGGTACCAATTTTTGGTTTGTTAATACCTTTTGAAATTATTTGTCTAACAATTTCTACACCATTTACCTCGTCACCATGGATCCCAGCAGTAAACAAAACTGTTGGTCCTGGTTTTCTAGACCGCTCTACAATAATAGGAATATCAACTGGGGTTCTTGTATGTAATTTTGCAACATTAAAGCTTATTTCAGCACTTTGTCCAGGCTTAATAATTTCTCCTAAAATGTTTAAATTGTTTGGCTTTTCAGTAGTCATAACTTAATTATACATGTCTTTCAATAAAACGAATAATTGTTGACGCAATATCTTTTTTGGTTGCAGCTTCAATACCTTCTAAACCAGGAGAAGAATTTACTTCTAATATTAATGGTCCACGAGCAGATTGTAGCATGTCCACACCACAAATTCCTAATCCAAGAGATTTAGCAGCTTTTAAAGCAGCATTTTCTTCTTCATCAGACAACTGGATAATATTAGCGCTACCACCCCTATGTAAATTAGATCTAAACTCACCTTCTTTTCCTTGGCGTTTCATTGCTCCAACTACTTGTCCGTCTACAATAAAAGCACGAATATCTGCACCTTTAGATTCTTTAATAAACTCTTGGACAATAACTCTTGCTTGTAAGCCATTAAAAGCTTCGATAACAGATTCTGCTGCATTATTAGTTTCTGCTAAAACAACACCTAAACCTTGAGTCCCTTCTAATAATTTAATAATTAATGGAGCGCCTCCTACATAATCAATCATGCTTTGCACGTCTTTAGCGTAGTTAGAGAATACTGTTTTTGGCATCCCTAAACCAGCTCTAGACAGCACTTGTAAGCTTCGTAATTTGTCACGAGATCTTACTAATGCTTGAGACTCTACTGCCGAAAACACCTTCATCATTTCAAATTGTCTTACTACCGCAGTTCCATAAAAAGTTACTGAGGCACCAATACGAGGGATAATAGCATCTGCTTCTAGAATTCTTCCTTTAAAGATTACTTTAGGGCTTTTTTTCTCAATAATAATATCGCACATTAAAGGGTCAATAACCTCTACTTCGTGTCCGCGTTTTTTTGAAGCTTCAATCAAACGTTGTGTAGAGTATAAATGTGAATTTCTAGATAAGATTATTATTTTCATTATTTTAAAAAGGTGTATTTTTGGTTAGTTAAAACCTGATTTACAGGTTGTTGATTTGTTCTTTTTTGGTGTTTAATTTTTGTTGATAAGATAAGTTTTTTAAACTGATGTCAACAATAAATTTTTTAGAAAGGAATTTTCTACCTAATAAAATAGGATATTTCATCTCACTTCTTGTGCTTAAAGTAAGGTCGATTTTATATTTTTTATCAAAAATAATCATACTTGTTTTAACCATGTATCGGTTTTGTACGATACCATTACTACTCTTTACTTTAGTTGTAGAGTAGTTTTTAAAAACCATAATTTTTTTATTGTAGTTTGGGTGTTCTTTATCAAAAAACAAGCATTTAAGGACGTTGTTTTCTTCAGTAACTTTATGACAATGCATAGAGGATGTAAAAGCACCAGTGTCTATTTTTACATCAATATCAAACAAATCAAGCGTAGGAAAATCGACTTTGTCTATTCTGCCTATAATTTTTTTTGGCATTTTTAAAAGCTTTTTAAAGAGGTGCAAGTTAACAAATAAGTTAGCACGATACTTTTATTTTTAGGTTAAAATTTATAGTAAAAATGCTAAGTTGGTTATAAATAATTATCTTTGGTTTTATTCAATTTAAGACGTTTTTAATAGATAAAAATGAGTCCAACCGCTTTAGATGTACAGCTAAAAACATTGCCAGATGCTCCTGGGGTTTATCAGTATTTTGATGCAGAAGGGACTATTATATACATTGGTAAAGCAAAAAATCTAAAAAAAAGAGTCAGTTCTTATTTTACAAAAACACACGAAAACGGAAAAACTCGGGTCTTAGTAAAGCGTATTGCAAGTATTAAACATATTGTTGTCCAAACAGAAACGGATGCGCTACTATTAGAAAACAACCTGATAAAAAAACATAGACCACGCTATAATGTCTTATTAAAAGATGATAAAAGCTACCCTTGGATTTGTATTAAAAAAGAACGTTTTCCAAGAGTGTTCCATACTAGGCGCTATATAAAAGATGGTAGCGAGTATTTTGGACCCTATACTAGTGTTAAGACGGTTTATACCTTGCTAGATTTAATAAAAGGGCTGTATCAAATTAGAACCTGTAATTACGATTTAACAAAAAGTAAAATCGATTCTGGAAAATACAAAGTGTGTTTAGAGTATCATTTAGGAAACTGTAAAGGGGCGTGCGAAGGTTTTGAAGATGAAGAAAGCTATAATCAAAATATAAAAGCGATAAGAGAGATTTTAAAAGGAAACTTTAAAGAGTCCTTAGGCGAATTTAAACTACAAATGAAGCAATATGCAGAGCAGATGTATTTTGAAGAAGCACAGAAAATAAAAGATAAAATTGAAATATTAGAAAATTACCAAGCTAAATCCACCATTGTTAATCCTAGGATTAGTAATGTAGATGTGTTCTCAATAGTTAGTGATGCAGGACATGGTTATATTAATTTTTTACAACTATCATATGGTTCAATCATTAGGTCACATACTCTAGAGATTAAAAAGAAACTAGACGAGACCGATAAAACACTTTTAGAACTTGCAATTGTAGAGCTTAGAGCCCGATTTAATTCTGCCTCAAAAGAGGTTTACGTTCCTTTTAAGGTAGATATAGGTAAAGATATAAAAGTAACTGTTCCGCAATTAGGAGATAAAAAACATATTTTAGATTTATCCATCAGAAATGCCAAATATTATAGGTTAGAGCGTTTTAAACAAGTTAAAATAACAGATCCTGATCGACATGCTAACAGGATTATGGCTCAAATGAAAGCAGATTTACGTTTAAGCGAAGAGCCAAGACATATCGAGTGCTTCGATAATTCAAACATCCAAGGTACAAATCCAGTAGCTGCTTGTGTAGTTTTTAAAAATGGTAAGCCAAGTAAAAAAGACTATCGTCATTTTAATATAAAAACGGTAGAAGGTCCTGACGATTTTGCGTCAATGGAAGAGGTGGTATTTAGACGTTATAAACGGTTGTTGGATGAAAAACAACCACTACCACAGCTAATTATTATAGACGGTGGTAAAGGCCAGCTGTCTTCAGCTTTAAAAAGTTTAGACGCTTTAGACTTAAGAGGTAAAATAGCTATTATCGGAATTGCAAAACGTTTAGAAGAATTGTTTTATCCAGACGACCCAATTCCCTTATATTTAGATAAAAAATCAGAGACGTTAAAAATTATTCAACAATTACGTAATGAAGCACACCGCTTTGGGATCGAGCATCATCGTAATAAACGCAGTAAGCAGGCATTAAATACAGAAATGGAGACCATACCTGGAATTGGAGAAAAAACAATAGTAGAATTGTTAAAAGTATTTAAGTCGGCAAAACGTATTTCTAATGCTAAAATAGACGAATTAGAAGATGTAGTAGGTAACTCTAGAGCAACAAAAATTTATAACTATTACCATAAAGAATGAAACAGTTAAGTATTGTAATTATAGTATTACTGGCCTTAAGTACTAATCTTAACGCGCAAGAAAAGGTAACAAACGATCCAAAAGTAGGATTGGTTTTAAGTGGTGGTGGTGCAAAAGGTTTTGCCCATATCGGAGTATTAAAAGTTATTGATAGTTTAGGGGTAAGGGTAGATTATGTTGCTGGAACTAGTATGGGAGCCATTATTGGATCATTATACGCTTCTGGATATTCTGGCAAACAGTTAGATTCTATTTTTAAAGGTGTCAATTTTGACGATATTATAAACGATAATATACCAAGATCTGCAAAATCAAAATATGAAAGAGAAATATCAGAAAGGTATGCTGTGTCCTTACCATTTGATGATTTAAAAGTAAAATTGCCTTCAGCGCTTTCTAAAGGTCAAAACACCTTTAATTTACTAACTAAGCTATTGCTTCATGTTAGTAATGAAGACGATTTTTCTAAATTACCAATACCTTTTTTCTGTATTGGTACAGATATGGAGACCGGGCAGCAGGTTATTTTAGATAAAGGTAATTTGCCCCAAGCAGTTAGAGCTAGTGGTGCATTTCCTTCATTATTTCAACCTGTAGAAATTGATGGAAAACTACTTATTGATGGTGGTGTTGTTAATAACTACCCAATTAAAGAGCTAAAAGATAAAGGGGTAGATATTGTTATTGGTGTCGACGTTCAGGATGGTTTGGCTAGTAGGGAAGAGTTAACCTCTGCGCCTCAAATACTTTTTCAAATTAGTAATTTCAGAACTATAAACGACATGAAAAGAAAGTTTAAAAAGACTGATATTTACATAAAACCAGATATCACTAAATTTAATGTGGTGTCTTTTGATGCAGGTAGACAAATTATTAATAATGGTGAAGTAGCTGCGCTTAAACAAATTGATTTATTAAAACAATTAAAAGAAAGTCAAAAGGCAAAGCCCTTAAAGGAGCAAATTGCAGCTTCTCCAGATAGTCTTAAAATAAACTATATCGAAACCAACGGAATCGATAAATACACAAGGTCCTATATTTTAGGTAAACTAAATATAAGGCCATATACTAAAATAGCATATAGCGATTTAGCAAAAGGAACAAACAACGTTGTCGCAACCAATAACTTTGAAAACTTTTTTTACGAGCTAAAACCGGAAGAAAATAATAGCTATAAAATAATAACCAGCGTAAGAGAAACTAAAAAAACAACACTTTTAAAACTAGGATTACACTACGACGATTTATATAAAAGTGCCATATTAGCTAACATCACCAAAAAACAATTTTTATTAAAAAACGATATAGCCTCTTTAGATCTAATAATAGGTGATCACGTAAGGTATAATTTTGAGTATTTTATAGATAAAGGAATTTATTGGAGTGTTGGACTAAAATCTAGGTATAATGAGTTTAATCAAGGTATAGTTGCCAATGCATTTTTAACCCCAACACAAATAACAGCTACAGGAATAAACAAGATAAATGTAGAGTTATCAGATTTAACCAATCAGTTTTATCTGCAAACACTATTCAGAAATGACTTAGCACTATCCTTAGGTATAGAGCATAAAAAACTAAAAGTTAAAACCGAAACAATTTTATCCACACAAAACCAAGACGAAACACTTTTTGAAAACAGTAACTATGTAAGTCTATTTGGCGAGCTAAAATTTGATACATACGACAGTAAATATTTTCCAACCCATGGAGTTTTCTTCTCGGCACAAGGTAACCATTACATATATTCCTCAGATTTTTCAAGGTCATTCTCTCCATTTACAATACTAAAAGCAGACCTAGGATATGCATTTAAAGCAACAGACAAACTCTCATTTAATCTAAAGTCAGGAGGTGGATTTAAAATCAATCCAAAAGCAAATCAATTTTTAGATTTCGTGTTAGGTGGATATGGTAATAACTTTATCAATAATTTTAAATCCTTTTATGGCTACGATTTTCTGTCAATTTCTGCAGACTCCTATATAAAAGGAAGCATAAATATGGATTATCAGTTCATTCCAAAAAGTCATTTAATGTTAGCAGCAAACTATGCAAATGTAGAGGATAGACTGTATGATAGCGGTAATTGGTTTTCGTTACCAGACTATTCAGGGTACGCAATAGGATATTCCTATCAATCATTTTTAGGACCAATAGAGGCTAAATACACCTATTCTCCAGAGACAAAACAAGGCTATTGGTTTTTTAATTTAGGCTATTGGTTTTAGTAGGGCGTTTTTTATATAATCCTTTTAATTGGATTATATAAAACCAGGTCATCCATTATATCTTTTTTTGCCATATATGGTAGCAAAAAAAGGATGCCATTACTACCCTTAACGCAGGGTAAAAACTGGAGGTCATTTTTTCAAGTTAAAAACACTTCCACAACTCATAAAATTTTACGATATTTGTTAGGTTATGAAGACAATTTGGAGCAATCTATTATCACATTTAAAATTCTTGATTAAGCGTAATCCAGAGTGATCTTACTTCCTTGTGAAGCATTTAGTAAGACGTCACAAAATACTTAGGCGCTCTTTTTTTCAATTTAAAAAAACAAAAAAAATGCCATTTTATCATAAACTAGGAAAAATACCCCCAAAAAGACATACCCAATTTAGAAAGCCCGACGGTACCTTGTATGCAGAGCAGTTATTTGGGACCGTAGGTTTTGATGGTATGTCAACAAATTCCTATCACGAGCATAGACCAACACAAGTAAAGGAAATTAAAAAACAATACAGTGTTGCACCTAAAATTGCTAAAAAAAACCACATACAATCCTATCGTTTAAAAGGGTTTCAAGTCAAACCAGAAAACGACTATTTACAGTCTCGTAAAACAGTCTTGATCAATAGCGATTGTAGTATTATTTTAGCAGCTCCAAAACAATCAACAACAGATTATTTTTATAAAAACTCAGACGCAGACGAGCTGATTTTTATACATAAAGGGACCGGAAAATTACGCACACACCTAGGTAACTTAGATTTTAAGTACGGAGATTACCTATTAGTACCTAGAGGTATTATTTATAAAATGGATTTTGATACAGAAGACAATCGTTTATTTATTGTCGAGTCTAGAAGCCCAATTTATACACCAAAACGTTACCGTAATTGGTTTGGCCAACTGTTAGAGCATTCTCCATTTTGCGAGCGTGATTTAAGACAACCACAAGAGCTAGAAACACATAACCAAAAAGGAGACTTTTTAATAAAAGTTAAAAAGCAAGACGATATTTTCGAAATGGTTTACGCCACACATCCATTTGATGTCGTTGGATATGATGGTTACAACTATCCATATGCATTTTCAATTCACGATTTCGAGCCTATAACAGGACGTATTCATCAACCGCCACCAGTACATCAAACTTTTGAGACTAATGCGTTTGTAGTATGTAGCTTTGTGCCAAGATTATATGATTATCACCCAGACAGTATACCCGCACCTTATAACCATAGTAATATAGATAGTGATGAGGTGTTATATTATGTGGACGGAGATTTTATGTCCAGAAACGATGTAGATGCAGGTCACATATCTTTACATCCAGCAGGTATCCCTCATGGGCCACACCCAGGTGCAACAGAGCGTAGTATTGGAAAAGTAAAAACAGACGAGTTAGCAGTAATGGTTGATACGTTTAAACCATTAATGATAACAGAAGAAGCGTTAAAAATTGCTGACGAGGACTATTATAAATCGTGGCTAGAACATTAAATTAAATCAAATAAATTAGAAGAAAAATAACAGAGTTAAAAAACAAAAACACATTTTTTAATCTCTATTTTATCTTCCCTATTCTATAATATTATGAGTAAAAAAGAAGTAAAATCAGTAAACTACGGTTTAGAAAAAATATTTGAAGGTGCACAAGACTTTCTACCTCTATTAGGAACAGACTATGTGGAGTTTTATGTTGGTAATGCAAAACAAGCAGCCCACTTTTATAAAACAGCATTTGGATTTCAATCATACGCATACAAAGGGTTGGAAACAGGGTCTAAAGACTCTGTTAGCTATGTCTTAAAACAAGATAAAATCCGTTTAGTGCTAACAACACCTTTAAACAGTAAATCGCCAATCAATGATCATATTGTAAAACATGGTGATGGAGTAAAAGTTGTAGCATTATGGGTTGAAGATGCTAGAAAATCTTATGAAGAAACCACAAAACGTGGCGCAAAATCATACATGGAACCAGTTGTTGAAAAAGACGAATTTGGTGAAGTTGTAAGAGCTGGAATATATACTTACGGAGAAACAGTACACATGTTTGTAGAGCGTAAAAATTATAATGGTCAATTTTTACCAGGATTTGTAGAGTGGAAAAGTGATTACAACCCAGAACCAGTGGGATTAAAGTATATTGACCACATGGTAGGTAATGTTGGCTGGGGAGAAATGAATACGTGGGTTAAATGGTACGAAGATGTTATGGGGTTTGTTAACTTCTTGTCTTTTGACGATAAACAAATCCATACAGAATATTCTGCTTTAATGTCTAAAGTAATGAGTAATGGTAACGGACGTATCAAATTTCCTATTAACGAACCAGCAAAAGCAGCTAAAAGATCTCAAATTGAAGAGTATTTAGATTTTTATGAAGGATCAGGTGTGCAGCACATTGCAGTAGCTACGGACGATATTATTAAAACAGTATCACAACTTAAAGCTAGAGGTGTCGAGTTTTTACCACCACCACCACAGGCTTATTATGACGATATTCCTAACCGTTTAGGTGAGCATATGGAAATGATGAAAGAGGATATTAGCGAACTTCAAAAATTATCTATAATGATAGATGCAGATGAAGAAGGTTATTTACTTCAGATTTTTACAAAACCAGTAGAAGACCGACCGACCTTATTTTTCGAAATAATTCAACGTATGGGAGCACAAGGTTTTGGTGCAGGAAACTTTAAAGCATTGTTTGAATCAATTGAAAGAGAGCAAGCTAAGCGCGGAACGCTTTAACAAAACTTTATACCTTAATAATATAAAAATGCCATCAAATAGTATGATGGCATTTTTTTGTTTTATACTTTTGGAATAGTAATTGTATTATAAGTTACAAAATAACCAGTAGCTTAATAAATTAAGTTATACAATTACATTTGTTATGAAAAAACACCTACTTATAATTTTAGCAATATTAACCGTTAGCTTATCACAAGCTAATAACAACGAGCCAGCATTTAAGGATGGCGAGTGGTTTAAATTTAAAATGAGTTACAGTGGTTGGATGAAAGCCGGTAACGCTACACTTCAAGTAAAAGAAACCACATTAAACGGTAAACCTGTTTTTCACGTTGTTGGAAAAGGATGGACTACCGGTATGATTAAATGGTTTTTTAAAGTAGAAGATCGTTACGAGAGCTATTTTGATAAACACACAATTTTGCCTTACAAGTTTATTAGAGATATAGACGAAGGTGGACATAAAAAAAATATCGAAATTGAGTTTGATCAAGTAAACAAAAAAGCACTTGTATATAATAAAAAACACGATACAAAAAAGACATTAACCACTAAGCCTAATGTCCAAGATATGGTGTCAACTTTTTATTATTTAAGAAACAAACTAGATACCAAAACACTTAAAAAAGGAGACGAGATTAAGTTAGACATGTTTTTTGATGAAGAAAATTATGGTTTTAAGTTAAAGTATTTAGGTAAAGAAAACATAAGCACAAATTTTGGAACCGTAGAAGCTTTAATGTTTAGACCCTATGTAATGGCTGGACGTGTTTTTAAAGAAGAAGAAAGTTTGACACTTTGGGTGTCTAATGATAAAAATAAAATACCTTTACGTATTAAAGCAGATTTAGCTGTGGGATCTTTAAGGGCAGATTTA
This sequence comes from uncultured Olleya sp., assembly GCA_947503885.1. Taxonomy (GTDB): domain Bacteria; phylum Bacteroidota; class Bacteroidia; order Flavobacteriales; family Flavobacteriaceae; genus Olleya. The sequence goes on along the minus strand of CANNFD010000002.1, from coordinate 326,378 downwards.
GAAGCTTATAAAGGTTTAAAACATAGCTTTAAAATTATTGTAGACTAGAAATAATGAAAGTAGACCAAGACTTAATCAACCAATTAGAAGAAAAATATAAAGGATTAGACCAAAATTTAAATACGCATTTAGAAGGTCTGTTGCATAGTAAACCTATAGATTATTGGGATTATATCCAAACAGATGCACTATTAAGCTTGCAAGTACAACGTACTGTTTTTCCTGACGAGATGGTGTTTTTGATGTACCACCAAGTAAATGAGTTGTTGTTTAAAATGATTTTGTGGGAAATAGATCAAGTAGCAAATAAAGAAGACATCTCTGCTGCATTTTTTGAAGACAAACTAATGCGTATTAGTCGCTATTTTGATATGTTAACTTCATCATTTACTGTAATGAAAGACGGGATGGATGTTGAGCAATACAATAAGTTTAGAAACACTTTAACGCCTGCAAGTGGTTTTCAATCAGCCCAATATCGTAAGATTGAGTTTGCTTCTACCGAGTTGATTAACCTAATAGATAATAGGTTTAGAGAAACCATAGATCGTAATACTTCTTTTAATCATGCTTTTGAGCATTTATATTGGCAAGCTGCAGGTAAAGACTATAAAACAGGTAAAAAAAGCTATACATTAACAGTTTTTGAAGCTAAATACAAAGACGAATTTATTAGATTTGCAGAATTCTATAATACACATAACTTGTGGACAATTTTTAAAGGATTACCACAAGAGGTTAAAGAAGACAAAGATTTAATTAAAGCAATGCGTCATTACGATTACACAGTTAATATAACATGGGTAATGGCACATTATAACACTGCAAACCATTATTTAAACATTGGTGGTAAAACAGCAGAAGCAACAGGAGGAAGTGAATGGGTAAAATATATGCATCCAAAATATCAAAGACGAATATTTTTTCCAGACTTATGGAGCAAACAAGAATTACAAGATTGGGGCAAAAATGTCTAATACTTTTAGCTTTTGCAATTGTTCTAGTAAGTTGTAAAAACGAAGAAAAAATTCCAGAAGAAACTGTATCAGTAGTAGAGCCGGAAGAACTTTACGAATTTGGCTTTAGGCTAAGCGACTACGTGGTAAAGCGTGACACTATCAGAAAAGGTGATAGTTTTGGTGAGATTTTACAACGTAATCAAATAGATTATTCTAAAATTTTTCAAATTGCCGAACAAACTAAAGACAGTTTTGATATTAGACGCTTACAAGTAGGTAAGCCTTATACTTTATTGTGTTCAAACGATTCGCTGCAACAACCAAAATGTTTTATCTATCAACCGACTAAGACAGATTATGTTGTAATAAACTTTCAAGACTCAATACACGCTTATTCTAAAACAAAGCCAATAAAATTTGTCGAAAAAGAAGTGTCAGGGGTCATAGAGTCTAACATTTCTGAAGCACTTGCAAAACAAGGTAAAAGTGTTTTGTTAGCTTATAAAATGTCTGATATTTACGCTTGGACCATTGACTTTTTTAGACTTCAAAAAAACGATAAGTTTAAATTAATTTATACCGAAAAATATATTGACGATAGCATATATGCTGGAATTGATAATGTTAAAGCTGCATATTTTCAGCATAATGGAGAAGATTTTTATGCGTTTGAGTTTGAAACAGACACCGTTAGAGGTTTAAAAGATTATTTTTCTGAAGACGCTAAAAACTTGCGTCGTGCCTTCCTAAAAGCACCGGTTGAATATAAACGTATTTCTTCAAGATATAATCTAAACAGAAGGATTGCCTTATACGGTAATCGTGTGCGACCGCATAAAGGAACAGACTTTGCTGCTAATATCGGGACACCAATTAGAGCCACAGCAAACGGAACTGTTATAGAGTCTGCTAGACGTGGAGGTAATGGTAATTATGTAAAAATAAAACACAATTCTACTTATAGCACACAATACTTACACATGAGTAAGCGTAAGTCTAAAGTTGGCGATTTTGTTAAGCAAGGAGATGTTATTGGTTACGTTGGTATGACAGGTAACACCTCTGGACCACACGTATGCTACCGTTTTTGGAAAAACGGAAAACAAGTAGATCCATTTAAACAAAAACTGCCAGAAGCAGAGCCTATCTCTGATAGCTTAAAAATAAAATATTTAGAATTTATAAAACCACTTAAAGTGCAATTGGATGGTATTGACTTTATCTCTCCGATTGAAGAAGAATTGATTTTGGATATTAAAACCGGTTCTGATAATTCAATTACTTTTAGTAAATAATGGCATTACCATCAATCAACCCAACAAGCACTGCAGCTTGGAAAAAATTAGAAAAACATTTTAAAGCTGTAAAAAGTTTAGAAATGAAAAAATTATTTGCTCAGGATAAAGACAGAGCAAATCAAATGACAATTAATTGGGAAGATTTTTATGTTGATTATTCCAAAAACAGAATTACTTCTGAAACTTTTAAACTACTTCTAGAACTAGCTGAAGAGACTAAACTTAAGGAAGCTATTCAGGCTCAGTTTTCTGGCGATATCATTAACAAGACAGAAGGTAGGGAAGTCTTGCACACTGCATTGCGAGCTAAAGTAACGGATGCCATTATGGTAGACGGTAAAAATGTGATGCCAGAAGTTTTTCAGGTAAAACAAAAAATTGAAACTTTTTCAAATCAAATAATTTCTGGAAATTTAAAAGGTTTTACGGGTAAAGCATTTACAGATGTTGTAAATATTGGTATTGGAGGTAGTGATTTAGGACCAGCTATGGTTGTAGATACTTTACAATACTATAAAAACCACTTAAAGACTCACTTTGTAAGTAATATAGATGGTGATCATGTTAATCAGGTTTTAAAAACATTAGACCCAGAAACTACCTTATTTGTAATTGTTTCAAAAACATTTACAACACAAGAGACTTTATCAAATGCTAATACCATTAAATCCTGGTTTTTAAAACACGCAAATCAAAAAGACATTGCCAAACATTTTGTTGCAGTTTCAACAAATATTGAAAAGGTAAAAGCATTTGGAATAGACCAACATAATATTTTTCCAATGTGGAACTGGGTTGGTGGACGTTTTTCATTATGGAGTGCGGTTGGATTAACAATAAGTTTGTCGGTGGGATATAAAAATTTCCAATCTCTTTTAGAGGGTGCAAATAAAATGGATACTCATTTTAAGACAGTAGATTTTGATCAAAACATCCCTGTAATATTAGCGCTGTTAAGTATATGGTATAATAATTTTTTTAAGGCAGAAAGTGAAGCTGTTATACCTTACACACAATATATGACACAGTTTGCAACCTATTTGCAACAAGGGATAATGGAAAGTAATGGTAAAAATATTGATCGTAATGGCCATCCGGTTAGTTATCAAACTGGCACACTAATATGGGGAGAGCCAGGGACAAATTCGCAACATGCTTTTTTTCAATTAATTCATCAAGGGACAAAATTAATTCCTGCAGATTTTATTGGATTCGCACAATCCCTGCACGGTAATCAAGACCATCAAGATAAGTTGATGTCTAACTTTTTTGCACAAACAGAAGCTTTATTAAACGGTAAAACAAAAGCTGAGGTTATTACAGAACTAGAACAACAAAGTCTATCTGCAGAGAAAATTAAAACATTAACCCCGTATAAAGTATTTGAAGGTAATAAGCCTACAAATACAATCTTTATTAAAAAGCTAACTCCAGAGAGCTTGGGTAAATTAATAGCTATGTATGAGCATAAGATTTTTGTTCAAGGAATTATTTGGAACATATATAGTTATGATCAATTTGGGGTAGAATTAGGGAAGCAATTAGCTAATAAAATATTGAAAGAGTTTGATAATCAAACTTTTGCCAATCATGACGCTTCAACCTTAAATCTTTTGGAATTCTATAAAAAAAATAGATAATTTTTGTTGAAAACTATGTTTATAGTTTAATTTATTGACTATTTGATAAACCAAAAAAGTATCAGTAACTTCGCATTGCATAAAATTGTTAACGATAAGTTAATATTACGTCTATAATTAGTCGTATTTTTGCACAAAATTTGAATTTAACAAATCTTAATTAAACACAATGAAGAACACAATTAAAGTTATGTTTTTAGCAGTAGCGCTTATGTTTACTGCAATTACGATGGCTCAAAGTATTGTAACAGGAACTGTAGTGGATTCTGAAACAAAAACACCTTTATTAGGGGTTAACATTATTGAGGCTGGAACAAGCAACGGAACGTCATCTGATTTTGACGGAAAATTTTCATTAACCACTAAGTCTAGTACAACTAAAGTTGTTTTATCTTATGTTGGTTTCTTGGATCAAACTTTTGAAATTACTGGAAACAAAAACTTAGGTGAAGTTGTATTACAACCAAGCGAGTTTAGTTTACAAGAGGTTTCAATTATTGCTTCAGTAGCAGTAGATAGAAAAACGCCTGTAGCTGTTTCAACAATTAGAGCTAAGGATATTGAATTAAAATTAGGAACTCAAGAGTTTCCTGAGGTTTTAAAATCAACTCCAGGTGTATATGCTACTAAGTCTGGTGGTGGTTACGGAGATGGACGTATTAACTTACGTGGATTTAACTCAGAGAATGTTGCTGTTATGATTAACGGTGTGCCAGTTAACGATATGGAAAATGGTCGTGTGTACTGGTCTAACTGGGCTGGTTTAGGAGATGTTACTTCAAGCATGCAAGTGCAACGTGGTTTAGGAGCATCTAAAGTTGCAGTACCTTCAGTAGGAGGTACAATTAATATCATATCTAAAACAACAGATATTGAAGAAGGTGGTAACGTTTATTCTACTTTAGGTAATAACGGTTTCAAAAAATTTGGAGCAACTTACTCTACAGGATTAATGGAAAACGGTTTTGCTGCAACAATTTCTGCATCAAAAACTGACGGAGACGGATATGTTGATGGAACACCTTTCAATGCAGTATCTTATTTCTTAAATTTATCTAAAGAATTTAACGAAAATCATAAAGTGTCTTTTACAGCATTTGGAGCTAAGCAAACGCATGGACAACGACAAAATAGTCACTTAATTTCTACTTTTAGAGATAGCGAGAGAGGTAAAAAATACAACTCAGACTTTGGGTATAAGCAAGGACAATTAACAAGTGTAGAGGATAACTTTTATCACAAACCACAAATATCTTTAAACCATTACTGGACAATTGATGATAATACATCTGTATCTACAGCTGCTTACGTATCTTTTGGTACAGGTGGTGGAGGTGGTTTCTCAGGGACTAACAAGTTTCGTTATAACGATGATGACTATAGAATAGGTCAATTAGGAACAGTAAATTTTGATAAGATAGTTGCAGAAAATGAAGCATTAGGTGTTAATGGTTCTGAAACAATTTTAAGAGCATCACGTAATGACCATACTTGGTATGGTGTATTATCTTCTTTAAAAACAGACTTAACTGAAGAGTTAGTATTATTAGGAGGTTTAGATTACAGAAACTATACAGGTAAGCACTTTACAGAGCTTACAGATTTATTAGGAGGTCAATATTATTTAGACGATCGTAACGTAAACAACCCTAATAATTTTGCCCAAGTTGGAGATAAAATTTCTTATGACAATGATGGTAAAGTTGGTTGGTTAGGTGCATTTGCTCAATTAGAATATTCTAAAGACGCATTATCTGCATTCTTATCTTTATCAGCATCTAACACATCTTATCAAAGAGTAGATCGTTTCTTATACTTAAACTCTGACCCATTACAAGAATCTGATAAATATAACTTTTTCGGTTTTGGTACTAAAGGGGGTGCAAACTATAACATTGATGGAAATCACAATGTATTTGTAAACTTAGGATATTTTGAAAAAGCACCATACTTTAATTCAGTATTTGCTAACAGAAACAATGTTGATGTAAATGATGAAGCTGAAAACCAAAAAATTACAAGTTTTGAATTAGGTTATGGTTTTAGAGGAGAAAAGTTTTCTGCTAATATTAATGCTTACCATACAAGCTGGAAAGATAGAACAGAGTTTATTAGTTTCCCTAATCAAGCAGGTACAGGAAGAGACTTTGCTAATATTTTAGGTGTAAATGCATTGCATATGGGTATTGAGTTAGATGCTAGATATAAAGTAACTAACAAATTAACCGTAACTGGTATGGCTTCTATCGGAGATTGGAGATGGGAAAACAACATTGAAAATGTTCAAATTTTTAATGACGAAAATGAAGCAGTTGGAGATCCAATCAATATCTTTATTAAAGACTTACATGTAGGTGATGCAGCTCAAACAACTTTTGCTTTAGGAACAAACTATAGCTTAACGCCAGAGACTACTTTTACAATTGACTACAACTACTATGCTAACTTATATGCAGATTTTGACCCAAGTGAAAGACAAGAAGTTGGTCCAGACGCATGGGAAGTACCAGCATACGGAATTTTTGATACAGCATTAAGACATAATTTTAAATTCGGAACTTTTGATGCTACTTTAACAGGTAGAATTAATAATGTTTTTGATACAGAATTTATCTCTGATGCATTTGATGGAGAAGGTTCTAAGTCTACAACAGCAAATGTATATTACGGTTTTGGTAGAACATTTAGTGTTGGAGCAAAACTTAAATTTTAAAAAAAAAGAAAGATGAAAAAAGTAATTTATTTATTAGTATTTGTTGGGTTAATCCTTACGGGATGTAATCCACTAGAAGACGTTAATGAAGAAGTTGACGCAATTCCAACTGAGCCTAATGTAGGCGCATTTGAATATACTTTAACAGATGAAGATTATTCTGCTTTTGATTTAGGTTATGGAAGTTTTAATTCTAACCAACAAGCTAAAGATTCTATCCCATCGTTATTATCAAATTTATATCCATTATATGGACAAGGGTCTTCAGTTGTTGTTAACTACAACCTTTATATTGGTAATGCAGAAGGAGTAAGTGATTTTACTGGCTCTGATGTTTATACATTAACTAATTCTGACTATGCAGCAACAGGAAGTGATGCTTTTGGATTTTATCCAGATGTAAACCCAACTTCTCAAATACCATCTGTTTTAGATGCACAGATTGCAAGTCCAATGGAAGGACAATTAGTATTAGCAAAATACAAGCATTATACTGAAACACCAGTTGTAGGTTTAGCTAACTTAGTAGAGTATAACTTTGCAGGTAGTTTTGAAGGTTGGAACGCAGTTGAAGAATCTGGAGCTGATATTGTTTGGACATCAGAATCAGGATATGTTCAAGGTAATGGTTATTTTGGAGACCAATTCTCAAATGTTGAGTGGTTAGTATCACCTTCAATTGATTTAGCAGGTGAAGATAATCTTAAGTTTCAAATTACTCAAGAGCTTGATTTTGCTGGAGACGCGTCTTTAGTTAAAATTTTAGTTTCTACTGATTATACTGGAGATGTACAGACTGCAACATGGAATGAGATTACTTTGGCAAACCCAGCAACTAGTACTATGGCTACTTCAGAAGATTATGATTTTTCTGCATATGACGGACAAACAATCAATGTAGCATTCAAATATGAGTCTATAGGTGATGATCCAACAACAGTAGGTGTTGATGAAGGAGATGCAGGTCGTTGGAGAATTGAAAGTATGGCAATTAAAACTTTAGGTGCTACAGGAGCAACAGATGCTAAAGGAGAGTATTTTATGTATACTGGTGGTAACTGGGAAGCAGTACAGGATGTTTATTACTTAAGTTCTGCTGACTATGACTCAATGGGAACAGGATCTGGACAACCAGGACAATATAATAACTTTAGTAGTTCTGTTTCTCCAAATAATTACTTACCAACTTTCTTAGGGTTAAACTTTCCTTACGGACAAGAAGAGCAAGAGTTATTTGTAGTATATGATTACTATTCAAGTAATTCTGGAGCTCAAATAAGAGGTGATCTTTATACATTTACTAACGGAATGTGGACTGCTCATCAATCTACAATTCAGACGTCATTACAATTTGGTTTTGATAACGGTGTATGGGTGCCAGATAATACAATCAGATATACTATATCTACACCAGCTTTTGATTTTATCGAAGCAAACTATGCTGCTGTAGTAGGATTTGAAACTCCTGTGTCAAGTATGGCTAACTATGGTAATTTTGATAGAAGAGTAGGTAACCCTGCTTATTGGAGTGATGAAATGCTTGAAACTGTTTTTGCAGATTTACTTGGTAGCTTAGTTGCTCCAACTGCAGAAGATGATCAAAAATACGTAATGGTATTTGATATCTATGACGGTAATAGTGGAACTGAAGAGTTTAAACTAATAAAAACAGCAGGTGAATGGGTGTCAAACCAATAATCTGTTTTATTTAATATTTAAAAGCCTCTTCAAACTGAAGAGGCTTTTTTTATATAATTAATTACTACCTTTATACTTTAATTTATAAATTTAATATATATGTTTTCAACTTTTAAAATGTTACACAGTTATTGGGCGTATTTAGTGCTTTTTATGATTGTCGTGGCTACATTTAATGCATTATTTAAAACGATTACTAAAAAGGAATACGAAGTAAGAGATTTTAGAATAGCACTGTTTACCTTAATAGTATCACATATTCATTTACTAATTGGATTTGTATTGTGGTTTGCTGCAGACTATTTCTCAGAAATGAGTATGGGAGAAATCATGAAAAATGCAACTATGCGATCAAACGTTGTGGAGCATCCATTAACTATGCTAATTGCAGTAGCATTAATCACTATTGGATACTCTAAGCATAAAAAGAAGTTAACATCTAATAATAAGCTTAAAACAATAGCTGTTTTTTATACTATAGCATTGGTTTTAGTCCTAGCAAAAATACCTTGGAAAACTTGGTTAAATATGTAAAACAAAAAAAAGCGACCTTTTAAAAGGTCGCTTTTTTTGTTAGTATAAGTAAGGGTCTAACCTTCTTTGTCTTCTTTATCAGTATTTTTGTCTGTATCCTTGACTTCTTTTACTAAGTAAATATATACAGGAAAATGGTCACTAAAACCATTAGTAAAGCCACCGTCAGCAAAACTTCTAAAAGGATACCCTTTATAACGTCCCTTTTTATTTACTAAATAATATTTATTAAATATTCCAGCTTTATAATAAGTAAAGTTTGAGTAATCTTTATCTAAAAAAGGTTTGGTAATCATGATTTGGTCAAATAAACTCCAAGCATCTCTATATGCAGTAGTCCCAAGTCCCTCTTTTTTAAACATATCAATAAAAGGATTGTAAATACCTTTAAACGCTACTTTGTCTTTGTTTTTTTCTGCTTTTAAAACATCTTTAACACTAGCATTTGTTGGGTCATCATTTAAATCTCCCATAGTAATAATCTTAGCATAAGGATCTATAGACTGTAAGCTATCAATAATACTTTTGTTAAGTACTGCTGCTGCGACACGCTTAGGTCTACTTCTAGCTTCACCACCACTTCTTGATGGCCAATGGTTAACTATTATATGCATAGTTTCACCTTCTAACTCACCTGTTACTAAAAGTTGGTCTCTAGTATTTACACGTTTACGAGTTTTATCATCATAAATCTTTAAAGTATGTGTGCTTTTTGATACCACTTGAAATAAAGACTTTTGATATAATAAAGCAACATCAATACTTCTGTTATCAGGACCGTCAAAGTGTACAATACCATAATCTTTACCTAATAATAAAGGGTCATTAACTACATCTTCTATTACGGTTCTGTTTTCTACCTCACAAATACCAATTATTGCAGGTGCATTATTAGTAACATCGCTACCAATATCAGCTATAACACGTGCCATATTATGCACTTTTTTAGTGTAGATTTGAGAACGATCCGCTTTGATTTCCATCATTGGACTAGCTTCATCGTATTTTGTAGGGTCATTAATGGTGTCAAATAAATTTTCAAGGTTGTAAAAAGCAACGGTATGTACTTTAAATTTCTTTTTTTCTTGAGCGTTAACAGAAAAAATGACTGTTAAGCAAAGTGCTGTAGCCCAAAACTTAAATTGTTTCATGTATAAAATATTATGTTATTGTTATGTTAATACAAAACTCCTGCCAAAAGTAGATATTTATTATAAATAATGTAAATTTGCAGCGTTAAATAATAATTATTTAGCAATCAAGCATTTATTAACTATAATTTCTAGTATGAAAAAAAGTTTTATTATTTTTTTATTCGGAATTTTTTCAACGTTTACCCTTGTCGCGCAACAGACTACTGTTAAAGGTAGTGTTAAGGACGCAGTAACTGACGAACCAATTCCTGATGTAACAGTATCAATTCAAAAATCAGTTTTATCAGAAAAAACAGATGGATTAGGTCAGTTTACTTTTAAAAGTGAAGTCCCTTTAGGAGAACAAATCCTTAAAATTGAAAAAGAAGGATTTACAACAAAGTTTTATCCAATAATAATCAACGAAGGTAAAACTCTTGACATCCAAGACATGACTTTAAGTGTTGCTATTTCAAACGAGCAAGATTTATTTACAATTACCTTATCGGATGACGAGCTTAATGATGATACTAGTGGTTCTGATAATATTTCAGGATTATTATCATCGTCTCAAGATATTTTCCAACGTACAGCAGCTTTTGAATTTAGTTCTTCTTTTTTCAGAGTTAGAGGTTTAGATTCTGACAATGCTAAAGTATTAATTAATGGTGTCGAGATGAATAAGCAAGACACTGGTCGTCCACAATGGAGTAATTGGGGAGGATTAAACGATGTGATGCGTAATCAAGAGTTAAGTACAGGTTTAGCACCTTCAGCTTATACGTTTGGTGGTGTTTTAGGATCTACAAATATTAATACTAAAGCTTCTAATTATAGAGAAGGTGGACGTATTACATACTCTTCTTCAAATAGAAGTTACACTAATCGTTTAATGGCTAGTTATGCTTCTGGATTAATGGAAGATGGTTGGGCTTACACGCTTATGATAGGAAGACGTTGGGGAGACGAAGGTTTTCAAGATGCTTCATTATATGACTCAAATTCATTTTTTGCATCAGTAGAAAAGAAAATAAACGACAGTCATAGTTTAAACTTTACTTCAATATATGCTCCTAACAGAAGAGGTAAATCGTCTTCTAACACTCAGGAAGTATACGACCTAAAAGGTATCAAGTATAATGAGTACTGGGGATATTTAGACGGGAAAAAGAAAAACTCTCGTATTAAAGAAGTTGAAGAGCCTATCCTAATGTTAAATCATACTTGGGACATTACAGATAAAACAAGCTTAAATACTAATGTAGGTTACCAATTTGGTAAAATAGGTAATAGTCGTTTAGATTATGCTGGTGGAGCTAATCCAAGTCCTGCTTATTACCAAGATTTACCAAGTAACTATTTAGAAGATGGTGATTTAGCTGGTGCTTATGCAGCAGAGCAAGAGTTTTTAAATAATGGACAAATTAATTGGAATGACATTTTAGATAGTAACTTAACTAATAACATATCTGGTACTCACGCAGCATATGTATTATATGAAGATAGAAATGATGATAAGCAATTAACATTAAACACTATTTTTAATACTGAGTTAAATCAAAACATCATGCTTAATGCAGGGATTAATTACAAAAAATTAGACTCTGAAAACTTTGCTGAGATAATCGATTTATTAGGAAGCACTACAGGGGTTTCAAATATTGATTCTTTTAGCCAAAGAGCATTTGATGCAAACAACCCAGATTATGTTGCTTTTGAAGGTGATAAATTTAGATACAACTACAATATTAATGTAAATGAGTTATCTAGTTTTGCACAAGCACAATTTAAGTATAACAAAGTAGACTTTTACTTAGCAGGAAACGTAACTAAAACAGACTACCAAAGAGAAGGTCTATTTAGAAACGGAAACAATTTTGATAACTCTTTTGGAAAAGGTGATAAGCTAGAATTTACAGGAGTAGGTGCAAAAGCTGGTTTAACTTATAAAATTACTGGAAAACATTTATTAGACTTTAATGGAGGTTATGTTACAAAAGCACCTTCTATTAGAAACACATACACAAACTCTAGAGAGAGTCATGATTATGTTGGTGTAAGATTTGGAGACAAAGTAGATGGTATTGATATTACTGAAGAAAAGATAATGTCAGTTGATGCAAGTTATATTTTTAGATCTCCAATTGTAAAAGCCAAATTAACTGGTTTTTATACTAAAATTGAAGATGCAAACGAAGTATCTTTCTTCTTTACACAGGGTAGCAATACTGGATTTATCCAAGAAGTTTTAACTGGAGTAGAAAAAAGACATTTAGGTGGAGAGTTAGGTTTAGAAGCACAAGTTACACCAACAATTAAATTAAAAGGTGCAGCTTCAGTTGGTCAATATACTTACCAAAACAATCCAAATTTATATACAAACTCTACATCAGAAGATTTTACTGATATAGACGGACAAGTAACTTTAGTAACTCCTGTATCTACTTCTAATTTAAAAAATTATAAAGTAGCAGGTGGACCACAAACAGCATACTCTGTAGGTTTTGAATACCGTGACCCAGATTACTGGTGGTTTGGTGCAACAGCTAACTTTTTTGACAATGCTTATGTAGATGTAAGTCCATTATCAAGATCTGAAGCATTTTACACAGATTCTGATGGATTACCATATAATGACTATGATCCAGCAATTGCAAAAGAGTTATTAAAGCAAGAAAAATTTGACAACTATATGGTTGTTAATTTAGTAGGAGGAAAATCATGGAGAATTGGCGATAAGTATGTTGGTTTCTTTGCAAGTGTTGGAAACCTATTAGATAAAGAATACAAAACAGGTGGTTACGAACAAGGAAGACGTGCAGATTACAGAGCTTTAAGAGACGATGTAAATCTTGAAAAAAGAGTTTTTGGTTCTAAATACTGGTATGGTAGAGGCGCTAATTACTTTGTAAATGTGTATATTAGATTCTAAAAAAGAAAAAGAAAAATTAATAATTATTAAGACAACAATTATGAAAACGAATAAATTAATAACATTAGCACTAAGTTTTATGGCTTTAATAGCTGTAACATCATGTGTGGAAGACGACGATTATACAGTACCTGTATCTCATGGTGCTGAAGAGAATGCTGCGTTACAACTTTTATTAAGTCAAATTGAGCAAAATACAGTTCAATTAGTGTCTATCGAAGAAGTTAAATCTATGTATGACTCTTCAGACGAGTTACCATTTGAAGTAGATACAGATATAGTAGTAAAAGGATATGTAAGTTCTTCTGATGCTACAGGAAACTTCTTTAAAGAGTTTTATCTTCAAGATGCTCCAGAAAACCCAACACACGGTTTACAAGTCATTATGAGTACTTCAGATACTTACAATAAGTATAATAAAGGACGTGAAGTTTATATTAAATTAAAAGACTTATTTATTGGAGAAACAAGAGTTGGTAATGGAGTAACTTCAATTGGTGGAGGAACAGAATCTGACCAATATGGAACAACTGTTACTGCTATTACAAATAGCCAAGAAAGCACAAAAATGTTACGTTCTTCAACTACTGAAACATTAATACCTTTAAACTTATCTTTTTCAGATGTAACAAGTGATCACATCGGGATTTTTGTACAGTTTAATGATGTAGAATTTGCTGACGATTTAGCAGGTAAGCGTTATTTTGACCCAACTCAAGATTACGATACACAACGTACTTTACAAGCGTGTAATGGTTTTGATTATTCTGAATTTATTTTAGAAACAAGTGCATTTTCTTCTTTTAAAAATGAATTATTACCAACTTTAAATGGATCTATTGCAGGAGTTGTTACTAAAAACTTTACAGGAGACACAATCTTATTAGCATTAAATACTACTGATGATGTTATTTTTGATAACACACGTTGTTCTGTTTTAGATATAAATGATTTTTCTGTAACATACGAAGAAGACTTTGAAGGTTTTGGAAGTTATACTGCAGAGGGTTGGACAAATGTAAACATTAGTGGATCTAGTACAGATTGGTTTGTAAGTGGTTTTAACAATAACGACTATTCTAGAATTTCTGCTTACAATTCAGGAAATGCAGAAGCTGACGTTTGGTTAGTTACACCAGCAATTGACTTAGGTACAAACACTGATAACTTATTAGCATTTGATCTTGAGGTAGCATATTCTAACGGAATTATTTTATCAGCATATATTTCTACTGATTTTACAGGAGATCCTGAAACTGCAACATGGGAGCCATTAAACGCTCAAATTCCTTACGGACCAACTAACGGTTTTAGTGGATTAGCGCCAGTAAGTGCAATTGATATATCTTCTTATGATGGAAATGTACATATTGGATTCTTCTACGAAGGTTCTGACCCAAGTGCAACAACAAGATACCATATAGATAATTTACAAGTTTTAAGTAACTAAAACATTTTTTATATATTAAAAACCTGCTACATTGTAGCAGGTTTTTTTTATTCTATATATATATGACAACATTTGATCAATTTTTCTTTACGGTATTTACAGCGTATAAGCCACGTTTTAAACAAAAAGCTAATAGTATAGCCTTAATGTACATTTCGGCTTTACAAATAGCACTATTCTTTTTATTAGGGGTGTTTGTCGCTACTTTTTTAACTAAAATGAATGCCTCTACAATTTCAAGCGATAAAGCTTGGACACTTTTTGTGTTATCAGCTTTTGCAATTCATATTAAAAATTGGTTAAAGTATAACGGTAAAACTAGAAAAGTCTTAAATGCAAAATTTAACCGGAGTAAAGCTAGTAGTCATAATTTAATGTTGCTACTAAGTTTACCTTTTGTTAGCTTAATATTAGGTTTAATATTACTGCAAAGTATTTAAAATCACTTTTTTATTACATAAAAAAAGCCTGCTATTTAATAGCAGGCTTTTCTTTTATCCAATCATAATGACATGTTATAGATTCAAAACCACCAGTTAGGTAATGGTGTCTTATTTACAAGGTTTTACTAATGATATTTGTTACATATCAGTATTCCATAAAACCATTAATTAATGCAAAATTTTATAAAAAGCAGGGTAACAAACTTAAGACCTTCTTTATATAAAGATGTATAACTAAAATTAAAAATGTAAATCATGAAAAATCTATTAAAATTTTTATTAATTATATTAGTATCTGCTTCGGCATTTACTACGTATGCGCAACAAGAGGACACTAATTATTTTCAGTTGTCACCTAGAATTGGTTATGACTTTCCAAGTTATAATAACAACACACCTTACATTGATTATAAAGGAGGCTTAGATTTAGGTCTCTCTTTAGATTACTATTGGAATTGGTTTGGATTAGGTATTGATGTTGATTACATCAAGAACAAGCCAGAAAGCACCTATCCTACGGATAATTTATATGATCCAAGTGGTCCAACATTGTTAACTAATTTTAACCTTACGGAAGATAATATTACTAGATTATTTTATGGGATTGGTCCAAATATTCAATTTAGAAGTCAATCTAAAAAGTTTACAACAGAGTTTAATACGCGTTTTGGATTAGCTTCAATTAAAGGCGGAAGAACATATTTAGAAAGTACTACTCCAGTTATGCCACTAAATTTTCATGCAGGTTATGATGTGTCAAGTGTATTTACTTTTAAAGGTCAAGTGCGTTTTACATATTACTTAAATGATAATTTTGGAATTAATGCTGGTGCGTATTATATGCGTCATTTTGGAGCAACAGAGTTATTTGATGCACCATTAGGTGTGTCTGCAGGATATCATCCTGTAGTTGATGGAAATTCAGCAAATGGACAACCTTCAAATAATTTAGATCCAAATGGACCAGTTTTAAGAGAAGAACCTTGTGATTGTGACATCTCTTCTGTTGGACTATTTGCAGGGGTAACATTAAAATTCAATAAAAAAATAAAAGAAGACGTGTGCGAGGTTTGTGGAGAAGATCATATGCCTAGATGTTGCGCAACTTGTGGTTGTGGAGTAACCGTTACTGCTAGAGATAAATTTACAGATGAAACATTGCCATTTACTGACGTTGTTTTAACAGACTTAAACGGAAACATTGTACAGTCAGGGACTACTAACTCTTACGGAGTTGTTGTATTTACTGATGTTGCAGAAGACGATTTAATTGTAAAAGGAAAACTTTATAACGTTAGTTTAGAAGAAACTAGTATCTCTAAAGACGAATTTAAAGCTTGTAAAAAAGACGGTAACAGCATACAAAAAGTTATTAAATATGGTGACTTAAACTTTATTTTAAAAGGAGATGTAGTCGAGTGTAATACTGCTGATGGTATTCAAGGCGTAGACATCTTATTAAAAGATAAAATTAAAGCTGGACAAAAAAACACATTATCCGATGCTGATGGTAATTTTATCTTTCACTTAAAACAAGCATCAACTTATGCACTTAACGGAAGAAAAGATGGTTATTTTTCAAATGAAGTAGAAGTCACTACATCAGGAATTGATAGAAATAAATCATTATTTATAGATTTTGAAATGTGTGTTAATCCATGTGGACAAGCTATTAAATTAGATAACATTATTTTCAACTTAGATAAATGGGATATTTTACCAGCAGCACGTCCAGACTTGGATTATGTTGTAAAATTAATGCTAGATAATCCTACTATTAAGGTAGAAATGTCTTCTCATACAGACTCTAGAGGTAGTAACCAATACAACCAAGAGTTATCTCAAAAACGTGCACAATCTACTGTTAACTACTTAATGACAAAAGGCATCTCTAGAGAGCGTTTAATTGCACGTGGTGCGGGCGAGTCAGAATTGCTTAACCGTTGCGCAGATGGTGTGCAATGTCCAGAAAGTGAGCATACTATTAACCGTAGAACAGAATTTAAAGTAGTTTGTATAAACTAAAAAGAGGCTATTAATCAATGCCAAGTCAAGACAGTAATGCTATTAGTTTGCTACTGCTAGCTGTCTTGACTTATTTTAAAACTTTGAAACAATGAAAACAATATATATAACATTAAAAAACAAAGACTTAAAGGCTTTGTTTATTATAAGATTTAAAATGTTAGTAATGCTTACCTTTTTACTACTTATTTTTTCTTGTAGTAATGAAGGATGTGATTACGATCAAAATGAAGCGTTTGATTGTCCAAACATTCAATTAAATTATGGAGATCCATGCGATTCTAATGGAGATAGTATTAATGATGGAACAATTAATCAGTTTTGCGAATGTATTCCTGATATGACTATTATTAGTCAGTGTCCAGGATTTATTCAAAATGGAGATTTTGAAGATATTACTGGAGATCCAAACAATGTAGTGGATGAAGACATAGATTTAGCAACAAGCTGGAAAGAACTTTGGCAAAGCGGAAGTCTTGCAGATCTTTTTGATAATGCAACTACTAACTTTGGTAGCGCCTCTTTTGTTGCTCCAACACCAGCTTCTGGTGTGTTTGCTGGAATGTGGATAGAAAACTCTACAAACCAATCAAGACCAGCAACTTATAGAGAAGGTATGTTTAACCAGCTTACAGCTTCTATTTTACCAAACTCAGGTAGTTATACGCTAACTTTTGATTATGCAAATATGAGTCAAAGTATAGCTTCTAATGATATAAAAGTCGGAGTTTACGGTGTTAATCATGTAGCAACAGACCCATTACCAGCATCTCCAACAGGATTAGGTACGCCTTCAAATTTAGATTTATTTGGCTCTAGTAATACTGTATTTTTAGGAGAGGTAGTAATTACTTCTACTACAACAAATACGTGGTCTACTGCTACATTTACAATAGATACTAATACATTAACCGGAATGCCAGGTGTGGGTGTCAATCATATAATGATAACAAACTCTCATTTACCATTTATGGATTATGGAAAAATGTTTATTGGATTTGATAATTTCTGTCTTACTAATTAAAACTTAGAACTAATGAAAACAATATATATAACATCGAAAAATAAAGATTTAGAATCTAGATTTTTCATAACAATAAAATTATTATTTGCTACAACATTATTGCTAGTTACTTTTTCTTGTAGTGATGATGAAGCTTGTGGTTACACAAATAATGTACAGTGCGACTTTACACAACAAAATAACGATTATTCTGGATTTACAGTAACTACTAATTTTGACGAAGATGCAAATGCTAGTGTTGGCGCAATTTTTAATACACAATTAAACTCTAATGCACCTTTAGGTGATGACTGGGGTACGACAACACTAAGTACTCAAGTAACTTCTATATCACCAACTAATTGGACTAGGACAGATATTGGGCAAGTATTTGGAATAGCTATTGACGACTCTGCAAATATATATTTAGCTGCATCGGATATTTATTATTTCGGAATTGGGATTTCATCTTCTAATACAAGACCAGGCGCCATTTACAAATGTGTAGCACCTAGTTTTACAGCAGTACAAATTGCTAATCTACCAAACACGGGAGATGTAGGTAATGGAATCGGTAACATTGCATATGATAAATTAAACAACCAATTATTTGCAACTAATCTAGAGGATGGTAAAATTTACAGATTAACAACATCAGGGTTAGTCCTAGAGACTTATGATCCATGGGGTGTTGATGACTTAGTTTCTGGAATAGAAAGACAAGAAGAACAAATTTGGGGTATTGGTGTAAATTATGAAAGTGGGCAATCAAAAGTTTATTTTCCAAGAGTAGCGACTGCTACAAATCCAGAAAGAAGCATTTACTCATTAACATTACAAAGTGATGGTAGCTTTCCTTCAACTTCAAATGCAGAAGTGATAGAAATACCTAATGTACCTGGTACACAGCTCAGGATTTCAGATATAGCGTTTTCATCAACAACAAATCAGATGTTAATTGCAGAGCGTACAGGTCCACATAGCTCTAAAGTAATGAGTTATAATAAAGGTGGAAGCTGGAACTATAACTTACAATATTTTGTAGGAGCAAATGCAGGAGCAGATGGCGAAAACTCTGCTGGAGGAGTTGATTTTTATCCTACGGAACAAGATGGAGATATTAGTGCGTTTTGCGACGAATCTTTTTGGGCTACGGGTAATTATATGAGAAATAGAACTAACAACTTAAGTTTAATTTATGGGATTCAAGGTGTTGATTACACAGGTAATAACTCCTTTTCTGTAGCAGCTCCAAATGCAAATCAAGATACAGATATTTTTATCGATTTTGATGGTTTAGATGGTACCTCTACAAAAGGAAACATCGGTGATGTTGAAGTTTTTGACGCCAATAGATGTTACGACTTATGTAATAATTAACCAAAATTAGTCTAACAAGCCCAAGGCTAGTATAGTCTTGGGTTTTAATTTTTTATAGTTCTCAAGATATTAATTGCGGTACAATAATAGTCAATCTAATTAACAGAGGGACTTGTTATTCTCGCGCATTAACAATTGGATCTGCTAGTTAAATTAAAACATTATATCTTAGTAATCTAGCTATTAATTAAAAATCAACAACCAATGAAAAATTTAGCATCAAAATCGTTATTTATTATATGCTTAGTCTTAGCGCTTTTACTTTTTAAAGAATGCCAGTCTGGCAAAGATTGTAGTCAGGTTTATCAAGAGCCAATAGGGTTAATAACAGACACAATAGCCAATCAATATGAGGAAGCCTTTAAATTAAAAGAAAGTATTAAAAACGAAATTATTGCTTCTACAAATAATCCTGTAGTTGAAGATTATAGAGAGGTTTGGTTTGATTTAGACGAATTAGATAATTATATCAAATACGTAAGAAAAAATGCTGACACTTTAGGTTTAGAGGATTTAGGTATGCGTATGTATTTTGGAGCTAAACAAGATGCTTCAGGGATAGTAAAAAATACAGTGTTTTTTACACCAACTCACTCAGAAGTTACCAGAGCACCTCAAGACAATCCTAATGCTAGCAGGACCAATACAGGAGATGTAAAATCCTTAAATATGGGAGATCCCGGAAAAGTAGAATTTCAATATCCTTTATAAAAATGACGTCATTTCAACTTAAAATAGCACTATGGAGTATCCTAGTATTAGCCTTAATAATTGGTGTTTTAAATTGGAATAAGTTTAAGAAAACTTCACAGCGTTATTTTTTATATTTAATAGCAGTAGTTTTATTTTCAGAAGGTTTAGCAACTTATATGAAAGAAGTTTTAAATTACAGTAATTATCCAATATATAACATCCTATCACTACTACTTTTTTTGTTTTATTTTTATTGGTTTAACCTGATTTTAAAAACAAAAAAATGGTTTAAACCTGTAACCGTAATATTTACAGTGTCTATATTAATTTCGTTATTTACTGAAAGTTTTTTTAATGGTATTTGGAAGGTAATGTGGAGTATTGGTGCTGTGTTAGTGCTATTTTGTGTGTATTTATATTATTCAGAATTATTACACAAACCCTTAGTGATTAAGTTTCAAAAGATGCCAGAATTTTGGATAGTAACAGGAGTATTAATGTACCATATTGGATTTTTACCTTTATTGTTATTTATGACTTTTTTTGATTCAAACACTTATTATTATCGCATTCCAATTTTAATTTTAAATATCATTTTATATAGTTGTTTTATTAAATCATTTTTATGCTTCAAATCTCGCAAAATATAAACCACATATTTGTAGTAATCTTTGTAATAGTATTATTGCTTTTAGTTACTGTAATTTTGCTGTTTATAACGTTTAACACCCGTAAAAACAAACTAATTCAAGAACAACTAGAAACAAAACTTAATAACCAAAAGCGTCTACACGAGTTAGAGTTAAATGCACTTAGATCACAAATGAATCCGCATTTTGTACACAATTCGCTTAATGCAATTCAGTATTATATTCAGTTAAACGAAGTCGAAAAAAGTGAAGATTACCTCTCTAAATTTTCAAAATTAATGAGACAATTTTTCGAGTATTCTAGAAAAGATAGAATCTCTGTAGAAAACGAAGTTTCGTTATTAAAAAACTATTTAGATATTGAAAAACTCCGTTTTGAGGACGATTTTCAGTTTAATATAAAAGTAGATAAAGCACTAGATACTCAAGAATTGTTTTTGCCTCCAATGATTTTGCAACCTATTTTAGAAAACGCAATTAACCATGGTATTTTTCATAAAATAGGAAAAGGACTGGTCAATATTATCTTTTCAACTATTAGCGATTATAGTTTTAAAGTTGAAATCATAGACGACGGAATTGGTATTAATAAATCCAAAGCGATTAATGCTAAAAAACATCAAACACATACTGAGCATTCTGGTTTTGTACTTGAAGAACGCTTATCGTTGTTAAAAGAAAGTAATCTTTGGAACATTGATTTTACAATCATCGACCGTGCAGATGTGTCTGATAAAACAGGAACTATAGTCACTTTAATTTTTAAAGAAGACTTAAATGAAAACGATTATGACTATTAAAACCATATTAATTGACGACGAGCGTAAAGCACTAGCCATACTTAAAAATAAGTTAGAACGCTTATGCCCAAATGTAGAGATTATAGCAACTTCACAAAATCCAAAAGAAGGGATAAAGCTTATTAAAACTTTAAAACCAGACCTAGTATTTTTAGATATTGCGATGCCAGAATTAAACGGGTTTGAAGTATTAAAACAGTTTGAAAATCCTGATTTTGAAGTTGTTTTTGCAACAGCATTTGATAGTTATGCAATAGAAGCTATTAAGCATTGTGCAATAGGATATCTAGTAAAACCAGTAGATAACAAAGATTTGGTTGATGCTGTCGCTAATGCAGAGAAAAATATTGAAGAAAAATCATCGCTTCAAAAAAACAGACAATTAATAGAAAATTTAGGCATACAAACCTTCCAAAAAAAGAAAATTATAATACCATCTGTTGATGGTTTAGAATTTATAAAAATTGAAAATATCATCCATTGCAAAGGGGAAGATGGTTATACCAAAATTTATTTAAAAGAAGGTAAACCATTACTAAGCTCAAACAGTATTGGGCACTTCCATAAGCTGTTGGAAAGTAGTGACTTTTATTTAGTACATAAATCTCATTTAATTAATCTAAACTACATAGAAAAATATCTAAATGAAGGCTATGTAATCTTGACAGGAAAAGCAAAAATTCCTGTCTCTCGTAATCGCAGACAACAGTTTTTAGAGCAGCTTAAATCCTAAAAATAAATATCTTGTGCTAGTCTAAAAGTATTAGCATGGGCATCAACAATAGTTTTAATATCTGGGCTATAACCGCCTCCCATACTACACATCACAGGGATGTTGTTGGTTTTACAAGTTTCTAATACAAATTGGTCCCGTGCTTTACAACCTGTAACTGTAAGTCCAAGCTTGCCTAGTTTATCTGTTGCAATTACATCTACACCACATAAATAATATATAAAATCAGGTTTAAAATTTGTTATAAGTTTAGGTAAAGTTTCACGTAAAATAGACAGATACTCGGTATCTCCAATATTGTTTTCTAGTGCAATATCTAAATCGCTTTGCTCTTTTTTAAATGGATAATTATGTTGTCCATGCATGGAAAAAGTAAATACTGAAGCATCATTTTTAAATATTTGGGCAGTACCATTACCTTGATGCACATCTAAATCGATAATTAAAACACGATTTACTAATCCTTTTTTTTGAAGATATCTTGCGCCAATTGCTTGGTCATTAAGCATGCAAAATGCTTCCCCACGATTTGTATACGCATGGTGTGTGCCTCCAGCAATATTCATAGCAATACCATTTTTTAAAGCATACTCGCTAGCTTTTATAGTGCCATCTACAATCGTTATTTCGCGCTCGATTAAAACTTCACTTAAAGGAAAACCTATTTTTCTTGCAGCACGTTGGTCTAAAGTTATATTTAGTAGGTCGTAAAAATACTCAGGATCGTGAACCGCTAAGATTGGTGCTTCGTCCAACATCCTCTTAGGTTCAAAAAAGTTGTTTGCAATACAAGTCCCTTCATGAATTAGCTGCTCAGGAAGTAACTCGTATTTTAACATCGGAAATCGATGTCCTTCGGGTAATGGGTGACAATAAATAGGATGGTAGGCTATTTTAAGCATTAATACAACTATGGTTTAAGTCTTAAATTTAAGGCTTAGCCACTTCATAAAAAAATGAACTTCATTTAAAAAATTTAGCATCTTCTTAACAAGTAATCCTCTACCTTTGTATTACAATTTAAAGTATTAAAATGGCAAGGTTTAACTTTCTAGTTATTTCTTTTTTCTTAGCGTTATCTACGTTTTTCTTTTCGGGGGGCGAGGTAACAACTACTGTACATAATACTTTTCCGCAACAGACAGTACAAGCAAGTACTGCTTATAGTAGTCAAGGAGTAATTGTAGATTCTCAATTAGAAATTATTGTTAACCTACAACTAGACGATAGTAATCCATTTTTTAAACAATTAGGTTTAATTAATGCGGTTTATAGAGAGCAGCAAGAAAACTTCTTGGCGTATCAAAAGACTAGCAAGTGTATTACTGTTGGACTGTCTACAAGACAAATTATTTATCCATTTCATTGGTTTACATAAACGCAATAGATTTTAAATAACTATTGCAATACTACCTTTTACTTAAAGGTCTAGTATTGATTTATCATACATTAAATCAAAAAATTAAAACAAATGAAATTATCATTCACATTACTAGCAATACTAGTAGTATTAAGTGTTTTTGTACCTTTTTTTATATTTATTTTTAAAGGATTAAATAACACTTCAAAAACAAAACATAAAGCAGAAAATTTATTAAAATCAAATGGATTTAAATACAATTTAAAAGAAGTTTGGAACAATAAATTTATAGGATTAACAGAAGATAAAAAAGTGTTAAGCTATATCGCTTTTAAAGAAGAAGGCAATCAGGTTCTAAACCTAAACTTAGCCGAAATCAAATCCTGCGAAGTTATATCGGATTATAAAATAGATAAAGATAAAGTGAGTAGTTTAAAACATTTAGATTTAAAGATCACTTTTAATTTAGCAAATAAAGAAGTGGTAATGCTTAGCTTTTTTGACACTGACGAAGCCTATTTGGAAGATTACGAGGCACGCCGAGCTAAAAACTGGCAAGACGTAATCTCAGATAGTTTAACCAGAACTACTAGCCTTAAACAGGCTTCATAGTATAAAGTGTTAACATTATTATATACCACCATTCTAGTGTTTAGATTGGTGGTATTTTTATTTATGTAATTTTAATTGAATACGCTTTCGCGGAACATCAACCTCTAATACTTTAACAATTACTTGTTGGTGTAAATGGACGTGCTCATTTACATCTTTAACAAAGCTATCGGACAGGTTTGAAACGTGTATTAAGCCACTTTCTTTAATACCAACATCCACAAAACACCCAAAGTTGGTAATGTTATTGACTATTCCTGGTAATAATTGACCAGCAACCAAGTCATTTATAGTTTTAATATTTTGATTAAAAGTAAATACTTTAGCCTCCTCTCTAATATCTAAACCTGGTTTTTCAAGCTCTTTAATAATATCCTCAAGTGTAAGTAATCCAACAGTATCTGTACAATATTTTTTTAAATCTATTTGTTTAAGTAAAGTAGCGTTGCCAATTAATTCCTCCAATGTTACCTTTAAATCTTTAGCCATTTTTTCGACTATTTTGTAACTTTCTGGGTGTACTGCCGAGTCGTCTAATGGATTTTTAGGGTCTTTTATTCTTAAAAAAGCAGCCCCTTGTTCAAACGCTTTACCACCTAATCTTGGTACTTTTTTAATGTCGTTTCTGCTAGTAAAAACACCATTTTCATTTCGGTAATTAAAAATATTTTCAGCTAACTTAGGTCCAATTCCGGAGACATAACTTAATAAAGAGGTACTTGCAGTATTGATATTAACACCAACACTATTAACACAATTTTCTACCACAACATCTAATTGTTTTTGAAGCTTACTTTGGTCCACATCATGTTGGTATTGTCCAACACCAATAGATTTAGCGTCAATTTTAACCAATTCAGCCAAAGGATCTTGTAAGCGTCGCCCAATAGACACGCTACCTCTAACCGTTACGTCGTAATTAGGAAACTCATCCCGTGCAATTTTTGAAGCCGAATAAATACTTGCTCCAGCCTCACTAACCACAAACACTTGAATGTTGTTTTTAAAATGCACCTTTTTGACCAAAGCTTCGGTTTCTCTAGATGCAGTACCGTTTCCTATTGCAATCGCTTCAATTTTATAAGATTCTGTTAATGTAGACAGCTTTTTCATGGCTCCAATACTATCACTTTTTGGAGGATGAGGGTAAATGGTTTCGTTGTGTAATAAAGCGCCTTGAGCATCAAGGCAAACAATTTTACAACCAGATCTAAAACCAGGGTCGATTGCAAGCACCCTTTTTTCGCCTAAAGGCGAACCTAATAATAACTGTTTTAAGTTTTTAGCAAACACCGAAATAGCAGACTCATCAGCCTTCTCTTTGGCTTTTTGCAAAGCTTCATTACTTAAGGATGGAAATAACAAGCGTTTGTAAGCATCGCTAATGGCTAACTCTAATTGGTCAGCACAAGCGTTGTCACTTTTTATTATTTTTCGATCTATATTTTCAAGCGCTTTTACTTTATCAATTTCAATTTTAACTCTAATAAAACCCTCTTTTTCGGCTCTTAAAATAGCTAATAACCTATGTGATGGAATACGACTTAAGGACTCTTCCCACTCAAAATAATCTCTGAATTTCTGAGCGTTTTCATCGTCTTTTTTTGTTTTTACCACTTTCGTGGAAATCATAGCATAACGCTCCAACTGTTTACGTAAATTATTACGTATATCAGTACGCTCATTAATCCACTCGGCAATAATATGTCGTGCGCCCTCCAAAGCATCAGTAACAGTTTTAACGTCTCCTTTTACATATTTAAACGCAACAGATTCAACATCATTTGCATTTTGAGACATGATGATTTTAGCTAATGGTTCTAATCCGTTTTTACGTGCAGTTTCGGCTTTAGTTTTTCTGCTTTTTTTGTAGGGTAAGTATAAATCTTCAAGTGTAGTTAGGTCTAAACAGGCTTCTACTTTTTGTTGCAATTCACTTGTTAAAACATCTTGTTCTTCAAGAGCTTTTAGTATGGCAGTTTTTCGTTTTTCTAAAGCTTCAAATTCGTCTTTATACTTAACAATATTACCAATTTGTACTTCGTCCAAATTACCAGTTGCTTCTTTTCTATATCTAGAAATAAAAGGGATGGTTGCATCTTGATTAAGTAAATCTACAGTGTTTTTTACTGAAGTTTCGTTTAAGTTAGTACGAGAAATAATGTATTTTAAAAGCATAAAAAAAGACCTTATTAATTATATAAATAAGGTCTTGTAATATATTTAACTCTGCTTAATTTTCCGAACAAAATCGAAAAGAATTCTAGTTTTCTCCAGACTCCATTTTAGCGTCGTCAATCATTTTTTGATTTGGTAAAATTGCAACGTTTACACGTCTGTTTTTTGCTCTACCTTCAGCAGTACTATTATCATTAGTTGGTTGAGATTCTCCAAACCAATTAGTAGTAAAACGTCCACTACTTAATCCTTGATTAGTTAAGTAATTAGTCACTGCATAAGCTCTGTTTTTAGATAATATCATATTATTTTCTTCGCTACCAACACTATCTGTGTGACCAACAACTAAAATATTTGTGTCTGGATATTCTTTAAAAACTGCAACTAACTTATTAAGTGTTTGTTGTGATGCACTATTAATATTGTACTTAGCAGTGTCAAAATACACACCACTATTCTCGTCAAAAGTAACAACAATACCGTCGTCAACTCTATCCACTACTGCACCAGGGATTTCTTCCTCAATTTTTTGAGCCTGCTTGTCCATTTTGTTTCCAATAAGTACACCAGCACCACCACCAACAACACCACCAATAACAGCTCCTAATTCGCCATTACCACCTTTACCAACGTTGTTACCAATAATAGCACCTAAAATAGCACCACCAGTTGCACCAATTACAGCACCTTTTTGTTTGTTATTTGCGTTTTTTACACTGCTACAGCTAGTAAAACTAACTACCAATGCTAAAGTTAAAACGCTAATTGATAATTTATTAAATATAGATTTCATAGTTTTTATAATTTTGAAAAGTTCATGTTAATTGTAAATGGTTTTCCATCTACTGTAAGTGTTTGTTCCCATCTCATGTTTGTGTCAGATAGTTGTGCTAGTTTTAATCTAAAACCTTGATTAGTTTCGCTATTACTTTTAGCATCTGTTGGTTTTAAAAGAAAATGGTATAAACCAGTCGTTTGGTCTACTTCCTGAATAGTGAAATTGAAAAATCTTTCACCGATACTACAATTTGAGTCATTTATAGTATAAATTCCAGAGTTGTTGTTTGGGATAAATTTCCAAGTACTTTGTTCAAAACACGCTTTAGACGCATCATTTAAAAGTGTAACGTTATAGGTTCCGGCTTCGCTATAATTTATAGTGCTTAAAACCCATTCTCCTTTTATGGTTTTTTTAGACTCTCTTACTGTTTTTGAAGATCCGCAACTAAATAGCAGACTTAAAAACAAAACTGTTATAATTTGTTTCATATTAATTAATTGATTTGATTGTGTTACAAAGATGCAACACAAGATTAGGTTTTGTATTACAAGATTAATTTTATGACTTATATAATTACCACTTTCCTTGAAAGTGTAGTGTAATTAAAAAAAACAGGATGTTTTTATATCTATAAGGTAAACCTATTAAAAGTATAAAGTCTAGCTTTTTGGATATATTTTCCTAAAAGGTAACTAGAATTGTACTTGAGTAAGGTTTGAAGAAGAGGGTTGTTAAAACTGTTGTTATTATATAATTTTAAATTAAAACACCTATGGTAAAATTTAATTTTACCATAGGTGTTTTAGTTGTTAACTTGTTAGCTAATATGTAAACCATTATTAACACTAGCATCATCGGGATTTACAAATACCAATTTGCCCGCTGCGTTTTCTGTCATTAAAATCATACCTTGACTCTCTACACCGCGTAAAGCTCTTGGTGCTAAATTAACCAAAACGGTTACTTTTTTACCAACGACTTCCTCTGCTGTAAAACTTTCTGCAATACCAGATACTATTGTTCTAACATCAATACCGGTATCTACTTTTAATACTAAAAGTTTTTTAGCTTTTGGCATTTTATGGGCTTCCAAAATAGTACCGACACGTAAATCTAACTTAGTAAAATCATCAAAAGTGATTTCTTCTTTTTGAGGCTCGACTACTTTGTTTGCAGCTTCATTAGCTTTTTTGCTAGCTTCTAATTTGTCCAATTGTTTTTGGATAGTTTCATCTTCTATTTTACTAAACAACAATTCTCCTTTACCAATTTTATGTGCTGATGGAAGTAGTATGTCTTTTGAAGAAATATCGCTCCAAGAGTTCTCATTTGTATTAAGGATGTTTTTTAATTTAGTAGATGTAAAAGGTAAAAATGGCTCTGATAAAGTTGCTAGTGCACTTGCTATTTGCAAGGCAACAAACATGATTGTTTTTGTGCGGGCTTCGTCAGTTTTTACTAGTTTCCAAGGTTCTTCATCTGCAAGATACTTGTTTCCTAGTCTAGCAAGATTCATTAATTCTTGACCAGCTTCTCTAAAACGGTAACGTTCTAAAGAGCTTTCAATAACTGCAGGATATGCTTTGACTGTTGCTAAAGTTTCTTCGTCAATTGTAGAGTATTCAGCAGGTGTTGGAACCACCCCTTCGTAATATTTATTAGTTAAAACGACCACACGATTGATAAAGTTTCCGAAGATAGCTACCAACTCGTTATTGTTTCTTGCTTGAAAATCTTTCCAAGTAAAGTCATTATCCTTACTTTCTGGTGCGTTTGCTGTTAATGCATAACGTAGTACATCTTGCTGATTTGGAAAATCTTCTAAATATTCAGGTAACCAAACCGCCCAGTTTTTAGAAGTCGATAATTTATTACCTTCTAAGTTTAAAAACTCGTTAGCTGGTACATTATCGGGTAAAATATAACTGCCTTCTGCTTTTAACATAGCTGGAAAAATAATACAATGAAACACAATATTATCCTTACCAATAAAGTGCACTAATTTTGTGTCTTTATCCTTCCAATATGCTTCCCAGTCTTTCCCCTCTCTAGTTGCCCACTCCTTAGTAGAAGAGATGTAGCCAATAGGTGCATCAAACCATACGTAAAGCACTTTTCCTTCACCTCCAGGCACAGGAACCGGTATTCCCCAATCTAAATCTCTTGTTACTGCACGAGGACGTAAACCGTCGTCAATCCAAGATTTACATTGTCCGTAAACGTTAGGTTTCCAATCTTTTTTGTGACCCTCTAATATCCATTCTTTTAAAAATGCTTCGTGCTTATTTAAAGGTAAAAACCAGTGTTTTGTTTCTTTTAAGCTTGGGACATTACCTGTAATTGCTGATTTAGGATTAATTAGATCGGTAGCATTATGTGACGTTCCACATTTTTCGCATTGGTCACCATAACTTTCTTCGTTACCACATTTTGGACAGGTTCCAATCACAAAACGATCGGCTAAAAACTGATTAGCTTCTGCGTCGTATAATTGTTCTGACACTTCTTCAACAAACTCATTATTATCATATAAAGTTTTAAAAAACTCAGATGCTGTATCATGATGTATTTTTGCTGACGTACGCGAGTAATTGTCAAAAGTAATCCCAAACTCTTTAAAAGATTCTTTTATATTTTTATGATATCTGTCAACAATTTCTTGAGGGGTAACCCCTTCTTTTTTAGCTTTTATAGTAATTGGCACACCATGCTCATCACTACCGCAAATAAATGCAACATCGTTACCTGTTAATCTTTTGTATCTAGCATAAATATCTGCTGGCACGTAAACCCCTGCTAAATGTCCAATATGTATTGGTCCATTGGTATAAGGTAGTGCTGCAGTAATAGTATATCTTTTTGACATTTTTGTTTTCTTTTGATGGTGTAAAAATACGCAATTTGATAGCCATTTAGAAAAAAAATGTAATTTTACACTATGTCAAAAAATAGATTATTATTGATTGTGTGTTGTACTATTTTTTTCTTCGGAAATTATATAGGATTTGCGCAAAATAAAACCGAAACTAAATTGATACAGCCACCTTATTTAAAAACAGGAGACACTGTTGCTATTGTTGCACCTTCAGGTGTTTTAAAAAACAGAACAGAAGAAGTTAATCGTGCCAAAAAACTTTTAGAAAGTTGGGACTTACATGTTGTTATTGGTAAGCATGTCTTTAATCAAGCCAATCATTTTGCAGGTACAGATCAAGAACGCTGCGAAGATTTTCAGTCAGCTTTGGACGACCCAAAAATTAAAGCAATTTGGTCTGCACGTGGTGGTTATGGTACCGTTAGAATTTTAGATAAATTAGATTATACTAAATTTTTAAATCAGCCAAAATGGGTTATCGGTTATAGCGATATTACTGCTTTACATAATCAAATACATAATTTAGGAGTGCAAACACTACATGCTATAATGGGTGTAAGTTTGCCAGAAAACTTGTCTGATATTGAAGACAGTATAACAACGTTTAAAAACACCATTTTTGGTAAGCCTTTAAGCTACACGCTAAAAGGGTCAAGTTATAATAAAGAAGGTAAGACAACAGGAGTCTTAGTGGGAGGAAATTTAACTATTTTACACACCATGTTGGGCTCTAAAGACAGTATTGATACCTCTGGTAAAATATTATTTATTGAAGAGATTGGCGAATATAAATACCATATAGATAGGATGCTTCAAAGTTTAAAACGAGCGGGTTATTTTGATAATTGTAAAGGAGTTATTGTTGGAGATATGAGTAAGCTGCGAAAAAACACTACAAAATGGGGAACATCCATAGAGCAACTTGTTTTAGAAGCCTTATCTGATTACGACTTTCCAATAGCTTTTAATATGCCAGCAGGACACGAAGATGATAACAGAGCTTTGATTTTAGGTAGACAATTAACATTAAATGTTGAAAAAGAAAAAGCGACAGTAGTTTTTGAAAAATAATGACTAACCATAACGAACTTGGTAAAAAAGGCGAACAACTAGCAGTTAATTTTCTAGTTGAAAATAACTACGAAATTATTGAACGTAACTACAGGTTTGATAAGGCTGAGGTAGATATAATAGCACAAAAAGAAGATGTTTTAGCAATTATCGAAGTTAAAACAAGATCAACAACTACGTTTGGTAACCCTCAAGACTTTGTAAAACCAAAACAAATCCAACGTTTAGTAAAAGCGGTGGACGAGTATGTTACCGTAAATGGGTTAGATGTAGAAGTCCGTTTTGATATTATTGCAATTGTAAAAGATAATAAACAGTTTAAGATAGAACACTTAAAAGATGCTTTTTATCATTTTTAAGATTTTGTTTTTGTAATGACTTTAAATAAGTATCGTGTTGATACGATAAAGTTAGTTAGTCAAAACTATATTTTATGTCCGTGTGAGTTTTGGTAAGTAGGCTAAAAAAGTAATTAATTATTCAAGGTGTTACTAGACGATTTTATTTTATAAGTTAATATATTTCCTCTCGGAAATTACATTAGGCTTAATAACTCTTGATTATATTCAAGTATTTCATATTTCAGAGTATCCGAGTTATTGGTCAATATTAAAAACTCAGTTGGTCTTAATTTAGTATTTGCATATTCGGACAATTTATTAGTCACCTTGTAGTCATAAATATCGCTTGAGTCAGTTTCCATTCCTTTATAAAACATTATTCATTTCCGATTTTTAATTTCAATTCCAATTAGTGTGTCTTTTTCGTCAATCCAAATTCCGTTTTTAAATATGTTGTATTCTCTTTAATTGAGTTTTGAACATTAGAATAGTATTCGCTATTACTATTTATTATTAGCATATAAACTAAAAAAAAGTTACGGGAATCAATCCAATAATCATTGAAATGATGAATAAATATGTAGGCCACATTTGTTCTATGAACATTCGAATATTCATCACAATTCCGTAAATCAAATATGAAAAGGCAAATAGTCCAAGAGGTGTTTTAAGATTTGTCATTCTTGAGTTTAGGTTTTTTCATATATGTGGTAGCGTATTACAAAACAACTATACATGCTTTTTAATTTTGTTTTCTGGATAAGATTACTTTTTATTCGTTTAATGTCCAAATCAATGCTTTTTCTTTTGTAGCTCTAAATATTGTATTATGCTTTTGGTTTGGTTCGTCAGAATATTTCCAAGTCAGGTTTTTATTATTATTCTTTTTGAAGGTCTTTTCAATATTTCTTGTTGTTTGTGAGATGTCTTTTGCATCAGAACCTGCAAACCATATTTTAATATTTTTATTAGGAAAATTAGCTATTAATGAATCTGCATTTTTCATTAAATATTGGTCATTCCACCAAAGTGAGGGATCCATAGCGATGTAAAAATCAAATGTTTCTGGTTTAATAAAAAATGTTTCCATAACAAAAAGTCCAGCAAGGGATTCTCCGATGATTCCTTTTTTATTTTTGGTTCTATATTTTTTATTTACCTGCGGTATTAACTCTTCATAAATAAATGCTCTAAAGTCTTTAGCTCCATCAGTAACTGGACAAAATTGCTTGTCATATTCAGCTTCAGAAAAACCTGATAAATCTCTTCCTCTTTCAGTATTTTCAATACCGACTAAGATAAAAGGTGGTATTTTATTTTCGGTTAACAATTTTTTTAATGTATTTGCTATATGCGGAAAATCTTCTTTTATTCCTCCGTCAGGCATATATAATACAGGTAGACTATCTGTAGTTTGTTTATAGTTTGGTGGTGTCCAAATATTGATAACTCGGTCTTCATTTACATATTTAGAAGCAATAATTAAACTATCGTGTTCTGGAATTGGGTCATTGTATGTAATTGTTTTGTTTTTGCAACTAAATGTAAAAACTATAAGTATGAGATATAAGACTATTTTTTTCATGATTATTATTTTTTATTAAATTAGTGCTAGCGTGTTATATAACAACTAATATATGATTTTTGGATGTGTATTTTGGGTTAAGCCTCCTTTTTTATTGTGTTTACAGTCTTTTTTAACTTGTTTAAATAGCAATGTCTAATTGATTGAAACGTTTATATAACACATAAAAAAAGCTTCGATTTCTCGAAGCTTTATGGTCTATATTAATAATATAAATTATTCTTTTTTAATTTCTTTTTTTGGTGCAGGAAGCGTTTTAAAATAGGCTTTAAAAGTTTCAAAATCGTAAGGCTTTTTAATTATTTTTTTGTCTTTATCTAGCACAAAATAACTTGGTGTAGATTTTACATTGTAATTATTTCCTATTTCATTATCCCATTTACCTTCTCCAAACACGTGGTAAAACTCAGGAAAATCATAAGTCATGTTTTTCCATCTGTAACGGTCTTCGTCTAATGCAATTGCAATTACTTTTAATTGTCCTTTTTCTAACGTTTCTGCGTATTTGTGCAACGCAGGAATTTCATCTAAACAATGCGAGCATGTTGTGCTCCAGAAAGCGATTAAATAATTGTTAGCGTCTTTTAAATCATATAGGTTAGTAACAGTAGCTTCGCCTTCTTTGTCATAAATTACTATTTCAAAGTCTTTACCAGTATTACCAACAGAAGCGTTTAAAAAATAGGTTAACTGGCTAATTAATTCTGTATCATTTTCAGCTTTAGCTAAAGCTAATAAATGTGCGTTTGCAATATGGTTGGCAACTGGCTCAACCTCTTCAATAGCAAATTGATTCCATAAAATCTCTAACAATATTTTTTTAACCTTTGGATTATTGCCTATTGCTTTTACTACAGTGTTTATGTTGTTAATGTAAGATTTGTTTTGGCCTTCACTATCAATAAAATTGAATACATAATTTAAAGTTGCTTCAATTAAAAAGTTTGAATTTTGAAGCACAGGATTACCAAAATTAATATGCTTAAAATAAGCGTTTTTAGCGTTTTCTGTAAATGTCTTAGCGTCAATTAAGTGTTCTGGAATATATGGTTGACTAGCAGTTATAAAGTTTAATACTAACTTACCTTCTGCAGCTTTTTCAAACTCTGTTTGAGTAGTTTTAAGAATATTAATTATGTTTTTAAAATCGTCTTCGTTGTCACCTCCAGCAGTATAAAATGCATTTAAACTTTGACCAATCATAGACATGCTTTTGTTATAAGAGGTCCATAATTTATTTTCTTCTGAAGTTGAAAACTCTAAACCTTTGTCTAAGTCAAAAGTTAGCTCTATGTCTTCGTTGTTATATAAAAAATCGAAGTTATACTGGTCTTGTGGCTGTGCATAAACTATACGGTAAGTCCCTGGTGCTTGCGTGTTTTTAAGATTAAAAACAAAGCTGCCATCCTCTGCAATATCAGCATTATCAACAAAAATAGAGGTGTCTGCAGTAACTTGATATAAAAAGGCAAACTTAAATTGTTCTGCTGGTGTAAATGTTCCTTTTATTGTGTTTTGTGCCAGGATAACACTTGGCAGTATTGCTAATAAAAAAAGTATTTTTTTAAACATTATTATCTATGATTTTTTATTATAATTTCAAAAACTATTCCAAAATAGGTTGTAAAGCGTTTAGTGCTTTTTTGACCGTTTTAATGTTTTCAAAGGTAAGTAATAAACGTAAGCCATTTCTGGTTTGTTTTTCTTTCATTTTACAAGCTTGTGGATGCGATTGTACGTATTGTAAAAGTTTAGAAAAGTTAGGACTTTGATAAAAACTACTTTTTTGGTCATTTATAAAATAACAAATTAGTTTGCCTTTTTTCATTATTACTTTTTCAACTCCTAATTTAGTAGCAATCCATTTGATACGTACACTATTTATTAAGTCTACGACTTGTGTTGGTAGTTCTCCAAAACGATCGACAAGTTGTGTTTCAAATTCGGTTAATTCAGCTTCTGTTTTAAAGTTGTTTAGCTGTGTGTACAGACTTAATCTTTCAGCAATATTATTAACATAATCATCAGGAAATAATAATTCCATATCTGTGTCAATAGTAATATCCTTAACGTATTCTTTATCTTCTAATGGTTCGTTATACAAGTCCTTAAACTCATTTTCTTTTAGCTCTTCAATCGCTTCATTTAGGATTTTTTGATAGGTATCAAAACCAATTTCGTTAATAAACCCACTTTGCTCGCCACCTAATAAATCTCCTGCGCCACGTATTTCTAAATCTTTCATTGCAATATTAAAGCCACTTCCTAGCTCTGTAAATTGCTCTAAAGCTTGGATACGTTTTCTAGCATCGTCAGTCATTGCAGAGTATTCTGGAGTTATAAAATAGCAGAAGGCTTTTTTATTGCTACGTCCAACACGACCACGCATTTGGTGCAAATCACTTAATCCAAAGTTATTGGCGTTATTTATAAAAATGGTATTTGCATTAGGGACATCTAAACCACTTTCGATAATTGTTGTGCTTACTAAAACATCAAATTCGCCATCCATAAAACTAAGCATCAAATTTTCTAATTTTTTGCCTTCCAATTGTCCATGTCCAATCCCTATTTTAGCATCAGGCACTAAACGCTGGATTAGCCCTGCGACTTCACGGATATTTTCTATACGATTATGAATAAAATAGATTTGACCGCCACGTTCAATCTCATAACTTACAGCGTCTCTAATTGCATCTTCTGTAAATCTAATAACGTGACTTTCTATTGGATATCGGTTTGGTGGTGGCGTAGTAATAACCGATAAATCTCTTGCTGCCATTAAACTAAATTGTAGCGTTCTAGGTATTGGAGTAGCAGTTAGTGTTAATACATCCACATTATCTTTTAAAGTTTTTAGCTTTTCTTTTACTGCGACACCAAACTTTTGTTCCTCGTCAACTATCAGTAAACCTAAATCTTTAAATTTTACATTTTTACTTGCTAATTGGTGGGTACCGATAATAATATCTACATGCCCTTTTTCTAATTTTTCTAGTGTTTCGCGTTTTTGTTTAGCAGTTCTAAAACGGTTAACATAATCTACAGTTACCGGAAAATCTTTTAAACGCTCTGTAATTGTTTTATGATGTTGAAACGCTAAAATAGTTGTTGGCACCAAAATAGCGACTTGTTTACCATTGTCTACTGCTTTAAAAGCAGCACGAATGGCTACTTCTGTCTTTCCAAAACCAACATCCCCACAGATTAAGCGGTCCATTGGACGCTCACTTTCCATGTCTGCTTTTATGTCTGCAGTTGCAGTAATTTGATCCGGAGTGTCTTCATAAATAAAAGACGCTTCAAGCTCGTGTTGTAAATAACTATCAGGTTTGTATTGATACCCTTTTTCTAATTTACGCTTTGCATATAGTTTGATAAGGTTAAAAGCAACATGTTTAACTCTAGATTTGGTTTTTTCTTTAAGAGTTTTCCATGCTTTACTACCTAATTTATAAACCTTTGGTGGTTTACCATCTTTACCATTAAACTTTGTAATTTTATGTAACGAGTGGATGCTTAGGTAAAGCACGTCACGCTCGCCATAAACCAACTTAATGGCTTCTTGCTTATTACCCTCGACATCTATTTTTTGTAATCCACCAAACCTTCCAATCCCGTGGTCTATATGTGTTACATAGTCGCCAATATCAAGGTTAGTTAGCTCTTTTAATGTAATGGCTTGTTTTTTAGCATATCCATTTTTAAGATGAAACTTATGATAACGCTCAAAAATTTGATGGTCTGTATACACAACAATTTTATTGTCATGGTCTATAAACCCTTGGTATAACGATAGTGTTACGGTTTGATAATGTACATCTTGTTCTACATCGTCAAAAATATCATGAAAACGTTTGGCTTGCTGCTCGCTAACGCAAGCTATATAATTGGTGTAATCGTTATTATGATTACTGTTTAAATTGTCTATTAATAAATTAAACTGCTTGTTAAATGCAGGTTGAGGTGTGGTGTTATGTTGTATGGTTTGAGTTGTATTAAAAACGGTATTATTACCAAGCTCCACAATACTAAAGTCTAATAATTGCTTTTTAAGTTCGGCAGCGTTACAAAACAACTCTAATGGTTCTGCGTGTTTAATGTCTTTGTTAAGTTTAACAAAAGCAGCAATTGCTTTATCAAAAAAATCGTCGACACGATCAAAGGTTAAGTCAAAGTTTTTACCAAATACGACTGTTTTTTGTGCTATGTATTTTAAAAAGCTTTGTCTTGACTCGTCCATTAATTTATTAGCAACATTTGGTATGACGCTAATTTTTTTAATTTGCTCTGTAGACAGCTGGGTCTCGACATCAAAAGTCCTGATACTATCAACCTCGTCACCAAAAAACTCGATACGATAAGGCTCGTCATGACTAAATGAAAACACATCTACAATTCCACCACGTACAGAAAACTCTCCAGGTTCTGTTACAAAATCGACACGTTTAAATTTGTATTCAAAAAGGATTTCGTTAACAAAATCTATTGATAAACTATCGTTTACAGTAATTTTTAAGGTGTTACGTTCTAGTTCTTTTCTGGTGACAACTTTTTCAAATAATGCATCAGGATATGTGACTATTATAGCTGGTTTTTTACGCGAGTTAATACGGTTTAAAACCTCTGCACGTAACAGGACATTAGCATTATCGGTTTCTTCTATTTGATAGGGTCTGCGGTAGCTGCCTGGATAAAAAAGGACGTCTGTTTTATTGATTAGTTGTTCTAGGTCGTTTAGGTAAAAAGCAGCTTCTTCTTTATCGTTAAATATTAGTAAAAACGGAAGTTGTGTTTCTTTAAAACTTTGTGTGATAATGTAGGATAATGAAGAGCCTACTAGTCCTTTTAAATGTGTTTTACTTTGGGTTTGGGCAATAGCAGTTTGCAGTTTTTGCAATTGCAAAGACTGTAAATAGGTCTGCGAGATTAAGGTTTTACTCACTTAACTTTAGTTTATGCAAATATAAGCAATGCTTAAAATAATAGCTTTTAGATTTACAAAAATTAACTTTTTAAAAATTACCATTGGCAGATGCGTTAAGGATGGAGTGGTTTGTCTGAGCTCCTCGCAGAGAGCGAGCCACGAGAGCCTGGTTTTTTGCACCAATTAAAAAGGTGCAAAATAAACGCCCAAAAAAAGAAACTTTTAATTTTAAAAGGTGTGGGGTTTAACTATATTTGTAGTCTAAATATTAAATAAAATAGTATGTCATTTTCAGATTTATTCGATAGTGGATTTAAAAAGCGTAATGAGGATCATTTTGCTGCAATTGTACGTGTAGCGATGAGTGATGGTGTGATTAGTGAGGCTGAGAAAGCGTTTTTAGATCGTTTAGCACGTAATTTAGATATTAGTGAAGGCGAATATGAGCAGATCTTAATAGATTATAAAGAGCACCCAATTAACCCTCCAACCTCTTACGATCAGCGTTTAGAGCGTTTATATGATTTGGCTAGAATGGTTTGGGCTGATCATATTGAAGGGCCTAAACAGACTGCTATTTTAGAGCGTTTATGTGTTGGTTTAGGATTTAAATCTAGTAATGCTAAGTATGTTACACACAAGGCTTTAGAGTTGGTGCATGAAGGTGTTGATTTGGATACTTTTACAGATGAAATTAAAACTATGAATAGATAATATTTCTGGTTTAGATATATAAAAAAAGCGAACTTAAAAGTTCGCTTTTTTTTATTTTAAATATTCTTCTATTTTGGACATTAAGGCGTCTTCGTTAAAAGGCTTTTTTATTACGTCGTTTATGCCTGCTTTTTTATAACGTTTTAAATCGTCTTTCATAACTCGGGCAGTCAGTGCTATTACTGGTACCTTTTTGTGCTCGCGTTCTGGCATTTTTCTAATTAGCTTAGTAATCTCGTCTCCAAAACTGTTTGGTAATTTAATATCCATTAATACTAAATCAAATTCTGAGTTTTCTATTCGAGGAATAACGTCTTCTCCTTTTGTTACAATATCTAAAAAGTAATTACCTTTTGAGGCTAATATTTTTAATATTGATAATTGGGTGATTTCTGAATCTTCAACTAAAAGTATACTGTACTTTTTATCTGATTTTGGTCTCGAAGTTTTCTCTTTAGTTTTAGGTATGTTTTTATAACTGTGGTCTAAAACAAAATTGATGTTAGTAGAAAACGTACTGCCTTCTCCTACTGTAGAATCTACGCTAATCTTACTATGTGTTAAACTGACTAGGTGTTTTGCTATTGCCAAACCTAATCCAGCACCTTTATAGACTTGTGCATTATTAAGTTGGGTAAAACTGGTAAAGATGTCTTCTGTTTTTTCTTTTGGGATACCTATTCCGGTATCTATTATTTGAAAATGAATACTTGCTTTTTGGGCTCTGATTTGGTTAAGTGAAACATTAAATGTAATGGTGCCGACTTCGGTAAATTTGATAGCGTTTTCTAATAAGTTTGATAAAACTTGTCTTAATCTTAAGGCGTCTCCACCAATTATCTCTGGTAAATTATCGTTAAAATTAGTTATCAGCTCTAAATCTTTTTGTTGTGCTTTTATTGTGAAAACATTTTTAATGTCTTCTAATAATTCTCTTATATTAAAAGGCTTAATTACTAATTCTAATTTACCTGCTTCAATTTTAGAGATGTCTAAAATATCCTCTATTAATTGTTTTAAATAGTTTGATGAAGAGTCTATTACTTTTAAGTAGTTAAGCTGCTCATCACTCAAGTTTGTCTTTTTTAGTATGTCTGAAAAAGTTAATATACCTGTTAACGGGTCTCTTAACTCATGACTAAAATTAGCAATAAAAGTGTTTTTAAACGCTTCCTTTTCTTGAAGGTACTCATTTTTTAATTCTAGAATTTGCGAGTTTATTACAGATTCATTTCTTACCTGTGCTGTAGTTTGGTAATTATTGTAATGTACAGTTAAGTCTAATATAACAATAAGAGGTAGCTTTTTGCCATCAAATGTTTTAATAATAACATCTGTTATTATTGTTTGGTTATTTGTATTTGTTAAATGGATACAAGAAAAGATATGTCTTTTATTGTTTTCTTTTAAAGCGTCGTGTATGCTTTCAAAAAAAGGATGAATAGTTGAGATGTTTTTACCAACTATTTTTGGAAAAATAACGTCGTCAGACTCTACTACTGTTCCGTCTAATTGGACAATAATATACTGATTGACTGATTGTGAATGCTCTTTTTTGTACTGCTCTAACATTATTTTTTTGCTTCTTTAAGTAAAGCTTGCGCTAAATTAGAAAAAACATCGTCTACATTTTTTCCAGACTTAGCACTAGTGTAAAAATCTACAAAACGTCCAAAAACGTCTTTATTTTGCTTTATAAACTCGTTTGTTACTAAATCTTTTTTATTACCTATAACTCGCATTGGGATGTTTGGGTAACGCTCTTTTATGTAGTTAAGGTCAAATTCTAATTTCTCGTAAGTGGTAGGTCTTGTCATATCAAACACATACAAAAATCCGTTTGTGCCAATAAGATAAGACGGTCTTGTGTTAGTAATGTCGTCATTACCTTCAAGATCCCAAATTACAAGTGTGATGTCATCATTTGTTTCAGGTATAGTAACTTCCTTTTTTAAAACATGTACACCAATAGTTACTTTATAGTCTTCGCTAAAAGTGTCTTCAACAAATCGTCTAATTAAGGATGATTTTCCGACACCAAAGTGACCTATTAAAACTATTTTTTTAGATATCTTCATTTTCAAAGTAGGCTTTTAATTTAGAGTTAAAAATATCGCTATTTTTTAAATCGGTTTTATTTATAATATTTTGTGCAAAATCTAACAATTTATCTTCAAGTTTGCTTCTAAATGTTGCGGTCAGTGCTCCAGAAATAGCTACAGCAATGTAATAATTAGAGAAGTTTTGAAGATGTATATGGTAATTTTCATACTCAATATACTCTAAATTTTGCATTTCGGCAGTAAAAGCATCCTGTGCAAAGCTTTTTATAGCTGTTAACATTCCTGCTACAGTGTCCTGATCTATATCTTTAGTCTTAGAATACTCAGACACGATTAAACCAGAACCACTTTCAATGACCATTATTTGTTCTATTTTAGGCTTAAACTGATTTTGTAATATTAAGTCAGCTTCAGAAACCCCTGTCTTTTTTGACCAAAATTTTCTTTTAAATGCTTCAAAAGAAAAAGTGTTGTTTACACTTTTGTTTATATTGTCTGAAAGTATTTGGATTTCTTTCTGGATATATTTTTTAATCATTTTACCCATGATAGGGTAAAGCGCTTCTACTACAGCATCTTGAGAGTTTTTAATTTCCTCCTTTAAGGTTTGTGTAATAGTTGGGCCTAATGTTTTTGGCATTTCTTTTATAAACTCTTCTAGTTTTTCTTCTAGGATAGGGTCTATATGCTTTGATAAATTATTTTGCTTGGTAATTAAGTCTTCAAGTTTTAAAAGTTTCTCTTCTATGGACAAGGCATACTCATGCTCATCTTTAAGTAAGATGTCTTTTAAAATCTTTAATTTATCTTCTTGATTCATTAGTAAATCAAGTTATTACTGACTTATTTTTTCGCCTAATTTTGTAAATAGTTCGCCAAGTAATTTACGGTCAACCTTGCTTTGGTTTAAAGCGTCTGCTTTGTCTTCAAAAGAGTTTTCAAGTTCTGTAATTCTAATATTGATATCTGTACTTAGGTTGTCAATATTTTGAAGTAACTCAGACTTTACCTCTTCCATTAATGCTTCTAATTCTTGCTTTTTACTAAGAATATCTTTCTTTAGTGTTTCAAACTCACTATCGTAAGCCTGCATGTTTTCACCAAAAATAAGTTGTTTAATTGCATCTATCTTAGAAGTAGCTTCAGATGAATTTTGCATGTTTGTTTCGTTGATTTTGTCTGTCTTTGCCATTAGGATAATTTATATATCAAAAATAACAAAAAATAGGACATATTAACATTTAATTGGTCTTTTGCATAAACTCTTCTGCTTTGAGTACCATGTTTTTACTTCCGCAGAAAAAAGGAACACGTTGGTGTAACTCTGTAGGTTCTATATCCATAATTCTTTTAAAACCATTACTAGCTTTTCCATTGGCCTGTTCTGCAATAAACGCCATAGGGTTACACTCATAAAGTAATCTTAACTTACCATCTTCGTTTTTAGAACTTTTTGGGTACATATAAATACCTCCTTTAATCATGTTTCTATGAAAATCTGAAACTAATGATCCAATATATCTTGAGGTATATGGTCGATCACCTTCTTCCATTTGGCAATATTTAATGTAGTTTTTTACACCCTGTGGGAAATGTGTATAATTACCCTCGTTTACAGAGTAAATGTTTCCATCTTCAGGAAACTGCATGTCTGGATGAGATAAGTAAAAAGTTCCGATTGCAGGATTTAAAGTAAATCCATTAACACCATGACCTGTTGTGTATACTAGCATTGTCGAGGTACCGTAAACAACATATCCTGCAGCGACTTGTTGGTTGCCAGGTTGTAAAAAGTCTTCAATAGTCACTGGTGTTCCAACAGGAGTAACACGTCTATAAACAGAAAAAATAGTACCTACAGACACATTAACATCAATATTTGATGATCCGTCTAAGGGGTCCATTAAGACAACATATTTATTTTGATTGTTATCATCCTGACTGTTAATGGTAATAAAATCATCTTCCTCCTCACTTGCAATACCACAAACAATATTACGATTAGTTAAGGTTTGGATAAATTTTTCGTTAGCATAAACATCTAATTTTTGTTGGTCTTCACCTTGGATGTTTGTATCTCCAGCAGCTCCAATAATATCAACAAGACCTGCTTTGTTTACTTCGTGGTTTACTACCTTGGCAGCTAAACGAATTGAGTTTATTAATCGAGAAAGCTCTCCAGAGGTGTACTTAAAAGACGCTTGATTATCTATTATAAATTCTCCTAGCGTTTGATTTTTTTTAGACATGTGTTCTAAATGTAGTTGTTTGCGCAAATATCGTATTTTTTAGCAATTATAACGTTGTAGTTGTTCATAATTTGGTTTACTATTAATTCTTAAACTATATTTGATTAAATTAAAGTTTTATGAAATTTACTATTCGTTTTGCCGAAAAGAGGGATGTTTCAGCTATACTTGGCTTAATTAAAATGTTAGCTGTTTATGAAAAAGAACCTGATGCAGTAATTGTTACTGAAGCAGATTTATTAGAATATGGTTTTGGTAAACAACCATTATTTACATGTTTTGTTGCTGAAAAAGAGGGGGAAATAGTAGCTATAGCATTAATTTATCTTCGTTTTTCTACATGGAAAGGTCAAACTGTACATTTAGAAGATTTAATTGTAAAAGATGAGTATAGAGGAGAAGGGCTTGGCACATTACTTTTAGATGAAGTTATTAAGTATGGCTATAGTCTAGGTGTAAAACGAATCTGTTGGGAAGTTTTAGATTGGAATGAACCAGCAATTAAGTTTTACCAAAGTAAAGGCGCAACCCTTTTAAAAGATTGGTTTTTAGTGCAAATGGATGAAAAAAGTATAAAAAATTATATTGAGAATATATAAATGAGAGTATTTAAATTTGGTGGAGCATCCGTTAAAGATGCTAGAGGTGTTAAAAACTTGATTTCGGTATTAGAGCAAGTGGGTCATCAAAATACAATTATAGTTGTATCTGCAATGGGCAAAATGACTAATGCTTTAGAGCAAGTAATTGGTTGTTATTTTAATGACAAAACACAATTACAAAGTGCAGTTCAACATATAATAACTTACCATAATGACATTGTTTTAGCCCTTTTTGAAAATAAAAACCACCCAGTTTTTAATGAAACTAATACCCTTTTTGAAGAGTTAAAAAGCTTTTTAATAACTAATAAATCTCCAGATTATAATTTTGTGTATGATCAAGTTATAGGATTTGGCGAGTTGTTATCCACAACAATTATAAGTCATTATTTAAATTTAAAAGGATTTAATAATAATTGGCTTGACGTTAGACAATTAATTAAAACAGACGATTACTACCGTCGTGCCAATGTAAATTGGGACTTAACCCAGCAATTGATAACTAAAAAAGTAGACACTAATAAGCTAAATATTACCCAAGGTTTTTTAGCTAGTGATAAAAACAATTTTACGACAACTTTAGGGCGTGAGGGTAGTGATTATACAGCTGCTATATTAGCTTATTGTTTAAATGCAGAAAGTGTAACAATATGGAAGGATGTACCTGGGGTTTTAAATGCAGACCCTAAACATTTTGAACAGTCACAATTACTAAACTCTATATCCTACACAGAAGCAATTGAGTTGGCCTTTTATGGCGCATCAGTTATTCATCCCAAAACGTTACAACCATTACAACGAAAAGAAATTCCGTTATACGTAAAGTCATTTTTAAATCCAACAGCCAATGGTACAGTTGTTAGTAAAACCGAAGGAATTTTACCTAAAGTCCCCTGTTTTATTGTAAAACAAAACCAAGTGCTTTTATCGTTGTCAACTCTTGATTTTTCTTATATAGTAGAAGACAATATTAGCGAAATCTTTAACTTACTGTCCAAGTATAAAATGAAAGTTGATGTGATTCAAAATTCCGCAATTAGTTTCTCCGTTTGTTTTGATAATAGCTATAATAATTTAGAGTCTTTATTATTACATTTAAAAGCTAAATTTAAAGTGACCTGTAATGATAACGTATCTTTGTATACAATAAGACATTACAACCCAAAAGCTATAAAAGAATTGGAAACAGGAAAAACAGTATTATTAAAGCAAATGTTTCAAGAAACATTACAAATAGTAACTAAATAAATCTATTGATTACATTTGTAATCTCTAATAAGAAAAAAATAAATGGGATTAGTCACTGCAAAAGAAGTTTCAAAAGCTATAAAGCTCAATAAATATGGGTTTTTAGGGACTTTTGTTGGTTGGTTATTAATGAAGGTTTTAAA
This sequence comes from uncultured Olleya sp., assembly GCA_947503885.1. Classification (GTDB taxonomy): domain Bacteria; phylum Bacteroidota; class Bacteroidia; order Flavobacteriales; family Flavobacteriaceae; genus Olleya. The sequence continues at coordinate 281,545 of CANNFD010000002.1, read as the reverse complement.
GATTTCAACTTTAAACAAAATCTATGATCGTAACAAACATTTGTCACATTTAGAGTTTTTAAATGGGATTTTAGACGAATTTCAAATTAAATTTGAAATTCCTGAAGAAGACTTAAAACGTCTACCTAAAGACGGAGCTTATATTACAGTTTCTAATCATCCGCTTGGAGGTATTGATGGTATTTTACTTTTAAAACTAATGCTTGAACAAAGAGATGATTTTAAAATTATTGCAAATTTTTTGTTACATCGTATAGAGCCGATGAAGCCATACATAATGCCTGTTAATCCATTTGAAGATAGAAAAGATGTTAAGTCTAGTATTGCAGGATTTAAAAGCGCAATTTCACATTTAAGAGACGGGCATCCATTAGGTATATTTCCGGCAGGAGAAGTGTCAACTTATAGAGACGGTAAGCTTGTAGTCGACAGACCTTGGGAAGAAGCAGCGATGAAGTTAGCCCAAAAGGCAAATGTGCCAATTGTTCCAATTTATTTTCATGCTAAAAACAGTAAATTATTTTATAAGCTATCTAAAATTAATGACACCTTTAGGACAGCAAAATTACCTTCAGAATTATTAACTCAAAAAAGAAGAGTTATTAAGGTTAGAATTGGTAAACCAATTTCTATAAAAGATCAAGCTGAGCATGAATCACTTTTAGAATTTTCAGAATTTATAAGAAGAAAAACTTATATGTTATCTAATGCTTTTGAGCCTAAAGAGAAAATTATAGATACCATTTCATCAAGTCTTAAAGCACCCAAATCTGTTAAAGCACCCAAGCAAATAGTTACTCCTGTTAGCCAAGAGGCTATGATAAAAGAGGTAGATTTTTTAAGAGACAAAGACTGTAAATTACTAACAAGTAAAAACTACGAGGTTTTCTTGTCTACCGCTCAAGATATGCCAAATCTACTTCGTGAGATTGGACGTTTAAGAGAAATAACTTTTAGGGAAGTAGGAGAGGGTACTAACGAACCAATAGATTTAGATGAGTTTGATAATTATTATCACCATTTATTTTTATGGGATAGCGAAGCTAATGTTTTAGCAGGAGCTTACAGAATGGGACTTGGCTCTCAAATTTTTGCTAACTATGGTATTAATGGATTTTACTTACAAGATCTTTTTGGTTTTGAACCTGAGCTTTATAAAATGATGAGTGAGTCTATTGAGATGGGACGCGCATTTATTATTAAAGAGTACCAACAAAAACCAATGCCTTTATTTTTATTATGGAAAGGAATTGTACATACAACCTTAAGACATCCAGAACATAAATATTTAATTGGAGGAGTAAGCATTAGTAACCAGTTTTCAGAGTTCTCAAAATCATTAATGATTGAGTTTATGAAATCTCATTACTACGACCCATATGTTGCACAATATGTGCATCCTAAAAAAGAGTTTAAAGTAAAACTTAAAGACGCAGATAAAGACTTTGTATTTGACTCTACTGAAGCAGATTTAAATAAGTTTGATAAAATTATTGACGAGATTGAGCCAGGTGCTCTAAGATTACCAGTATTACTTAAAAAGTATATTAAACAAAATGCACGCTTAGTAGCATTTAATGTTGACCCTTTATTTAATAATGCAGTTGATGGGTTGATGTATATTAAAATTGCTGACCTACCAGAAAGTACAGTTCGACCTGTAATGGAAGAGTTTCAAGCAGAGTTAGAACGTAAGTTTACTGAGCAGAACGGTGATAAACCTAATACTGATCGCTAATAATTTTACTTATTGCAATTAACCTGTGTCTTTACAAAAAAGTCATTAACAACACGTCTACATTCATTTAGTTGCTCTAAATCGATAGAATAGAATAGGTTTTTACCTTCTACTTTCTGTTTAAGTAATCCTATTTTTCTTATTTCACCAAGATGCTGAGATATTGTAGGTTGTGATAAGCCTGTGCTTTTAACTAGTGCATTACAATTACAATCTTTATGCTCGCTGATATGTTGGATCATTGCTATTCTTGCTGGATGACCTAATACTTTAGTATAATTAGCGACTTGATTTTGAGACGTATTAAATAGTTGTTTTTTTGAAAAACCCATATACTAATGACTAATTTTGTTAATGTAAACGTGATATTGCAATATCACGTTTATAAATATACATAAAAAACCAAAATCAATACAGATTTTGGTTTTTTAAATTTATGTTTTAATTATTTTCCAAATAACCTTTGGAAAAAATTTTTAGTTTTTTTGGTAGTTTCTTCAATCGCTTCTTTAGCATCTTCAGCTAAATCTTCAAGTTTATCACCAGCTTCATCTGCAAATTTAGATGCTTTTTCTTTAGCGTCATCTAAAAGTTCTTTAGCGTCTTCATTAATAAATTCTGTTGCCTTAGCTTTAGCATTTTGATAAGTTTCCTTAGCTTCATCAGCTAAATCTTCAAATTTATCACCTGCTTCGTCTGCAAACTTTGATGCTTTTTCTTTAGCATCATCCATAAACTCTTTAGCGTCTTCGTTTAAAAACTCATTAGCTTTAGCTTTTGCCTTTTCAAAGGTGTCTTTAGCATCTTCTTTAAGTTCTTCAAATTTAGATTCTGCTTTATCTACAACTTCATTGGTTTTATCCTTTACCGCTTCTAAAGTCTCTTTAGAAGCTTCTTTTGTGTCTTCCGTTACATTTTCAACGTTGTCTTCTATTTTGTTTATAGCGTCCTCTGTTTTGTCTTCAACACTTTTTTTATCTTCACTCATGGTTTGTTTGTATTAATTTTCTGAGGGCTAATATATTACAATTATAAATGGTTATTTTAAAAATGTTTTATCTATAGGTTCCCACAGCTCAATTTTATTGCCTTCATTATCCAAAATCCAACCAAACTTACCATAGTCGTATTCTTCAATTTCTCCAACCACGGTCACGCCTTCTTCTTTTAAAACTGCAATTAACTCGTGTAGGTTTTCTACACGGTAGTTAAACATAAATTCTTTTTCAGAAGGTTCAAAGTATTTAGTGTCTTTATCAAAAGGACTCCATTGTGTGGAGCAATCGTTTCCCTCTTTATCTTTCCACCAAAAGGTAGATCCGTAATCGTCGGTATTAAAACCTAAGTGTTTATTGTACCAATCTTTAGTTGCTTTTGGATCTTTTGTCTTAAAAAACAAACCTCCAATTCCTGTAACACGTTTTTTCATTTTATTTTTTATTTAAAGCTGTTTCATAAATTGTTATCCATTCTTCTACACTCATTTTTCCTAATAATTCCTCTATCAAATCATAAGGGATGTCATCTATTTTTTTAAATCGAATACAACTTTTTCCCATATCTAACTTGTATTTACAATGTTTAGGATATTCTGTAACAAACCAATCGTATAATTCTTTTTTTGCATACAAACCAGAATGGTATAGTGCGATAAAGTTTTTTTGAGAAGCTAAATTTATAAAAGGTAATGGGGGAAAAGGCTTGCAGTGGTAACCTGGTGGATATATAGATTTTGGCACATAATAGGCTAGCATCCCATATCCCATTCCGGCTTCTAACCCTTTGGGCATGTGTTTTAATATTAGGTTGTTTAATTTGGTGATAGGTGCTTTTCTGTCTTCTGGTAGTTGATTAATATACTCCTGAGGGGTGTCTGCTTGAGAGGTCATTTGTGGTAGTTTTTAATTGAATAAAGTTAGCAAAATTTTGCTTTAATTTTATCTACAATGGTTTGTGCTAGTTTTGCCTTACTCTCTATGGTCCATCCCGCTACATGTGGTGACAGTAAAACATTGTCAGACTGTATTAAGTATTTAAAGGCTTCTGGCATATTGTTGTCGCTAAATAAATTCTCGAAGGATGATTTTTCGTATTCTAATACATCTAATCCTGCCCCTAATATTTTTCCAGTTTTTAATGCTGAAACCAGGTCTGTTGTAACCACGCTCTTACCACGTGCAGTATTAATTAACCAAAATGGTTTTTTAAATCCATTTATTAGTTTGGTGTTAATCATATTTATTGTAGAAGCTGTTTCTGGTGTGTGTAAACTTAAAACATCTACTTTGTCCTGCAGCTCTGTTAAGCTTACCTGTGTGGCGTTTGCGTCCCCTATATTTGGTTTTAAGTCGTAGCATAACACTTTAACATCAAAGCCTCTTAGTTTTTTTGCAAATGCTTTACCCATGTTGCCATAGCCAATTAAACCCACTGTTTTTCCGTCTAATTCTAAACCTCTGTTATCTTCTCGTAGCCATTTTCCAGCTCTAACCTCTTTGTCGGCCTTATTTAGCTTGTTAAATAAAGATAGGAGCATTGCTAAGCAGTGTTCTCCAACTGCATTACGATTGCCTTCTGGTGCAGCAATTAATGCAATGCCTTTGCTTGTTGCGTAATCACAGTCTATGTTTTCTAATCCTGCGCCAACACGTCCAATAAATTTTAGGTTTGTTGCTGCGTCTAAAAAATTGGCGTCAATACTAAAGCGACTTCTAATAATAAAGCCATCATATTGGTTTATTTTTTGCTGAATATCTGCTTTTGATGAGGTATAGTCTTCATGATTAGTAAATCCTAAATCGTTTAACTGATTGATAAGTAGTGGATGATTAGAGTCTATGTGAAGTATTTTCATAATTAGATTGCTTCTAATGTGTAACTAGAGTTTTGTTTTAAAAGTAAGGATTTTAAGCGTTAGTGGTAGAAGTGGCATCCTTTTTTTGCTACCATATATGGCAAAAAAAGATATAACGGATGACACGACCTTTAGGTAACGCCCAAATTATTTAAAAACCTAATATTGATTTTGCAATTAAAAAGTAAAGTAAGATACCAAAGACGTCATTACTTGTTGTGATAAATGGTCCTGTTGCTACTGCTGGATCAATCCCTCTTTTTTCAAGAAATATTGGTATAAATGTACCAATTAATGCTGCCATAATTATTACAGCAATTAAAGCTATTGCTATAGTTACTGATATTAAATATGGTGTTTTAAAAATAAAATGTGTGACTACTATTGCTATAAGTGCTATTGCTAATCCGTTAACTAATCCCAGTAGGGACTCCTTTAAAAGGCGTTTAATTATTTTGCCATCTATACTGTTGTTTGCTAATCCTTGGACGACAATTGCAGAGGATTGTACCCCTACATTTCCTGCGGTTGCTTGTATTAATGGGACAAAACTTAGAAGGATAACAAACTCGCCCATGGAGTCGTTAAACCCTTCGATTATACTTGCTGCACCTAGCCCACCAAACATACCAATTAGTAACCATGGTAATCGTGCTTTGGTTAGTTTTAAGATGCTATCATCAGCCTCTACGTCTTGAGAGATACCTGCTGCCATTTGGTAATCTTTGTCGGCTTCTTCACGGATAACATCTACAATATCGTCAATAGTAATACGACCTAATAGTGTTTTGTTTTGGTCTACAACTGGTATGGCTTCTAGGTCATACTTTTGCATTATTTTGGCAACCTCTTCTACATCTTCCTCAACGTAAACATAGTCTACATTGCTATTAGATAATTCGGCTATTTTTTGGTCACTTTTTGCGGTTATTAGGTCTTTTAATGATAGTCGACCTAAAAGTTTTTCTTGTTTGTCTACGACATAAATAGAATGGACGCGACTAACGTGTTGTGCTTGACCACGTATACGACGTAAACATCCTGCTACTGTCCATGTTTCGTAAACTTTTACAAGCTCTTTTGCCATTAATCCCCCTGCTGTATCCTCGTCATAGGCTAAAAGTTCTTGGATTTCGGCTTTATGTTCTTGGTCTTCTATTTTAGAAATTACTTCAGCTTGACGCTCTTCCGGTAACTCGGCAATAATATCTGCTGCATCATCGGTATCAAGTTCTTCAATTTCTTCTGCAATCTCTTTAGAGGATAGGTTTCTTAAAACTTTTTCTCGATTGTCCTCATCTAATTCCATTAGGACATCAGATGTGGTTTCAGAATCTAAAAGTTTAATAACATACATTGCATCTTCTAGATTAACTTCGTCTAGGATTTCGGCAATATCAGCATAGTGAAAATTTTCTAAAAGTCCACGTAGTTCTTTATCGTTTTTTTGTTCGATAAGTAACTCTACTTGCTCAATAAGTGCGTCAGTAAGCTGAAATTGTATGTTCTGATTGTCTTCCACCAAATAATTATTTGTCGTTTTCGATTAGGCTAGTTAACTCTAAAAATTGCGCTACGCTTATTTGTTCTGGTCGCTTGTCAAAGATAGCATTTGCTTTTAAACTATCAGACAAATCAAATGTTTTTAAGCTATTACGCATTGTTTTTCTGCGTTGCTGAAAGGCTTGTTTTACGACTCTAAAAAATAGTTTTTCGTCGCAAGGTAAGCTGTAATCTTTTTTTCTTATTAATCTTAACACACCAGACTCAACTCTAGGTGGAGGATTAAAAACTGTTGGAGGCACCGTAAATAAGTACTCGGCATCATAAAACGCTTGTGTCAAAACGGATAATATACCGTAAACTTTACTGCCTTCTTTAGAGCAGATACGTTGTGCAACTTCTTTTTGAAACATTCCAGAAAATTCTGGAATTTGATCCCGTAGCTCTAAAGTTTTAAAAACTATTTGAGTGGATATATTATAAGGAAAATTACCAATTATAGCAAAAGGTTGGTCATTAAAAGTTTCGCTTAAATCATACTTTAAAAAATCCTTTTCTATAATTCTAGAAGCAAAATTTAAATAGTTGTTTTTAAGGTATTCTACACTATCTGTATCAATTTCGATAGCGTAAGTAGTAATTGGTTTTTTAAGTAAGTATTTTGTTAACACACCCATTCCTGGCCCAATTTCGAGAACGTTTTTATAACCATTTAAAGTTAATGAGTCTGCAATATCTTTAGCAATACTTTCGTCTTCTAAAAAGTGTTGCCCTAAGAATTTTTTTGCTTTAACTTGATGATTGTTTTGATTTGCCATAAAAAGGTTTTTTTCAGCTTTAGCTGAATTATTTAAATGTTACAGAATACTCATCCACAATTTGAAGCTCTGTTCTAAAGGCTAACATTTTGTCGGCAAACTTTTTTAGACCTTCTTGTCTTAATTTATCAGCATCTTCTCTGTAAAAAGCATCCAATGCTTCTCTAGAGTATGTTTTGTATTGGATAGAGTAGGTTTGTCCGCCCATATCTTCCTCCACCATAACTTTTGTAAAGGTCGCTTTTTCAAACTTACCAGTTGCTAAAACTTTTGGAATGTGTTGTTTTATCCAGATTAGCCATTCGTCATGTGCACTATCTTCGATATTTATTGTGACGTTATATATGTACATTTTTTATGTTTAAATGATTTCTGTTGTAACAGAAATGACAATTAGAGTAATGTTTTTTGCAAATAACATAAGTTCTGAGTCGTCCTCAAAGGGTTTTGTCTTTTTTTAGTTACTAAACCCTCAATTTTATATTAAATTTAATACGCATGTGGTATTAATAAGTAAAGTTTTTAAACTTATTGACTTTAGTTTAATGCATCCCCGCGAAGTGCTCTAAATTTTTTTCTAGCCTCAACAGCATAAATACTGTCAGAATGATTAAATATAATGTTTTCGTATAGTTTTTTTGCTTCTTCCGGTTGTGCTAGTTGATTGACTAAAATTTGGGCAAGATAATATAACGCGTTATCTAGTAAGATACTATCTTTAAAGTCGTTAATAATGCGTAAATAGTTTGTTTTTGCTTTTTCAAAGTCTTGCTTTTTCTCGAATAGTAAAGCTTGTTTTAGTAATGCTTGTGGAACAATAACTTCTGTCTTATGTTCTTTTAATATAGTGTCTAATATTAAAATAGCTTTGTCATTTTTATTTTGAAATGCATATAAATCTGCTTTAGCATACTTTGTTAAAGCTGTTTGAAGCGAGTCTTCGGCTCTGTTATCACTAATTAACAGTTTTAAATCTAAAGCATCATTTGCTGTTAACTGCGAGGTTGACGATTTTAATATTTTTAACTGTGATTCTGCCCATTTAAAATCGCCTTTATAGTAACTAGCTTTAGCAATTCTAAACCTAGCTTCTTGTGCTATTGTACTATTTTTTAAGTTGCGTTCAATTTGTGTATAATATATTAAGGCTTGGTTAAATTTTTCTTCCAAAATTAAAATGTCTCCTAATTCTAGTTTTACTGCTGCTAGATCTAACTCTGAAACATTATATTTTAAAGTGTTTTTTAATATTGAAATAGCTTCGTCCTGATTATTTAAATAAAATGCTAAAAAGTGAGCATAGTTAATTTGTAACTCCAGTGTTTGAGGGGTTTTACCATAGGTGTCAAAAACAGAAATGTAACTATTATTTATGGTGTTATAATCTTTTGGTAATGCTATTTTAGTTTTGATTTGTAACACTTTTTGATGCCCTGCTAACTTCATGTCTGTATCCTGAGTGTTTTCAATAATAAAATTAAATACAGCTAACGCGTCATCATATTGTTTTTGGTTTTCAGCTATTAATCCTAGTTCTACAAGCCGATCTAAACTTTCTAATTGTCTTTTATAGATTGCTTTTTCTTGTATAAAAGCTTTGTTGTAATCCTTTTGCTGAATGAATAACCAGCTTAACATCTCATTCCAAATTAAATCTTGAGATTGTTGGCTTTTTTTAAGCAGAGTTTTTCTAAGAAACACATTGTTTGGATTGGTGTCATCTTCAGATATAAACTCGCTAATACTTCTTTTTATGGTGTTAATGTAGTTTGGGGAGCTTTCTATTAAGTCAATATAGCTTATAAACATTTTTTCAACTTCCCCTTGTTCTCCGTAAATACGTGATAATTGAATATTAAAATTAAGCGTTGGTTTTAGCGCCATAGCTTTTTTATAAGTAGTTATAGCTTCTTCTAAAAGAGATAAACTTTCAAAAGTACGACCTACCCGAAATGCATTATTTGGATTTTGATCTACTGTAGCAATTGCTTTATTGTAATAAATATGTGCGTTTATGGTGTCTTTTTGTAATTTATAATTATAACCAAGCTCAATTAATAAGTCAGGAGCAGGTCTTTTGGCTATTGCTTCTACAAGTCTAACTTCAGCGTCTTTATATAACTCTAACTGCTGTTCTATTTTTATTATTTTTAACAAATATCCACTGTTGTTTGTGTTTTTGCTGTATAAATTTTTATAGCTACTTAATGCTTTTTCAAACTGTCCAGTTGAAAAATACTCGCGTGCAACAATATCTTCTTGAGCGTTTGTTGCAAAAGAAAGCATTAAAATTATTACTGTTAGTAAGCGTTTAAACATCATAAGTGTAAATATAGCAAATCCAAAAGCTAGATAATGTAAATAGTATGCAAAAAAAATGCCCGAACAAAGTTCAGGCATTTAGCCAATCTAATAAATGTGCTATTAATCATATATATTCAATATAAGATTCAATTACTTGATTGGGGGTATCTATGTAATTTTAATATTTTATCGTTTTACTTGAGCTATTGTTTCTTTATGATTGTCTTGGTCGGAGTTTTTATCTAAAACTTTAACCATAACAGCTAAAAGAAATATGAAAAGCAAAAGCCTTGCAATAGTTTTCATAATCAGTAGGTTATGTTTGGTATATCAAATAAAGGTTAATTTATTTAAACTACAAAACAAAACAAGCTAAATGTTGCAAAACAACGTCTTTTTTAACGTTTTAACGTTTTTTTTAACAATTTCACGTTAGTTTTATCGATAAAAAACACATTAATTGATGTATTCAAAACCTGTATATGGTACTAAAACCTCTGGGATTTTAATACCGTTTTCAGTTTGATAGTTTTCCAATATACCTGCTAATACTCTAGGTAATGCTAGAGAGCTACCGTTTAAAGTATGTGCTAATTCATTTTTTCCATCACTATTTTTAAAACGTAATTTTAAGCGATTAGCCTGAAACGTTTCAAAATTAGAGACACTTGATATTTCTAACCAACGGTCTTGAGCTGTAGAAAACACTTCAAAGTCAAAAGTTAAAGCAGAGGTGAAACCTGTATCTCCACCACATAATCTTAAAATTCTGAATGGTAATTTTAGTTCGTTTAATATCTCTTTTACATGTTCCACCATTGTGTCCAATGCTTTGTATGAATTGCTTGGATGTTCAACACGTAAAATTTCAACTTTATCAAATTGGTGCAAACGGTTTAAACCACGTACATGCGCACCATAACTACCAGCTTCACGTCTAAAACAAGGTGTGTAGCCTGTAATGCCTATTGGTAAATCAGTTTCGTTAAGTAAAACGTCTCTAAATATATTTGTTCCTGGTACTTCTGCTGTTGGGATTAAGTATAAATTATCCTCAGTAACATGGTACATTTGTCCTTCTTTATCTGGTAATTGACCTGTGCCAAAACCAGAAGCTTCGTTTACTAAATGTGGTAATTGATACTCTGTATAACCCGCACTTGTATTTTTATCTAAAAAATAAGCGATAAGTGCACGTTGTAATCTAGCACCTTTACCTTTGTACACAGGAAAACCAGCGCCTGCAATTTTTGTCCCAAGCTCAAAATCTATGATGTCGTATTTTTTAGCTAATTCCCAATGTGGTAATGCACCTTCATGTAATTTAGGGATGTCACCTTCGCTATAGATTTCTTCATTATCCTCCTCGCTATTTCCTTTAGGAACTGATTGATGAGGGATATTTGGAATCTTGTATAATAATTGGTTTAAAGCTTCGGAAGTAGTATTTAATTGCTCGTTTAAATCTTTAGATTCTTCTTTAAAAGCTGCAGTTTTAGTTTTTAAAGCATTCGCTTTTTCGGCTTGACCGGATTTAAATAAAATACCAATTTCTTTTGAGATCGCATTGGACTCTGCTAATATTGCATCTAATTTAGTTTGAATAGCACGACGCTGATCATCTAAATTTAATACATCTTCAATCATTGTTGTAGCATCAAGATTTCTAACTGCTAATCTGTTGATAACTAACGCTTTGTTTTCTCTAATAAATGGTACCTGTAACATGTTTTTTGTTTTGTGCGTTACCTAAAGTTAGGGTGTCGTTAATTTATTTTTTAAGGTGAAAATAATCTCCAATCTATACATCGTTTGAGCGAGTATTTATTGTAAATTTAAAATAAACGAATATTCCTAAACGCAATTTGTAACGTCAAATTATAAGTTGTAAAAGTAGTAAGATTTTAGTTGCTTTAAAATAATTATTTATCTAATTGTGATGGAAGTATCCAATCACTATGTTTAAAGTAATCCCATTTAACATTAGCTAGGTCTACTTCTGGGTTTATTAGTGTGTGATAGGGCTTACCATTTACACTAACACTTGCTTTAACATATACTGCTATGTCTTGGCCTTTAGATTTATAATCCTTTTTTAAATGTTGTGCAAATTGCCAAATAACATCGGGTCTTGTTGTGACTAGACGTTGTTGTTTTTTTGTCAAATAATCATCTAACTGGATGAGCGTTTTTTTATTAGTTTTTTTGTCTATGACTTTGTAGGTAGCATACCCTGATTTTGATCTTAACATCATACGCCATGACAGTCTATGTCCTTCTTCTGTCCACAATACATTATCTTTTATAAAGTGATGTCTGATAGGTAGTATTATTTGTATAACTATATACAATGATGCAAACCCTATTAAAATTGGTTTGTAACTAGGTATTATAACTTTGTTGTCTTTGTAAAAGGGTTTCTTTTTTAAGAAAATATTTTTGATGGTTTCTGGATTAAAAAAGAATAAGCTAAACGCTAATGCTAAGTATGGAAAGATTCCAACTTGAAAAACTATCGAGTTGAATAAGTGAAAAACTATAGATCCCCAAAATGCTAGCTTCCTAGTAGGTTTAAATAGTAATAAAGGGATAATTAATCCGTCATATAAAATTCCGCCATAAGCTATTATATATGGTAAATATTGATTTTGTAAAGCTTCTCCAATTATTGGGTAATTAGCTTTGTTTTTTAATAATTGTGTTGGTACACTTAAGTCTAGCCAATCTGGGTACATTTTAGCTACTGACGCGTATGTATAAAGGATAAACAATTGTACTACAAAAATCCATTTACACCAACTGGGCATGCTAAACTGTTTAATGTTTGGATTTAGCTTTACATCTAAAGAAGCGTATTTATTAGCGGGAAGAAATATCATAATCCCACTTAGTAAACACAATAGGTAGTAATGGTTGTTGTAAGATGATTTTTGCATTAAGTAGGTGGCTGACCAAAGGATTGTAAATGCAATCATGCTTAGTCTATATTTATAACCTACCATAATTAGTAAGCCAAAACAGCCCATTATTAAATAATATAAATACATCCAATTACCAGGTAATGGTTGTAAAAAATCGAATCCAATAAAATTAAATGTAAACTCTGGATCGATCAAAGTATTTTTAATCCATCCAGTAAAAATGGCTCCTACAGATTCTAGAAAACATAATAAACCAAAAATAATTCTAAAAACTATTAATGCACTATTGTCTATATGTTTAAACAGAAACTTATTTATCATACTTTTTTAAAAAGGCATTAGTACTAATTTTGTCTGCATCTAGTTGTTGTTTTAGTAGCTCTATGCTTTCAAATTTTTGTTCATCTCTAAGTCTATGTAATACTTCTATTGATAGATTTTTGCTGTATAAATTTTTATCTAAATTTAAAAAATGGATCTCGATACTTTGGCTTGTACCATTTACTGTTGGGTTGTTGCCTATATTCATCATTCCAAATTTTAATTCACCGTCTATTATAGCTTGCACAACATAAACCCCTTTTTTAGGTATAAGTTTGTAAGACTCTTCTATTTGTAAATTTGCAGTTGGGTAATTAATTGTTTTTCCTAGTCCTTTACCTTTTACAATATTACCAGTTAGCATAAAATTGTAACCTAAATAAGCATTTGCAGTGGTTATATCTCCTTCTGTTAATGCAGCTCTTATTTTGGTAGAGCTTATAGCTACGTCGTTAATGTCTTGCATGGAGATTTCCTCAACTTCAAAATTAAATTGTTCTCCAAAACGTTTTAAGTCATCGATATTAGCATTTCTATTACGACCAAAATGATGGTCATAACCTATTATAACATGCTTAGCTTTTAATTGATTGACTAATATGTCTTCTACAAACGCTTCGGCAGTTAATCTGGAAAACTCTTTAGTAAATTTTTTTACTACTAAATTAGTTATTCCAAAACGCTTTAAAAGCAATTCTTTTTCACTTATAGTATTAATTAGTTTAATGTTAACGTCTTTTTGTAGCACCATTCTAGGATGTGGAAAAAAAGTTAACAAAGAGGGTTGCAGTCCTTTTTTATTAGCAACTTCAACTAATTGTTTGATAATTTTTTGATGTCCGATATGGACACCATCAAAAGTACCAATAGTTAATACTGTATTTTGCTTTTGGTTTGTTTTCAAAGTATTCAATATTATAATACAAAAGTAAAAAAGCCAATTGGATTAAATCCAATTGGCTTTTAAGATTATTTTTATTTATTCTTTTATTTCTTGATAAAAGGGAACGTTGCAGAGTTACCTCCTTTAGAAATTTTAATAAAATACATACCATTACTGTATGGTGCTGTATCTATAGTTAGGTCTTGAGCGTTATTGATATTTTTCTCAGTTACTAATTGACCAAGCATGTTGTAAACTTTGTATGCATTTGGTAAATCATTATCGTTAGCTACTTTAATGTTTAATACATTAACTGAAGGGTTAGGGTATATTGATAAAGTATTAGCTAATTCAAAACTATTAACTGATAAGAAAGCTAATTGAGATCCAAAGTAATACGTGTCAGCAATACCTGTTGTAAATGATGCTGTTAATATTACATCTGTTCCAAATGCAGAGATTGCTACTGGCGCAACTTCATTTGTTCCATCTTTTTTAACTTGTAACACACTTCTGTTGTTTCCAGTTGCTGCTTCCCAAGCTGCAATTTCTGATTCTTTGAAGTAAAAATTAATAGTTGCTGCATCAGTAGTACTTGCATTAGTAGTGCTAATGTCAAATGTCTTAGCAGTAACAAAACCAGCAGTGTTAGTTCCACCAGCGTAAGAAACAGCAGCTGCTCCAGCAGTTGTTGCGTCTCTAGAAACTGATATTGAAGCACATCCATGGTTAAATCCTCCAGTATTGTCTATGTCTAACATAATATCTCCAGAGTTTACATCTGTAGAGTAAGCTTGACCTGGTCCAACAACATTAATTTGGTCTGGTGTAGTCGTGTTAACTGTAGATTGTACATCAACTGTCCCTTCTGTTGTTACTCCTACTTCGTCTATTCCTAACACCCACTCATCAGAAGTATCATGGTGTCTAAAAGTAATATAGATGCTTTGTCCAATAAATGCAGATACATCTACATCGTAATAAGCACCTCCTTGAGCAGGAATTACTGTATCAACTAATAATGTTCCTGCTTGAATATTTGTAACAGACCCTATAGCTGATGAAGCATATACTTCGTAGTTTTCATTATAATATGTAGCATCAGACCCTGATCCTGCAAAATATCTCAGATTGGCACTGTTTGCTCCAGCTGGAATAGTAATTAAAGGACTAGAAATATAATTGTCTGGCGTGTAAACCGAACCATTCCAAGAATAAGATGCCATAAAGAAATCTGTGTAGATTCCAAATGGAGCAGTCCAATTAGCTTCTTCTACTACAGTCCAGTCATCATCAGGTGTTCCGTCAGCATCAATTAATACCCATCCATTATTATCTCCGTCAGAGAAATCATCATAGAAAATAGTGTTTGTAGAAGTGTTAGTTACAGCTTCATCATCATTTAATACGATAACACTAAATGGAGCTGTAGTTGCTATAGCGTCACCAGTTGTAGTTACGTTTAATGTTAATGCAATTGTTTCGTCAGCTTCAACAAAACTATCATTAAATATTCTTAAAGTTACAGAGTTACTAGGTGTTGTTGATCCAGCAGCAAATGTAACCGAGTTGTTTAATAATTCAAAGTCTTCGTTTTCAGTTGCAGTTCCACTGTTTACAAGAGTAACAGTTGAAGCAGCACTTCCACCTAATGAAATTGTTAAATCAATAGTAAAATCTTGGAAGTTACAATCACTTCCTTCAGCAACTTGCCCAGGAGAAGGAGTTCCAGGAGAAATGTCTATAAAAGGTATTGAAGAAGAATTACATGCATTTGATGAGCTTAATTCCATTCTTCTAGGTGAATTAGCCATTACAACTAACATTCTATCTTTTTGATTTTGAGTGAAATTATTCATACAGCTATCGTTTGAATAATCCATGTAATTAGTTGTTAAATCTGCAACAGCATCACAAGTTGTTGACGCTGGACAATTACCACTACTAGCACCTTGTTGAGTTGGTGTATCAGCACAGTAGTCATCTCCACAGTTAGAATCACCCCAAATATGTCTTAATCCTAAATAGTGACCTACTTCATGAGTCATTGTTCTACCTCTATCAAAAGGAGCGTTTAGCATAAATGTACCATCATTACTACCAATATCACCAAAAGTAGAATATGCGGCAACAACACCGTCAGAGTTTGCACCACCATTGTTTGCATTTAATCCTGGTAGACCAGAAGCATTTGGGAATTGTGCGTAACCTAATAAAGATGGATTTGTAAATTCTACAGACCACATGTTCATGTATTTTGTTGGATCCCAGATTGTTGCAGGTTTAAGAACCGTATCAGTGTTTCCACCTGGTCCAGACCAAGTTGTTGATCCTAATCCAGTTGAGTCAAAACGGTTAATACCGTTGGTAGGGTTTCCGTTTTCATCTTGTTGTGCAAGACAAAATTCTATCTCTACATCAACTCCAGTACCATCTCCAGGTGTTCCAGACATTTTTCTAAAGTCTTCATTCATTGCAGTAATTTGAGAAATTACTTGTGCATCTGTAATGTTTGGTGCTACTCCTATAGGTTGTCCAGAATGAACAACATGAACCACTACAGGTATTGAGATAACCACCATGCTTTTATCATTAGGATTAGCAAGGCGTTCTTGTTTTGCTTTTTCAATTTCAGTTGCCATCCAGTTTTCAAACTGGTAATCTGTAGCTCTTTCTGGGTGTTGTTGAGCTAAGTAAGCTTCGTACTCTGTACTTGAACACTTGATAAAACCAGTCTCTTTAAGACTAATAGCATTTTCAGGTGTTAGTTTTTGTTGATTAGATACTCTCTTACCGTCTTGAGCAACTAGGCTTAAGGAAAATAATAGAGAAAAAAGATAAAGTGTAATTTTTTTCATCGATGGATTTTTTTAATTATTGGATAAATTTATATAAAATTTAGTAATTATGGTGTTAAATTTTAATAGTAAAATCGATTTTATTCAACTTTTTATGACATTTCTTACTACTTTAGGGAAATAAACACAACTAAAACCTAAAAATATGAAAACACAACTACTTAATTTTTGGACAATACTTATGATGTTTTCATTTGTATTGTCCTTCGGACAACAAGATTATTGGACAAAGTCAACTAAAGATAAAACATCTACTTTGGATAAGGTAAGACGGGCCTCTTTCCCGGATGACTACCAAATTTTTTCATTAAATCTTGAAAAATTTAAATTAGCTATTAAGGAGGCGCCTTTAAGAAGCGAAAATTTAGGAAAGTCAAATGTGATCGCTTATTTTCCTAATGCTTCTGGTAATTTAGAGCGATTTAGTATATCAGAATCTCCAATTATGGAGTCAGAATTAGCTGCAAAAAACCCAATGATTAAAACTTATAAAGCTGTTGGTGTTGACGACCCTACTGCGACTATGAGATTTAGTTTGACTCAATTTGGATTGCATACAATGTCTTTGTCAGGTAAAAGAAGCTCATTATTTATTGATCCTTATACAACAACTAATGACTTTTATATCGTTTATTTAAGAAGCGCTTTAGGACAGGACTTACAAGGTTTTGAATGTTTAACAGATGAAAAGGTTGAGCTAAGTTCTTTAACTAATCAAACCGCTAAATCATTAGCAGATACAGACGATATGCAGCTTAGAACTTACCGTTTAGCACAAACTTGTAATGGAGAATATGGAGAAATATTTGCTGGAGCAGGAACTGATGCTCAAAAAAAACAAAATATTCAGGCTCAAATGGCGATTACCATTAATAGAGTAAATGAAGTTTATGAAAGAGATTTAGCTATAACATTAGTTTTTATAAATCAAAATGACCAATTAATATACTATAACCCTCTTACAGATCCTTGGGCAGGAGAATATAATACAACAACACAACAAGTTATTTCGACAACTTTAAATGATGAAAGTTTATATGATATCGGGCATAACTTTAATACCTCTGGTGGAGGTAGTGCAGGTTGTTTAGGTTGTGTATGTTTAGATGGAGCACCGCCTTATACAGGAAATCAAAAGGGTAGAGGATATACTGGAAGAGCAAACCCTACTGGAGATGCGTTTGATATTGATTATGTTGCACATGAGATGGGACATCAATTTGATGGATGGCATAGTATGAATACTTGTAGTCGTTCTGGTAATGGAATGACTGAGGTTGAGCCTGCTTCTGGTAGCTCAATTATGGGGTATGCAGGTATCTGTGCTACTAATGTGCAGAATAATAGTGATGCCCATTTTAATTATGTAAATATTAGAGATATATCAGCAAACATCCAACCGGGGGGAACTAGTGATTGTGGTGTAACTATGGCGCTTACAAACCAACCACCTGTAGCAGATGCTGGTCCTGATTATTCAATACCACCTAGTACTGCATTTGTATTAAGGGGTTCTGCTACAGATCCTGATGGTTTGGCCAGTCTAACTTACAACTGGAGTCCAAATGACCCATCCCAAGCGCCAACTAATGGTGCGCCACAACCAAATTGGACTACAGGACCAATGTATAGGTCGATTCTGCCAACAGATTCTCCTGACAGGTATATGCCAAGTTATAGTGATGTCGTTGCAGGAAATTTAACCCCAACTTGGGAAGTTACTCCTGCAGTAGCTAGAACAATGAATTTTTCTTTTATTGTTAGAGATAATGCTAGTGGTTTTGCTAATGGAATTGGTCAGACTGATGCAGATTTAATGGTTGTGGAAGTTGTAGGAAATCAACCTTTTACTGTCGTAACACCTCCTGCTTGGGGCTCTGGAAGTAATCAAACTTTAACTTGGAATGTAGGTGCAACTAATGGAGCAACTATCAATTGTCAAACTGTAAATATTAAATTCTCTACAGATGGTGGATTAACTTTTCCAACTATTTTAGCGTCTGGTGTGCCTAATGATGGTTCAGAAACTGTTGCGATACCAGCTATTGCTGATACTAACAATGCAAGAGTTATGGTTGAAGCTGCGGATAATATTTTTTATGCTTTATCAGAAATTTTTCCTATAAGTAATACTCCTTCTTTTGTGTTAAATAGTCAGACAGGAGCTCAAGTAGCATGTGGTATTGATGCTGTTACATATGATGTAAACATGATAACAGTTAATGGTTTTTCTGAAACTACTAATTTTACAGCTGTTATTAGTCCGGCACTAGCCATTGCAAACGTGTCTTTTACACCATCTAGTTTAAATACAGATGGTGATTTGCAAGTTGATGTTTCTAGTTTAACAGGAGCAACTCCTGGTGATTATATAATAACAGTAACAGGGACTTCAGCAACTCAGACAAAAGCTGTTGATTTGCCATTAACAATTATTGATGGTATTTGTGCATCAGTAGCAAATACAAGCTACGCTACGAGTACTACTTTTGTGCAGTTTGGGACTATTGCTAACCCTTCTGGAAAACCTTCTGGTTATAGTGATTATACTAGTAATCCTACAGCGACTCAAACTACAGATGTTAATAGAGGTACAGGATACTCGTTAGTTACAAACCAAAATACTGATGGGCCTTATACATGTGTAACAAGTGTTTGGATTGATTGGAATCAAAATTGTTTATTTGAAGCTAATGAGACGTATGACCTAGGTACTGCAAATGATGTTACTAACGGTCCTTCAAGTAATTCAGGAATGATTGTTGCTGTTCCTTCAGATGCTGTAATTGGAGCTACAACTATGCGAGTAACTACCAAATATTTTTCTGCTGCTACTTCTTGTCAAAATGGACATGATGCTGAAGTTGAAGATTATCGAATTAATGTGATGGCAGCTTTGTCTGTGGATGAGTTTAGCGATTTTAGCAACTTTAATGTTTATCCAAATCCTAATAATGGAGAATTTGTTATTCAAATGAAAAACAATAACCTTGGTAGTGATGTTAATGTTGTCGTTTATGATGTTAGAGGTAGACGTGTATTTGATGACTCATTTAAAAATAGTAATGACTTTAATCAAACCATTAAATTAAATAATGTAGAGTCTGGTTTATATATGTTAAGCGTTACTGATGGTAAGTCAAAAGCAACAAGAAAACTTATTATAAAATAGAAACTATTATAAAAAAAAAGGAAGCTATTAGCTTCCTTTTTTTATTTACCATTAAAATTATTCATAGTATTGTTTATGCCAGCAGTACCAAATGATTTGATGACCTCTGCAGATTTTTCAAAACGTTCAGGTAGTTTTTTGTTTTCTTCATCGTCCCATTCTCCTAAAACATAATCCACTTGTCTTCCTTTGCTAAAAGCATCGCTTATACCAAATCTAAAGCGGTTATATTTAGTTGTGTTTAATTTGTCTTGAATATCTTTTAAGCCATTATGTCCGCCATCGCTACCTTTGGTTTTTATTCTTAAGCTTCCAAAAGGTAGATTTAAATCGTCAGTAATTATTAATAAATTATCTAAAGGAATTTTTTCCTTAGTTAACCAATATAATACAGATTTACCACTTAAGTTCATGTAGGTACTAGGCTTTAGTAAAATAAAGGTTCGACCTTTAAACCTAAACGAAGCGACGTCACCTAGTTTTTGAGTTTCAAAAACAATTGCTTCTTTTTCTGCTAAAAAATCTAATATTTTAAAACCTATGTTATGGCGTGTGTTTTCATATTTTTCGCCAATATTACCTAAGCCAACAATTAAAAATTTCTTCATAGGATCTTGTTCTTCAATAAAGTTTGTTGATTTATTGCTTTTAAAAAGTTGAATAATCCATTCAAACATAATAAAGTGTTTTTGTAAAAATAAAAAAGCATCCTGAATTAACAGAATGCTTTTTTTAATATTTAAAATAAGAGTTTACTCTTGAGTAGCTTCAGGTGTATCTGCACCTTCTTCTCCTTCTTCACCTTCTTCATCATCATCGTCTTCAACTACAGCAGCTCTAGAACGTCTAACTAAACATACAACAGTGTTATCTGGGTGCATGAAAGTATAAGCTTCGTTTTCTAGCTTAGTGATGTAAAGTTTGTTACCGATCTTAAGTTCTTCGATGTTAGCATCGATAAAATCTGGTAAATTTCCTGGTAATGCTTTAACACGTAAACTACGTTTGTTTTTACGTAAAACACCACCATTTCTTACACCTCTTGGGTTACCAATAAAATTAACCGGTATGTCCATTGTAATTTCTTTGTCTTCAAATACTTGATAGAAATCTACGTGTAAAATTCTGTCTGTTACTGGGTGAAATTGAATATCTTGTAAAATAGCGTTAAAAACTGTTCCACCTTCTAATTCGATTACAACTGTATGCGCATTTGGTGTGTACACCAATTTAGAGAATGCTAATTCAGCTGCTGAGAAATGAACTGCTTTGTCTCCTCCGTATAGTACGCAAGGAACCTGACCAGCATTACGTAAGGCTTTTGTTGCTTTCTTGCCTACGCTTTCTCTTTGAGATCCGTTGATTGTAATTGATTTCATTTTTGTTATTTATATTTAATTATTAAAATACGTTATTAAGTAGTTAGATGTTGTAATCGGACTACATTAAAAATTTAGAGCTAATTGATTTATTGTAATGTACATTTTGCATTACTTCGGCAAATAAATCTGAACAGCTTAATACTTTTATTTTTTTACTTTCTTGTTTTAAAGGAATTGAATCTGTTACAATTAATTCTTCTAGTTTTGAATTTTCAATACGCTCATAGGCATTTCCAGACAAGATAGGGTGCGTACAAATGGCTCTTACACTTAATGCGCCACGTTCCATCATTAAGTCCGCTGCTTTTGTTAAAGTTCCGGCTGTATCTACCATGTCGTCTACTAAAACTACATTTTTTCCTGTTACATCTCCAATTAACTCCATATGAGAAATAACATTTGCTTTAGCACGTTGTTTATAGCAAATAACAACATCACTCTCTAATGCTTTTGAATAGGCATAAGCACGTTTTGATCCTCCCATATCTGGAGAAGCAATAGTTAAATTGTCTAATTTTAAATCTCTTAAGTATGGTAAAAATATTGTTGATGCAAATAAATGATCTACAGGCTTTTCAAAAAAGCCTTGTATTTGATCTGCATGTAAATCCATTGTAATTATTCTAGTTGCACCTGCTGCTTCAAGCATTTTAGCTACTAATTTTGCAGCAATTGGTACTCTAGGTTTGTCTTTACGATCTTGTCTAGCCCAACCAAAGTAAGGTAGTACTGCTGTAATGTGTCTTGCAGAAGCACGTTTTGCAGCATCAATCATTAACAACATTTCCATTAAATTTTCTGAACTTGGATTAGTAGATCCAATGATGAAAATACGAGTCCCTCTAATTGATTCTTCGAATGAAGGTTGAAACTCTCCATCGCTATATGTTGAGGTAATCACTTTGCCTAAGTCTGTTCCGTATGCACTAGCAATTTTCTCTGCTAAAGCTTTGCTTTGCGTAATGGAAAATATTTTAGCTTCTGGCTTTGTATTTGGCATTGTTAATCTGTTGTTAGGTAGGTTTTTAGGCTACGTGTTTTTTAATGAGGTGCAAATTTAAGATATTTTTTTAGTATTTAAGGATATTAGACGCTATTTTTAAAGGTTTTGTCTAAAATATATTTATTTTTGCCATGCCTAATTGCTCAAGTGGCGGAATTGGTAGACGCGTCGGATTCAAAATCCGATTCTTAGGAGTGCGGGTTCGATTCCCGCCTTGAGTACTTTTTAAATCCGTAAATCGTTAATTATTAATGGTTTACGGGTTTTTAATTTCTTATTTTGACAACCATTTGACAACTTTATTTAAATAACCAATATTTAATGACTTGAATACTTATCTAATAAGTGACCTGTTTTAAAACTATTCAAGTTGACAATCTTATTTTGGTCTACGTCATAAACAACCTCTACAAAAAACATATCTATAGCATATAATAAGCAACGTTCTGTTAGTTCTGAATATGTATCTAAGTAAACGCCTTTTTGATTAACCACCTCCATACGTTCGTTATGGTCTAATATGTTAAACTCGTATAATGTCATTCTGTTAGTTTAAAGACAATTTTTAAAGCAATTACTACTGCAATAATAAATAACAGAATTATTAAATGGTTTGCGTAGTTCTTAGGCTCTTTATTAGTCATTAATTAAATAACGTTTGGCGTAATTATTTGAAGTGTTTAATGCAATCTGTCTATATTGGTCAATAGTGTTTTTAATGTATTCTAATTGCTTGCTGGATAGGTTGTAATTATTTACAAAGTGTTTAGTTATTGGGTTGCCAATTTCAATTAACATTTGGTCTTGAAGTGTGTCTTTAACCGAATTATCAAAAGGAAACAAAGCAACATCTATTTGCCTTTTATACTCGTTAAAGGCTTTGCGTGTTGCATCTTTGCAATGCTTGTGTAGTTCTTCTAAGTTCATATATAGTTAATTGATTTAAGTATAGAATATGCAATGAATAAAACAATTAAAACAATCCAAAATGTTTTACTATAAAGCAATGTAAACCTTGTGTCGTTCTTATAGTTCTTCATCTTTTAAAATACTTTATTTAGCATCTTCACGTGCGTAATGTTTAGGCTATACTATTCACTAAGGTTTTTTAAAGCAGATGCAACAAGTTCTTTTTTGAATTCAGTAAGTGATGTTGTATTTGTTCCTTTTAACTCAAAGGTGTCTTTATTTATTTCAATTAAATTTTTGTGCAGTAATAATGAGCAGATTTTCTTTCTACTACTTTCATCCACTATAATTGCAAAAGAGCCTTTAAAATCTCTGTATGATATTCTACTTAGTTCAGCATCTTTAATTTTAGAAGACATTGCTAATATTGTCTTAATTATATTGTAAACTTTTATTTCTTCGGCAGTTGTTATAATTCCAGAATTTGACTCTCTTATCTCTTTTGATACTATTCTGTCAACTATAACTTTTAATGAATTAGAGTTTATCAATCCGTAAATTTGATTTAATACGTTTTGCGTTAATCTTTTGCCTCCCATTTTTTTATAAATTAGTTTTATAAAATCATCAGCAGGATTTGATAAGGTTTCAAATAAAGCATTGTCAAATTTTTCTAAAAAATACACGTCTTCTGCCTCTTGCAATACAGAATTAATATCAAATGTTGGTCTATAGAATAATGCTAATTTTTCAATATCTGCATCGGTGTAGTCTGTTAAATTAAATGAGTAAAAAGGCGTTTCATTAAGTATTACATTATTCTCACTACTACGAGCATAAAAATCATAAACGATTCCATTAGTTACTATGCCAATTTTCGCAGTTTCTGTGTAAAGACAATATTCGTTTAATTGCCTAAAGTGGTTGTCTGTTAAATTTATAGTTGCTTTTTTGCACTCAATTAAAATTGTTGGTTGGTTTTTGCCAAAACTAATAGCCATATCAACTCGACGCCCTCTTTTAGTTCCCATATCTGCAATATACTCGTGTAAATAGTCATCCATTTTACTATAGTCGAGTAATTCAAAAAATGGCTCAATTAAGAAATCTCTTGTTTGAGTTTCGTCTGTACTAAAACTTATTGCTTTGTCAAAATCCCAACTTTGTAAATTCTTAGATATTTGGTTAGTTATCTGTTTGAGTCTTTTGTTATCCATAAAAATTGTAATTGATTAATTGTACTAATATATTACATTAGACTATAAAGTATTTATGGAATTGAAAAAAGTTTGATTAATCAATTCTAAACAACTATTGATTTGCTAACCTAAAGAGCAATTAACTCTAATAACTAAACATTAATATTAATATTAATTAATTAATTAAAAAACATACTCTATTGCGTTAAGTTGTAATAAATAAAAAGTGTGCGTAATAAACCTATATAGAGGTTTAAATCTGCACACTTTTTTTTAATTCTTGAAGTTTGTTATATATCAATAACCTTAGTTCTTTTTTAAGATGTGATTTACAAGTGTCAAGTGTTTTGTAGTAGTCTTTAAAATTACGCCTAAAAACATTTCTTGTGCTTTGTAAATACCTGTGCCACGTCATAGGGTTTAATCGTTTTTGGTGTGTTTTTAGCCTTGTCTTTGATACTTTAGGAGTTATTGTGTCATCTATTATTAAAACGTTGTCAAACTCGTTTAAAATATGTTTTTCTAAAGTTAAATAGGTGTCTTTGTTTAGTAAATCGTTTAATGTTTCAACACCTAATTTTTTAATATATTCTTTTCTATTACTTTTAACTTCAAACCTAAAAGTATTTACATCTGTTACTGCTGGAAATTGTACTCCTTTAGCATAGGCTTTTATTATCTTATATACATTTGTTTTGCCAATAACATTTGATTTTGAACTATATCTTGTAAAAGGAAATCTTCGGTCTGTGTGAAATGCATTTTTATTATGAAATACTAAACACAATAATAATTCTTTAACACAAATCAGTTTTTTTGGTATTATTATATTTACGCCAAACTCAATATTTATAACTTGTAAATGAAACGGATTTAAACTAAAAAGATTAATAAATTTAGATAGTGTTTTTATGCAATTCTCAACACTAAAATCATTAGCATTGTGTTTGTTGTCATTAAAAAAATAATGAGGTTTAAACTCTATATATAAGGCGTATGATGTTAGTTCAAATAGTATTCCTTTATATTGCTTTTTGTCTTTAGTGTGTATTGTTTCCCTGTCTTTTAAAAGTGTTTCATCTTTAGAGTGAAAATACAATAGAGGGTTTTCCCACAATGCCTTTATTGTAGTAGTGTCAACTATCTTTATTTTTAAAAAATCTAAAGGCAATTATATAAAATTTTGTATATTTGAGTTATGGGTATGCGTTGCCACGTTACCTCAACATTTGAAATAACAAAGAGGGTTTTTACGCCCTCTTTTGTTGTTTAAGTACTAAAGGTTAATTTGTTGCGAAACGTTGCTTAAATCGTTTGTGAAGTAGTTCTCAAAGTAGTAAACAATAACTTTGGTTTGATTGTCTACAAATTTAAAAAGCAAAAGGTGTTTTTTTCTGTCTGCATCTCCTTTGTAAACTTCTTTAAAGTTGGTTTTAAACAATCCTGTTAAGCAATGTGTTTTCCACTTTTTGCCCTCTTTTACTTTTACCCAATAGTCTGGGTTTGATAAGGCAAATTTTCTGTTAACACTAATGTTTAAATATCTACCTAACTTTTCAGATGAGGTTGTCTGCTCGTTAAGTTCGTAATGTTTTACGCCCTTATATTTACCTATGTTAATTTCATTAAAAACATAGACATTTGGTTTTTGTGTTTGCGTTGCCATACAATTAGTTTTTAAGTTCAACTATTGCATTTTCAACATCTTCACGTTTAAAGATTACGCGACCACCAACTTGATAGGCTTTTAAAATTCCTTTTTTCTTCCAATTGTGAATTGTCGACAAGTCAACCGAAAGCATTTTCGCGACCTCTCGGCGTGTTAAATACTCGGTTGGTGTCTTTGGTTCTAATTGCTTTCTAAAGTCGTTTAGATACGTTTTTACGCCCTCAATTACGACGTTTTGAAGTTGTTCAGTAGATAACTGAATTAATTGAATTTGGTTATTACTCATAATTAAATAAAATTTATTTAAAGAGTTACTTTAACCAACAGTCTTTGAATTAAACTAACACTACTTATAATAGTAGAATCAGTCTTCATTAAAAATAAGTATATAATTAAAATGATATTAATTATAAATTATTATATTTGTATCAGAATAAAATACAATATTTAGTTTGTCCGCAAAAACTTAACTAAATAAATGAATTTCAAAGAGTTTGCTTGAAAAGGTGGACTCTTTTTGTTTATATAACAAATATAATAATTGAAATACATTTATTAAGTTGTATTATTTTAAATCTAGTCAACGTTCTTAACATCGATTGTTGAAATGTAGGTCTACAAGCAGTTTTTAAAGGGGTTTCAGATATTTAAAAAGAATCAAAAAAGTATTAACAATAAAGAGTTAATATTATTTTTGTTTTTAATTTTGATTTGAAGCCTTGTCAACTATATTTAATACAGGTTCTTTACGTTCTTTAAGTTCTAGAGTTCTGTAGTAGTCTAATATTATATCAACGTGGTTTTCTTGGCTTTGGTTAATGTATTCTAAAAAAGTGCTTTCTTTTTTGTGACCTGTTACTTTCATTAATAAAGGAGTTGGTATTTTTGAATAATGAATAGTAGCAAAAGTACGTCTTCCAGTATGGCTTGTTATGTATTCGTATTTCGGTCTTAATTTCTTTTCGTTTCTTTTCGTGTCCTTATTAACTTTTTTACCCATTACCAAATCATCAATTTTGGCTATTTTACAAATGGTTTTAATGTGTTCATTGAGTTTTTGTGTGGATATTTTATAAGGCAATCCGTTTTCGTAAATTTCTCTAACTTGAGGTAATACAGGTATTTTAATTGATTGGTTTACTTTTTTTTGTTTAATATTTATTGTGAAATCATTACCTCGTTTTATAAAGTTTTCTTCTTTTATCCTGTTTAATAGGGTGTCGCCTCTTTGACCTGTGTAACAGGCTAAAATTAACCATTTTCTTGCGTTGATTAATGCTTCTTTTTTTAGGTCTGCTTTTTGTATTTTAATAATTTCATTTTCAGTTAAGGTTATTACATTCATATCGTCATCATAAGTACTTACTTTTTTGAATTTAATACTATTAAAATTTTCTGCAATTGGTGTAAATTCGGATGCGACTTTGACTACTCTTTGTAGGTCTGTTAAAAATTTTGTTGCAGTACTTGGACTATATGCTTTGTCTTCAAACAACCACTTTTTAAACTTGTTAAAGGTTTTGTTGTCTAGGTCTTTAATGTTTATTGTTTTATTGCCTTGAAACTCTGTAAACCTATTTAAAAGACTATTATAAGCCTTTAGTCTGTTCTTGCTTAGTCCGTATCCACCTTTTGAGTTATTCATTAGGTGTGAGTTCTTAATTATGTACTCAATCCAATATGTAACATTTGTTTTGGTGTTGTTTTCGTCTTTACGATTGAAGTAAACATCTATATAATGTTCAAGCCATTGCTTGTCTGTAGTTGTATTGTTTTTGTAAGCCTCGTTATGTTTGTCAAGTATGTAAGCCTGTAGTTTCAACAAATCAGTTTTTAGATTTTTATTTTTAGCATTGCTTTGCTTGGGTAGTTTAGTGTCTTTACTCCAGTCTTTAGAGTTTATAAATAAGCCTGTTTTTGCTCGTGGTGTTAATCCTCTTTTTATTGATAGTCTTAAATAAATAGGTGCGTTAATAGAATTGCTTAGTACCTCAAATTTTGCAGTTGCCATATTTTATAAATTTTGAACTAAGTAAAATTAAACAATTTTTACTAGTTTGACAACCATATGACAACCAAATTAGCAACATATTAAATCGTATTAAATTTAATTCAATTGCTGTATTGTTTTTGCTATGCCCTTTAATAGTGGTGTTTATTGAAGTTTCGTTGTTTTTGTTGAGGTTGTAGGAGGGTGTGGTTTTAATAGGTTCGATTCCCGCCTTGAGTACTTTTTAAACCTATAAATCGTTAATAATTAATGGTTTGTAGGTTTTTTTTTATTTTGAAGATTCTCTTAAAACAATATCTGTTTCAATTGTTTCAGTTGTTGTGGTAGTTATGTTATTTTCTAATTTATTTATAAGTAAAGTTGCTGCTCTTTCACCTATAATTTCACCATGTTGACTTATGGTGCTTAATCTTGGGTTAGAATGTCTGGCTAAAATTCCGTTAGAAAACGCCAAAATTGAAAGGTCTTCGGGTATTTTTATGTCCTTTTGTTGTGCTATTTTTATTGCAGCAATTGCAACAGACTCGTTTGAGGTAATTAAAGCGTCAAAGGACTGATCAAATAATGGTTTTATAAGTGCTTCATGGTTTTTGTAATACACCTCATGTTTTGCAATTATAATTGCTTGGTCAATATCTAGGTTGTTGTTTTTTAAACCAGCCAAATAGCCTTCATGTCTTAATTTGCCAATGTTTAAGTCTAAATTAGCACCTGCAAATGCTATTTTTTTGCACCCTTTATTTTTTAAGTAATTAACAGCATTAACTGACGCCATAAAGTCGTTTGTAATTACTTTATCACAATCAATGTCTTCCACAACACGATCAAACATGACTAAAGGGATTTGTTTTTTATTGCAAATTTTAAAATGATTAAATTCATTTTTAGTTTCTGTTTCTTCTGCAACGGATAGTATAAATCCATCTACGACACCTGTTGATAGCATTTCTATGGTTTCTATTTCTTTATTTAAAGAATTGTTAGAGATGCAAGTAATGATTTTATAACCGTTTTTAGTAGCAGTTTTTTCAATTCCTTTTAAGACTTGTGCAAAGTAATAGTTAAGCATATTTGGGATAATAATTCCAATAGTTTTTGTGCTTTGATTTTTTAAACTTAAGGCATTAAAGTTTGGAGTGTAGCTATTTGCTTTAGCGTATGCTTTAATATTTTTTGAAGTAGATTTACTAATCTCAGGACTGTTGTTTAGAGCTTTAGAAACAGTAGAGATTGAAACATTAAAATGATTTGCAATATCTTTTAAAGTGATTTTTTTCATAATATATTATTATAAATAAACCTCTAGCAATTCGCTAGATTTTGAGGATATTGATACGTTTTTAATCGTAGCGGGTAGTAGTAAGGTTTCACCTTTAGTTAATGTAAAAGTGTCCTTTTTCCATTCTATTTTAGCATCCCCGTCCACGCACATGTAAATTATAAAAGAATCTATTTTTGAGTAGTCTTTATCTAGAGTGCCTTCTATTTTTAAATAGTTAGTTTTAAAATAAGGAGAATGTACTAAGACATTAGATTGATTCTTAGTTTTATTATAGTGTGTTTTGTAATCTTTATGAGCAGAAAAATCTATAACATTTTTAGCTAGTTCTGTGTGAAGCTCTCTTTTTTTACCGGTAGCATTATCAACCCTATTATAATCATAGATTCTGTAGGTGACATCAGAGGTTTGTTGTATTTCTGCTAGTAACACTCCTGCGCCAATAGCATGCACACGACCTGTCGGAATGTAGTATGCATCACCTTTATTTACTGTTTCTTGATGTAAGACTTCTAGTATAGTATTGTTTTTTAAGTGGTTTTGGTATTGTTCAAGAGTAATGTTTTCTTTAAAACCAATGATTAATTCGGCATTTTTTTCTGCTTGCATAACATACCACATTTCATTTTTACCAAATGAGTTATGTTGCTTTTTAGCAATCTCATTACTTGGGTGTACTTGTATGGATAATGGTGTTTTGGCGTCTATAAATTTAATAAGTAACGGAAACTCTTCTCCATAAGTGTTGTAAACAGATTGTCCTAAAAAGTCGCTTTTATACTTTTTAATCAACTGTTTTAGTGTTTGACCTTTTAATGGGCCTTCTAATACTTCGGTTTCATCATTTTTAACATCAGATATTTCCCAAGATTCACCAATTAGCGATTCGGTATAATTTTTACCAAGTTCAGTTTTTAGTTTTTCACCTCCCCAAATTCTATATTTATAAAGGGGCTGAAATTTTAAAGGGTATAATATCATTTATCAATAAGGGTTCTTCAGGATTCAAATTTACCAAACTATCGTTATATTTTGACTGTTTTTTAAAAAATCCTTTTTTTAATACTGTAAACGTCCTATAATTTGGATAGCGTTTTTGTTTTTGCGTATATTTACCACAACCCTAAAATTTAAAATTTATGTTCCAAGATTTTTGGATAAATGTACAATATGGTATTAACCACGTACTTGATATCAATGCCTACGACCATGTTTTGTTTTTAATAGTATTAGCAGTACCTTATCTTTTTAAAGACTGGAAACGTGTGTTTTGGTTGGTAACAATGTTTACTGTTGGACATTCTATATCATTAATATTAGCTAGTTATGGTAAAGTTAAAATTGATGGTGATTTAATAGAGTTTTTAATCCCGGTAACCATTATGGTAGTAGCAATCTACAATGTGTTTACTGCAGGAAAGGTATCTAAAAATCAAAAAATAGGATTATTATTTGTTTCTACTTTGTTTTTTGGATTAGTTCATGGGTTTGGTTTTGCTAGAGAGTTTAGGATGAGTCTTGACCAAGGTGATAATAAATTTGTCAGACTTATAGAGTTTGCTTTAGGTATTGAAATCGCTCAAATTATTATCGTCTTTGTAGTTTTGTTTTTAAGCTATATTTTTCAAACGGTATTTAGGTTTTCTAAACGTGATTGGGTTATGGTTATATCGGCAGTAGTTGTAGGTTTGGTTATCCCAATGCTTTTAAACAGTCCGTTTTTAAATTAATTTCATTAAAGTTTTCATAAACTTATAATTTACAATTGTAATTAAAATATGAAGCGAGTATCTTCGTTTACATATAAACACGTCATTTGATGCGTTTTAATTTCTATTTATTTCTATATGTCAGATCAAAAACAACTTAAATACGATAAAGCATATTTAAGAATTGCTACAGAATGGGGGAAATTGTCCTACTGTAAGCGAAAACAAGTAGGTGCAGTAATTGTTAAAGACAGGATGATTATTTCTGACGGTTATAATGGAACCCCAAGTGGCTTTGAAAATTTTTGCGAAGACGATGAAGGTTATACTAAATGGTATGTATTGCATGCTGAAGCTAATGCTATTTTAAAAGTAGCATCATCTACACAATCTTGTAAAGGGGCAACACTTTATATTACAATGTCACCTTGTAAAGAATGTAGTAAACTAATACACCAAGCAGGTATAATTCGTGTTGTTTATAATCAAGGATATAAAGATGATTCAGGGCTAAAATTTTTAGAAAAAGCAGGTATCGACTTACAATTAATACAACAATTAGAAGACTAATGTCTAAAGCTAAAATATATTTTCCTTTAATATTAGGTGTTGCAATTGCAGCAGGGATATTTATTGGCGGAAAGTTAAATTTTGGCGACTCATCAGACAAGTTATTTACTTCAAATAGTAAAAAGGACAAGTTAAATAGGCTTATTGATTATATTGATTACGAGTATGTTGAGGATGTAAATACGGATAGCATTGTTGATGTAACTGTAAACGAGATTTTAGATAATCTAGATCCGCATTCGGTTTATATTCCTAAAGAAAACATGCAAAAAGTTACCGAAAGTATGAAAGGTAATTTTGTAGGTATTGGTATTAATTTTTATACGTTTAGAGATACTATAACAGTTATTAAAACAATTGAAAACGGTCCAAGTGCTAAGGCGGGAATCGTTGGTGGAGATAGAATAATATCTGCAAATGGCGAATCGCTTTTAGGTGGTGGTTATAATAATGACTCGCTTGTTAATAAGCTAAAAGGCGATCGTTACACTAAATTAAACTTAAAAGTTTTTAGAAAAGGCGAGCCTAAATTGCTAACCTTTAATGTAACAAGGGATGAGGTGTCCATAAAAAGTGTTGATGCAGCTTATATGTTAACAGACAATTTAGGGTATATTAAAATTAATCGATTTGCCGAAAGTACTTTTAAAGAGTTTAAAACAGGGCTGCTTAAATTAAAAGAACAAGGCGCAACAAGTTTGGCTTTAGATTTAAGAGGTAACCCTGGAGGCTTTTTGGAAATTGCTGTCAATATTATTGACGAGTTTTTGGAAGACGATAAACTAATAGTTTTTACAAGAAACAAAAAAGGTAAAGAAGAGCGAAGCTATGCAACAAAAAAAGGAAGTTTTGAAAATGGACATGTATATGTATTAATAGACGAAAATTCTGCATCAGCTTCAGAGATTATTGCGGGCGCATTACAAGACAACGACAAAGGGACTATTGTTGGTAGACGATCGTATGGTAAAGGTTTAGTGCAACGAGAGATGATGTTAGGTGACGGGAGCGCAGTAAGGCTTACAGTGTCTAAATATTATACACCAACAGGTAGGTCCATCCAGCGCTCATACCAAAACGGAAACAGAGATTATTATGATGACTTTGCAGACCGTTTAAATAGAGGAGAGCTTTTAGATGAAAAGAAAATTGAAGTTGCAGACTCTTTAAAATTTACTACACCTAAAGGGAAAACTGTTTATGGTGGTGGCGGAATAATTCCGGATGTTTTTGTGCCTTATGATACTAAAATGCAAAACGAAACTTTGACTTTTTTAGAAAAAAGAGGGTTTTTAAATAATTTTATTTTTGAAGAACTTGAAAAGAAGCGTAGCTTTTATAACGAAATTTCTAGAGAAGACTTTTTTGATAATTTTACTATTTCTGATCAAGTTGTAAAATCATTCGAAGAATTTTTGAAAATAAAAACACGATCAAACATATTGTTTGTTGCTTACAAAGACGAAGTTAAACATTACTTAAAAGCATCCCTTGCAGAACAATTGTATGGTTATGGAGCTTATTTTAAGATTTTAAATAAGCATGATGTTATGATTGATAAGGTTATTGAGTTGTCTGAAAACTCAAATTAATTTTAACTTTTTAAGTAAGTAGGAATTAAAATTAAAGTAACTACAAAAAAGATAACCCCTAAAATTAGCCCAACAAAATTATTGCTATTTAGTAATTCTGCTTTTTTTATAGTGTCTATATATTTTACGCCTTCTTTTTCTATCTGATGTATATCATTATTACCCTCTATGCTTAAGGTTAAATTGTCACCATTCTTGACTTGATTTAAAAACCCTTTTTTATTAAAAGCAGAACTATAAATTTGTGGGATTAAATATTTGTCGTTTTCTAAGTGGATAAAGTAAAAGTCATTCCCTTTTCTGCGATGGATATGCTCGTGCTCTTTAAATATGCCTTTTAAAAAAGTTAAATCTTAATGGTCGTCTTTAGCAAAATAGCTGTAAAACATAAAGAAGCGATTAGCTAAAAAAGTTCTTTTCTAGAAGGGTTTTTCATCTAGGCTTTGTCGTGTACTTTAGTGTGTTTTCCATTATTCCATAAGGTTAATATGTCAGTTCCAACATGGGCACCACTTCCAGAAGCGATTGCAAATTGACTTCTCCAACCCGCTAAGGTGCCTGCTACATATAAGTTTTCTTTAATAAGGTGATCTGTGTTTTCTAACCAAATCCTATCTTTTTCTATAGCAGCTTTAGGGTGGGGTTTAATAAATTGTTCTAGCCCTTTTATAAAAAGTAAATTAGTATAGCCTACAGCTACCACAACTCGTGTTGTGGTATAGGTGTTTTTGTTTGTTGTCACCTCAAAACCAGTTTTAGTTTCACGGATTTCTTGTGCTTTTTCATTGTCAATTTGTAAAACTTCTGGGTATAAACTCGTCAGTTGCTGTTTACCTTCATTTAGTAGATCTTTTCCTAAGGTGCCAGGTTGTAATCCTAAAACATTATTAAACAAAGCATTTTGTAAATGTGATGATTTTTGATGCGTGATAATAGCAACGTTTTTACCCTTTGCAAAAGGTTTACTTAGTCCAGAACCTAAAATTAAAGCACACGATAATCCCGCTGCTCCACCTCCGATAATTAATGTGTCAAATTGCATTAGCTTTTGTTTTTAGCTTCAATTTTTTTAGAAACACGTAAGATTTGTAATAAAATTATAGCACAAAGTGCTGATAAAATTGTGATTATAGCAATAATGCTTTCGCCTTCAAATAAAGCTGAAAAATTAATTTTTGTAGCATTATAAACTATCAATACTACTGCTAAAACTGTTATTAAATAAGTAAATACTTTCATTAAAAATTTTTTATAAAAATACAAAAATTAGGTCAAAGCAATTTTTAAATTAAAAGTAAATAATTTTAACTCTGTATTTATTCTTTTTTAATTTAGAATAAAGTATTTAAACTTAATTAAATCAAAATATTAAGTTTTTGTTTTAGTATAAACCGCTTTTTACTTTGGCAAGATGCTTTATATTTGTAAAAAAGATATAAGTTGTTTTATGTTTCAATTAGGTAAGACTATAGTTTCTGAAGCTATAATAGAAAAAGATTTTATGTGCAATTTATCTGCATGTAAAGGCGCTTGTTGTATTGATGGAGATGCAGGTGCACCATTAAGTAAAGATGAGGCGCAAATTTTAGAGGACATCTATCCAAAAGTAAAGCCATTTTTGAGAAAAGAAGGTATTGCTGCAATTGAAGCGCAGGGAACATCTATCGTTACCGAATTTGGAGATATAGAAACTCCTTTGATAAATGGTGCTGATTGTGCATACGTTATTTTTGACAAGAAAAAAACTGCACTTTGTGGTATAGAAGAGGCTTATAACCAAGCGGAGGTCAAATGGAAAAAACCAGTGTCTTGTCATTTATATCCAATTAGAGTTAAAGAGTATACAGAGTTTTCTGCTGTAAATTATGATAAATGGGATATTTGTGATGATGCCTGTACTTTAGGTAAAGAGCTGCAAGTGCCTGTTTATAAGTTTGTAAAAGAAGCGCTAATTAGAAAATTTGGTGAAGATTGGTACACCGAGTTAGAAAAAGTTGCTAGCAAAATGTCTAGATGATATAATATTTGTTTTTAAATAGAGCTTATTTAATCCTTGTTGACAAGATTAATCTATTAAAAACACAAAAGCTATACTATAAAATTAATTAAATGAGTGGTTTTTTACTGCTCATTTTTTTTGTTTAAGACTTTTTAAAGGTTATTTTATTCCTAAATAATTTGTAAAAAAATATTTTTTTCTGAAACACCAATAACTGCCACTTGTAGACCTACATTTCAACAATCGATGTTAAAAACTTTGAAAAGATTTAGTGTAAAGTGCCTTTAAAAATATAGATTATTTTCAATCTTTGTTACAACCCGAATTAGATAGTTAATCGCAAATCATAATAAAAAAAATCACAATATAATGTCGCAAGCAGTAGAGCCTATTTTAGCAGAAAACAAAGATAGATTTGTTATTTTTCCAATCCAACACCATGATTTATGGGAATGGTATAAAAAATCTGAAGCTAGTTTTTGGACTGCCGAAGAGATTGACTTACATCAAGATCTTACTGATTGGAAAAACAAGTTAAATGATGACGAGCGCTATTTTATTAAACACATTTTAGCATTTTTTGCTGCAAGTGATGGAATTGTTAATGAAAACTTAGCAGAAAATTTTGTTAACGAAGTACAGTATAGTGAGGCTAAATTCTTTTATGGGTTTCAAATTATGATGGAGAATATCCATAGCGAAACTTACTCTTTACTAATAGATACTTACGTTAAAGACGAAAAAGAAAAAGATGGGCTGTTTCATGCGATTGACACCTTTCCAGCAATTAAGAAAAAAGCAGATTGGGCATTAAAATGGATTGAATCTGATAGTTTTGCAGAGCGTCTTATTGCTTTTGCTGCTGTTGAAGGAATCTTTTTCTCTGGTGCATTCTGCTCGATATTTTGGTTAAAAAAACGTGGTTTAATGCCAGGGTTAACATTTTCTAACGAGTTAATTTCTCGTGATGAAGGAGTGCATTGTGATTTTGCAGTACACCTGCATGAAAATCATTTAGTAAATAAAGTACCTAAAGAGCGTATTAGAGAAATCTTAATTGACGCTTTAGATATAGAACGCGAGTTTATTACAGAGTCGCTTCCAGCAAGTTTAATTGGTATGAATGCTAAATTAATGTCACAGTATTTAGAATTTGTAACGGATAGACTTTTAGGTGAGTTAGGATGTGAGAAAGAATATAACACAGCCAATCCATTTGACTTTATGGATATGATTTCCCTTCAAGGTAAAACAAACTTCTTTGAAAAACGTGTGTCAGAATATCAAAAAGCTGGTGTACTTAATAAAGAAGATGAGTCAGATAAATTTAGTTTTGATGCCGATTTTTAGGCAATAAAACTTCAGCTTTCTAAATAGTTTAGGTTAACCAGCCAAACCATCATTTAGAATCAAACTATATTTTAAACAGTTATTTAATAGCTATTATTTTCGGCTTTAAGCCATATATAGATAGCTGTTATTATAAAAATAATTTTTAGCGCTAAACATAACTTGCTAGTAAACAGTAGGTTGTTAAATTAGAGTAAGTAAACAAACCCTTTTTCTGAAATGGTGTTCAGAAAATAAATAAAACGTGTAAAAGTATGTATGTAATTAAAAGAGACGGAAGAAAAGAACAAATTATGTTTGATAAAATCACTGCAAGAGTTAGAAAACTTTGCTATGGTTTAAATGAATTAGTAGATCCGTTAAAAGTTGCAATGCGTGTCATTGAAGGTCTTTACGATGGAGTAACAACTAGCGAGCTTGATAATTTAGCTGCAGAAGTTGCTGCAACCATGACAACAGCACATCCTGATTATGCTAGATTAGCAGCGCGTATATCTGTGTCTAACTTGCATAAAAACACTAAAAAGACATTTTCTGAGGTGATGCACGACCTTTATGTTTATGTTAATCCAAGAACAGGTAAAAAAGCACCATTATTATCAGATGAGGTATATAATGTAATCCAAGAAAATAAAGAGCGATTAGACTCAACTATAATTTACAATAGAGATTTTGGTTACGATTATTTTGGATTTAAAACCTTAGAGCGTTCATACCTTTTAAAACTTAATGGTAAAATAGCCGAAAGACCACAACATATGTTAATGCGTGTGTCTCTGGGTATACATCTAAACGATTTAGATGCAGCTATTGAGACTTACGAGTTGATGTCTAA
The DNA here is from genome assembly GCA_947503885.1 of uncultured Olleya sp. GTDB lineage: Bacteria > Bacteroidota > Bacteroidia > Flavobacteriales > Flavobacteriaceae > Olleya. The sequence goes on along the minus strand of CANNFD010000002.1, from coordinate 244,666 downwards.
AAAATATTTTACACACGCAACACCAACACTTTTTAATTCTGGTACACCAAAACCACAAATGTCTTCATGCTTTTTATTAACCATGAAAGACGATAGTATTGATGGGATTTATGATACGCTTAAACAAACTGCAAGAATATCACAATCTGCAGGAGGTATAGGCTTGTCTGTACATAACATACGTGCAACAGGAAGCTATATTGCAGGTACAAACGGTACATCAAATGGTATTGTGCCAATGTTACAAGTTTTTAATGATACAGCACGTTATGTAGATCAAGGTGGCGGGAAACGTAAAGGTAGCTTTGCTATTTATTTAGAACCTTGGCATGCTGATGTTTTTGAGTTTCTAGACTTAAAAAAGAATCACGGAAAAGAAGAGATGAGAGCAAGAGACTTGTTTTATGCGATGTGGATTCCAGATTTATTTATGAAACGTGTGCAGGAAGACAGTACATGGACGTTAATGTGTCCAAACGAATGTCCTGGTATGGCAGATGTACATAGTGAAGCGTTTGAAAAACTTTATACTACTTATGAAGCAGAAGGTAAAGGACGTAAAACTATTAAAGCAAGAGAGCTTTGGGAGAAAATCTTAGAATCTCAAATAGAAACTGGTACGCCTTACATGTTATATAAAGATGCAGCTAACCGTAAAACTAACCAAAGTAATCTAGGGACAATTAAGTCGTCTAATTTATGTACAGAAATTATGGAGTATACCGCTCCAGACGAGGTTGCTGTTTGTAATTTGGCATCAATTGCTTTGCCAATGTTTATTAAAAATGGCGAGTTTGACCATAAAGAGTTATTCCGTATTACAAAGCGTGTTACAAAAAACTTAAACAGAGTTATTGACCGTAATTATTATCCGGTTGAAGAAGCTAAAAACTCTAATATGCGCCACAGACCAGTTGGTTTAGGTGTTCAAGGTTTAGCAGATACGTTTATTAAATTACGTATGCCTTTTACTAGTGATGAAGCTAAAGCATTAAACCAAGATATATTTGAAACGCTTTACTATGCTGCAGTAACTGCAAGTATGGAAGAAGCTAAAGCTGACGGACCATACCAAACTTATGAAGGCTCTCCAATAAGTAAAGGGCAATTCCAACATAATCTTTGGAATATCCAAGAAGACACTTTAAGTGGACGTTGGGATTGGGACAAGCTAAGAGCAGAGGTGTTGAAGCATGGTGTACGTAACTCGTTACTAGTAGCGCCAATGCCAACAGCATCTACAAGCCAGATTTTAGGAAACAATGAATGTTTTGAACCTTATACTTCTAATATTTACACACGTCGTGTGTTATCTGGAGAGTTTATTGTAGTAAACAAACATTTACTTGAAGACTTAGTAGAATTAGGGCTTTGGAATGATAGTTTAAAAAACGAAATCATGCGAGCTAATGGGTCTGTACAAGGTGTAGAAGGTATACCACAAGACATTAAAGATTTATATAAAACAGTATGGGAGTTAAGTATGAAAGATATTATAGATATGTCTCGTCAAAGAGGGTATTTTATAGATCAGTCACAATCACTTAACTTATTTTTAGAAGGTGCAACTATGGCTAAATTAACATCAATGCACTTTTACGCTTGGAAGAGCGGATTAAAAACAGGTATGTATTATTTACGTACTAAGAGTGCGGTTGATGCTATCCAATTTACTGTAGAGAAAAAGAAAAAAGCAGAACCAATTGCTGAAGTTGCTGAAGCAGTTGATGTTGTAAGTGATGAAAACGTTGCGCAAAAACAACAAAAAGCTGCCGATACAGCTGCTAAGTTTGCTAATACAACTAGTGCAGAAGCAGAACCAATGTCTGCAGAAGAGATGAAAGCTTTAATTGCTCAGGCAAAAGAAGCTGAAGGTGATGATTGCTTAATGTGTGGTTCTTAATAAGGACTTAGTGTTAATTTAAATTAAGCGTTATAATCAAAAAAAAGCATCCAGAAATGGATGCTTTTTTTGATTAAATTGTTGTAATAGATTAGTTGGACGCCATCATAGCAAAAAACTTATCAATATTTGGTAATATAATAATGCGTGTACGTCTGTTTCTAGAACGCCCCTCTTTAGTGTCATTATCTGTTAATGGTTGATAGCTACTTCTTCCTGCAGCAATTAATTTTTCTGGTGCTACACCAAAATCTTTTTGTAATTTTCTAACTACAGAAGTAGCGCGTAATACACTTAAATCCCAGTTGTCTGCAATTTTATCAGTGCTGATAGTTCTGGAGTCAGTATGACCTTCTATCATAACATCTAAGCTAGGCTCTGAGTTGATTACGTCTGCTAATTTTTGTAATATCTTATCTGCTTTTTTGTTTATTCTGTAGCTTCCGCTATTAAATAACATTTTGTCAGAGATAGAAATCATTACTACAGTCTCGTCAATACTGATTGCAATATCATCACTTTCATCCAAATCTGAAGTGTCTACAAAACGTTTTAAATTTAAGGATAAAGCAAGATTCATAGAGTCCTCTAATGTTGTGTAATACTTCATTACGTCTGGGCTAACTTTACTTAAAGTTTTACGCATGCCTTCTTTAGCTTTTTCCGAGATAACAGCTTTATTTCCAACCGCATCAAATTTAGTTTTGTTTTCTTCTGTTAAAACGCCAACTTCTCCTGCTAGACTATTGATTTTAGAATTATACTCGTTAACCCTAGCTTCAATTTTTGCAAATTTTGCTTCTAATTCTTCTTTTTCAACTTGAGTTTTTTGTAATTGACTGGTAATTTCACCATTTTGTTGTTCAAGTGCGACAAATTTCTTTTTTGATACACAAGATGATAGTAGTACTACTGTGATTAATACTATTGATGCTTTTTTCATAAATACATTAATTTTTTTAGTTATAGTATTTACGTGTGTAACCCTTTTTTGGATGTTTAGTTTTTGTTTTATTCTTTAATTTAAAGATAAAAATGTAAGTGGTAAGACTTGTACTAGTCACATAATAAATGGTTTATAGGTAAATGGTGTTAAACAAAAAAAAACCTCAATTTCTTGAGGTTTAATAAAAATATAAATAGTTTTTTTTATTTTTCAGTATTAATAGTCGCTGGTTCAACCTTACTATCATGAGAGTTGTTATACTCCTCTAAAAGATTCATAGTTGCAGTAAGTAAATCTTTAGTTTCTAATAATATGCTAAAATAAAGCGTTGTATTTTTTGGAGAAGATTCTTCATTTCGTGTGCGTTCTACTTGGGCAGAAATTTTTTCTTTTACAAAATTATAAACCTCACCTTTTTTGTTTAAAATCTCACCAATTTGCTCAAATGATCCAGAATCAAAAGCTTTTTTAGTGTCATTAAATAAACCTTCTAGTTTCTGATCAACCTGCTTCAATTCTTTAATCTGATTGAATTTTAGTTTTTTGTGGTTGTTATTAATATGTTTAAGACTAGTTTTAGAAATGTACTCTAATGACTGTGTCATGTCCTGAAGGTAACTAAGGATATGAATATAAAAATTACTTGCAGCAACACTAGACTCGTCTAAATTTTTAATAAAGTAGAAAATATTATCACGTAATTCATCGACTTCATCAGAAAGTTTTTTTACTTGTTTTTTATTCTTTTTAAGTAACGCTAAATCTTGTGTAGCTAGTCCGTTAATCGCGTTAGTATAAATTCTATTACCACGTTTTACTACGTTTGCAATGTTTTTAGCACTTTCATGGATTACACCTTGTATAGAGCTGCTTTCTGCTTTAGTAAGACTGTCTTCAGCTTTGGCTTCTTTAGCTCTTTTGTTATGTGCGATAGAGCTTCTTATTATTAATGCAAATGCTGCAAAAAATAAGATTGGAAACATTATGCTAATATTGATATTTAGTAAAAACGCAACAAAAGCAGCAGCAACAAAAGCAATTATAGCAGTAAAAAACCATCCCCCAATTACATTAATGACACCAGCAACTCTGTAAACAGCGCTTTCTGCACCCCAAGCTCTGTCGGCTAAAGATGTACCCATTGCAACCATAAAGGTTACGTAAGTTGTAGATAATGGTAGTTTGTAAGACGTGGCTATAGATATTAAAACAGCTGCAACCATTAAGTTTACTGCAGCACGTACTAAGTCAAATGCAGGTAGGTCTACTTTTTTGTTTTTTGGTAAAGTAAGTACTGGTGCTTCAAATTGTTTGTCAATTTTTGCTTGCCATTTTTCTGGAAGGATAAGAGATGATGTTTGAGATACTAGCATAGCTACTCTAACAAATCCTCTTGATAAAAAATTAGGTTGAAAACGTTCTTTAGTTTCTGACTGACTAGATAGGTCTAAAGATGTTTTAACTACATTTTTAGCTTTTGTAGAAAACCATAAAGTTAATACCATAATTACACCTGCAATTAATAATAATAAGGTTGGTGTTGGTGCTTTACCACTTAGACTAGTCATTGAAAACTCTGATGCAGATAAGCCTAAAGTGTTTATTTCTGGGTTGATAAAGTCTAAATAAGCTTGGTATGCACCAGCGGATGGTCCTATAAAGTTAACAAGGTCATTACCTGCAAATGCTAGCGCTAATCCAAAAGTACCAACTATTATAATTAATTTATAAATGTTTGCTTTTGCAACAGCAATAAGTAAATAAGATATTACAGTCCAAAATACTGTGCTTATTATAACTAGTAAAAATACTTTAGTTTCTAAAATACTACCAATAGTTTCTCCATTTAAAAAAGCGTAAGGTTCTTTAGCAAACCCCATGTTTTTTAATCCTTTCATGAAAATAAAATAAGTAATTGCAGACAATGCAAATCCACCAAATAAGGCGCCTACCCATTTTGCTTTCTTTTCATAATTATAGGATAATAAAAGTCTGGATATCCATTGTACAAATGCACCTACAGAAAACGCGATAACGACGGACAATAATATTCCAAATATAATTTGGGATGCTTTTGATGTGTTTATATAGTCTATAATATCACTAAAATTTCCGTTGTCATTACCTATTTTGATTAATGCTATTGCTACGGAAGCACCAAGAAGCTCGAATACAATAGAAACGGTAGTAGATGTTGGCATCCCTATAGAATTAAAGAAATCTAATAGCAAAATATCAGTAATCATAACCGCCAAAAATATAATCATGATTTCGCTAAACATGAACTCGCTAGGATTGAATATCCCTTTTCTAGCAACTTCCATCATTCCACTAGAAAAAATGGCACCAATAGCAATACCTAAGCTGGCAACTATCATAATGGTTTTAAAAGAGATGGCTCTAGATCCGATTGCTGAATTTAAAAAGTTTACAGCGTCATTACTAACTCCCACAATTAAATCTGCAACAGCTAATATTGCTAGAGCAATTACTATGTATAAGTAGATGTTTTCCATAATTTTTATTTAAAATAAGTTTGCAAATATCTTTACTGTTTTTGATTGTAATGTTATGTCAATGTTATGTTTTAAAAATGAATATCAAATCCAAGTCTAAAGGTTATGTTATCCTTATTACTGTTTAATGTCGTGTAACTTAAGTCTGTTTGTATTTTTAGTTTATGTCCAACAATGTACCTAGACCCTCCTAATGTATATTGCTTTGTGGGTAAGTTTCCTGTAACAGAATCGTAATTTAAAGAGGTAAAGCGTCCAGCAATTTCATAATTAGTTTTAAATAAATAACCTGCTTGAAGGTTTACTGCATTCCCAATTAAAACGATGTCTCCAGTTGGTGTTATACCATCGGTATCAACTGCGATAGCTTGGTCAGTATCTCTTTTAGCATATTCTCCCATAAAAGAGAAGCCTTGATATTTAAACATTGCATCTACAAAAAGAGTTGTTATGTTAGTTTCATATAAAGAACCATCATTTTTAAACATGTAGTCTCCTAATCCGCTACGCGATCTTACTGCATTTTGGTTATAATTATATGTAAAACCTAGCATTAATTTAGGTCTTGCCTCACGTTTTAAATCGGATTGAACATAATCACCTTTAGCTTTAAATTCTCCAAAAGGTAAAAACTCTAATCTACCAGTGTATTGTAAACCACCTTCATTTCCTTCAGTAACATTACGACCTTCGCCTTGAGATATAGCAAATTTTTCTCGAATTATAAAGTTATTTCCTAAATCTGATTTGTGTCTAAGTTGCAACCCTAAATCACGATCAATATTAAAACGACTGTTTAATAAAGAGCGGTCGATTAACTGAAGATTTCCTGATGACACGACACGTTCTAAATTACCAGGTAGTTTAGCTTGTCCCGCCCAAAGCTCCCAGTTTTTTGCAAATCTCCACATCACAACTGCATCTAGAATGTATCTAGGTGTATTTTGATTAAATTGATTAGCTCCAGATAGGTCTCTGTTGGATAAGCCTAACTCTATTTTGTACTTTAGTTTTGGACTATATGCAAAACCGTCAAATTTTAATCGTGCACGACGTACAATAAAATTGTGTTCTGGACTTGTGTATTGCGACCCATCATGATCCCAAGAAGAAATAGATCTTAATTGAAAACGAGGTGAAAATCTTACACTAAAAGAGCTGTCTTTTGCTGTAAAATTAATTAAACCTTTACCAAAAGAGGTGTCGCTAATTTCTTGAGCGTGTATAGTAAGCGTTAAGCACAATAACAGCGCAATAGATAAGAGAAGTTTCATTATAAGTTATTAGTTTTTGTCGCTGCAAATAACCAACCTTAATGTTAACTTAATGTTTCCTAAGTGTTATTATTTTATGTTTTTATTAACAAAAAAAGGCTGCTTTGGCCTAAAGCAGCCTGATTAGAAATCATAATAATGTAGTCGACAAAAACTAATAGATTATATGAAATACTAATTGTGTCATCTTAAGACAGGAACAAATATCTTGACAAAAAGTGATTTTAATGTAACGCTAATATTATTTAATTATTAAGGATTGTTATGTTAATTAATATTTGTTAAGTATTGATTTTCAGAGATTTTAAATCTCTATGTTAATTTAATGTTACGTAAATGTTGCGTTAACGTTATCTAATATGTATATTTGAAATATAATGTTAAAACCCATAATTATGAAGAAATCAATTTTAGTTTCAATTGCTTTTTTATTTACTGTGGTTTCTTTTGCTCAAAACAAAAGAGATTTAAAACTTAATGAAAACACCAACTTAATAGAGGTTGTTTACTATCACGACAATGGAGTTGTAAGCCAAACAGGAACTTACACTACAGATGGTAAATTACAAGGTGAGTGGTTAAGTTTTGACACTGTAGGCAAGAAACAAGTTTCAGCAAATTATGATAATGGTAAAAAAGTCGGCAAGTGGTTTTATTGGAATGAAAGCACTCTTAAAGAAGTAGATTATAATAATAACAAAATTGCTAGTATTAGTGAATGGCAAGTTAAAAATCCAGTTGCAACTAGTAATTAAATTATTACATTAACAAAAAAAAAGCCTTGCATTTGCAAGGCTTTTTTTTTGATTTTTTAAAGTGTTTAGTTGGTCGTCCAGCCTGCTCCCCATGAAGCATAATCTGTGCCTGTTGCTGTGTTTTCTCCTGTAAAGAAATCAGCATCTGTAAAAGTTACAGTAGTATCGTTTTTAACTTTATCAGTAACGTCAACAAAAGTTACCCCTTCGACTTTAAGGTCACCACTGATAACTCCGTTTCCAGTGTCTAAATCATCTAAATCAAAACCTTCACCATATCCTGTAATCATAATGTTGCTAAATAAACCCTGTGTTCCAGCTCTTAATCTAACCGCCTCAGAAGAGTTAGCAGAACCTTCGCCAATTATAGTTACATTGTTTAATGTTGGTTTAGAGAAAATACCAGTAGCATTACTAAAGTCAGTATTATAACCATCTGCTTCGATAGCTTTGTCATCACTAGCTCTGTTTGAGATATAAACATGGTTTAGTGTACCAGAAAAACCTTCAGTCCAATCTACCGAGTCATCTTCTGCGTTAATTACAGATATATAACTAGCATTAACTGTTCCTCCAAAAAACTCGATTCCATCATCTTTTCCTGCATAAGCTTGAATGTAATTTACAGAGGTTTCGTTTCCTACACCGTAAAAAGAAAATCCATTGTTTTCTGATTGTCCATCGGCAGCGCCACCAGAGTACTCAACACGTACATAGTTTAAAGATCCAGAGTTATCGTTTGCAACATTTCCACCGTAAGGTAAACTAGCAATTTCAGAAGTTGCAGTATTAGTACCGGTTACAGAGTTAATAGGTGCTTTTCCTAATATAATTAGGCCACCCCAATCTCCAGCAGCAGGGCTAGCAGCGTCAGATGTAAAAACAATAGGGCAATCTGCTGTACCATTAGCTATAATTTTTGCACCTTGTGATATTGCAATGTAAACATCTGCTCCAGAAGCTAAAGCTTCTATGGTCATACATGCTGGAATAGTTAATGTTGTACCACTTGACATTATTAAAGACCCGTTAAGCTTGTATGTTTTGTTTGCGTCTAATGTTAAGTTTTCTGTATAAGTACCCGATAAATATATAGTTGAAGGATCTGTTGTTACTCCACCTGATGTATTATTAGTTACGCTATTGTCATTTATTACAATATCAGATGTGTCATCAGTAGAGCAAGAAAAAAAGGTTGCTGCTAATGCTAAGCCTAAGATTATTTGTTTTTTCATTGTGTTAAGTTTTTTGTGTTAAGTTTTTAGTTATGTTTATTAAAATTTATATTTAAGTTGAATACCTAAGTTGAAGCCTCTTTTGTAATCCGTAACTCCTTTTCCGTTAGCAGAAACAACTAATATGTCCCCCTGGTTTTGGTCTTCTCTAACATATTGTATTGTTGGATTTAAAAGGTTTTTAGCACTTAAGTTGATTTCAAAATTGTCTTTAATTGTGTTTTTCCAGATAAAATCCAATGTTGGAACACTTTTTTCTACAATGTTTCCTAAGTCTCCTGATCCTAAAGCATCAATACGATCTGAGAAGTATGAAAATACTAGGTTAGCTACTGGTTTGTAGTTTTTTAAAGTTGGCGAGTAGTTTATGTCCGCGTTTACTATAAATGGAGAAGCGCCTTGTAGTTTATCATCGGTCTTATTAAAAGCTAAATCAAATGTTCCATCTATGTTTTGATATAGATCTTGATTAGTTTTCATGTAGGTTGCATTAATACCAAATGATAAATTAGAGTTTTGATCAGCATTAACTATTAGGTTTTTTCTTAATTCTACTTCAATACCATAAACAGTTGCTTTGTCTCCAGTTCTAACATAGCGTTGGGTACCTGTTGCGTCTCCAACAACGACAAGGTTAATTGGGTTTTTAATTTGTTTAGTAAATGCACCTAAAGAGAATATTTCACTTTTGCTAAAAAACCATTCGTACTTAAAATCGATATTTAAAACGTTAGAGTAACCAAGCACATCTGGATTACCTCCAATACGTGTTGATACATCTTCGTAAACAAAAGGAGCAATTTCTTTAAACTCAGGAGTTGATACTGTTTTACTTGCAGAAAACCTTAAGTTTTGCTCTTCAGTTAAGCTGTATTTGATGTTTAAACTTGGAAGTATAAAAGTTTCTTTTGAAGTTTTAGAATCTACACCATTGTTTCCTAGATTAATTACATTGTAATCAATACTTTGTTCAAAACTCTCTAATCTTATACCTGGTACGAATAACCATTTTTCTCCAGCTTTAATTTGTGCATCTACATAACCGGCATAAATATTTAGTTTTCCGTTATATGTGTTTTCAAATAATCCAGGTCTATTAGTATTTGATAATGTTGGGTGTGGTTTTAGCACTTTTATTTGGTATAAACCATTTGATGATGCGTTAAGGTTTAAGTTATCAAGGTTAAAAATAGAATCAAAATTGTTTACATCTGTTATTTGATAGTTGCCATCAATAATATCGTAACCATATCTTATGTTATTAAACTGTCTAGTTTTGTTACGACCATTATATCCAAAATTAAGTTTAAGATTATCATTAATCTCGTGAGCTAAGTTGATGCGACCATTGTATTCGTCATCTTCAATTTTTTGAAAGTAACGTTGGTTATCAAATACTACATTGCTATAAAAAGTTGGGTTAGTTGAAGGATCGTTGTCTAAAGTGTAATCATAGTTTTCTAAACTAAAACGCTTTCTGTCCGGTTGGTCAGAAAACACTTTGTTGTATCCAAACCCCCAATCTAATTCAAAGTTACCTGATTTATGATTTCCTATTAATTGGTTGACAAACATTTTTGTTTGATCAAATTGTGTGTTTTGTTGGTAAAACCCTTTGTCTGTATTAAGTATGGCATCTCTATTTCTACCTTGACCATCTGTGCCATAATATCCAACTTCGTCTGAAGAACTATTGACAAATACAGAATTAAAACTTAGGTTATTATCCGAGTTTATTTTAAAATATATATTAGCCATAGCTGTTGAGGTAGTAGAGTATTCAAACTCTTCAGCAGATTCAAATGCTTTTTTTTCTACTGTAGAAAAGTCTACGGACCTACCTTTTCTATACTGGTAGTTGTTTTCAAATCCCCCTGTAATAAAGAAGCTTAATCTAGAATTATTTTCAAAATTGAAAGAGCTACCACCTGACGCGCCATATGTAACATTAATTGGGGTGTCAACAGTAACTGGGTCTACACCATGAGTTAATATAATGGCAAATGGGTTATGTTCGTTTCTTCCATAATACCCAAAGTAGCCTGTTCCTTCACTTCGTACAAAATTTTTATCTATGGCGTTGGTGTTAAATCCAGTTCCTGAAAAAGCATCAACAAAGCCTCCTTGTTTATGCTTTTTAGAAGTGATGTCTACATTTCCAGCAGCAAAATCTCCGTAAAATTGAGATGAGTAAGCTTTACTTATTGATACGTTTTGAATTACATCCGAAGCGAATAAATTTAAATCAATGTTTTTCTTATTCACATCATTAGACGGTAAGGATAATCCATTCATAGTTGTGTTAAGGTATCTATCACCAAGACCTCTTACATAAACATTGCTTGAACCTTCTTGTTTAGAAACGCCAGATATTTTTGCGACAGCACCAGCTGCATCGCTAATACCTTTTCTAGATAACTCCTCAGCTCCAATACTTTGTTTGATTTCGACTGCTTTTTTCTGATCTAGCAATAAAGCAGTTTCGCTTTCAAGCTTAGTAGTAACAGTTTCTAGTATAACTTCGTCTAAAGACGCAGCACTTGCTCCCATTGCTACATTAATTAATGTAGTTTTTCCAGCTTCAACAATAGCAGTTATAGTTTGTGTTTGGTAACCGACAAAACTAAACTCAATATTGTAAGTGTTAGGTTTTAAGTCTAAAAATTGATATTGACCATTATCATCAGATGTTGTTCCTATAGTAGTGCCCTTAATTAAGATGTTGGCAAACGCTAAAGGCTCATCGTTAAATTCTTTGTCAGTTAAAATTCCTGATATTGATCCATTTTGAGAGTAAGTAACGATGCTAAATAAAGCAATAAGTAAGTGGGTTATTTTTTTCATTTTGACTATTAAAATTCTTGGCACAAAGAAACCCTGAATTTGTAAAGTCAAGGTTAACTAAAAATTAATAGTAGGTCACTAAAAAGTTAGAACAACGTTATGAGATTGGACTATTAGTGGATTTTTGAAAACATTAAGTTAACTTTAGAAAGTGCTTTGCTTTATTTTTCAAATAGTTATCTTGCAGTCTAAATTTTGATTATGAATTGGGAACAATTACTCTCTTTAAAACGCTTTGGCGACACAAATAAAAGATTAAGAAAAGAACAGGATGAAACCCGTTTGGGATTTGAAGTAGATTATGATCGTATTATATTTTCTTCAGAGTTTAGAAGTCTTCAAGATAAGACACAAGTAATTCCGTTGTCAAAAACAGATTTTGTACACACTAGGTTAACTCACAGTTTGGAAGTAAGTGTTGTAGGACGATCTTTAGGAAGAAAGGTAGGGCAAAAAATTTTAGAAAAACACCCACATCTACAAAGTATACATGGATATTTAGCAAACGATTTTGGTGCAATTGTAGCATCAGCAGCATTAGCACACGATATAGGAAATCCCCCTTTTGGTCATTCTGGAGAAAAAGCTATTGGAGAGTTTTTTATTTCTGGCGAAGGGAAGCAGTATAAACAACAATTATCAGATAAAGAATATCTAGATTTATGTGATTTTGAAGGAAATGCTAATGGTTTTAAAATAGCAACCCAAAGTAGAGCTGGTCGTGAAGGAGGTTTAAGGTTAAGTTATGCAACTTTAGGTGCCTTTACAAAATACCCCAAAGAGTCATTACCAAAAAAACCAACAAACCATATAGCAGATAAAAAATATGGTTTTTTTCAAACAGAAAAAGAGGCATTTAAAGAGGTTGCAGAAGAGTTAGGATTAGTTAGTACAGGTAGTAGTGATACCCTAAGCTATTCTAGACACCCATTAGCTTTTTTAGTCGAAGCTGCAGATGATATATGTTATACCATAATAGATTTTGAAGACGGTATTAACTTAGGGTTAATCGAGGAAGAGTACGCACTAGAATACCTTATAAATTTAGTTAGAGATTCTATTAATACTAATAAGTATTATCAATTAACAAATACAAAAGATAGAGTCAGTTATTTAAGAGCATTAGCTATAAATACATTGATTAATGAAGCTGTAACTATTTTTATGGAAAACGAAGAAGCAATTTTAAATGGTCAATTTAATATTAGCTTATTGGATAAAAGTAAATATGAAGCACAAATTAATGACATTATTAAGTTGAGTGTTAATAAAGTGTATCAGTCTAAGGATGTTGTTGATAAAGAGATTGCTGGATATCAGATATTAAATACACTATTAAAAACTTATAGTAAAGCTGTTAATAATAATTACTTAGGTAATATTTCTAATTATGATAAGTTAATACTAAAGGGATTGCCTTCAACTTTAAATTTTAATGTTGATAGTTTATATAAAAGACTACTTAATGTTTGTCATTTTGTATCACTGATGTCGGACAGTCAAGCGATCATTGAATATAAAAAAATTAAGGGGTTTAGCTTATAAATTATAATTGTAATTGAAAATCGAATATTTAACAGTCAAAAGTTAAAAAATATATAAAAAAAGATATTTTTGTAGAATTAAATAAAACAAATGAAAAAGAAAATTATTATCCTAACGTCATGCATTCTTGTATGTCTTGCATTTTTCACCTTAACTCAGGTAAAGGAAACCGATACAACAGAGCAAGCTAACATTAAAGAAATTCATAAAAAAAACTTAGAAAACAGTCCTTTTAAGGATGTTATTAAACTAAGTAAAAAAGAAAGAAGAGCAGCTGGTTTAACCCCTAATAAATATTTTGAACAAGAATGGGAACTTACTATGGATCCTGTTTTAGGAAGACCAACTTCTGAAAATTTAAAACAAATTAAAGCTGACCAACAAGCCAAAAGACAAGCTTACTTAGCGTCAGGTAGAGTGCCAGGTGACGGTATTGATAATAGTTGGACAGAGAGAGGTCCTAACAACGTTGGAGGTAGAACAAGAGCTATAATGTTTGATCCTAACGATACAAGTAACGAAACGCTTTTTGCAGGTGGTGTTAGTGGTGGTTTATGGAAAAACACTAATATTTCAGATGCTAATTCTAGTTGGACTAGAATTGATATCCCAGAAAATTTAGCTGTTAGCTGTATCACTTATGACCCTAATAATACAAATATATTTTATGCAGGAACAGGAGAATCCTACGTAGGTGGAGATGTTAATGGAGATGGTGTTTGGAAGTCTGAAGACGCTGGTACAACTTGGACTAAAGTCTTTGGAGGTATAACAGGGCCTACAACTACAGAAACTGTAATTAATAACATTACTGTTAATTCGCCAAATAGTATAGCAGGTGATTATGTGTCAAACCCAACTAGTATTTTTGGAGGAACTATTGACGCTGTTATTACTGCAGAATTTATTTTAGCAAATACAACAGTGCCTTTTACAGGTACTAATGGAGAAACCTCTAATAACCCTAATGAAGGTTGCGGACCTTCAACTATAGATATGACTGGAAAAATAGCTCTAGTTCGTAGAGGTGTTTGCACATTTGTAGAGAAAGTTAAATCGGCACAAAATGCTGGTGCAATTGGAGTTATTGTAATGAATAATGTAGATGATGCATTAATAAATATGTCTGGAGATGATGACACAATTACTATTCCAGTAGTAATGATTTCAAAAGCAGATGGTGATGTAATAGAAGCTGCAGTAAATGCTGGACCTGTAACAGGTTCTTTAAATCCTCAAATTGGTCAGATAAATGGTAATTTGGTTCCAGGAATACAATTTGTAAATGATATTAAGGTTAGAGATAACAACGGAGTTTCAGAAGTATATGTAGCAGCTGGAGATAGTTTTTACGGCGCTTCAAATACTGCGACATATTTAACAGGACCTGAATTTGGATTATACAAGTCGGTAGATAATGGAGCAAACTGGAATGAGTTATCATTACCTCTTTCAGATAATGGTAATAAGCACTGTCCAAATGATATAGAAATTGGTGCTGATAATAAGTTATGGGTATCAACTACTAATAGTGTTGCTTTCGGTGATGGTGGAGGGAAAATATTTAGCTCGGTTGATGGGACTACATTTAACTTAATTAGAACGGTGCCTGATGCTATAAGAACTCAAATTGCAGTTTCAAGTGCTAATCCAGATGTTTTATATGTTCTAGCTCAAGGTGGTGGTTCTGCTCCAGTAATTATGGAAAAAACAAATGACGGTTATGCAACTGCAATACCAATGAATTTACCTAATGATTCGGATAATGGTATAGCAGCAAATGACTTTACAAGAGGTCAGTCTTATTACGACCTGATGCTAGAAGTCGACCCTAATAATGACCAAGCATTATATGCAGGAGGTATTGATTTATTTAGATCTCCAAACGGTGGTACATCATGGAACCAGTTTAGTCATTGGTATGGTGGATTTGGTTATCAAGAAGTACATGCTGATCAACATGCAATGACTTTTGCTAATGGCTCATCATCTGTTGTAGCTTTTGGAAATGATGGAGGTGTGTATTATTCTAATAATGGGGGGGTAAATACAAGTCCAAGAGATTTAGAGTTTAATACTTCTCAATTTTATACAGTTGGTGTAGCACCTACTACTGCGTTTGATGGTGATTATTTTGCTGGAGGATTACAAGATAACGGGACGCAATTATTTGAAAACGCAAACCCAAACCAAACAGATGCTTCAATTGAAGCTTATGGTGGTGATGGTGGATTTACATTTTTTGACCAAGATGGTGCCGATCAATATTTTGTTAGAAACTATGTTTATAACTCAGGTATTAATGTATATAATTTTGCAACAGGAGCTAATGTTGTAATAAATAACGAGAGTGCTTCTAATGGAGCTTTTATAAACCCTCAAGCTTTAGACTCTAATTTAGATATTTTATATTCTAATTATTCTGCTGGAGGTAATAGTATTATTAGAAGATATTCAGGGATTAAATCTCAATCTACAGTTCAAGCTGTAAGTTTAACAGACCCATTATTGACAAGTACACCAACTGCGTTTACTGTATCTCCACATACAACGACGTCATCAAAACTATTAGTTGGTACAGTATTAGGAGATGTGTTTTTAGTAGAAAACGCAAATTTACCAGCGCCAACATTTACGCAATTAGATACTTCTAATGTAATTTTTGGAAGTGTGTCAGATATAGAATATGGAGCAACTGAAAACGAAATATTTTTAACGATACATAATTATGGAGTGCAAAATATTTGGTACTCTAATGATGGTGGTTTAACATGGTTAGCTAAAGAAGGAGACCTTCCAGACCTACCTGTTAAAGCAATTTTACAAAACCCTTTAAGTCCGGATGAGGTTATTATCGGAACAGAATTAGGGGTTTGGTATACTAATAATTTCTCTGATGCAAATCCAAACTGGAATCAAGCTTTTAACGGAATGACAAATGTTAAAGTAACAGATTTAGATTTAAGAGATGATAATATGGTCTTTGCAGCTACTTATGGTAGAGGTATTTTTTCTGGAGAATTTAAAATTGATGCAAATGGTGACGAAGACGGAGATGGTGTATTAAACGGTGTCGATAACTGTGTAAACACAGCTAATGCAGATCAAGCTGATGCTGATGGAAATGGCATTGGAGATGCTTGTCAAGATACAGATGGAGATGGAGTATTAGATATAAATGATAACTGTCCACTTAATGCTAATCCTGCTCAAATAGATACAGATGGTAATGGTGTTGGAGATGCTTGTCAAGATACAGATAATGATGGTGTATTTGACGCAGTAGATAACTGTGTGTTTGTAGCTAACATTGGTCAAGAAGATACTAATGGAAATGGTGTTGGAGATGTTTGTGACTCAAGTTATGCCAATGCAGACAATATTTCAATTCAGATAATATCTGAAACTTGTGATGGTGAAGATAATGGTAAAGTGGTAGTAAATGTAAACGAAACTTATGTTGACTACATTGCAACTTTAGTAGGTAATGGCTTAAACTTAACACAATCATTTACAAATGATACTTATACTTTTCAAGATCTTCCAGTGGGCGCCTATACAGTTTGTGTGTCTGTAGATGATATTGTTATTGATTACGAGCAGTGTTTTGAAATTACTATTGATGAAGCTGGTGTAATCGAGCTACAAATAGCTAACAACAATACTCTTGATTCTGATATTACTAATGTTGAGGTTAGTAGAGGTACTGCACCTTATACAGTAATGTTTAATGAAGAAGTAATACTAATTACAAGTAGTACTAACTTTGATTTAGACCTTGTAGGTTCAGGAGAATTAGAAATTAAAACTTCAAAATCTTGCGAAGGGACTTTCAAAACTATAATTCAAAATACAATAAGTATTAAAGCAAGTCCAAACCCAGTTATTGATAATCTGAAAATTTCATTACCAAATTCGGTTACAAAATCAGAAATTGGGATTCAAATTTATGATGTAACTGGTAAGCTAGTACTTAATAATAGCTACTTAAAAAATAACTCTAACTATATAGAGGTTCCTTTTGCTAATTTAAATTCTGGAATTTATTTTATAAAACTAGATTTAGATCAACCAGAAGTTTTAAAAATTATTAAAAAATAAAAAGATATGAATAAGCTAATAAAATTAATACCTGTACTAGCAATAGCAGCGGTTTTAAATATTTCTTGTAGTAGCAGTGGCGGTGGCGATTCTGTTGCACCAGTAGTGCCAAATACAGCGCCTACTGCAGTTGCAACATTAATATACCCGACTTCAGATTTACTGTGTATTGATAGTAATGTTAACTTCCAGTGGTCTGCAGCATCAGATGTTGATGGAGATACTATTAATTACAGATTAACAATTGCAACGGATAGAAACCAAACAAATATTGTAGAACAAGTAACAACAACAGCTACAAATAGAACAGTAAGTTTACAAAACGGAGTAGCTTATTATTGGAATGTAGTTGCTTTTGATGACGAGGACGAAGCTGCAGCTACACAAACCTATGCTTTTTATACAGAAGGTGATGGCGTGTCTAATTATGCGCCATTTACTGCGACGTTAAATGCGCCAGAATTTGATGCTTTTGTTACAGCGGGAACGACAACTTTAGATTGGACAGGTGGTGATGTTGATACTAACGATACGTTGACTTACGATTTATATTTTGGGACAACAACAGACCCAGCATTAAGTCAGTCGGACCTAACAACTTCTACATTTGATGTAACTATTGCAGCTGCAACAATGTATTACTGGAGAGTGGATACTAAAGATAATAACGGAGTGAAAACTATAGGACAAGAGTGGTCGTTTAGTACAAACTAAAACTTTAATAACATAAATTTTAAATGGCAGACTAATGTTTTAGTCTGTCATTTTTTTTAGGAATAAACTTAAGCTTTCTGCGTCAAGAAGAATTGACTGCTGTAATTCTAATACCGTTCCATGTTCTATAAATTGATCAGGGATACCTTTTATAATTACTGTATTTTTGTAGTTGTGTTTAGCTGAAAATTGAGCAATAGCACTTCCAAATCCTCCTGCAACTGAAGCGTCTTCAATGGTAATAATAGTGTCATGATTTTTAAATATATCATGAAGCATTACCACGTCTAAAGGTTTAACAAATCGCATATCATAATGAGAAAATGTAGAAGTGTCTTCAATTAGTTTTAAAGCTTCTGTAATATTTCTAGCAATACTACCTATCGATAAAATAGCAGTTGTTGTACCATGTTTAAGACATTCGCCTTTACCAATTTCTATTTTAGAAAACGGTTGTTGCCAATCAATAATCTGACCTCTTCCTCTTGGATATCTAATTGCTATAGGTTGTTTTAAGCCTAATTGGGCAGTGTACATTATATTACGTAGCTCGACTTCATTTCTAGGAGCAAAGATAATTAGGTTTGGTATGCAACGTAAATATGCTAAATCATAAACACCATGGTGTGTGGCTCCATCTTCTCCTACCAAACCAGCACGATCTAAACAAAAAACAACAGGAAGGTTTTGTAAAGCAACGTCATGTATAACTTGGTCGTAAGCACGTTGTAAAAATGTGGAATAAATATTACAAAAAGTCACCATTCCTTGAGTAGTCATACCTGCTGCAAACGTTACAGCATGTTGCTCTGCAATACCAACATCAAATGCGCGATCTGGTATTTGCTCCATCATATATTTTAACGAGCTTCCGGTTGGCATTGCTGGTGTAATACCTATGATTTTATCATTCTGCTTTGCTAATTCTACTATTGTATAGCCAAAAACATCTTGGTATTTTGGAGGCTGTTTAGTGTTTGATTTTGGATTTAACTCTCCTGTTAACGAGTTAAACTTTCCTGGAGCATGATATGTGACTTGGTTTTCTTCTGCTTGACGCAATCCTTTTCCTTTTGTTGTAATAACATGTAAAAATTTGGGGCCTTTTACGTGTTTTAAACGTTGTAACTCTGCAATTAATTTTGGTAAATCGTGACCATCAATAGGTCCGGAATAATCAAAGTTTAGTGCTTCAAAAATATTATCTTGTTTTTCGGTGCCTTTTTTTACATAGGTTAAATATTGTTTTAAGGCACCAACGCTTGGATCAATACCAATAGCATTATCGTTTAAAATCACTAATAGATTAGCATCTGTTACACCAGCATGATTTAAGCCCTCAAAAGCCATTCCGCTAGCTATAGATGCATCTCCAATTACTGCAATATGTTGAGTGTCTAAATCACCTTTTAGTCTTGAAGCAATTGCCATGCCTAATGCTGCAGAAATAGAGGTGGAAGAGTGTCCAACTCCAAAAGTATCAAAGTTACTTTCTACTCTGTTTGGAAAACCACTTAAACCTCCAAGTTGTCTATTGGTTTCAAAATTATCACGTCTGCCAGTTAAAATTTTATGACCATAAGCCTGATGTCCCACATCCCAAACCAGTTGGTCAATTGGTGTGTTAAACACATAATGCAATGCAATAGTTAATTCTACAACACCAAGACTTGCACCAAGATGCCCCTCTTTGGTAGCTACAATGTTGATAATAAAATCGCGTAACTCTTTAGCAAGAATAGGTAAGTCGTCCTGTTTT
The DNA here is from genome assembly GCA_947503885.1 of uncultured Olleya sp. GTDB lineage: Bacteria > Bacteroidota > Bacteroidia > Flavobacteriales > Flavobacteriaceae > Olleya. Next base: position 225,074 of record CANNFD010000002.1, on the reverse strand, counting down.
AAAAGACGAAGCTGTGTTGGATTATCTATTTTATTGAGTAATTTGCTCATTGCTTTACAAATGTAGTACTTGAAATTGTATTTTTGATTTTTAAAGCCAAACTTTCTGCTATGATAAATCCATACGACGATACTTATTTTATGAAAAAAGCGCTTCAAGAAGCAGAAGCAGCTTTTGATAAAGGTGAAATACCAGTTGGAGCTGTAATTGTTATTAAAGATAGAATAATTGCTAGAGCACATAATTTAACAGAATTGTTAAATGATGTAACTGCCCATGCAGAAATGCAAGCGATTACTGCTGCTGCTAATTTTTTAGGTGGTAAATATTTAAAGGACTGTACGTTGTACGTGACTTTGGAGCCTTGTCAAATGTGTGCAGGAGCTTTGTATTGGAGTCAGATTTCTAAAATTGTATATGGTGCAAGAGATGAGGAGCGTGGTTGTATAAAACTTAATACCAAATTGCATCCTAAAACTAAAATTGAAGGGGGAGTTATGGCTGAGGAAGCCTCTACTTTATTAAAACGCTTTTTTATTGAAAAAAGAAACTTAAATTAGTTAACTGGTGTTAGCGGTTTAGTGCATTAGCGATAGAAACGACATCCTTTTTGTTTTACTAAAAAGAACAAAAAGATACAGTGGATAGCGCGACACTTTGTAGCTTTTTGCGGAAAAGGGTAATGCCCAAATAAGAATAATTATAATTTACGTCTGTCACCTTCCTTTTTACGCATGTCTTCAATTTTTTCTTTTGTAAGCATGTAGTCTTTTGCGTCTCTGTCTTTCCATCTGTGGTAGGTAAACAAAGGGATGACAACAAAAAACAAACCTAAAACACCATACCCTATTAACTTTTGTCCATAGTCAATATCTAACCAATATCCACAAATAATACTGGTTACTGAGGCGATAAAAGCAAGTGCGATGATATATTTCATTTTTTTAAAATTGGTATTATTTTGGTGTAAAGATAATAAATGCTCAACGCCTTTTATAGACTAAGTGGTTGTGTAATTTATTAATTGGCGTCTGTAGGCGGTTAATAATTTAGATTTTGATACAAATCCATGATACTTACCGTCTTTTATCACAGGTAAATTCCACGCGTTGGAATCCTGAAATTTAACCATTACAGTTTTCATGGAGTCATTTTTATAGTCTATAATATCTGGGGGATTGTGCATTAAATCTTCAACCAATGTAGTGTCATAAAGCGATTGGTTAAACATGATTTCTCTAACGTCGTCTAACAATATAATACCTACTAATACTTTGTTTTTATTGACAACAGGAAACAAGTTTCTTGTAGATTTTGCAACCCCTTTGTGTAGCATATCACCAAGCGTCATGGTTGGATTTAATGTTACAAAATTGGTTTCGATAACACTATTAAGGGACATTAATGTTAATACGCTTTGATCTTTATTGTGTGTTAGAAGTTCGCCTTTTAAAGCAAGCTCTTTAGTGTAGATTGTAAAATCTAGTGCATTTTTTTTAATTATGATTGACATGGATACAGCAATCATTAAAGGGATAAATAGCTCGTATCCACCAGTAATTTCGGCAATTAGGAATATGGCTGTTAACGGGGCATGTAGCACACCTGCAATCAAACCTGCCATACCTATTAATGTAAAATTGGTTTCGGAGACATTAAACCCTAAACCTAAATTATTAATAATTTTAGCAACAACATTACCCAAAGCACTTCCCATTACCATAGTTGGTATAAAAATACCACCAGCTCCTCCAGCAGCAAAAGTTGTAGTCATTGCAATTGCTTTAAATACTGTTATACCAATTAATAAACCAATAACTACCCATATATTATCGTTTAAATGGTCAAACGGAGTTGTACCTAATGCGGTTAAATGGTCACCTGCTAATAGGTGGTTTATAAACCCAAAACCTTCTCCGTAAAGTGGCGGAATAAAATAAAGCATGACACCAATTGCTAATCCACCAATAATTAACTTTAGTAATCTGGACCTAAAACGTTCGAAAAATTTTAAAATAAAGAAATACATTTTAGTAAAATAAATCGAAGCAAAACCTGTGCCTATACCTAAAACTACATAAAATAGCGTGTCTTTGATTTCGAATTTGTCTGAGAAATTAAAGTTGAATAATAAGTCGTCACCCATAAAAAAATAGGAGGTTAAGACAGAAGAAACTGATGCGATTAATAATGGTAATAAAGAGGCAAAAGTCAAGTCTAAACTAAACACTTCTACCGCAAAAATTATAGCTGCAATAGGTGATTTAAATATAGATGAAATGGCGCCTGCAGCTGCACAACCAATTAATAAAGTTCTAGTTTGCTGGTTTACATGAAACAATTTACCTAGGTTAGAACTTATTGCAGACCCTGAAGCGATTGCAGGTCCAAGTAGTCCGACAGACCCTCCAAAACCAACGGTTAAAGGAGCAGTAATTAGCGGAATGTAAATTTTAGAACGCTCAATTAAACCACTCCGTTTTGATAATTTAAATAATATGGAAGGTATGGCGTGTTCTAACTTTGTTTTAATCACGTATTTTGTAAATAAGTAAACTAAAAATAAACCAATAACAGGTAAGATAAAATAGATTTGGTTTTTAGAAAATGCCACTAAATTATCCAAAGCACTCTCAATAGTAAACGTTATGTTTCTTAGTGTTACTGCAGCTAATCCAGCTAATAATCCTACTAATCCACTTAATATATAAGTAAAATTTTTCTCGGAGACGTATTTGATTCTCCAAATAAAAAAACGTTTTAAAAGTGATTGTTTAGGCATGAATTAAATGTACCAAAAAATCCTGCAATTTGCAGGATTTTTGTTGTTATGATTTAATATTAAGTTTTAAACTTAATTCTGTTAGTTGCTCATCATCAATTGGAGCAGGAGCGTCAATCATGACGTCTCGTCCCGAGTTGTTTTTTGGAAATGCAATAAAATCCCTAATGGTTTCTTGGCCTCCTAAAATAGCGACTAATCTATCTAGTCCAAATGCTAACCCACCGTGTGGCGGTGCGCCATACTCAAAAGCATCCATTAAAAACCCAAATTGTGCTTTGGCATCAGCCTCGCTAAAACCTAAATGTTTAAGCATGATAGCTTGTGTTGCTTTATCATGGATACGTATCGATCCACCACCGATTTCGTTTCCGTTAAGGACTAAATCGTATGCGTTAGCTTTAACCTCTCCTGGGTTAGTGTCTAACAATTCTATTTGACCGGGTTTAGGAGATGTAAACGGATGATGCATTGCGTGGTAATGACCAGTTTCTTCATCAAGTTCTAATAATGGGAAATCAATAACCCATAATGGTGCAAATACTTTAGGGTCACGTAATCCTAAACGTGTTGCTAACTCCATACGTAAAGCACTTAATTGTGCACGTACTTTATTGGTGTCTCCAGAAAGCACACAGATTAAATCACCTGCTTTTGCTCCTGTTTTTTCTGCCCATTTAGCTAAATCGTCTTGATCGTAAAATTTATCTACAGATGATTTATATGTTCCATCCTCGTTTACACGACAATAGACCATGCCTAAAGCACCAACTTGTGGACGCTTTACCCAATCAATTAATTTGTCTATTTCTTTACGCGTGTAAGCATTACCGCCAGGAACTGCAATACCAACTACTAGTTCTGCCGAGTTGAATACACCAAAGTCTTTATGTTGTGCCACATCATTTAACTCGCCAAACTCCATTCCAAATCTAATGTCTGGTTTATCGTTTCCGTATAAACGCATCGCATCGTCATATAGCATGCGAGGGAATTTTTCAATCTCTACACCATTAACCTCTTTTAAAAGGTGACGTGTTAGATTTTCAAATACATTTAAAATATCTTCCTGCTCTACAAATGCCATTTCGCAGTCAATTTGCGTAAATTCTGGTTGTCTGTCAGCACGTAAATCTTCGTCTCTAAAACATTTTACAATCTGAAAATACTTATCCATTCCACCAACCATAAGCAATTGCTTAAAGGTTTGAGGAGATTGTGGTAAGGCATAAAACTCACCTTGATTCATTCTAGATGGTACTACAAAATCTCTAGCACCTTCTGGAGTAGATTTGATTAAGTAAGGTGTTTCAACCTCAATAAACCCTTCGTTTGACAAAAAATTTCTAACTTCTTGTGTTACTTTAGATCTAAAAATTAGATTGTTTTTAACAGGATTACGTCTAATATCAAGGTAGCGATATTTCATTCTAATATCTTCACCACCATCGGTTTTATCTTCGATAGTAAATGGAGGAAGTAATGCTTTGTTTAGAATGGTTAATTCTTTTACTAACACTTCAATTTCACCTGTTGGAATATTTTTATTTTTTGATTCACGCTCAATTACGGTTCCTTTTACCTGTATGACAAATTCGCGACCAAGCTTTTGTGCTTGCTCCATCATAGTTTTGGGTGTGCGTTCTTCGTCAAAAATAAGTTGAGTTATACCGTAGCGATCACGTAGATCGACCCACATCATAAATCCTTTATCTCTAGATTTTTGAACCCAACCTGAAAGGGTAACTTCTGTATTTATATGTGATGCATTTAACTCACCACAGTTATGACTTCTGTACATAATAATTTATTAGAATTGCAAAAGTAAAAAATCCGAAGTAAAGACTTCGGATTTTTTGTTTAAATCATCTATAACTAATCCTATAAATGTTGATTATTCTTCTTTTATAGTTTCCAGTATGATTGTTTCTTCTGTTTCTTCAGAAGAAAACTTGTCTCTTATCCACATTTTTAATTTTACAGACAAGAAAAATAATATTGGAACAACAATTAATGTTAAAAATGTAGCAATTAATAACCCATAGATTACTGTCCAAGCTAATGGACCCCAAAACACAACATTATCTCCACCCATATATATGTTTGCATCAAAATCTGCAAAAAGTGTAAAGAAGTTAATGTTTAAACCAATTGCTAATGGTATTAATCCAAATATAGTTGTAATTGCTGTTAGTAGTACTGGTCTTAAACGTGCCTTACCTGCTTTTACGATACTTTCAAAAAGATCTTGATTAGATAAATACTCTTCTTTTTCTAAATCTAATTCTGCTTTTCTCCTATCAATAAGTAATTGCGCATAATCTAATAGCACTACACCATTATTTACCACAATTCCGGCAAGTGATATAATTCCAACCATAGTCATCATAATAACAAACGCACTTCCTGAAATAACAATACCACCAAATACACCAATAAAACTAAGAAAAATAGCGATCATGATTATTGTAGGTTTTGAAACCGAATTAAATTGGAATATTAATATGAAAAAGATTAATCCTAATCCAGTTAAAAATGCACCTACTAAAAATGTCATTTGTTTATTCTGCTCTTCAATTTGACCTGTATAATCAATATTGATTCCGGTAGGTAAATCTTCATACCCTTTCATTTCGTTTTGTACTTGACTAACAATTGCAGCAGCATCTGTATAACCAGGTGCTAATGCAGAATATACTGTTACTACACGCTTGGTGTCTTTGTGTTTAATTGCACTAAAACCAGAAGTGTTTTCAAATTTTGTAACTGCAGAAACAGGTATGCTTTTTATTTGTCCAGTATTGTCTCTAAACGTAATGTTTTGATTAAATAATGCACTTTTATTATATCTATTAGCTTCGTTAAAACGAACATAGATATCGTAATCATCACCATCCTCTTTATAGATTCCTGCTTTGGCTCCAAAAATTGAATTACGTAATTGTTGTCCAATTTGCGCAGCACTAATACCAAGCTCACCCGCTTTTTCTCTGTCAATAGTAACGCGCATTGTAGGCTTATCCTTATTAACATCTATTTTAAGTTCGTCAATTCCAGCAATATTTTTAGTGTTAATGTATTCTCGCATACTTTCTGCAGTAGCGATAAGCTCATTATAATCATCACCCTGAATTTCAATATTAATAGGAGATCCAGCAGGAGGTCCATCCGCATTTTTTTCGACTGAAATTAATACACCTGGATATATCCCAACTAATGATGCTTGTACTTTTTGACGAAGCAACTCGCTATCTTCTCCACGTCTAAATTTAAACTCTCGCATGGAGGCAGTAATTTTACCTTTGTGTGGCATTTCTGCAGTAGATCCGCTATCTGTTTGTGGGTTTCCGGCACCCTCACCAACTTGAGTTACTGTGCTTTCTACTAAAAAATTATAACCATTATCCATGTATTGCTCTTGATAAAGCACATCAAATACACGGTTTTCTATTTGTTTAGTAATTGTATTTGTTTTCTCGATTGCAGTACCTTGAGGATACTCGATATAAACAATAATTTGATTTGGTTTGTTATCCGGAAAAAACTCAACTTTAGTTCTTTGTGTTTTTAATGAAATACCAAAAGCTATAAAAGACGCTATTAAAAGTAAAAACGTACCAATACTTAATATATAAGGTTTCCATCCAGAAAGTGCGCCACGTAATTGACGTTCGTACCAGTTTTCTAGAGACACTAATGCTTTGTTTTGAAAACTATTAGCCCATTTTCTGATAAAGAAACGGTAAGCCCAGAGCATAATAGCAGTAAAAATCATAACAGTACCTAAACCTCTATAAGCACCACCAAAGATTAATATAAGAATTCCAAAAACAGCAACAATTATTGTTGTACGAATAATTTGTTTTAAAGGCATGTTTTTGTCTTCAATAGTCATGTATTCTGAAACTAATACAGAGTTAAAAAAGATAGCCACAAATAATGAGGATCCTAAAACTACAGATAATGTTATAGGTAAGATTTCCATAAAATCTCCCATTATTCCAGGCCAGAAGGCTAAAGGTGTAAAAGCAGCAACGGTTGTTGCGGTAGATATTATAATAGGAAAAGCAATTTCGCCAATACCTTTTTTAGCAGCTTCTACACGACTAAGTCCTTCGTCTTCCATTAGTCGATAAACGTTTTCAACAACTACAATACCGTTGTCTACTAACATACCAAGTCCCATAATTAATCCAAATAATACCATTGTATTAAGACTATAGCCTATAAACCCTAAAATCATAAGAGACATAAACATAGACATTGGTATAGCAAAACCAACAAATAATGCATTTTTAAAACCTAAAAAGAACATTAACACGGTTACAACTAATATTACTCCAAAAATAATGTTGTTTACTAAATCTTCTACTTGACCAATAGTAACGGAGGATTGATCGTTTGTTACTGTTACAGATAAATCTTTAGGAAAGACGTTGTCTTTTGCGTTTTTTACAATTACTTGAATCTGCTCTGCAGCAGCAACCATGTTTTTACCAGCACGTTTTTTAACGTCTAGCATTACAACAGGTTTGCCATGCTCTCTTGCAAAAGTTGTTTTATCTTCTTCTTGAAAAGATACGGTAGCAACATCTTTTAAATAAATTGATTTACCATTTTCAGACTTAACAACAAAATTTTCTAATTCTGATGGCGATTCAATTTCACCTAAAACCCTAATTGTACGTCTTTGACCACTTGCTTTTAAGTTACCTGCAGACATGGTTAGGTTACCATTATTGATGGTTCCAATTATATCGTTAAACGTTACTTGCGAAGCCATCATCTTATAGATGTCTACAGCAACTTCAACTTCTTTATCTTGTACACCGCGGATATCTGCTTTTTTAATTTCAATTAAATCTTCAATGTCATCTTGAAGATACTCTGCATATTCTTTTAATTTTTGAATTGGATAATCCCCAGAAATATTAATGTTTAGAATTGGCATTTCTTCAGAAAGGCTTAATTCGAAAACATCAGGTTCTACTTTTGCACCATTAAAAGTTGGCCAATCTTCTCCTGAAGTTTCAGAGTCTATTTCATCTTTTACCTTTTGCTTAGCTTGGTCTACCGTAATACCTTCATCAAACTCAATAATTACCATTGAGAAGTCTTCTTGAGAGGTTGAAGTAATCTCTACAACATTACTAACCGTTTTTAGCTTATCCTCTAGCGGGTCGGTAATTAGTTTTTCAATATCCTCAGCTGTGTTACCAGGGTAGATAGAACTAACATAAATTTTGGTTTCATTTACTTCCGGAAAATTTTCTCTTGGCATGCTAAAAAAGGATGCGATTCCAAGATAAAATATAACTGCAATTAGGACATATATTGTGGTTTTGTTATTAATTGCCCACGATGATAGACCAAATTCTTTGTCGATTTGTTTTTTCTTTTTGGTCATATTTAGTCGTTTTTCACTTTAACAGTTTGTCCATCTTTAACGCTACGTGCACCTTCTTTAATAAGTTCTGCGCCACTTTCAATATTTTCTAAAACTTCTATTACATCTCCTTGGGTTCTTCCTGTTTTTACAAAGACTTTACTTACTACGCCTTGGTTGTTTTCTTTTTTATCATTTACAACGTAAACATATTGTTCTCCCTCTGCATTTTCAGATATAATACTTTGTGGGACTAGTATTGCTTCAGGGTTTGTGTAGTCGTTAATTTTAAGTCTTGCAGTTAAGTTAGGCTTAATACTTTTGTCCTTGTTAGGTACATCAATTTCTACTTTAAAAGTTCTGTTAGCTGGATTTATTATATCTCCAGCTTGACGGATTTTAGTGTTTATAGATTTTCCTAATATTGGAAACTCGACAGTAACGTCCTTACCTTTAGTAATATCAGCTACATAGTTTTCTGGCACGTCAGTTTCTATATACATATTGTCTAAGTTTACAATTTGCATAAGTGGTGTTTGACCTGCAGCAACTACACTTCCTTTTTCTGTGATTATATCGTCAATTGTTCCGCTAAAAGGCGCTACAACAGTAGTTTTGTTTATTTGTTTTTGTAATTGGTTGATGGCTTGTTGTTGAGACTCGTAATTAGATTTGGCTTGTAAAAACTGAATTTCGCTACCAATTTTTTGATCCCATAATCGTTTTTGGCGCTCAAAAGTTGTTTTAGCTAAATTTGCTTGAATCTTATATTGTGCTAACTGCTGGCTTAATCCACCATCGTCAATTTTGGCTAGTGTTTGTCCTTTATATACACGTTGTCCTTCTTTTACATACATATTAGTAAGTATACCATTAAACTCTGGAGTGATTGTTAAAAGGTTTTTAGTTGTAACATTACCTTGTAACTCTAATACGTGATTAAAAACTTCTTGTTTAGCAATAAAAGTTGTGATTAAAGGTATGTTTTGTGTGGTGTCTAAAGTTTTGATTCTGTCATCTAAAAGTTTTATTTTAGTATGTATTGCATCTTGTTCTGATACTAATTCTGCTCTTTTAGTTCTGATTTCTTTTAAGTCGTTTTTTTCTAAGACTTTTTCAACTGTATTTTTTTTATCGCCATTACAAGATGCAAGTAATATAGCAAGAAAAGAAAGTGTTATTATATGTTTCATAATTAGTGTTTTATAGATATGGTTAGTTGGTTGTGTTTAATAATGTTTCTAGTTCTGCTTTTTTAGTAATAACATCTAGCATTGTTTGAAGTAAATCTTGTTGTGCGGTATATAATTGTGTTTGTGCCTGTCTTAGGTCAAAGCTAGAAGCGATACCTTCAAAAAACTTAGTTTGGTTTTTTTGCTCAATACGTTCTGCAAGTGATAAGTTTTCTTTTTTATTTTGGTAATCTTCAATTGCAAATTGGTAGTCACTTTTAGCCGATTGAATTTGTAAATTAAGCATCTGCTCAGTTTCAGTTAAATTGATTTCAGCTTTTTCTAAATTTATTTGTGCACGTTGCGTTGCAGCTGTCCTCATTCCAGAACTAAATATTGGAATATTTAAACTAACTCCAAAAATAGAAGAGCCATACCATTTTTTATCACTGTCTGTAAAGTTAAAAGACTCTCTGTTTCCTGCATATGCGCCATTAACAAAAGCACTTAAGTTTGGTAGTGCTTTACTTTTTTCTAGTTTTACTAAAAGTGTTTTTGCTACTTTATCGTTTTCTGCAATTTTATAATCTATTGTGTTTTCTACATCATTAGCTGCATCTATTAAGCTTAATTTTATGTTTTTTAAGGTTAAAGCATCTAAGTCTTCGGTTAAAACAATAGGGTCGTTTATTGGCTTTCCAAGAGTTAGATTTAGCATTTGATATGCTAAATCTTTTAATCTGTTAGTGTTATTTAAACTGCTTTTTACACTAGAAAGCGTGATTTTTAATTGCTCGACACTTTCTTCTTCCTCTAAACCGTTTTCAAAAATTTTAGTAATGTCATTCAGGTTTTTTTCAAGTACGCTGATATTTTTTTCTAATATCGATACACTTTCTTTTGCCATAAGCACATTTCCGTAGGCATTAATAACTGCTTTTCTGATTTCTAGATCAGTTTTGGTTTTAGCGTTTTTTGAGATTTCTAAATACACTTTTGCAGATTGTAAGCCTACTAGGTAAGATCCGTCAAAAATTAATTGACTTAAAGTTGCTGTACCCGTTAATGTGTGTTTAGACCCAACTTGTATCACATCGTCACCAAAGACAAAAATGTTACGTTTTAATGCGTTTTGATAGTCTACAGCAGCATTTAATTGTGGTAATCCTGTAGCGGTTGTTTCCCATTTTTGTTTAATTGCTGCCTCAATATCTAACGCTGCATTTTTTGCAGACCTATTATTTATTAAAGCATAATCAATTGCTTCTTGTAAAGAAAACTGTGTTGGAGCTTCTTGAGAATAAGCAACTGTACCGAAAATTAAACTAACTAGTATTAGTAAATGTTTCATTATTTAAGATTGATTGGTGGTTATAAATTTGTTTAGTGTCTGTAATCCTTTTTCGCTACAGATGGCTCTTAGGTGATATTCTAAATAACTTTCTGTTAGATACTCCATTGTAAAGATGCCTTTAGGAAAAATATTTTCGTCCTTAATACCAGACATACCATTAAAGTACATTCTAGAAATAAAATCTATATCTATGTTTTTTCTAAACAGTCCGGTTTCAACACCTCTTTGTATACTTTCTTTAACAGAAACATGCATTTTTTGAAACTGTTTAATTGTAAGTTGTTGGTGTATTTGAGGATAATATTTTTTTAGCTGAAACTGAGGTGATGTTTTTTCGTTTTTTAAATAATTCATTACAAACATCTTAATGTCATACAACTCTTCAATTGGATTTTGAGATGCGTTTGAAATACAATCAATACCTTGACAAATGGTCTCAAACACATTTAGTGTAGTGGCTTCAACTAATTTTGTTTTATTTTCAAAATGCTGATAGATAGTTTTTTTAGAGATACCTAATGCGTTAGCTATATCATCCATTGTAACACTTTTAAAGCCAAGTGTTAAAAACAGTTCTCCAGATTTATTTATAATTTTTTCTCTCATAATATTTTGCAAATGTACACAAGGAAACTTTAAAAACAATTCAAGTTTCCAAAGTTTAATTATTATTTAACATTGGAGTTTTGCTAGACAATAGATTGTTAGAAGTATTTGCTTTATTTTTGCAGGATGCAAAACATTTTATTTTATCAGTCTGTTTTTAAAGAGTATTTAAAAAACTACTCGTCTCCAAAACAACCAGAAAATTTATATAGTCCAATACATTATATATTGCAGTTGGGTGGTAAACGACTTAGACCAGTTTTAACATTAATGACTGCAGAGATTTTTGGTACAGACCACCAAAAGGCACTAGATGCAGCATTAAGCGTAGAGGTGTTTCATAATTTTTCTTTAGTACATGACGATATTATGGACGATGCACCTTTAAGAAGAGGTCAGCAAACTGTGCATGAAAAATGGGACATTAATACTGGTATTTTGTCTGGTGATGCTATGCTGATTATGGCTTATCAATTATTTGAAAACTATAATCCAACTACTTTTCAAGCCTTAGCTAAATTATTTAGTAAAACAGCTTTAGAGGTATGCGAGGGGCAACAATATGATGTTGATTTTGAAACTAGAGATGATGTTACCATACCTGAGTATTTAAAAATGATTGAATACAAAACCGCTGTTTTAGTAGGAGCAGCAATGAAAATGGGAGCAATTGTAGCAGAAACGTCCGAAGAAAATCAAAATAGCATCTATCAATTTGGTCGTCTGTTGGGGATTGCCTTTCAATTACAAGACGATTATTTAGATGCTTTTGGAAATCCTGAAACTTTTGGAAAACAAGTTGGAGGTGATATTATTGAAAATAAAAAGACCTATTTATACTTAAAAGCTTTAGAGTTTTTAAATGAAAAAGATAAAGTAAAATTAGAGCAATTATTTTCAGTACAATTAGATGATAATTCAGAAAAAATAGATACTGTTAAACAGTATTTTATAGATTCTAAATCTGCTAAAGCTACCCAGAATGCTATTAAAGAATACACCAAAAAAGCATTTGATGTGTTGGACACTTTAACTGTGTCTGAAGACAAAAAAGATTTGCTACGCGAATTTGGTATGGGTTTAATGACACGTACTGTTTAATTAAAGCATATGGCACTTCCTGTAACTTTTGAAGATTTAATTGCTGAAGCTAATAATTTAAAGCTTTATCAAAAATTAGTACAACAACTTAATAAAGATTTTTTGTACGCTAACATCGATTTAGATTTTGATGAAGACATCTTAGCCACTAGTTTAAAACTAATCTTGCACGAAACGGTTTATAAACTTATTCAAGAAAAATTTACAGATTATCTTAACTTGTTATACATTATTGATGTGTCAGAAGACACTATCAGACAACTAGATGGTAGTGATACTTTGCAACTATCAGAACAAGTTACTTTTTTGATTTTGCAAAGAGAGTGGCAAAAAGTTTGGTTTAGAAATAAATATTCTTAATAAGATAAATTTGTCTTAATTAAAATAAACACCTATCTTTGCTTTAAATATTTATAACTATGTTTTCAAAAGCTTGCGAGTATGCCATTAGAGCCTCAATTTTTATTGCTAAAAATTCGTTTGAAGGTAATCGCGTGAGTCCTAAAGAAATATCAGAAGAAATAAATTCTCCTCAAGCATTTACTGCAAAAATTTTGCAGGCATTAGTCGCTAATAACATTGTTAAATCAGTACGTGGGGCATATGGCGGATTTGAGATTGATAAAAACAAAATATCACAAATTAAAATAGCAGAAATAGTTAATGCGATTGATGGTGATGCTATTTATAAAGGTTGTGGGTTAGGGTTAGATAAGTGTAACGAAAATCATCCATGTCCAATGCACGATAAGTTTAAAGTTATTCGTGATGGATTACAAGATTTATTAGAAAACACTAATCTAGAAGAGTTAGCATTGGATATAAAAATTGGTGCTTCGTTTTTAAAAGTTTAAAACAATAGCAGCACTAATAAATTCTATAAAAAAAATTTAACTAAAAACAGGACTAAATTGTCCGAAATAAAAATAATTATGGAAACATTACATAAAAACACCCAGAAAGAAATTGGTCAATTTGTAGCAGAAGATTTTAGAACAGCAGCAGTTTTTTCTAAGTATAAAATTGATTTTTGTTGCAGAGGTAACCGCTCTGTTGAAGAGGTATGCGAAACAAACAATATTGACAGTAATATGTTGTTAGAAGAGTTGGAGGCTATTACAAATAGTAATACAGGTCAGAATATTGATTATAGATCATGGCCTTTAGACTTATTAGTGGATTATATCGAGAAAAAACATCATCGTTATGTTGAGGAGAAGATTCCGGTATTACGTCAGTTTTTAGACAAGCTATGCAAAGTTCATGGTGGACGTCATCCAGAATTATTTAAGATAAACGAATTGTTTACAGCGTCTGCTGGAGAATTAGCAGCCCACATGAAAAAAGAAGAATTGGTGTTATTTCCGTTTGTTAAAAAATTAGTTAAAGCAAAATTACAAAACGGAGTAGTGGAAGCGCCACATTTTGGCACAGTAGTAAATCCAATTACTTTGATGATGAAAGAACATGATAACGAAGGTGTGCGCTTCAGAGAAATTGCAGCATTGACAGATAATTATACGCCACCTGCAGATGCATGTAATACTTATAAAGTGACGTATGCTATGTTGGACGAGTTTGAAAAAGATTTGCACCTACATATTCATTTAGAAAATAATATATTATTTCCTCAAGCAACAAAGCTTGAAAAACAATTTAATTAATAGCGTAATTATATTTAATTGTTATTAAGCCTTAGAAAGTTTCCCTTAACTTTCTAAGGTTTTTATTTTAATATTTTATATTGTAAGTAATACTTTTTCAATGCAAAAAAAACTAATAATAGTTTGCCTTATTAATTTTTTAATTGCTGCCTTAATGGGGTTAGCTCTACGTTATACCTATGTTGGCGATATTAATTTTGATTACCGTTATTTAACTCATGCACACTCGCATGTCGCTATGTTGGGCTGGGTTTACTTAATGTTGTACACATTAATAGTTTATTATTTTATTGAAGATAACAAGCCTATTTTTAAACGTTTATTTTGGGTAACACAATTGGCAGTTGTTGGTATGATGATTAGTTTTCCATTTCAAGGTTATGCAGCTATATCTATAACGTTTTCTACCCTTCATATTTTTTGTAGTTATTATTTTGTGTATTTAATTTGGAAACATCAAAAGGTAAGCAATCCGGTATCTAGACTACTGCTTAAAACTGCTTTAGTTTTTATGGTAACATCTACTTTTGGTGTTTGGTGTTTAGGGCCAGCTGTTGCTACTTTAGGTAGTGCTTCTGCTTTTTATCAAATTGCCATTCAGTTTTTCTTACATTTTCAATTTAATGGCTGGTTTTTAATAGCAGTATTAGCGTTATTTTTTCATGTATTTAAAGTTGAAGACTCAAAATTATTTAGACAATTTTATAAAGTATTAATACTATCAACACTTCTTACATTTGCCTTGCCTATTCATTGGTTTTTGCCTCATAATGGATTACTTGTAGTTAATGCAATAGGAATTGTATCGCAGCTAATAATGTTGTATTATTTAGTTAAATTACTGCGACCAACATTTAATAAAACATTAATAAAGCAACAAAGCTTAATTAAATCTCTGTACGTTTTTACAGCACTATGTTTTATTTTAAAAATAGGGCTGCAAGCATTAGGTTTATTACCAGAATTCTCGCAAATAGTTTACACACAAAGAAACTTAATTATAGGTTTTATTCATTTATTGATGCTAGGTGTAATTACAGGATTTTTGTTTTCACTTATATTTAAAAAACCAATTGTTAGCTTTTCTAAAAGCTTATATGTAGGGGTTTATACCTTTGTAATCGGTTTTGTTTTTACAGAACTATTATTAGCAATCCAAGGTTTTAATTTTTATCTAGGACTAGGATTATTTCCAAATTATTATTTATTACTTTTCTTATTTAGCATCTTATTGCCTTTAGGGATTATGTTTATTTTATATAACATTTTTAAAACAAAACAGCATGAAAATTAAACCTCAAAAACGTCATATAGCATTACAACCATTAAGCAGAGAACATCATCACGGATTGTTGTTATCTTGGAAAATAAGATCTGGGTTTAGTAAAAATATAGATCCAAAACGTATGCGGTCTTATGCTGATTGGTTTTATAAAACCCAATTAATTCCTCATTTTGAAATAGAAGAAGCACATATTTTTACCATTTTAGAAAAGGATAATGAGCTTGTAAAAAAAGCATTAGCAGAACACAGACGAATTAAACGCTTGTTTGCTGAAACTGAAAATGATGCTAAAACATTAAGTAAAATTGAAGAAGAATTAGAAAAACACATAAGGTTTGAAGAACGTGTTTTGTTTCCGGAAATACAAAAAGTTGCTACTGAAACACAAATGATTGAAATAGAAAAAATCCATCAACCAGAATCTTTTGAGGATAATCTGGATGATGAATTTTGGAAATAAACACTAAATTTATTTATTCTTTTCTAAACGTAGTTTTAAACAGACTAGGCTTTACAGTTACCATTAGCCATGCCCAATTATTGGTTGCAGTGCTATTTCCTGTTTTTAAAACTTCCATAGTTTCTGTGCCAAACATCTGCGAATATCCTGCTTGAAAACTCACGTCCTTAGTCCATTTATAACCTAAAACTAAATCTATCTCTGTTCCTAAATCATTACTTATTTCTTTTCCTGTATTATCTACAACTGTAGCAGCAGATGAAAATAAATGAGGCATTACCTTTGCCGAAAATTTATTTTTTTGATACGCTATTGTAGCATTTACATCTATTAGTCCAACAGAATTAGTATGGTTTCCAACATAAAAATAATCCATAAATCCGTTAAATTTATGATTGGTTCCAAACCAAGGATTAAAAGATTTTAGTGCATTGTCTGTAGTGTTCATGTCGGTCCCAGAAAGGTACTCTACACCTAAACCGGCTTTAAATTTGTTATTAATAGTGTAAATAACATTTCCTGCAACGTTAAATGCGTCTACGTTTGTATCTGCTATTTTACCAGTTTGAAAGTATAATGAAGCATCTGCATTAACTTTACTTTTGGAATAAGTTAGTCTTGTACCTATAGTTTGGTTATAATCTACTTGCTGTTCATTATTTGTATCCTCAAACGCTAAACCATTATTTAATAGTACTAGACTTATGCCAAAATCTTTTACAGTTGTATGGTACCATAAGTATTGAAATGCTTTATAACTATTTACATTATAATCTGCATCAAACAAAGTCTCATTAGCTTCATTTAAAGCTAAACCAAAATCTAATCTATTATTATCATTAGGTTTATAGGAGGCAATAAATGCATCATGGCTTCTTGCTTGTTGTGCCCAACCTACGTTTCCAAATAACCTTTGATCGTCGTATGCTATTTCTTGTCTTCCTAATTTTATTGAAAACTTATGGTCTAATAATAATTCTGCCCAAGCTTCATGTAATGCTGTTCCGTTTTTATCAGTGTTTGATAATGTAGTGACATCACCCCAAACTCTTACATTTTGTAACGAAACAAAAGTATTTAGTTTTTCGTTTTTAAAACCAAAGTTTATACGTGATCGTTGGGATATAAATGTTGCTGCATCAATATCATCTGCAATTAAAGTTTTGTAACCATGCCTGTATTCAAAACGTGGTCTTAGTTCTGCAGAAATTTCAAATTCTTGAGCATAGGATGTCATTACAAGTCCTATGCATAGGATTGTTAGAAGTTTTTTCATTGTTAAATTTTATTTTGTTAGCTCAAGAATAGCTTCAATAGTTTCTTTATTATTTACGCCTAGACCTTCTTGTTGATGGATTAATTCGCCTCCAGAATTAAAAACGCTAATAATGTTAGAATGCGAAAAATCTATTGGAGAAATTTCTTTATATTTTACAGATAAAACGTTTGCAAATTCTCTAACACCGCTTTCGGTACCTTGCAAAAAAGTCCATTTTTCATCATCCATTGTATTTTCTATAGCAAAAGCTTTTAAGCGTTCTGGAGTGTCAATTTCAGGGTCTATACTTACTAATACAAAGTTTAAATCTTCTTGATTTTCTTTAGGTATTTTGGCATCAATGCTTCGCATATCTGCAACTAATCTTGGGCAAGCAGCTTGACAAGAAGTATAAATCATTACCATGACTAAAGTTTTTCCTTTTAAGTCTTTAAGTTGGATTTCTTTACCTTCTTCTGTATGCCATTTACTGGTTAAGTTAAAAATAGATGCTTCTGAAATTTCATTAGTGCCCACTGTTTTTGAAGTTTTATCAATAGCTTTCAAGTCCATTTTGCAAACAGGACAACTACCAGCTTCATTATAGGTTTTATCGCCTTCGCATTGCATAGGACATTGGTAAGCTGCAATGTCATCGGATGTGTCTTTAGCAGTGTCAGATTTACAAGCTGTCGCAACTGTAAGTAACACAAACATTGATACGATTATTTTAAGATATTTACTCACGTCATTCATATTAATTAAGTGTTCGTGATTTTGCTTTAAAAAGGTCATTTGTTTTCTTCTTTAATGTCTTGAACACATCTAAATCCTAAATTTTTCATAGAATATTTAGCTTTTAAACTACCACGAATGGCATAGCGCATAAAAGCAGCATAGTTCATTAAGTCTGTTGCATTTACTGAGGCGCTTCCGCAGAATAAATTACTGTCGTTATCTTTGTCTTTACGTGATTCTCCTGTAATTAATACCGAATTAAAATCAAGTGTCCATTCCCATAGTAATCCGTGTAAATCGTAAACTCCCCATGCGTTTTTAGGTGTTTCTCCTACAAGATTTTTTTTAGATCGTGGTGCTTCGTACCAAGCTAGAATCTTCTCGTTAAAAGATGGTTTTATTCTTGCATCTTTTGTGGTTTCGTCCGCCATAGCAACATATTCCCATTCGTCAATAGTTGGTAAACGTTTGTCTTGACATTCGCAATACGCTTTGGCAGCAAACCATGAGACATAATTAATTGGACTTTTAGAATTAATAGAGTCGTTAATCTCTAAATCATTTTTCCAATTGGATAAATAGCTTTTGTCTGCAAATAATGAAATGACATTAGATTTACGCCATTTAGGATTTGCTTTAACAAACTTCTTGAAAGCTTCATTTGTTACAGGGTAAATGTCCATTTTAAAATCCTTGACTTCAACAACTGTTGAGTCGCGTCCGTACAACGGGATGTATCTACTACCTTCAATGAGAACCATGTCTTTAGCTTGAGCAAACATTAAAGTTTGAAAGAACAAACACAATAAAAACAGGCTAAAGACTTTGGTTTTCATGTTAGATTATTTTTTGTTTTTTACGTCGTCTACCATTTTCTTGGTAACTTCTTTTTTAGAGTTACCCCAGCTATTATAAACGTAAGTTAATACATTTGCAACTTCCTCTGAAGAAATCATTTGTCTAGTCATTACACTATTATATTTTTCTCCATTTACAGTAATCTCACCACTAAGTCCATTTACTACAGCGCTAATTGCACGGTTTACATCAGCATTTAAGTAATCTGATTTTGCCAATGGAGGAAATGCATTTGGTATACCTTGTCCTTCAGATTGGTGACAAGCAAAACAGTTTTGCATGTAGATTTGCTTACCAAATTCCATTTGCTCTTCAAATGATTTTGCAGGAATATCAGATTCTGCAATTTCATCTGTAGTAGGCATGTTTTGTATTCCAGGTCCTTCAGGCAGATAAATCCCTTCTCTAATTTCTCCCGAATAAATTTTCTTGTCTTCTTCTCCTTCAACTTTTAAAATTCCTAAAGCTCCTTTGTTAAACGCTCTAAAAATAGAGTGGTCAACTAAAACTAGAGATCCTGGTACATCTACTCTAAACTCTACAATAGCTGCGCCACCTGCAGGTACTAAAGTAGTTTGTATGTTTTCATTTATTAAGTCTCCACCTTCAACATATACTTTGTCAAAAATCTCTCCAATAACGTGGAATGAAGATACTAAGTTTGGTCCTCCATTACCAATATAAAGTCTAACAGTTTCTCCAACTTTAGCAGTTAAAGCATTGTCTCCAGTTAGTGCGCCAACACTACCATTAAATACTACATAATCTGCGTTTTCATCAACTGCTTTTTGCATATCAAAAGGTTGTAATCCTCTTTCACCATTTTTTCCTTTGGTATAAAAGTCACCTTGCATAACGTAATATTCTTTATCAACAGGTGGTAAACCTCCTTCTGGTTCAACTAAAATTAAACCATACATACCGTTTGCAATGTGCATTCCAACAGGTGCAGTAGCACAATGGTATACATAAAGTCCTGGATTTAATGTTTTAAATGAGAATGTTTTTTCATGACCTGGCGCAACAAAAGAAGATTCTGCACCACCACCTGGTCCTGTAACAGCATGTAAATCTATATTATGTGGTAGCTTATTGTCTGGGTGGTTAGATAGGGTAAACTCTACTTCATCACCAACGCGAGTTCTAATAAAACTTCCTGGTACAGAACCTCCAAAGGTCCAATAGTTATACCTAACACCATTTGTTAATTCGCCTTCTTCTTCAAGAATTTCCATATTAACAATTAGTTTTTTTGCTTTTCTAGAGCCAACTGGGGTTGGTACATGTGGTGGCGCTGTTAATTCTGCTACCATTTCTCTGCTTACTGGTATGTTTGCAGTACTTGAGTTTTCTCCGTCTTTCTTTGAGTCTTTACAGCCTAAGATTAATAATGCTAAGCTTAAAATAATTGGTTTTAGTGTTTTCATCTGTGTTAATTTTTAACAAAAATATAAGAGTTTTTGTTGGCGTGATATGATAAATATCATAAGGGATGAAATTATCCAATTTAAAGCAAGTATATCTTTATAGGTAGTGTATTGGGTTTTTTAAAATTTAATTTTCAACTATTATTTAATTTTAAAGTATTGAAAATAAGTTGTAGTAAGCTGTTTGATAGTTATTGTGTTTTGCTTTACTAGTAAGTTGTTATCTAAATTTTTAAGGTCTGTAATTATTTCTAGCATCGGCACAAGTACTAGATGGAGTTGGTCATGAGCTTCGCCTTTCATGTTGCAACTTTTAATAATATAGCTAGTTTGTCTGGATAGTGACTCACCTAAAGTTTTTCCGTTATACGAAGTGTTGTTTTCTAATATAGAGTCTATCCGCTTCATACCAATATGTGTTTCTTTATTGGCAATCCATTTCTGGTTGTTGTTTAATGTTAAACCTTCAAGATGAATAGCAGAAGAGGTTTCTGATTGACTATTTTCATTTTTACAACCTAATACAAAGGTTGCAAGCAATATGATTATAAGATGCTTTGTGTTCATAGCTTTGCTTAGTGTTTATAATTAAAAATCTTTTTTCTTCGATTTAAATATTATTCTTGATACTGGTAAAAGC
Source organism: uncultured Olleya sp. (assembly GCA_947503885.1). Taxonomy (GTDB): domain Bacteria; phylum Bacteroidota; class Bacteroidia; order Flavobacteriales; family Flavobacteriaceae; genus Olleya. The sequence goes on along the minus strand of CANNFD010000002.1, from coordinate 204,343 downwards.
ACCCAAACGGATAGCATAATAAAAGAAACAATTAGGCCAAAACTAGTACCAAAAAACTGCTTAAAGACAGCGCCTGTATAGCCTAGTAATGCCGAAATGTCTAATTTTAAAAGAATTAATGTTCTGGATAGATCTATTGGATTTAGCATCGTTCCGATTAAAGATAATTTGTCTAACGGATAATCTTCAAACATAATAAGTGTCATTAAAAATAACCCGTCATAAATAATTGCTAAAAATAACCATAGTAGAATGGCGTATCCAAAACCTTTTATTTTGTTTTCGTTTGATAACGCGATGTTAAACGCTAATGCAGTAAAGATTAATGTTAAAAAAGTACCAGTAATTATTAATAGTGAAAAATCCCATATAGCACTGCTTTCAAACAAACCATAAAACACAAACGGAATCCCTAAGCCTAAAATTAAACTCATGGACAACGATATGGCTACACCTAGATATTGACCTAAAAATATTGACGACCGTTTAAGTGGTTGGGCTAATAAAAGCTCAGTAAATTCTTTGTTATTATAATAGTACATCACACCAAAAATGGTTCCGATTAATGGTACTAAAACTATTATAACATTCATTAAAGTGATGACTGCTTTAGATAGATCATTATTTAAAAATAATAATACAATACCTAGAAGAAAGTAAAATGCAAAGTAGACGTAACTCCAACGACTACGCATTAAATCGTAAAAACTATATTTTAATATTTTAAGCATGATTATCTGATAATATAGACGCAATTGCATGCTCAAAATCTGGCTGCTGTGTCTTGGTTTTTAATTCTTGAATTGAGCCTTTAAAGTATATTTTACCTTCTAAGATAAATACAATTTCATCTGAAACTTCTTCAACAAAACTCATAATATGAGACGTAATAAGTATTGTCTTTCCTTTAGCTTTTTCAGCTTTAATTAGATCTTTTAACCGTATTAATGAGATTGGGTCTAAACCGGTTGTTGGTTCGTCCAAAATAATTAACGGACTATCAAACATAAAGGTCAACACAAGGTTTACTTTTTGTTTTGTACCTCCAGATAGTTGTCCTAGTTTTTTATCTAAAAACGATTCTATTTTAAATAGCTCAATTAAGCGTTTGTCTTCTGTAGTTGGTTTGCGTAAATCCTTAATCATTTTGATTAATTCTTTTACTTTTAAGTTACTCGGGAAATTGGCAATTTGAGGTAGGTAGTCGATTTTATGTCTGTATTCCGAGTTTTTTTTAATGTTTTCTCCTAATACAGTAATGTTTCCTTTGTTTGGGATAACCATTCCTAAAACCGATTTTATTAAGGTGGTTTTACCAGAACCGTTAGGTCCAAGGACAGCAAAGATTCCGCCTTCATTAATGGTTAAATCAACACCACTCAAGACTTGATTCTTCCCGAATTTTTTATGTAAGTTTTCTATAATTACCATGTTATTTTTTTCATTTGTGGGTTGTTATCTAATAAATTATCTGGTGTGAATACGGGAGATACTTTTTCAGAAAAATCAATAATATCAATAAACATACTACGAAGTAAAATAATTGTTTCTGGAGTACGGTTAACGATGTAAGAAAATAATTTTACTGGTCTGTAAGGTACATCTCCAGTTCCGTTTTTGTCTAAGTCGTAACCGGTATAGCCACTCCAATAATTTCTATCAAATTGATTATCATTAACCTTACTATTATAGGCAATATCGAAGGAATTGTATAAAAAATTATTTTCGGTAAATATATTGGCATAGCAAGCCCCTTTTACTTTAACTGCCCAACCGTTATTTTGAAAATTATTGTGTTTGTAATTAATACGGTTAGTTCCTTCTACGTTAATACCAATGGTGTTATCCGAAAAAGTATTGCCTTCAATTTCCGCATCATTAATTTCTTTTAGCAACAAACCGTAAGACGCTGTACCCCAATTTTCTTTAAAAATGTTATTGTACATTTTTATACGTTTTGAAAACATAACAGCTACACCTGCTCCATTATCTGAAAACTCATTGTCTTGATAGACATCATCGTTAGAAAACATAAAATGTAATCCATAACGTACATTTAAAGAGCTGATATTGTTTTTGATAGTACAGAAATCTGAAAACTCTAAATAAATACCATCCCGGACATGTTGTATAAAATTATGTTCAATTTGAATGTTTTTACTGTACCAAAGCTGAATGCCGTTTCCGGAATTGTACTCTTCAACTGCATCACCAATTATTTTATTATGAAACACTTTTCCGTCTCTAGACTTTTCGATATAAATACCGAAGAATAGTTTTTCTAAAACTAAATTCTGAATCAGAAAATTTTTGCTGTTTTTTACTCGTATTGCAGCATAATCTGAAGTATAACTATTACCTACATTAATGATAAACAATCCATCTACAGTGACATTATCAGATATAATAGTGATGATTTCTCCTTTTGACTCACCGTCAACTACAGGATAGTTTTTACCAATAATAGTTAATGGCTTATTGACAATTACATTATGCTCTTTATAAGTTCCTTTTTTAACAATAATAGTGTCAAAGTCTTTAGCTTGGGCAATGCCTTCCTTTAATGTTGAAATAGGACAGCTTTTGCAGACTTCGATACTTTGTGCCAATACTATGCTAGTCGTTAAAACGACTGCTATAAAAACTAATATTTTTTTCATAATATTAGTCTTTAAATTTTTCTAATAAGGATTTCCAAGTGTATAAATCTCCGCCTTTATCAGCTTGAAGGTTTTCTGCATCGGCTTTATTTTTAAAAGCGGATAGAAAAGCACCCATAGGACTTGGAATATTTTTACTGATTAAAAAGGTTGCTTTAGTAGCATCTATCAATACTTCTGGCTCTGTGTAATTGTTAGTTAAATAAAATTTAATTTCGGAAGTATCAAAGTTGTCCATAAAATTAATCATACATTCCGTAGCGTCAAATTTATAGATTTTACCTTTTTTTGTAACTACTTCTGCTGCGTGGACCTTGTCTACAATGGTCATTTTGCAAAAATAACAACCGTCGCTTCCGTAGTTTATAGGTTCAGGTTCTACATTACAACTAAAAAGCATTAGTAATAGTGCAAAAATAGAATAGTGTTTTAGTGTTTGCATGTTTTAGTGTTTTTTTGTTTTTGCTTTACTGTTTTAAGCTTGTTTTTCTGCCAAGCCAAAAAGCAACAAGTGTTAATGTCATCCCGAGAAACATAAGATATCCTCCTATGTGGGGCCAGGAGTCTACATCAAAATTAAGTAGTTTTTGATAGCCAATTAATGGTGGTTTATATGACATTGGTGTGCCATCTGGATTAGTTACTTTAATAATAGCATTAGGATCTAAGTTACTACCATAATCAATTAGCCAATTATTAAAATCGTACATACCCAATATTCCTAAAACAGACATAAGTACAAACCAACCTAAAAAATATTTATAACTAACTTTACCAACAAATCCAAGAACGCCAATTAGCACCCCTAATAAGCTCATTGCTAAAATAACTTTTGGAAAAACAGAAAATTCCCACATTTCTTCTGCTTTAGGTATAGTTTTCATGCCAATATAATGGTTTAAACCGTCTATGTTTTGAAGATCAAATTCTTGAACACCTTGTATACCGGTAATGTGGATATTCATTCCTAAGGGGTCAGGGTATTGTGGAGCACCTAGCATGATGTTCCATAAAGGAAATTTAAAAAGCCCTAATAGTAGTAAGGAACCAACAATCATTATAATTCCAGCCTTTTTCATATAATATAATTTTGTTTGATAACCATTTAGTTATAGTTAATAGTGATTTAAAAAGAAAGGCGAGAGCGATAAATCAACTCTCGCCTTATTTAAGGAAATAAACACTAAAACAAAATTTCCCTAAGTTTATTTATTCTATATCTTCTCCCATTGACCACTTTAGTGGCGTGTCGCTGTTTTCAGCAGAGACTCTGATATAACCTTGCATTTCTTGGTGTAATGCAGAACAGAAATCTGTACAATAGAAAGGCCATACACCTACTTGTTTAGGCTCCCATGTTAAAGTTCTTGTTTGACCTGGAGCTATTAATAATTCTGCATTATTAGCGCCAATTACAGCAAAACCGTGAGGGACATCAAAATCTTGTTCTAAGTTGGTTATGTGGAAAAATACTTTGTCTCCAACTTTAACACCTTCAATATTATCCGGAGAGAAGTGACTACGTATCATGGTCATATAAACATGCACGTTTTTACCATCTCTTTCTACTCTAGTTTCTTCATCATTTGTAGCTTTATACGGGTGTTTATTATTTGCTAACTTGTAGAATTTTAAAGAGTTTTCTTTTATTATTTCAGCAGGAATAGCAGCAGCGTAATGTGGCTCACCATGTGTTGGGAAATCTAAAAGTAATTCCATTTTTTCTCCAGAGATATCATACAATTGTGCAGAGTGTTCCATCTCTGGACCAACTGGTAAATAACGGTCTTTAGTAATTTTGTTCATAGCAAACATATATTTACCAAAAGGTTTTGCAGAGTTTCCTCCAGGAATTGTTAAGTGACCAACAGAGTAATACGTTGGTTTTCTATCAATAACCTCCCAAGTACCTAATTTCCATTTTACAACTTCGGAAGAGATAAAGAATGTAGTATATGCATTTCCTTGACCATCAAACTCAGTATGTAGAGGCCCTAATCCTGGTTGTTCAACAGAACCTGCTAAAACGTCTTCGAAGTTTAAAATTGGAATACCATAAGCTTCACCTGCAAATTTCTCTTTTTCAATTGCATCTAGCATTTTTGTAAATGAGTGTACTGTTAAGTTAGCTGATAATTTACCATTACCTACAATATACTCTCCAGATGGATCTACATCACAACCATGAGGTGATTTTGGTGTTGGTAAAAAATATACTGCTCCAGGAACATCTATTGGGTTTACTACACGTACTTCTTTTTTCATAGTAGTAGTAGCAGTATGTGTAGACTCATCCATTAAGTTATGCGCATAATTTGCTGGCATCATTTTACCACCACCATTATTTACATATTCTTCAATTTTTTTCCAGTTAATTGCTGCAATAAAATCTTTATCGTTTTGAGAGGCGTTAACTTCTAAAAGCGTGCTTGCCTCTTCAGTATTATACGTGGTAAAGAAGAACCATCCATGAGATTTTCCACGTCCAGGATGCGATAAATCGTAGTTAAATCCTGGCATTAGTATTTGAAATTTAATGTCCATGTGACCATGTTCTGGGTCTACAGAAATAAAAGTTAAAGCACCTTTAAAGTTTCCTTTATAGTCTTTAATTGGCATATCACGTTGCGGTACTGGAACAGAAAATCGTGTTCCTGCAACCACATACTCTGTGTTTTCTGTAATAAAAGAAGAACTATGGTTACCGGCACTGTTAGGGATTTCAATAATTTCTTCTGTTTCAAAAGATCTTAAACCAACTCTTGCGATACGTGGTGTGTTGTTACCGTTAATAAAAATCCAACGACCATCTAATTCTCCATTAGTTTGAGAAATATCTGGGTGGTGCGAATCGTCCCATGGGATAGGCCCAAAAGATGTTTCTAACATAGGTTTTGTTTCTTCAGAATACCCATAACCATTTGTTGGAAATTGTGAGAATACTGGAATTTCTTTAAACATTCTTCCAGAAGGTAAACCGTAAACTGTAAGGTTACCACTATACCCTCCTGATATAAATGCGTAATGCGAATCGTGTTCTCCAGGAGCTATATATACTTTTTCTGCATTGTTGCTTGATAAAGCTCCGGAGTTGCTAGATTTACTTGAGTTGTTACAACTTGTAAATGAAGCAAGAATAGCTACAAGTGCAATTGTTGATGTTATTATTTTTTTCATTATTGTGTGATTTTAATTAGTGTTTTTCTATTCTTCTGTAGGAGGTAATAATACTTTGTCAATGACGTGAATTATACCGTTCCCTGCAGGTACACTTGCAATGATTTTAGCACCTCCAATCATTGGTTCTCCATCTACAACTTCTACTTTTACATAGCTATTATTAGCTTGACCTAATTTTTTAAATTTCTTTAAAAAATCTTTAGAATAGTTTCCAGGAGTAACGTGGTACTTTAATATATTAGCTAATGCATCTTTGTTTTCTGGTTTTAGTAAGTTGTCTACTGTACCATCTGGTAATGCAGCAAAAGCTTCGTTAGTTGGCGCAAAAACCATTAAAGGTCCTGCGTTTACTAAAGCATTTTCTAGTTGTGCAGCTTGTACTGCTGCAACTAAAGTTGTGTGGTCTTTAGAGCCAATTGCAATTTGTAATATATTAGGTGTGGAACCATCATCTTCAATAAAAGCTTGACCAGATCTTTCACCGGATGTGTTGTCAGTTTGGGTAACTGTAGAGGTCGATGTCGCGTCTTTGTTTTCGTTTTTACAAGCAAAAACAAAAGCTAAACAAATACATGTAAAAAAAATTATTTTTAAAGTTTTCATGACTATTTGTATAAGTTTTTGATTGGTTATTACTTTGGATTATTCCAAGGTTCTAAAATATTCTAATACAGCTCTAGCGTCTTTTTCACTTAGGTTTTGATTAGCCATAGGTGATCCGTTAAACTCCATTAATAACTCTTTAGCTAATGGGTCTTCTTTAACCATTTTTTCAGGAGCTAAAATCATATTCATAATCCATTCTGGAGAACGACGTTTTAAGATTCCTGCTGGAGCTGGGCCTATAAATTTTTTGTCTGTTCTGTGACATGCTGTACACATTTTTTTAAATACATCAGCTCCAAGAGTCACCATTTCTTGGTCTATTACTGCTGCTAACTCAACCGACTTGATAGGTCCAACACCTTTGTTTGATAAATCAATTTTTTCAGAAGGTTTAACTTTTGCTTCTTTTTTTGTAGTGGTTTGTTCTGTTGTTTCTTTCTTTTTGTAAGAGAATGATTCTTTTTTCTTTTCTTCTTTACCGCCACAACTAACAATTAGGGTGATAAATAATACAGTCATTAATTTTAGTGTTGTCTTCATGTTGTTTAAATTTTATTCAACAAAAATACTAACACAATAATCTTTAAAATATGACAAATGTCATATTTAGGAGTTTTTTATCTTAATTAAAACGATTAATGTAATGTCATAAAAAAAAACCTTCCTGCTAGAAGTGCAGAAAGGTTTGAATTTATTTTTTATGAGTGATTTTTTTAAAAATACACTCTCACAAATGGAATTAAAGCATTTGCATATATGCTTTTTGTGTCGTCATATAGTAAATCATATCTAAGACCGGCAGTAACATTTTTTGTTCTGTATCCAGCGCCAACAAATAAAGCAGGTACCCAATAGTTGCTATCTGGTGTGCTTGCAAATGGGCCTTCAAATTGACGATTTACATTTAGTTGTTCAAATTCGGTAGATAGTTGTATTTCTTGAATAGGATTGAATAATCCTAGAAGACTAGCTCCTAATATAGTTGATTTGTAGTAGTTTTTACTTTTGTTATAAGTACCGTTTAATCCTAAACCTAGAGCAAAATTATTATCAAATTGGTAAATGGCGCTTGGTGCTAAAGTAGCGCTAAAAAAATTATTACCAGTACTTAAACCTAACCCACCTCCAAAACGCACTTTTTTCCAAAATTCGCTTTTTTGTTTAGGTAAATCATCTTGAGCATTAGCAAAAGTTATAAAAAAACACGCTATTAATGATAAAACAATAATTTTAGGGGTGTTAACTAGTTTAATATTCATAATAATTAATTTAGAGGTTTTATAATGTTATAAATATAATAAAAGCATCTCTATATTTAGTAAATGTTGTATTTTTGATAAAATTTTGTTGAAGCGAACACGTCTTAAAGAAAATAATGGATAAATACTCTTTTTTAAACGCAGCACATACAGCATACTTTGCTGATTTATACGATCAATACTTAAAAAACCCAGACTCAGTAGAGCCTAGTTGGAGAGCCTTTTTTCAAGGTTACGACTTTGGTTCTGAAAGTTTTGGACAGACTGGTGACATGCCAGAGGATTTTTCTTGCGAGCATGTTTCCGAGAACCTAACTAAAGAGTTTCAGGTTGTAAAATTAATAAATGGCTATCGAGAAAGAGGTCACTTATTTACTAAAACCAATCCCGTTCGAGACCGTAGAAAATATGAACCAACATTAGCAATTGAAAATTTTGGTTTGTCTCAGTCGGATTTGGATACAACATTTAATGCTGGTGAAACATTAGGAATTGGTTCGCAAACACTTCGCGAAATTATAAGACATTTAGATAGTATTTATTGCGATTCTATTGGTGTCGAGTATATGTATATAAGAAAACCTGATGAGATTCAGTGGATTCAAAACAAACTTAATATTAACGATAATCAACCTAATTTTTCTGAAGAACAAAAAAAACATATCCTTAAAAAATTAAACGAAGCAGTTTCGTTTGAAAGTTTTTTACATACAAAATATGTTGGTCAAAAACGTTTTTCTTTAGAAGGAGGAGAGTCTTTAATCCCTGGTTTAGATGCAGTAATTGAAAAAGCAGCAGAACTTGGCGTTGAAGAGTTTGTAATGGGAATGGCTCACAGAGGACGATTAAGTACCTTAACAAATATTTTTGGTAAATCTGCAAAAGATATTTTTAGCGAGTTTGATGGAAAAGATTACGAACAAGAAGTATTTGATGGAGATGTTAAGTACCACTTAGGTTGGACAAGTAACCGCAAAACAGATACAGGTAAAAAAATTAACTTAAGTATTGCACCAAACCCTTCGCATTTAGAAACGGTTGGAGCAGTAGTAGAAGGTATAGTTAGAGCAAAACAAGACAATTATTATAGCGATAATTTTAGTAAAGTATTACCAATTGTAGTGCATGGCGATGCTGCTATTGCAGGTCAAGGATTAGTTTATGAGGTTGTGCAAATGGCACAGTTAGATGGTTATAAAACTAACGGAACTATACATGTCGTAGTAAATAATCAAGTTGGTTTTACAACAAATTATTTAGATGCAAGATCAAGTACCTATTGTACAGATATTGCTAAAGTAACTTTGTCGCCAGTACTGCACGTTAATGCTGACGATGCAGAAGCAGTTGTACACGCAATGCTTTTTGCTTTAGACTTTAGAATGAATTTTAAGCGCGATGTGTTTATTGATTTATTAGGTTATAGAAAATATGGTCATAATGAAGGGGATGAGCCTAGATTTACACAACCTAAATTATATAAGGCAATTTCAAAACACTCTAACCCTAGAGATATTTATGCTGAGAAGTTAATTGCCCAAGGGATAATTGATAAAGCTTACGTTAAACAACTAGAAACTAACTACAAGTCTAGTTTAGAAGAAAAATTAGAAGATTCTCGTAAAGAGGACAAAACGGTCATCACTCCTTTTATGGAAGAACAATGGAAGGATTTTACGCAAGTAGATGAAACCGCTATGATGCAAAAGGTAGATACAACTACCTCTTCTAAAAAATTAGCAGAAATAACTAAAGTAATTTCTAACTTACCAAAAGATAAAAAGTTTATTAGAAAAATTGAACGTCTAATCAATGACCGTCAAACTATGTTTGACGAAAACAGACTAGACTGGGCTATGGCAGAACATTTAGCTTATGGTACACTTTTAGACGAAGGGTATAACGTACGTATTTCTGGTCAAGATGTAGAGCGTGGTACTTTTTCTCATAGACACGCAGTGGTAAAGGTTGAGGATAGTGAAGAAGAAATTTTACTGCTTAACCAAATCAACGATAAGCAAGGTAAGTTTTATATATACAACTCATTACTGTCAGAGTACGGAGTTGTAGGTTTTGATTATGGATATGCTATGGCAAGTCCAAATACATTAACCATATGGGAAGCACAATTTGGAGATTTTAGTAATGGTGCCCAAATCATGTTGGACCAATACATATCTGCAGGTGAAGATAAATGGAAAACTCAAAACGGACTAGTCATGTTATTACCTCATGGTTATGAAGGGCAAGGTGCAGAGCACTCTTCAGCACGTATGGAGCGTTATTTACAATTATGTGCTAAGGATAATATGTTTGTTGCAGATTGTACGACTCCAGCAAACTTTTTCCACTTATTAAGACGTCAAATGAAAACTAACTATCGTAAACCATTAATTGTGTTTACACCAAAAAGTTTATTGCGTCATCCAAAATGTGTAAGTACTATAGAAGAATTTGCAAACGGAACGTTCCAAACATTTATAGATGATAAATCTGTAAAAGCAGATAAAGTAAAAACACTAGTATTTTTAACTGGTAAATTTTATTACGATTTAGATGAAGAACGTGAAAACTTAAAACGTGATGATGTTGCATTGGTAAGAATAGAGCAATTATTTCCATTACCAATACAAGAAATTAAAGCAGCTTTAAGTAAATATAAAAATGCAGAGGATATTGTTTGGGCACAAGAAGAGCCTAGAAACATGGGGGCTTATGCACACATGTTAATGCATTTAGATGAAGCTAAAACATTTAGATTAGCATCAAGACGTCCTTATGGTGCGCCAGCAGCAGGTAGTTCAGTGCGTTCTAAAAAACGTCATAAAGAAGTTATAGATTTTGTATTTGACAAAACAAAAAATAACCAGCGTTAAGCTAAATAAACTATAAACATGAAAAAGTTACTTTTAATTCTAACACTACTAATTACTTCAATAGGGTTTGCCCAAGAGCAAGCAATTTATAAACAAGTAGTTTCAGAATTTCAAAATAATTATAACGAAGGTAATATAGTTAGCATCTTTAACATGTTTAATGATGATTTTAAAAAGGTTTTAACCCTAGAAAAAACTAAAGCTTTTTTTAAAGAAGAAGTTAATAGAGAAGCTCTAGGTAAAATAAAATCAATAGATTATACAGATACAGTTCGTTCAGGTCATAATTATATTATTAATTTTGAAAACGGAATTTATAATGCTTACTTTATGGTTGGAACTGATAATAAACTTGAATTTTTTCAAGTAAATTCAATAAAAAAGAAAAAATAACACAACAATATAAAATTACATTACGATGATTTTAGAAATGAAAGTGCCTTCTCCAGGCGAATCTATCACAGAAGTTGAAATAGCAGAATGGTTAGTTCAAGATGGTGATTATGTAGAAAAAGATCAAGCTATTGCTGAGGTAGATAGTGATAAAGCAACTTTGGAGTTGCCTGCGGAAGCTAGTGGTATTATAACACTTAAAGCGGAAGAAGGTGACGCTGTAGCAGTTGGACAAGTAGTTTGTCTAATTGATACTAGTGCAAAAGCACCAGAAGGAGATGCACCAGCAAAAGAAGATAAAAAAGTTGAAACTGCTCCAAAAGCAGAAGCTGTTAAAGCTGAAGCACCAAAAGCTGATACTTATGCTTCTGGTACAGCAAGTCCAGCAGCTAAGAAAATATTAGCAGAAAAAAATATTGATGCTTCTACAATTTCTGGTACTGGTAAAGATGGTCGTATCACTAAAGATGACGCTGTAAATGCAGTACCATCTATGGGGACTCCAACAGGAGGAAACCGTGGGTCTTCTAATTCTAAAATGTCTATGTTACGTCGTAAAGTAGCAGAACGTTTAGTTGAAGCTAAAAACACCACAGCAATGTTAACTACTTTTAACGAAGTAGATATGTCTCCTATTTTTGCTCTGCGTAAAGAATATAAAGAGGAGTTTAAAGCTAAACATGGTGTAGGATTAGGGTTTATGTCTTTCTTCTCGTTAGCAGTGGTTAGAGCATTACAAATGTATCCAGCGGTCAACTCAATGATTGATGGTAAGGAAATGAAAAGCTTTGACTTTGTTGATATAAGTATTGCTGTTTCTGGACCTAAAGGATTAATGGTACCAGTAATTAGAAATGCTGAAAACTTAACTTTTAGAGGAGTTGAGTCTGAAGTAAAACGTTTAGCAATTAGAGCTAGAGACGGAAAAATAACTGTAGACGAAATGACTGGAGGAACATTTACTATATCTAATGGTGGTGTTTTTGGTAGTATGTTGTCTACACCAATTATTAACCCTCCTCAAAGTGGGATTTTAGGTATGCATAACATTGTTGAACGTCCTGTAGCTATTAATGGAGAGGTTGTTATTAGACCAATAATGTATGTAGCATTATCTTATGATCACAGAATTATTGATGGTAAAGAAAGTGTAGGTTTCCTAGTTGCTGTTAAAGAAGCATTAGAAAATCCAATAGAATTACTAATGGATAATGATGTTAAAAAAGCATTAGAACTTTAACAAGTTATAATTATATAAAAAAAGGGAGCAACATTGTTGCTCCCTTTTTTTATGCTTACTTATTAAAATAAATAAATAAATTAAAACTGATTAAAATTACTGACAGTATGATAATACAAACAGTAATAATTCTGTTTTGTTCTTGTGTTCGTTTTTCTATGTCCATAATTTTAATGATTAATAAAAACTCTGCATCATTACAATGCAGAGTTTTCGTTAAATAATTCTCCCTAAGAACTAATTAATAGCATTGTAAAGGTAAAGTGTATTGTTGACATGTGAAATACGTAGAACTACGTATTTTTATTTGGGTTTTGCTTAAAAAAAAGCTCCAAAACAAGTTTGTCTGTTTTAGAGCTTTCTCAATTTTCCCATAAATTGATTAATAGCAATGTAAAGATATAATCTATTATTGATATATGAAATACGTAGAACTACGTATTTTTATTTGGAGTAAAATCAAAAAAAGCTTTAAAACAATTGACGGTTTTAAAGCTTTTTAATTTTTATATATTATGATTAATAGCACTGCTAAGGTATATGATATAATTGAGTTGTGAAATACGTAGGGGTACGTATTTTTTATTTGGGACGTGTTCAAAAAAAAGCTCCAAAACAAGTTGTCTGTTTTAGAGCTTTCTCAATTTCCCTAAAATTGATTTAATAGCACTGCTAAGGTATAACACATTATCGACATATGAAATACGTAGAACTACGTATTTTTATCCAGTTATATATGCTTTAATACTTCTTTGTTCATGTTAGCCCAAAGCATTAGCTCATTATGAGATTTCTTTAAATCTAATTTTTTAACAATATTACTTCTGTGTTTTTCAATAGTCCTTGGAGAGCTCATTAGTTGTTCTGCAATTTCTGTTGTAGTTAGTTTTTCAGACAATAACTTAACCACTTTAATTTCGGTTGGGGTAAGCATTTCTGTTAAGTTTGAACTAGAATAGGTTACCTTAGCATTAAGGTAAGAGGCAATCTCTTCACTAAAATAAGGTTCTCCTTTTAAAGCATGTGCAATACATGTTTCTATTTCTTCAACAGCAAATTCTTTTAAAATATAACCATATACATTGCAGGCACGTGCTTTATCAAATAAATGCTCCTCATTATCAAATGTTATAAGTATTATTTTAGTGTCCAATTCGTTTTTAAAACAGGCTTCAGCAACATCTATACCTGTCATTTTTGGCATTCTAATATCTAATAATGCAATGTCAGGTTTAAGTTTGATAATAAGGTTGTATGCTGTCTGACCATCTTCTGCACTTCCAATTATTTTAAAACCTCTTGAGGTAATAAAGTCAGAGAGTCCTCTTAACATTAATGGATGGTCATCTGCTATAACAATTGATGCACTCATATATTTTTGGTCGTTTTGTAGGTTGATTTGTAGCTAATAAAATTAAATAAAAATAAGTCTCTAGACTAATTTTTTTAAGTACAAATGTTTTTTTTCATAATCAATAATTCCTTTCACTTTTTTTAATATATCGGCACCAATAATACCATCTACAGGTTGTCCATTATGATGTACTAAAGCAGCATTAACATGACTTAAGTCAAATAATACTAAAGCAGATTCTTTTATTTTTAGTCGCCCTATTGCTATGGTGTTTTTTTTAGAAACTTGGGTAGGCATATTAGTTGCGCCAGCTCCAGCAGCAAGGATTTTAGAATCCTTAACTTTATTTAGCACAAATTTTTCTGTAGCTTCAAATCCAACACAACTATTAGATGCACCTGTGTCTAAAATAAACAATCCTTTTACACCATTTATTGATGCCTTAATTTCAAAATGATTGGTCTTTGTAAGTTTTAATTTGACTCTTATATAATTTTTTGCAAATAAAAAGTCTTTAAGCGTGTTGTCCATTTTTACGTCTACGTATTATAAGTATTAAAAGTAAAGCAATCCCTAAACCAATAAAAGTAAAAAGGATGGATTTTAAAAAATTAGATGGCTTTTCTGGTGTTAAATCGCCATAATAGATAAAAGCACTCCAATAATATGGTGATTTTTTAATGTTTGAAATACTATTATCCTCTAAATAATCAACCTTTGATAAATGATTAGCTTTAAAGGCAGACTCTGTTTTACTATAATTTTTATAAAACAAAGCCATTAACTGAGAGGTTGATAAATCATTAATTTTCCAAAGTGAAAATAATAAATTCTCCACACCAGCATATTGAAATCCTCTAGCCAAATTCATGCTGCCTTCTCCTTTTTGTAGTTTCCCTATACCAGTTTCGCAAGCACTTAAAACCACTAAATTATTATTTAGGTTTAGGCTGTATAATTCGTTTAAAAATAATTTTTGATCAATAAAATCTATATTTGCAGGTACGGTAAATGATCCACTAGTAGCGTGTGTGGATAAATGTAATACACTATAGTTTTTTGCTTGCTGCAAAGCATCGTTTTTTGTAGCAGAATCGTACATTAAAAACTTTGCGTTTGTTGCTTTATCTATGCTTTCAGCTTCGTTTAACGAGTAGGTAAGTTTAGAATTACTGTTGTCAAATACAGGAAAAACTCCTAAAACCGTATTACTATATTTAAAAGGCCTGTTGTTTAAATAAAATAAAGCGCTTGTGTTATAGGCTAATGCTTGATTTTTAGCTACAAAAGGCATTTTAGAATAGCTTTTTGTAGTTGTATTTTGAGTTAATAAACTTTCAAAAGGAATAAAATTTAAAAAGCCATCCGTTATCACAACCACGTTTTTATAAGTCGCAGTTTTATCAAATTGCAATAACTTATATAACAGCAACGCATCTGTTGTAAACTGTTGGATGTTATTATTTATTACTGAAGAATTATTAAAATAATCTATATAATTAGCAATACTTGAATCAAATAAAGTATTTTTTTCTATTCTAATTAAATCAAAACCTGTGTCAGATATTGTAAACTGAAACACATTGTTTACACCATAAAAATACTCGACTAAAATAGCTTCGTCTTTTTTAAGTTTTTGTTGAAGCCTGGTAAAATCAATAGATGTATTATCTACATCAGGATATCTTTTGTTAATCTTAGATTTTAATTGTTTTAAAGTGACACTAACATTTGTTAGGTCTTGACTTATTAAATCGATCTGATTTGCATTTTGTTGGTATTGGGCTTTAATTAAATCGTTAGTTAGACGCTCTTGTTTAAGTAAATAAGATTGTTCTTTTATTAATAGGCTATCATTAGGATGTAATTGAAATAGCGTTTTTTTGCCTATCGTTTCTTTTAAAATAGAAGCTTTATTTTTTTCAGCGTAATCAAACGCTTTTATAATTGTTGTTGTGTCTTTTGTGGCTTGATAAGTGTCAAACAGCAAGTTTATACATAATTCGCTTCGGTTTCTGTTGGCACTTAAATGTATTAGTTTGGCTTCCTGAGACGTTATATTTTGAGTGAGCAAATTAGAGACATAAAAGCTTAAGTCGTAACAGGCTAAGGTGTTATTTGGATTGGTTTGTAATCTTGCTAATAAATCAAAAATATCAATAAATGTGTTTTCTGGATATAGGTCTTCTTTTTCGGGAAGCACTTTAAGGTTGTAGTTTGGTAATAATATATTTAATGCCTGTTTTAATAGCATTAAAGCATTATTAAAATCATTTAATTTGTATAAAATTTGAGCATGTTCTACCTTTAATTTTGCTTGATCTCTAGCTGTTAAGCCTTCTGTATTTAGTTGAGAATATTTTAATTTAAAAAAAGCTAAAGCTTTTTTATAATCCTTGTTTTTTAAAGCCAGCTGGTAGTTGATGTCATTATCAGAATTAGTTTCTAAAACTATAGGATTTGTACTGTTGGATTTTGACGAAGCACCTTTAATAGTACTATCGGTGATTATACGTTTAAGCATTTGCTTTTGTAAGTCCGTTGCGCCTTTAATCTCTAAGCCATTATTTGCTACGTCTTTAGCAGATTTATATTTCCCGATTGTAAAATATAGTCGGGCCAAGTTAATAGAGCCACTAATTTTATGTGGTATGTTTTTTTGCTGTTCTGCTAAAAAAATATAATGCTTAATTGTGTTTTCGGCGTTAGTATAATCTCCAATTTGATTATATAAAATTCCTAAAGGTTTTAAGCAGAATTCCGTAATGTCGTAAACAAATGTTTTGTCAAGTTTTTGTTTGTTATAAAGGTTTAAAGCAGTCTCGTAAGTAGCAATTGCTTTTGTTTGCTGATTAGTTTTTTCTAAATAATTGGCTTTGTTTACTAGTAAAAATAGGTAAGCAAAATAGTCGTCTTTTGTACTTAATTTTGATTTAAAACTAGCTTCGTTTTTTAATAAAACGGAATAAGTTTTTGGATTTCTATCTGCATTAAATGTTTCCGTTGCAACATAAATAGCCTCTTCTAAGTCTTGCGAAAAACAGTTTCCGAAGACAAAAAAAAAGAATATGATAAGGCTATATTTCATCTAAAAATTTAAAATTTCCAAATGGCATAAAACTGCATGTAGTTGTAGTTTTCTTTAAAATTGAAAACATAACGCGCCCCAATACTTGGTCCAATTCTAGCAAAACCAGCTGTAGCTTCCACTAAGAATCCCGTTCTAAAATTTGTGAAGCTATTTTTTTCAGAACTAGTTGTGGTTGTAGGCTCTATGTTTGGTACTGCTAAAGTGCCTTCTTGATCTTCATAATAGGCTCTGGTAGTTGTAGTTTCGTTTTTCTCACTAATAGAAAACATACCCTGTAGTCCGGCTCCTAAACCAATGTAATTATTAACATTGTACCTAGCAAGAACAGGTATTTCCCAATCAATGTTTTCAAAAGTTGTGTTAGTTGTTTTGCGTTCCCAATACGCAAAACCTGTTGCTGTCTCTGGTATAAACGTATTGGTAAAATTGGATTGTCCATCGTAGTTATGTAAGCTGTTTAAAAGCTCTACCTGCCAGTACCATTTGTAGGATTTGTAAGGAGAAACCGTTGCGCCAACAAAATAACTTTTTGAGTTGTCTAAATCTGTAAACATATTATATCCCGCTTTTGCACCAATGGATATCCCTGGTAAAAACCGCGTGGTAGAGTAGTTGGTGATTATCGGATCGTTTTTGTCAAAAATAATGGCAGTTCTAGATTTGGTTTTTTGCTTATGAAAATCTTTTCCAAACTTAATCTGATATTTCACAAACCCTTTAGTTGAGTCATATTCCTTAACATTTTTTTGCTCGCTACCTGGAAGATAGATGTTTTTAAAAGTAAATATGGCTTGTTTTTTAGTGTAGGTAGTATCCAAACAACTGTATTCTACTTCGTATTTTGGACAAATTTTTACTTTTGGATACATGTCCAAAACCTTAATTGATGTTTTATCAAACATATCAGGTATGTCAGTTTCTAGTCTTATGGTGTTAGCTGGACCTTCTCCATTGTTTTGAAATCTAATTTTAAATTTTGGTTTTTTAAAACGGACTAATCTATAATTTAAATACGTTGCGTTTGAGGACATTTTATTTGGGTCATGGGAGGTTACAATCTCCATTTCCATATCTTTTACGTTATGGTTGTCATAATTATCATCCGGAATATATACGCCCCTTACACTTATTATCGCGCTTGTATCCTTAAGCATTTCTGGTGTTGTTTTTAAGGTGTAAAATACATTGCGCTCTTCATTGGGTTGCATGTTGCTAAAGCTTAGCTGACTTGAATTTTTATAGTTTGCTTTGGCATCTGCAAGTGTCAGTGGTAAGTTTTGTTTTTCTGTAGAGTCTTGTGGTGTAATATAGGTACGTAAGCTTTTAGTTTCCGCGGAAGCGTAATAAGCTTTGTTTTCTGGTTTTGAGGTGTAAACTAGATTGTCGTTTTCTATTGGCGTCTCACCGTTGTGGGTTCTTGTGTCTGTTATTTTAAAATTAGCATCGCTATATTTGGTTTCGTTGTAAAATAAAAATAGTTTACCGTTAGTAGTGTAATCTTTAGTGTTTTTGTATTTAAAAATTACGACTATTTCTTCTTCAGGCATTGGCTCTCGGTTACGTTGTAAGTCGATAGCATTGTCCATGGACGCCTGATCTTGATGGGTGTTGTCTGCATTATCAATTCTAATTTTTTTTGGTCGTGTAGTTGGAGGTTTTCCTGTGTCGTAATTATTGGTTGCCCAGAGTCTGACCTCGTATTCTCCAGTTTTTTTATAGGTTTTTGTTGGGTTGTTTTCTTTGCTATAAGTCCCGTCTCCAAACTCCCAGTAATTAGTGTAAAAAGCTTTTGGTGCGCCTGCAATTTGATTTAATGTAGGTGCATTTGGCGAGAATTGTACTTGTTTTCCAACTATTTTATGCTGGATGGTTGCTGTACGTCTTGTGGAGTCAATAGCAGTATCTTGTCCAAAACTTAAGGATGTAAAACTTATTGTAAAAATTATAGCGATTATAGTTTTCATTATAGGATTGGTTTAGAGATTAAATTTAGTGATAAAATTATAGATATACATTTGTTAATCGATAAGTAGTTGATTTGGATAAATAAAACCCCTATTTAAGTCTATGATTTAAATAAAAAAAAAGCCAGAAAAATTAATTTCTGGCTTTTAATTTACCACCAATTTAAAGTAGGAGTCTAATTATGGTAGTGCATTTATTATGTCTACAAATTGAGCTTCTGTTAAGACGTTTGTCTCGCTTAGGTCAAAAGTGATAATGTCGTTAGCAACTATAGTAACAGCTTTTACAGCATATCTCCACATTCCGTTGTCTTCTGTTGCAAAAATGACGTGACACTCTAAACCAATTGGGATTTGACCATAATGCTCGCTAAATAAGTTTAAAGTTCCATCATAGGTATCTAAAGAGGCTAATCCAGAATCTTCTCCGTCATAAGATAAGTAGATTGCGCTATTTGTAAAATTGTAACCTACTGGTGCTTGTGCTTGGATTAATGTTTTTGGTCTAGGGTCGTTGTAAAAACGATCTATATTAGACCATCCAAATTGTCCTAAAAAGGCGTAGTACTCTCCACCTTCTACAAATACACCACCTTGTCCAGTTGCATCTTCAACTTCATCCCAAGTTAAGTTATCTTCATTGTCAATAGTGCCTTCCCATAAGGTCATTGCTGGATCAGCTCCACCTGTTAAACTGTTAGGTACAATTAATTGGATGTTACAATTGGTGTCTAATGCTACTCCATTTTGTGTAGCTTCAATAAAAAACTCACCTCCAGAAATCAATAAGGCTTTATCCCCATTTGGCATTTCACCCATTGTTGGCTTGTTTGTAGTTAACATGTTTCCTTTTTCAAAAAGCTCTAGATATTCAATGTCTACATTTCCAGTAACAGCGTTTCCGTTTAAGGTTAGGCAATTACCATTAATGTTAATTTGCACTCCGTTAGTAGATGTAAAAGTTACATTACCATCTTCTGCATTAAAGTCAAAATTTTGTGTGTGATTTGCTAATGCTGCTTCTCTAATGTTTTTAAATTCTTGAGCAGTTGCTGGTACATTAGTATTGTCAAAATCGTTGTTGTCATCATTAGGATCACAGCTAGTAAATAGTAGTGTAATCATAAAAAGTGTTCCGAAAATTGTTTTTAAAGTTTTCATAATATCTGTTTTTATGGTTATTCATCTTTATATAAACAGGGTAGCTTAATTGTTACCCTGTTTTGGTGTTTTATTTATTTTTTATTTCCGCTTGCAATAATTTTATGAGAAATAATATCTCCATTTGCAACTAGTTTTATCATTTGCTTTGCAGCAACTTCAGTAGTAGAAAAACCTTTGGCATATCCTTTTTCGCTTTTAACTTCCCAGAAAAATACACGACTGTCTTTTTTTAGTAATTCGCTTTTTAAAACATAGTAGTTTGTGATTTTACGTTCTAATACTACTTCATTTTGTCCGACAATGTTTGATCTTTTTTTAGCTTCAAATAATGTGGTTGCAGTTCCAGAAAACTCACCGTTTGTTGTAATTACTACCCAGTCGTAAACTTGGATTAATTCGTCTTTTAAAATTTCTACAGATGTTTCACTGTTAATAGTTGTGTTTAAATTGGTAGCATTTACATTTATTAATCCTAATACTACAGTTGCGATAATTAAAATTGAATGTCTCATAATTTCTAAGTTTTAAATTGTTTGTTTTTTAGTTTGTGTGTGATGTCAAATTTTTGACTGTTACACCCTTATATCAAAACCATTTAAAATTTGTTACCCTTGTTTTGTTAAGTTTTTTTAAATTCGTAGTAAACAAAGGGCATATGAGCGAAAAAAAAATACACGAAGACCAGAAGTATGTTGATGGGTTAGTAGCCAACAACTCTTTTATCATACAGGCTATATATGATAAGTTTGCGCCTAAAGTGGTTAATTATATAAAACAGAATAGTGGCGATGCAGAACATGCACAAGACATTATTCAGGAAACTATAATTACAATTTACAATCAAGGTAATCAAAAAAAATTAAAATTAACCTGTCCTTTTGATGCTTATTTTTTTTTACTGTGTAAACGTAAATGGTTAAATCATTTAAAAAAAAGTACAAATAAAGAGGTAACAATTAATGAAGAAGTGCTATCTAAAGATGACGACGCACAAGAATTGTCTTTTGAAACTTCTGTATTTGAAGGTAAACAAGCCCTGTTTAATGAGATGTTTCAAAAACTAGGAGAGGCCTGCAAAGATTTGTTAAAAGCTACATTTAAAATTAAATCAATGGAAGAAGTAGCAAAAAGTCTAGATGTAAGTTATGCTTACGCAAGAAAGAAAAAATCGCTTTGTATTGGTCAATTAACTAAGTTAGTTCAAGAGTCGCCAACATTTAATCAACTTAATTATTAATGTTATGCAAGAACAAGATTACATCCTATTTGAAACCTATTTGTCAGGTGATTTACCTAAAGAAGAGCATGCTGCTTTTAAATCCAGACTAGCTTCAGACCCTGAGTTTAAAAAAGTATTTACTATTTATAAAGACTTATCTGATAATTTAGAGCATGAAATTAGTAATGAAGATAAAACCTCAGATTTTATAGCCAATTTAGACAGTATTTCTAACAGATATTTTACAAAATTAGATGATCTAGAAAATCCAATCCAAGTTAAAAATTCCTTTAATATTTACAAGTTTGCAATAGCAGCTAGTATAGCTTTAATAATGGGCTTTTTTGTGTATAATCAATTTTCTAGTGGCGCTAGTTATTCGGACTTTAATACACATGATACTGTAGATTTTTCTGTAAGAGGAACAGAAGGTAATATTGGATTGTTAATTAAAACGACCAAAGCCTTTAATAATAAGGAGTATGAAAAAGCTAAAACGTATTTGGTAGAGCTGCTACAAAACGATCCAGAAAACGTAGAGTTTAATTTTTATTATGCAATTACCAATATAGAGTTGGATAATTTCGCTAAAGCGGAAACTATTTTATATGCAATCTCAGAAGGAAACTCAGCCTATAACCACAGGGCCAAGTGGTACTTAGCATTAAGCAAATTAAAACAAGATAAAGAAGCAGAGTGTATTGCTATTTTAAAGACAATTCCAGAAGATGCAGATGATTTTAATCAAGCCTCCAAATTATTAAAAAAATTACAATAATACAGTTTAACCTATAATAGTTAAGACAATAAAATACTTGCTTAAAAGTCATCATATCCATGATGACTTTTTTATTTTTGCAGCATGATAATTACAGACACACATACACATTTATACAGCGAAGCTTTTGACCAAGACAGAGTAGCGATGATGCAACGCACATTGGAGGCGGGTGTTTCTAGATTGTTTATTCCAGCAATAGACAGTACATATACTGCAAGCATGTTACAATTAGAAAAAGACTATCCAAAAAATGTGTTTTTAATGATGGGCTTACACCCAACCCATGTAAAAGAAAATTATAAAGAGGAGTTAGCACACGTCACCCAAATGCTAAACCAACATAAATTTTATGCAGTAGGAGAAATTGGTATAGACCTATACTGGGACAAAACCACTTTAGGAATTCAACAAGACGCGTTTAGACAGCAAATAAAACTAGCAAAACAACATCAATTACCAATTGTAATACACTGTCGTGAAGCTTTTGACGCCATTTTTGAAATTTTAGAAGAAGAAAAAGCACACGATTTATACGGAATTTTCCATTGCTTTACAGGAAATTTAGAACAAGCACACCAAGCCATTTCGTATAACATGAAATTAGGAATTGGAGGTGTAGCAACTTTTAAAAACGGTAAGATAGATCAGTTTTTAAATCAAATAGAATTAAAACATATTGTTTTAGAAACCGACTCGCCTTATTTAGCACCAAAACCATACCGAGGAAAACGTAACGAAAGTAGTTATATAATTAAGGTAGTAGAAAAGTTATCCGAGATTTACCAAGTTTCAGAACAAAAAATTGCCGAAATTACAACAGAAAACTCAAAAGCAATATTTGGTATATAACTAAAAGCTAAAAGCCAACATCTAATAGCTAAATAAATGACTAAAACAATTCCAAACATACTCCTTATATATACCGGCGGAACCATAGGTATGATAAAAGATCCAGAAACAGGAGCTTTACGTGCTTTTGATTTTGAAAACTTATTAGATCGTATCCCAGAGTTAAAATTGTTAGAGTGTACTATTGAGACGTATTCGTTTGAAGTGCCAATAGACTCCAGTAATATGGAGCCAAGATACTGGGTTCAAATTGCAGAAGTTATCGAAACAAATTACGATGCTTTTGACGGATTTGTTGTGTTGCATGGTAGTGATACTATGAGTTATACAGCTTCGGCATTAAGTTTTATGTTAGAGCATTTAGCAAAACCAGTAATTTTTACAGGATCACAACTACCAATTGGAGATTTACGTACCGATGCTAAAGAAAATTTAATAACATCAATACAAATTGCATCTTTACAATATTACAACAAACCTGTTATAAAGGAAGTAGGACTGTATTTTGAATATAAATTGTACAGGGCTAATCGTACCACAAAAATTAATGCTGAGCATTTTGAAGCATTTGCAAGCTTAAATTATCCGGAATTATCAGAAAGCGGAGTACATCTTAAAGTAAATAACGAGTATTTATTTAAGCCAAATGCTAGAAAAGACCTAATTGTACACAAGAATTTAGACTCAAATATCGCTTTAGTAAAGCTGTTTCCAGGAATCTCAAAAAACATACTAGAAAGTATTTTTAAAACAGAAGGACTAAAAGGTGTGATTTTGGAAACCTATGGCGCAGGAAATTGTACTACAGAAGATTGGTTTTTACAATTATTAAAAGATACCATAAATAAAGGTATACCTATTATAAATGTCACGCAATGTTCTGGTGGAAGTGTCTTGATGGGACAGTATGAAACTAGCGAAAAACTTAAAAGAATAGGATTAATTTCCGGAAAAGACATCACAACAGAAGCAGCATTGTGTAAATTGATGTATTTGTTAGGAGAAAATATATCTCCTAACTTGTTCAAAACCATATATGAAACCTCATTACGAGGAGAAATGTCTTAAAATTAACTTTCAAAATTTTAACGTTAAGATATTTTTTTGTTATTTGCCCCACTGTAATTGGTGGTAATTACAGAGAGGTGGCCGAGTGGCTTAAGGCGCACGCTTGGAAAGCGTGTATGCGTTAATAGCGTATCGAGGGTTCGAATCCCTTCCTCTCTGCAAAATATTTGAATTATAAATATTTTGATAATTAATTTAGAGTAAAAGAAAACTTATTGGTTTTCTTAAGCTCTTTTAGTTATTTTTATTTTTAATTACATTTTTTTTATATCTTTAACACTTTAACTAATAAAATTAAGAACAACAAAATGAAAAGATTATTTTCTATCCTAGCCATAGCGTGTATCATGGTATTCGGAACTGCAAATGCAACTACAAACGCAGCAATGACAACTGCAACTACTGTAGTACTTACACAAGACGACACAAATGCTGCTGCAGCTACTGCAGAAGGTGGAGATTTAACATTCCATCAAGAGCTTAAAAAACGTTTTATTGAAGGAGGTCCTGGATTTATGGGGATAGTACTTTTATGTTTAATTCTTGGATTAGCAATTGCTATAGAGAGAATTATCTTTTTAAATTTATCTACAACTAACTCTAAAAAGTTAACTCAAGATGTAGAAGACGCACTTCAATCTGGTGGTTTAGAAGCTGCTAAAGAAGTATGTCGTAACACTAAAGGACCAGTTGCCTCTATCTTTTACCAAGGTTTAGACAGAGCAGATGGTGATTTAGAATCTGCTGAAAAAGCAGTTGTTGCTTACGGAGGAGTACAAATGGGACAGTTAGAGAAAAACGTATCTTGGATTTCTTTATTTATCGCTTTAGCACCAATGTTAGGTTTCATGGGAACTGTAATTGGTATGATTCAAGCATTTGATAAAATTGAAGCAGCTGGAGATATGCAACCATCATTAGTAGCAGGAGGTATTAAAGTAGCCTTATTAACTACTGTATTTGGACTTATAGTAGCAATTATATTACAAATTTTTTACAATTATATTATCGCTAAGATAGACAGTATCGTTAACGATATGGAAGACTCTTCTATTAACTTAATGGATATGTTAACTAAGTACAAAAAATAATTTACTCAATAACTAACTTTAAAAAATTAAAGATTATGCACAAGATTTTAAAAATAGTTGCTTTAGTATTGAGTTTGGCTGGTATTGGTGTTTTAGTAAATATTATTGCAAAAGGAGATGATGCTATTAAAGCAGCAGCTTTAGATGGAGATACTTCTATAGTAGATCCTATGGCAATTATAGCTTACATTACTCTAGGACTAGTATTAGCATTTGTATTGTTTTTTGTAATAAAAAACTTAGTAACAGGAGGTAAATCTCTTAAAAACACCTTAATTGGTTTAGGAGCGTTCATCTTAGTATTAGTAATAGCTTATGCTGTTTCTGGTGGAGATGTTAATCAATATTTTTATAATGGTATTGAAGCAACTGAAGGAGAATCTAAATTAGTAGGAGCAGGATTAGTAGCATTTTACATACTAATATTAACTGCTGCTGGGACAATGTTATTCTCAGGTATTAAAAAATTAATAAAATAATTATGGCAAAAAGATCAGCACCAGAAGTTAATGCAGGCTCTATGGCTGACATTGCCTTCTTATTATTAATATTTTTCCTAGTTACAACAACAATTGAGGTAGACTCTGGTATTAGTTCTAAATTACCACCAGATGTGCCACCACCAGAGGTTAAAATTAAGCAGAAAAACATTTTTACTGTTGAGCTGAATAAGGATAACCAAATGTTGGTTGAGGAGGAATTAATGAAAATTAAAGACCTTAAAGCAGCAGCAATCAAATTTATTGATAATGGTGCTGGAGAAGGAACTGAAGGTACTAGATGTGATTATTGTAATGGCGCTAAGGATCCAGCATCGTCTGACCATCCTTCTAAAGCAATTGTTTCTATAACACATTCTAGAGCTACAGATTATGAAACTTTTATTGTAGTTTATGACCAGTTAGTAAGTGCTTACTCTGAGTTAAGAGAGCGTTTAGCCCAAAAGCTTTACAACCGTTCTTTTAAAGAAATGGAAAGTGCTTATGATGACTCAAATTCACCTCAATTTAAAAGTGAAAAGCTAAAAGAGAAAATAGATAATATCAAGAATAAATATCCTAGAATTATCTCTAAAGCAGAACCTAAATAATTATTAAACTATGTCAAAATTTAAAAAAGGAGGCAGCAAAGAGTTGCCAGCTATTTCTACAGCATCTTTACCGGATATTGTATTCATGCTATTATTCTTTTTTATGGTAGCAACCGTAATGAGAGACAACAGTTTGAAAATTAAAAATAATTTACCTTCTGCTGCAGAAACTGAAAAGCTAGGACAGAAAAACTTGGTAATGTTTATCTATGCTGGAAAGCCAAGCGATAGTTATAAAAATATGGGTGATGAAGCTAAGATCCAGTTAAACGATAAGTTTGCTGAACTTAAAGATATTGCTCCATTTATAGCTGCAGAGCGTGCTTCTAAGCGTGAAGCTGAGATACCACAATTAATTGCAGCGCTTAAAGTAGATAAAGAAACTAACATGGGGTTAGTATCTGATATTGAACAAGCGTTACGTAAAGTGGGTCAACTAAAAATTAATTACACTACTAAAAAGGGTAGTGGACTTAAATAAGTATTACTCTTAATTTTATAACAAAAGGTGTTTTGATATTCAAAACACCTTTTGTTTTTTATAAGGCTATGTAATTATATTATTTTCATTTATATTAGAGTCTTAAGATGTTGTAACAACTATTTACTATGCAATAATTTTACTGATGAAATATTTACTGCTATTATTTATTATACCTTTTTTATCTCCTGCTGTTTTAGCACAAGATGATATTACTAAAACAAAGGTCATAGACTCGCTATACAGAGAGGATCAATTCTATTTAGGCATAACTTACAACTTACTAAGTAATAAGCCAGATGATGTGTCTCAAAATGGGTTTTCAAGCGGATTGCACTTTGGTGTGATTAGAGATATGCCTATAAATGTAAACCGAAATAAAGCAATTGGAGTTGGGTTAGGTCTATCTGTCAACTCTTATAATCAAAATTTATTTATTTCAGAGGATAATAATAAAGTTAACTTTGCTGTATTAGATGGTAATGTTGTGGATTATTCTAAGAATAAAATTTATACTTATGTATTAGAAGCACCTTTACAATACCGATGGAGAACGTCTACACCTACAGAATATAGTTTTTGGCGAATTTATACGGGTTTAAAAGTAGGTTATGTCTTTGCTAGTGGTACAAAATATGAAGGTAGTACAGGTAACATCAAAATTACTAATAACGCTATCTTTAATAAACTACAATATGGATTAACGTTTAGTGCAGGTTATAATACTTGGAATTTTTATTTGTATTATGGTTTAAACGATATGTTTGATAATGCGACTGTTAATAATCAACCAATTAAAATGAGTACCATCAAAGTAGGATTGATGTTTTACTTATTATAACCAATACTTTAATAATACTAATTGCGGGATTATACCCACTAATAGCCCTATTAATAACTCCTTAACAGTGTGTGCTTTTAGTTGTAATCTTGAAGTAGCAACAGCGCCAGTAATAATAGCCATTAATGCTAAACTACCATTAATGTTTACACTAAAGTGAATAGCAAATACTATAAAAAACATAAACACACCTCCTGTAGCTATCATGTGTATGCTAGCCTTAAATTTAGCTAAAACTAAAATCAAACAAGCCATATTAGATATTAAAATACCTAAGAAAAAATAATATAATTCTGGGATTTGATCTATTGGAAACACTCGAAGAATTAATAAACCAACTATAAAACAGTTTATTAATAAAGGGAATATTCTTTCTTTAGTGGTTTTAAGGTAAATTGATTCTGTTTTGCCTAAAGTCTTAAGTAATAAATATACAAGTATTGGTAAAGCTATTGAAAGTATCGAAAGCGACACCAGTTTTGCAAAGACAACTTCTTCTGGTATAAATCTAGGTGATTTTTTAAAATAAAAATGTACTGCCAATACAGGCATTATTATTGGATGAAATATAAACGACATGCTTCTAATAAGCCATTTCATCTTTATATAAATTTAAATTAAAGTGTAAGTTAACATCAAATTTGATAGCTGCTCCAGTCTGTTTTATAAACGTATTCTTATATCTTTTTACGTAATCTAGCAACAGGAATGTCCAACTGCTCTCTATATTTAGCAACAGTACGTCGTGCAATAGGATACCCTTTTTCTTTTAAGATTTTAGCCAATGCTTCATCTGTAAGCGGTTTCTTTTTGCTTTCTTCTTCAATTACTGTTTCTAATATTTTCTTAATTTCTCTAGTGGATACTTCTTCCCCTTGATCGTTAGTCATAGATTCTGAGAAAAACTCTTTTATCAATTTTGTCCCGTATGGTGTATCTACGTATTTGCTATTAGCCACACGTGATACTGTTGATACATCCATTTCAATCTCGTCAGCAATATCTTTTAATATCATTGGTTTAAGATTGCGCTCATCACCTGTTAAAAAATATTCTTTTTGATAATGCATTATACTGCTCATAGTTACAAACAGTGTTTGTTGACGTTGTTTTATAGCATCAATAAACCATTTTGCAGCATCTAATTTTTGCTTTATAAACATCACTGCATCTTTTTGGGACTTACTTTTGTCCTTACTTTCCTTATAGCCTTTCATCATATTGCTATATTCTCTAGAAACATGCAATTCTGGCGCATTACGACCATTTAAAGTTAATTCTAACTCTCCGTCTACAATTTTTATCGCAAAGTCAGGCACTACATGCTCGACTATCCTATTGTTTCCAGCGTATGAGCCTCCTGGTTTTGGGTTTAAACGTTCTATTTCATGAATTGCGTCTTTTAATTGCAATTCTGAAATATCAAATTTTTGCATTAATTTTTTATAATGCTTTTTAGTAAATTGGTCAAAAGCATTATCAATAATATTTAATGCTAATTGTACATCTGGGTGTTTTTCTTTACGGTGTAATTGAATGCTTAAACACTCTTGCAAATTTCTAGCACCAACACCAGCTGGATCTAATTGGTGTACAATTTTAAGCACTTTAGCTACTTTTTCTTCGTCAGTATAGACACTTTGTGTAAAAGCTAAATCGTCTACGATATCACTTAATTCTCTACGGATATAACCACTTTCGTCTACACTACCAACTAGAAACTCGGCTATATCACGTTCGTCATCAGTAAGGCGATAAGTGTTTAGTTGATTGACTAAATGTTGTGTAAAAGAGGTTCCGGCAGCATAAGGTACGCTTTTGTCTTCATCATCCGCACTGTAATTATTTACGCTTGTACGATAGTCTGGGACTTCGTCATCACTTAAATAATCATCAACATTGATGTCTCCAGCATCGATAGTTTCGTTATCATCATAGTCCTCATTAGTGTTATCAAAATCATCATCAAATTCGTCTACGATTTCTTCTTTACCACTTTCTAAAGCAGGATTTTCTTCTAGTTCTTGCTTTAAACGTTGTTCAAATGCTTGCGTTGGCAACTGGATCAATTTCATTAATTGAATCTGTTGTGGAGACAACTTTTGCGATAATTTAAACTGTAAATATTGTTTAAGCATGATCTGTTTTAGAATTATGATAAAAATAAAAAAAACAATCTACATTTTAGATTTTAGTAGATTGTTTTAATATATAATTTTTTAAGTATTAAATAAACATTTCTTTCTATTAAATTACTTTAATAAAATTCAATATTTATTTACTGTTTTAAAACTCAGCGTTTTGAGGTGTTCTTGGGTAAGGTATTACGTCTCTAATATTTGTCATTCCTGTTGCAAACATAACTAAACGCTCAAAACCAAGTCCAAAACCAGAGTGTACTGCAGTACCGTATTTACGTAGGTCTAAGTACCACCATAATTCTTCTTCAGAGATATCTAAAGCAGCCATTTTTTCTTTTAATACATCAAGGCGCTCTTCACGTTGTGAACCTCCAACAATTTCTCCAATTCCTGGAAATAAAATATCCATTGCGCGGACTGTTTTACCATCTTCATTTAAACGCATGTAAAATGCTTTAATATTAGCTGGATAATCAAATAATATTACTGGACATTTAAAGTGCTTTTCTACTAGAAAACGTTCGTGCTCTGATTGTAAATCTGCACCCCACTCTTCAATAATATAATTAAATTTCTTTTTCTTGTTAGGTTTTGAGTTTCTTAAAATATCAATCGCTTCAGTATAACTTACACGCTTAAAGTTGTTTTCAGTAACAAACTTTAATTTTTCAATTAATCGTAAATCACTACGTTCTGCTTGTGGTTTCGTTTTTTCTTCATCAAATAAACGTTGGTCTAAAAACTCTAAATCTTCTTTATTGTTTTCTAGAATATATGCAATTACAGATTTCATAAAATCTTCTGCCAAGTCCATATTTCCTGCTAAATCCATGAAAGCAACCTCAGGCTCTATCATCCAAAACTCTGCAAGGTGACGAGAGGTGTTAGAGTTTTCTGCTCTAAATGTTGGTCCAAAGGTGTAAACTTTACCTAACGACATTGCATAGGTTTCTGCTTCTAATTGACCAGAAACGGTAAGATTAGTTTCTTTTCCAAAAAAGTTTTGAGAGTGATCTATCTCTCCATCTTCTGTTAATGGTGGATTTTTTTGGTCCAATGTGCTAACGCGAAACATTTCGCCTGCACCTTCAGCATCACTACCTGTAATAATTGGTGTGTGCATATAGTTAAAACCGTTTTCGTTAAAATATTTATGTACTGCAAAAGATAATGATGATCTTAAACGCATAATAGCTCCAAAAGTACTTGTACGTGTGCGTAAATGGGCGTTTTCTCTTAAAAACTCAAAGCTGTGTTTTTTTGGTTGAATTGGATAAGTTTCTGGGTCAGAATCTCCTAAAATCTCTAGTTTAGTTACCGATATTTCAACAGTTTGACCTTTACCTTGGCTTTCTACTAGCTCTCCAGTGATTGCAACTGCAGCACCTGTTGTAATGCGCTTAAGTGTAGCTTCGTCCATGTTTTCAAAATCTACTACACACTGTATGTTTTGTAGTGTAGATCCATCGTTTAGAGCAATAAATCTATTAGCTCTAAAGGTACGTACCCAACCTTTTATATGTACTTCTTGTAAATTAGTTTCTTTAAGTAATGTAGCGACTGTGTATGATTTCATTTTTAAAAAAATTTGATTAAAAATATACTTTTTATGTTATTTTTCTTCGGAAAGAAATGAATTTTCATCATCATCTTCCGTAGGGATAATATTTATTGTTGGCTCTTTAAGTACTTCTTTGTTAGCGATGCTACGCTCTAAAGACAATAATAAAGAGGGTAATAATAATAAGTTAGATAGCATTGCAAATAATAGTGTTACAGATACTAATGCACCAAGTGCTACTGTACCACCAAAGCTAGAAATTATAAATACTGAAAAACCAAAAAACAATACTATGGAAGTATAAAACATACTTACACCAGTTTCTCGTAATGCTGCATAAACAGATTTTTTAATTTTCCAATTATTAGCTTGTAACTCTTGTCTGTATTTTGCTAAAAAGTGAATGGTGTCATCCACAGATATTCCAAATGCGATACTAAATACTAATATAGTTGATGGTTTAATAGGGACACCAATAAAGCCCATTAATCCTGCTGTTACTACTAATGGTAATAAGTTAGGGATTAGTGATACAATAATCATTCTAAAAGAACGAAACATGTATGCCATAAAAAGTGATATTAATATTACAGCTAAAGACAGAGAGATTACTAGGTTTTTAACTAAGTATTTTGTCCCTTTTTGAAACACTAATGCTTTACCTGTCATGGTAACATTGTAACGCTCCTTAGGGAAAACATTGTCTATTTTGGTTTGCAGATTTTCTTGGATACGCTCCATTTTGTCTGTTCCAATATCCTTCATAAACGTTGTTATTCTGGCATATTGACCAGTACTATCTACAAAGTTTTTTAATAAATCAACGTCTGTGCTTGAGTTTTTAGCATAGGATAAAATAAAGCTATTTTCTTGACTAGTTGGTAATTGGTAGTATTTAGGATTGCCATTATAATAGGCTTGCTTAGAGTATTTAACTAAGCCAACAACAGATATTGGTTTTGAAAACTCAGGGGTTTCATTAATAAACTCCTCAATTTTATCCATACGTTTTAAAGTGGCTAACTTCATAACCCCTTGTTTACGCTTAGTATCTATCATTATTTCTAATGGCATAATACCATCAAACTCTTCCTCAAAAAAGCGAATGTCTTGAAAGAATTCTGCTTTTTTAGGCATGTCCTCTATAAGGCTTCCAGAGATTTTTATTTGGAAAATACCTATAATACAAAGTATTAATAATACTAATGATGTTATATAAATAGTGATGCGTTTTTCTTTAACCATACGCACTGTCCAATTTACAAAACCACCAATCCAACGTTTATTTAAGTGCTCCAAATGGCGCTCTTTTGGATAAGGTAAAAAGGTGTAAATTATTGGTATAATTAATAAGCATAAAATAAAAATGGCAAGAATACTTAATGACGCTACTACACCAAACTCTTTAAGTAATGTGCTTTCGGTTAAAATAAAGGTAGCAAAACCAGATGCTGTAGTCACATTGGTCATTAAAGTTGCATTACCAACTTTAGTAATCACACGTTGTAAACTTTTTACTTTATTACCATGCGATTTTACCTCATGTTGATATTTGTTAATTAGAAAAATACAGTTAGGTATCCCAATTACAATAATTAAAGGAGGGATTAACGCAGTTAAAACTGTGATTTCGTAACCTAATAACCCTAAGATACCTAAGGTCCACATCACACCAATACAAACGACGATTAATGAGATAAATGTAGCTCTAAACGATCTAAAAAACAGAAAGAAAATAAATGAGGTTACAAATAAAGCAGCTAATACAAAAAGATAAATTTCGTCAACAATATTCTGCGCATTAAGTGTGCGTATGTAAGGCATACCAGAAACCCTAACATCTAAACCTTGTGCTTTTTCAAAAGCATCTACTTTTTCAATTAAATTACTTAGTATAAAATCCTTTCTTGCAGGTGTATTTACAATGTCTTTGTTTAGATATATTGCAGTACGTACTGTTTTAGTTTCTTTATTAAATAAAAAATTATCGTAAAATGGATATTGGTTAAATAACTGATCTTGTAATTTTTCTATTTGCTGAATTGAAGAAACAGAATCTTTAATAAAAGGTTCTAATGCAAATTTTTCGTTTTCTTGATCTTTTACTAGCTTCTGAAGGTCTTTTACGGATATTACCGTTTCTACTTCTGGTGCATCCCTAAAACTATCAGAAAGCGCATTCCAAGCGTTAAGTTTTTGTACTGTAAATAACGTAGTGTCTTTAACACCAAGGACTACTAAGTTGCCTTCTTCACCAAAGACTTTTAAAAAATCGTTATAAGTGATATTGACCTCATGGTCATCGGGTAGTAGGTTGGCTTCAGTATGTGTGAAGCGCATATGCTTCCATTGTGTACTAAAAAATATAGTAACAAGTACTACACCTAATAGTATTGCTATTTTATTGCGCAATATAAGTCTTGCGACAACATCCCAGAAATTTGCTGAAAATAGTTTTAACATAATGCTTTAAAAAACGGAGCAAAGGTATGTAAAACCATTGTATTTACTAAGTTAAATTTAGTTTATAATACAATATTAAAAGTGAATTTTATTGCAATATTATCTTCCTCTCTTGGTAGATGGTATGCGCCATATCTGTAAGTGGCACTTAACCCGAAACCAAATAGTAGTTTGTTAATTTCAAAACCTGTCTCTGTATAACCATGTTTTAAGGTCTGAAAACTTACTTCTTGATGTCTATTAATATTGTTTATGTTACCAATTGCATACCTAGTAATTAGAACCATTTGTGGATTAAATCGTTTTGCAATTGCAAAGGGTTTGATATAATGTTTTAAAACTAATGTCGAAAACCGGTCAGAGAAAAACTCGTTAAAATACATAGTTTCAAAACTATTAATACCTGCAACAGAGAAACGCTGTAGGATTGTTTCTTTAGTTATGTTGTTTGGGTAAGCATGATATAAATGAGTTAAGGGTGCGTCTCCATGAGCTATCCCTGCGGATAAAGTCCCTATTGTATAAGAGCTGTTATTGTGTTTTATTTTATGAATGGTTTTAAAATCTACTTTCGAAAAATTAAAGTCAGCATTAAATACATCTTTAAAACTCTTTGAGTATTGAAGCGTAAACTTTGGATAGCCTTCAACAACAACTTCTGTGTCATTTTCTAATTTTTTGCTTGAGTTAAAAGGATTCCATTGTAATGCTATTTTAGCGATACTAGTTTCAAAGCTGCTATAGTTTTTACCATCTAGTAAATAATTATAAGAATAAGTAGGACGGATATTGCTTATTGCAATTTCTGATTCAGTATAAAGTTTAGGGTTTATTTCGTGCTCAACAGATATGGAAGATGTTATATGTTTATGAAACAAATCAATATTTAACAATCGTGGTTCAAAAAAAGAAAATGACCTACTATCTGTTAAAAACTCCGAGCTTCCCGTTTCTTTTAAATCATCTATATAGGATAGGTTTATCCAGGTTTTTGATTTAGCATTTATTCTAAATCCACCACCAATTTTATATTTAAAACTGTCATCTCTAAAACCGTATACTAAGTAAGAGTCAATTCTAAATTTTTCAGAAAAAGCATCGTTTGTAATCCCGCCTAAACCTGTTCTAAATCCTTCGTATTGATTAAATTTAACTAAGTATCTTAGGTCAAAATTCCAAACTTTTGTTGGAAAAAAACCGTTACCGATTTGTTTTAAAAGCACACTAGATTTTGTTGTATCGCTTGCTTTTAAATTTTGCTCAGGACTTTGCGCTATAGCTGTAGTCATGCTTAATAAGCACAACAAAATTAGAAAGTAGTTTTGTTTTATGGTATTAAAGTGCTGCATTAATTGCTTTGGTAAGTACAGATTTTATATTTGTTCTGTAGCCTACTTCTTTGGCTACAATTTCGCCTTTTTTATTAATCACAATACTTGTAGGAAAACTGTTGACACCGTAAATTGTTACAACGTCATTAGCATCAGGTACAATTGTGAATCTAAAATCTTTAGTCTCTAAAAATTGTTTAACTAGTTCCGGTTGATTAAAAGTTATAGCTAAAAACTTAACTTTTTTATTTTTAAAATTATCTGCTAATTTATTTAGTTCTGGCATTTCTTGTATACAGGGACCACATTTAGTAAACCAAAAATTTAATATTACAACTTGCCCTTTTAGGTCGGACAATTTAAAGGTATTACCATCTAGGTCAGTTGCAATAAAATTGTAAGCCTTTTGACCCTTAGTAAAATTAGCTTCTGGATTTTTAACAATAGTATTGTCTTTTGCTTTTAGTCTTTTAAAAATAATTGACTTTAGTTTTTTGTCCTTATCAACATAAAACAAGGGTTTGTAGTCACTGTTTGTCATTAGTTGTACTTGCGACATTGGAAGTAACTTTCCTTTTTCGTTAAAAAGTAAAACATCAGGAGTTATCATTAGCTCCATAGTTTTAACCTCTGCATCAGTTAAAAGTTGTTGATCTTTAGGTATAAACTTATAATCTTGAGCATAAATTGCAGTTATGCAAAGCATCAATATTACAAAACCAAATGATTTTAAAAACTTCATAATTGTTATTAAATTAAAACAACCTAACGTTAGATTTTAATAAAAGTTATAAAAAAAGCGACTTAAAGTCGCTTTTTAAGATTTATACAGTCATAATCTCTTCTTCTTTATACGCTAAAGTTTCGTCGATTTTTTTTACGTATTTGTCTGTTAATGCTTGTACATCAGCTTCAGCATTTTTTTGTAAATCTTCAGACGCGTCTTCGGTTTTCTTAATGTCATTCATTGCATCCTTACGCGCACTTCTAACACCTATTTTAGCGTCTTCAGCTTCTGCTTTAGCTTGTTTAGCAAGAGTACGTCTACGCTCTTCTGTTAATGGAGGGACACTAATTATTAATAGGTCTCCATTATTCATAGGGTTAAAACCAAGATTTGCAACCATAATTGCTTTCTCAATTTCTTGTAGCATATTTTTTTCCCAAGGTTGTACAGTAATTGTACGACCATCAGGAGTATTTACGTTTGCAACTTGGCTTAATGGTGTTTGTGACCCATAATAGTCAACCATAACACTTCCTAACATAGCAGGACTAGCTTTTCCGGCTCTAATATTTACAAATTGCTTTTCAAGATGCTTAATGGCTTTTTCCATTGCTTCTTTGGTAGTGTCTATTATAAATGTAATGTTTTCGTTCATTGTAATGTGATTTAATATGGTATGACTTTCAAAAAGTGCGCCAATTTTAAACGTAATATAATCTATTTTATAAACTTACTTGTGTTCCTATGTTTTCTCCTGATACTACTTTCATTAAATTACCTTTAGTATTCATATCAAATACAATAATTGGTAAATCATTTTCTTGACTTAAGGTAAAAGCAGTAGTATCCATTACTTTTAGCCCTTTACGTAATACATCGTCAAAAGTAATATGGTCAAACTTTATAGCTGTACTATCCTTTTCTGGGTCTGTATTGTATATACCATCTACACGCGTCCCTTTTAGGATAACATCTGCCTCAATCTCGATAGCTCTTAATACTGCAGCAGAGTCTGTTGTAAAATAAGGATTACCTGTTCCACCTCCAAAAATAACAACGCGACCTTTATTAAGATGACTCATTGCTTTTCTTCTAATAAAAGGCTCTGCAACTTCGTTTATTTTGATAGCTGTTTGTAGTCTAGTTTTTATACCAGCGTCTTCTAATGCTTGTTGTAATGCTAAACCATTAATAACAGTTGCTAACATACCCATATGATCTCCTTGTACACGATCCATACCATTCATGGCACCTGCAACACCTCTAAAAATGTTACCACCACCAATAACTATAGCAACTTCTACACCTTTTTCTGTAACTGCTTTAATCTCTTCTGCGTATTCTGATAAGCGTTCTGGATCAATACCATATTGACGGTTTCCCATTAGGGCTTCACCAGATAATTTTAGGAGTATGCGTTTGTATTTCATGTGTTTATTTATTGTTTTTCATGGGTCACATGTTGCTTCCGTTTAATCTTTCAATTGCGTGAAGAGCGTTTTTTATGGAAGTTTCATAAGTCGTTCTGAAAGTTTAGCAAAGCTACATAAATTTTTTATTTCTGAAATTGCTATTAATACACAAATGTTCGCTTTTTTACTAAGTTGATTAATTAATTATAAAAAAACCACTAACTCTAAAAATAGAGTAGTGGTTTTGTGTTTTAATAATATTAAATTTTATTCTTTTATCAAAAAGTGAAATCCTGCTGGTATGATAGGTTCTGGTGATGCTGGCTCACCTGGATCTAAAGTTACAATACCGCCTCGCTTAAATATTTGTATAGCTTGTTGTCCGTTTACGGTAGCTACTCTTACATCTAATTCACTAAAGCACCCATTTGGTTCGCTCATACTTAAGTTCATTCTAAAGGTCTCTGTTGTATAGTCTTCAAAAGGTGATGTATTTAACATAAAGTAATTGCCATTAATGCTATATTTAAAAACATTAGTTATTGTTGAATCTGTAAGGTTGGGTAAGGTGTTTACTAGCTCTATATTATTTTCTTTATATTGAAATTCGCCTATTAAAAGATCTTCAAAATAATTTCCCGTATTTACCATGATTTTTTTTCAAATACAATTTTTAGATAGGTTGTACCATCATTTAGTACCCATGAGCCAACAAAGGGATCAAGTATATTATTAGTGTCTTTATAATACGCGTTTTCTATTTCTTCGGCTGTTGCATCTTCTATGCTTATTATAGGTTGTTGTGCTTTACAAGAAAGTAATACAAGATTGTTATTATCGTAAAAAGTGTGTTTTTCATTTTATAAAATTAAATATAGCCTAAGCAATAATTTAACTTAGACTATAAATATATTATTGTTTTATAAGTCTAAAATCGTTTGCAGGAATTCTACCTTCTGAAGGTTGTCCTTCAGGTACTGTAGCCCAACCTTCACTAATTAATTTTAATGTAATGTCGTTTATATCTGAGTTTGCCACGTTTGGTACTGTTCTTAATACTATTCTTAGATTAATATAGTCTCTTAGTGGATCTATAATTACTAGTTTAACTCTTCTTTCGCTGCCATCACAATCATCACAAGGTGGGTAGTAATACTTGTTAAGAATTGTATTTCCAAATATTTTATAATCTGACAAATTTGTAAAATCTCCATCTACATTTGGTAATGTATTAACTAATATATTACCACTAGCGTCTATATATTTATACTCTCCATAAATATAATCAGTATAGTACGTAACATTATTATGTGTGCGAGAGACTAAAGTTTTCTTTTTTAAAGATAGTGTTAATTCTTCGTTACCATTAGTATGTTTCCATGTGCCAATAAATTTGTCGAAATCATTATTTGTATCTTTATAATAGGCGTTTTCTGTTGTTGCGTAACCTCCACCAAAATATAATGGAACAATTGGAGCTTGTGCTTTACAAGAAAGTAATGACAAGATTGTTATTATTGTAAAAAGTGTGTTTTTCATTTAAAATAATTTACACTACAATTTAAATAAAAAAAACCACTAGCTCTTAAAAAGAGTAGTGGTTTTAAATATGTGTAATTATTTTAAATTTTCGCTTACGCGGAAAAAAAATAGTTTTCTATCCTAAAGAAACACGTTTAAAAGCAGTTACTTCAATATTTTTAGAAGCTACGTAATCTGCAACGGTTTGCTTTTCGTCTTTAATAAATTTTTGGTCAAGTAAACATTGTTCTTGATCTAAAGTTGTGTTATCGCTAACAAAACGCTCCATTTTACCTGGTAAAATTTTGTCCCAGATTTGTTCTGGTTTTCCTTCAGCTTTTAATTCTGCTTTAGCATCTTCTTCTGCTTTAGCCATAACTTCTGGAGTTAATTGAGACATTGAGATGTATTGAGGTACATTTTTAAGTGTTTTACCTAAACGACCTAACTCGATATTATCTTTTTCGATAACAGCAATTCTTGCTTCAGTTTCTGATGCTACGTATGCAGGATCAAAATCTTTGTAAGATAATGAAGTTGCTCCCATTGAAGCGACTTGCATTGCTACATCTTTACCTACAGTCTCATCAGCTTTAGATAAACCAACTAATGCACCAATTTTATTAATATGAACATAAGAACCTACATAAGGCGCTTCTAATTTTTCAAATGCAGTGATTTCTAATTTTTCACCAACTACACCAGTTTGTTCAACTAATTTTTCAGCAACTGTCATACCACCAAAGTCTGCAGCTAAGAAATCCTCCTTAGTGTCATAGTTGATAGCGATATCTGCAAATTGCCCAGCTAATGCTAAAAATGATTCGTTTTTACCAACAAAATCAGTTTCGCATCCTAATACGATAGCAACACCAACAGTGTTGTCATCATTTAATTTGATTGCTGCAGCACCTTCAGAAGAGTCTCTGTCAGCTCTTTTTTCTGCTACTTTTTGACCTTTTTTACGTAAAACGTCAATTGCTTTGTCAAAATCACCACCTGCTTCAACTAATGCTTTTTTACAGTCCATCATTCCGGCTCCTGTAGCTTTTCTTAGTTCGTTTACTTGTGCTGCTGAAATTTTTACTTCGCTCATAATAAGTATAATTTAAAAAAAGTCGTTTAATTTAATTTCAACCAAGAAAAGAATTAAACGACTTATTTGTGTTTTGAATTGTTATTTTATTCTTCTTCGTCTTTAGCTGCTTTAGCTTTTTTAGGTGCTGCTTTTTTATCTACTTTAGCTGCATCTTTGTCTGCTTTTTCAGCTTTACGCTCGTTTAAACCTGCTGTAATAGCATCTGTAACGTGCGTTAATATTTTATCAATTGATTTAGAAGCATCATCATTTGCTGGTATAACATAATCTACTTGACGTGGATCAGAGTTAGTATCTACCATTGCAAAAATTGGAATGTTTAATTTTTGAGCTTCTTTAATTGCAATATGTTCACGCTTAATGTCAACAACAAATAAAGCACCTGGTAAACGTGTCATGTCAACGATAGACCCTAAGTTTTTTTCTAACTTAGCTCTTAAACGGTCAACTTGTAAACGTTCTTTTTTAGATAACGTTAAAAACGTACCGTCTTTTTTCATTCTATCAATTGTAGCCATCTTTTTGATTGCTTTACGGATAGTAACAAAGTTAGTTAACATTCCGCCTGGCCATCTTTCAGTAATGAAAGGCATGTTGATGCTACCTGCTTTTTCAGCTACGATATCTTTTGCTTGCTTTTTTGTTGCAACAAATAAAATTTTACGACCTGAAGCTGCAATTTTTGCTAATGCTTCTCCAGCTTCTTCAATTTTAGCTGCTGTTTTGTATAAGTTTATAATATGGATACCGTTACGCTCCATATATACGTAAGGCGCCATGTTAGGATCCCACTTACGTGTTAGGTGACCAAAGTGTACACCTGCTTCAAGTAATTCTTTTACTTCTACTGCCATTTTGTAATAGTTTACGTTCTGTTGAATTAGCAATAATTAAGTGGTCTTGAAAAAATAATATTCAATAGCCTTAACTATTTAGATGCTAAACTAAATCCTGTGCTTTTGTTTTAAAGACACTAGGACAACAATAACTGTTTAATTTTTTGTTTTGTGTTGAAAATAAATTCAACAAAGGTATTAACGTTTAGAGAATTGGAATTTCTTACGCGCTTTCTTCTGTCCGAATTTTTTACGCTCAACCATTCTTGGGTCTCTTGTCATTAATCCTTCTGGTTTCAAGATTAGTCTATTTTCAGGATTTAACTCGCACATAGCACGAGAAATCGCTAAACGAATAGCTTCTGCTTGACCTGTAATACCTCCTCCAAATACATTTACTTTAATATCAAAGTTACCTTCATTCTCTGTTAAAGCTAATGGTTGGTTTACTTTGTATTGTAATGTTGCAGTATCGAAGTAGTCTTTAATGTCTTTTTTGTTAATCGTAATATTACCTTTTCCTTCAGATAGGTAAACACGAGCAACTGCGGTCTTACGACGACCAATTTTGTGAATTACTTCCATTACTTGAATTCGTTTAAGTTAATTACTGTTGGTTTTTGAGCTTCATGAGTATGAGCTGTACCAACAACAACATTTAAATTACGGAATAATGTTGCACCTAATTTGTTTTTAGGTAACATTCCTTTTACTGATTTTTCTACTAACCTTGCTGGATCTTTTCCAAACATTTCTGTAGCAGTTAAACTTCTTTGACCACCTGGATAACCTGTGTGACGAATGTACGTTTTGTCATTCCATTTGTTTCCAGTTAAGTTGATTTTTTCTGAATTGATAACAATTACGTTATCTCCACAATCAACATGTGGTGTGAAGCTAGGCTTATGTTTTCCTCTTAAAAGTTTTGCAACTTTAGAAGCTAAACGACCTAAAGTCTGACCTTCAGCATCTACTAAAACCCACTGCTTATCTACAGTTGCTTTGTTTGCTGAAATCGTTTTGTAGCTTAATGTGTCCACGTTATTAATTATTTTTTATTAAACATTCCTCTCTCAAAAAGAGTTTGCAAATTTACGATTATATATTTGATTACCAAATACTGATAGCACTTATTTTTAATAAGTTTGTTGATATCTTTTTGACTATCAAATTACATTAACAAAAAGCTTCAATCTTATGTTGAAGCTTTTTGTTTTATTATTAATTAAATTATGACTTAATTAATTTAGTAGTTTTTGTCTGTCCTTTGGCGTTTTCTAACTTGATTATATACAAGCCATTAGTAAGGTTCTCAATATTAAACTGATGTCCTTTATCAAAATTTCCTTTAAACTCAATTATTTGTTTTCCTGATACATCCAAGATTTTGACACTTTTTATTGTTGTTGTTAATGAAAAAGAGGTCTTAGCTGGATTTGGGTATAAGTTAAAGTTGTCTGCTAAATCAAATTGAGTGGTGCTTAAACTTTGTGGTGTAGCATTACCATATATCCTAAACTCTCCTGCAGGAATTGTAATTGGTGCAGCTGTGTTAGTTACATTAATTGTAGTACTGTTGCTAGTATCCATTAAATCATACCAAGTACCTGTATATGGAAAGTCTGGAGTGACGTTTTGCGATGTCACATCAAAATTAGCTAATATAACCACGTTTTTTAGTTCGGTAGATGGTAAAGCGTCATCAAAGATGTAAATTTTTGGTGTTAATGTTTCTACATTAGGATTAGCACTACTATTAATTATGTAATCCCCTTCAAATACAGCTTCATTAATTTTTAATTGATTTAATCTTGACCAATCATTATAAACTTGACCTCTGTCTGCATCTGTTAACCATCCATTTTCCCACTGTGGTTGTGGTTTAGTGTCTAATTTACAGTTTCCGTTTAATGCATCACTTTCTGTATTTACACTTCCATCACTACATGTATATATTGAGTTATCCATAGCTAACTCTCCAAAATGCCAAATCATTTTTGGGCCTGGTATTGTTAATGAAACAGCACCAAGTGTTGACATGCGTTTAATTGCTATGTCTAAATTAGTTACATCATGACTAGAGTTTGTGTCATTACCATATTGTAAGTTTTTGTACATTAATCGCTCTTCGTCATGGCTTTCTGGGTACCCAATTAATCTTTTTTCGTTAAAATTTCTGCTATCGTGACCCATCCCAGAAATATCAGAACCTGTACTGTATCCCATAGTTAATTGGCTGTAAGGGTCTGTCATTTTACCCCAAAGCATTATTCCTTTACCTTCATCAGACCTGTAATCCGCCCATTCTTTTTCTTCTAAATTGCCACCTAAATGTTCAAAAATAACATAGTGGTCAGGGTCTAAACTCCATGAGTAATCTGCATATTCTTTTAATATTAAAACTCGGTCAGAACGATATTCGTTTGTACAACTATCGTCATTTGCAGTACATTGTTGTGTAAAACCTTTAGTTAAATCCCAACGGAACCCATCAATTTTAAAATCGTTAACCCAATGGTCAATAACGCGTTTTACATAATCTTTTGTTCTTTGATTAGAATGATCAAAATCAGACCCAACACTATAACTATGTGTTGCTTCTTCATTAAAATATGGATTGTCAGCATTAGGTTCTCCCCATCCATCATTATCTGGATCATTCATCCACATGCGCACCATAGGATTTCTACCAAAAGCATGGTTTAATGCAACATCTAATATTACTGCAATTCCGTTTTGATGACATAGGTCTATAAATTCTTTAAACTTATCTTCTGTCCCATAATATTTATCTAAAGCTAAATGAAACGAGGTGTTGTAACCCCAACTTTCATTACCTTCATACTCCATAACAGGCATAAGTTGTATTGCGTTGACATTTAGATTTTTAAAATAGTCAATTTTGTCTATTAAATTCTGAAAGTTTCTTCCACCATCACCATTTTTGTCAAAATCTCTAATTAAAACTTCATAAATGACTAAGTCTTCTTTTTTAGGCTTCTGAAAATCAGTAACC
The DNA here is from genome assembly GCA_947503885.1 of uncultured Olleya sp. Classification (GTDB taxonomy): domain Bacteria; phylum Bacteroidota; class Bacteroidia; order Flavobacteriales; family Flavobacteriaceae; genus Olleya. Next base: position 161,029 of record CANNFD010000002.1, on the reverse strand, counting down.
TGCCAATTATAAGTTGTTTGAGCTGTTTGTAATACAGTTACTTCTCTTTCTTGTCCAGCTGGGTAGGTTGGAATATTTGGATAAGATGAAGCTGGGATGTATGGGTCATCATAAGGAGATAAAACTAACGTAGAATAAGGATCGGCTACTTTAACTAGTTTTGGAGAGTTTGTAGGCGGAGTGTTATCTGCAACCCAATATTGATAAGTCTCAATCTGTCCTGGTGTTAATCCGTTAAGTTGAATCCAAAATTTATTATTTCTAGTTGGATCTTTTTTCATAGCAAACGCACTAGTTGGTTGCCAGTTATTAAAGCTTCCTGCTAAATAAACAAAATCTTTACCTGTAGCATATAGTACTAATACAGCTGTGTTATCATCTATATAGTTTATTCCGTCTTGATAATCTATTGGCATTATACCAATGTTACTTCCAGGGTTTACTAATAAGTCAAAGTTTTTAACTATTGTATTACCTGTTTGTGTTATTTCTAAGGTGTAGTTTTGATTGTCTGTAATATTTGTATGTGTAAAACTATAACTAGAAATATTAGATTGGGTATCTATAACTGATCCGTTTGATTTAAGGACGTAATTTGCATTACCACCAGTGTTATCTGCGTCAATTATTAAGTTTTCTCCTGAATTGATTATTGTTGTCGAGTTAGTTTCTGGAGCATTCAATATTATTTGAAAAGCACCAACATCAACTAAGTTGTCTTGTGATTTTTTATCTCCTGACCCGTCCTTAGCTTTTACTAAAAATCCAATTCTTCCAATCCCCGTTCTATTATAAAATGTAGTAGGTACAAATGATATTGTATAAGTGTCTGCTCCACTATTATAGGTAAGCTTATTAGTTTCGTTAGAGTCTGTCCATGAGCCATTAGTTGGACAATCTTGAATGTTTTGTAAGTTGATATCAAACGACCAAGCCCAAAGATAAAGTGAGTTATCTGTTATCCCCCAAGTTGCTTCATTGATGCTGTTTCCATCTATTGTTATGGTAATAGTGTCTGTTTCTTCAAACTGAGAAGGAGCAACAGAGTAAGTGATGTTTTGTTGTTGAGCAAATACCCCAAAGGATATTAGCATTACTAAGTAAAGTAGTTTCTGTCTCATAAAAACTGAATTTAAAAAGGGCTGTAATAAAAACAGCCCTTTTTTGTTATTTTAAAAATAAAGTAATCATTATAACTGATTTAATGAATAAGTATTATCCATTAAATTAAGTTTAATTCTGTAATTACCAGCTGTAACAACAATGTTGTCTCCACCAGCGTCTAAAGTACCATCCGCACCTGTATCTCCAAAATCAGAATCCCATGCGTCATTTATTCTAAATTTAATTTCGCCATCTACTAAAGTTACAACTTCAGCTACCCAAATATCATTACTTAAAGGTGTAAAAGTAAAATCTTGTGTTGCACCCCAGTCATTATACCCAGAACCTACAACACCATAAAGGTTGGTTGGTTCCATTGTATAAGTACCTGCGTTGAAGTCTAAAGTAATAGCATAGTGACCAGCTGTTACAACAATGTTGTCCCCTCCAGCTTCTAGTGTCATATCTGCACCAGTATCTCCGAAGTCTTCATTCCAATCGTTGTTTTTTCTAAATTTGATTTCTCCATCAACTAAACGCACCCCAACTTTGTATGTGTCTGTTACATAATCATAAGTAAATCTAGCATCTGGACTAGCACCCCAATCGTTATATCCTGATCCTACAACACCCCAAGAAAAAGGCTCCATGGTGTAAGTATTATCATTTGTGTTCATTATTATTTTGTAAGTACCAGCAGTAACAACTATGTTGTCTCCTCCTGCCTCTAAAGTACCGTCAGCACCAGTGTCTCCAAAATCATTATCCCACATGTTATTTTCTCTAAACTTAATTTCGCCATCTACTAATGTTACATGAGTAAAAAATACACCAGCTTGGTCGGTAGAGTAAAAAGTTTGATCTTCAAATGCTCCCCAATTGTTATATCCTGAACCAACTATTCCCCAGCTTACTGGTTCTATACCAGATCCACCACCTGCGTCAGTAGCGATTGTCACATTTAACATTTGAATTGGAGAATAAGAAAACTCAGTTGTTGTAGCTAAATCACCTAAAAAAGCTTTAACTCTAAAGTTTAAAATACCGTTTTCTGTAATTCCAGCATCTGTAGCTAAATTGATTAACTGGCCAACAGTAACTGGTATTTCATTAGTTGTTGTTGGGCTTGTAAGATCCATAGCATCTGTAAAATCTCCAGATACTGAAGTTTCTAAAACGTAGTTTATTGGACTTGGAACGTCAAATTTTGCAGGGTTAAATACAAAACGCTCAGCTATATTATTTGATGTTGTTGTTGTCAAAACATATTCGTCCAAGAATGAGTTTACAAAAGTAAATTCGCCTTCAGGAGCAGCAGTGAAGACTAAGTCATCATTTTCTTCACATGAGTTTAAACTAAAAATGGCAAAAACTGCTAATAGTAAAAGTTTAAAATTTTTCATTGTTATTTTTTTTTAATTAGTAACCTAAGTTTTGTTGTAAGTTTGGATTTGCGTCTAACGCAGATTGTGGAATTGGAAATAAATTATAAGAATCTGGAATTGATGTTCCATTAAGGGTGTTTCCTTTCCAAGGCCATAAGTAGCTACCTCCTGTAAATTTATTAAAACGTATTAAGTCAGTTCTTCTGTGACCTTCTAAATTTAATTCTCTTGCTCTTTCGTCAAGAATAAAATCTAAATCTAAGTCAGCCATTATTATTGGGTCGGCATTAGAACGTGTTCTAACCATATTAACATAAGTTAAAGCATCATTCATAGTTGTGTTAGAGGCGCCTCTTAAAGCACATTCTGCATACATTAAGTATACATCTGCTAATCTATATAAAGGAAAATCTGTACCTGAGAATGATGTTACATTAGGGTTAGCTTCATTAAAGTCGCTATTTCTAAATTTAATTGAAGGGTAACCATCAGTCCATTCTCTATAGTCGGTCATAATATAGTTATGTCCTTCTGTCCAGAATAAACTAGCTCTAGCGTCATTAGATGTATCTAAGTCTCCAAATAATCCGTACCAAGCACTAGTTGCTCTGTGACCTTGCCAACCTTCTGCAGCACCAAAATCTCCGATAGGAATTGTGTCAGGACTTAAGCTTCCATTTACTATATAAGTAGTGTTACCAAAACTTTGACTTACTACTGGGTCTGCAATTAAAGGGTAGATTATCTCGGTAGAAGAATCATTATCTCCTGAGAAATTTTCTAAAAAGTTATTTGTTAATGCATAACCACCTTCATTGATTATCTTATTTAAATATATTGCAGCATCATCATATCTTGCAGTTCCGGTATATACTTCTGCATTAATATATAGTTTGCTTAAAAGCATATCTACAACAAAAGTATTTGCTCTACCATAACCATTATTGTTTCCAATTGTAGGTTCAATTGCTAAAAGCTCAGATTCAACATAATTAAACAGCTCAAGTCTTGAAGCTTCTGGTAAAAACTCTGATGTTCCAAAGTTATCTTCAGTAGCTAAAACACCTTTACCAAAAGCGTCTATAAGATAGAAATAAGCTAAAGATCGTAAAAATCGTACTTCACTTTTGATAGATTCTGAAATGTTTACACCAGCGTTAGGTAAAACATTTAACAAGTTGTTACACTGTGGAATTGTATAATAGGCTCTGTTGTATAAATATCTAAAAAATTTATTTGTACTTGTCCATTGAGATGTTGTTGTTAATTGGTCTAGCCCATCATCTCCCCATCTATTTTTCATTCCATCTGCTGTAAAATCTTGCAGATTAATAATTCCTCTTAAAAAAGGAGACTCTCCAGGGTCATCACTAATATCTGAGCTTCCAGGTCCACTTGGTCCTGATAATGCGAATGAAGCGTATAATCTTGATAAAACACCTTCAATAGCATTAGGGTCGTCTTGTAATAATTGTTCAAGCGTTAGCTCTATCTTAGGTTCTGTGTCTAAGTCGTTTACACAAGACGTTAGAGTTGTCAATAACGCTAGACCAAAACATGTTAATAGTATTTTTTTCATTGTCTTTATTTTTTTAAAAATCAATATTTACACCAAACGTATATGCGGTTGGTCTTGGGTAAAAAGCACCATCAATACCACCAAATTGCTCAGGGTCTTGACCATTATAGTTACTAATAATAAAAGGATTGTTAACCGATGCATACAATCTCATATTAGTATCTTTTATAAAGTTTTGAGGTAAGTTATATCCTAAAACAATATTCTCACATCTCATAAAACTTGCATCTTTTAAGAAATGGTCAGAAAACTGTATGTTTCCAATCGCATCTTGGAATGCTGGGTTAGCTGATCCGTTATAAAAGTTTAATACATTAGTAATACTAGTATTATTGTTTGGAGCAGCACTTTCTGTATGTCCAAATCTTAGCTCGTTTAAATCATATACTTTACCGTCTAGTTGCCCTCTAAAAGATGCGCCTAAATCCCAGTTTTTATAGTTTACATTAAATCCAAATCCAAAATTCCAGTTTGGTCTTAATGGAGTAAAGTATTTATCTTCTTCTGTAATTACATTATCCCCATTTAAATCTACAAAAGCATTAGGGATTGGATTACCGCTAGTGTCATAAACTTGTTTAAATAATCCTGCTTGGTAAGGTTGTTTTCCTAAAATATTAAATAATAGGTTAGATCCAGTTCCTAATAGTCCACCACCAATAGGAAGCGTGTTAATACCGCCTAAATCGGTAACCTCTGTTCTAGCATAAGAAAAGTTTGAATTTAAACTTACGTTAAAGTCGTCTGTAGAAACTGGGTTTATATTTAATGCTAGTTCAAAACCTTTACTTTCCGTAGTTCCTGCGTTAGCAATAAAATTATCTGTTAGTGCTTGTCCTGGAGGTAAATTAACTCTTGTTAATAAATCTTCTGTTTCTCTATTAAACACATCAAAACTACCAGTAATTAATCTGTTTTTAAATAATGCAAAATCTACTCCTGCATTATAAGTCGAAGTTTTTTCCCAAGTTAGTCCTGTTTGGAATGGTGCTGCAGAGTAAAGATTGCTCCCAGGTAAGTACTGACTATTTTGATCTCCTACAATAAATAATGGGCTTGTTGGATAAAAACCTACAGCTCCAGAAATATTTTGTTGCCCTGTTTTACCCCAACCTAATCTGATTTTAAAATCATCTACAAAATCAACATCTTTTAAAAATGTTTCTTCTTTAACTTTCCATGCTATGGCTGCAGAAGGGAATAATCCCCAAACGCCATCTCCCCAAACATCGTCAAAGACAAATAAAGATGAAGCATCGGCTCTTAAAGATAAAGTCACTAAATACTTGTTTTCAATATTTATATTTGAACGACCAAAAAACGATTGTAAATTTTGACTATTAAAATATCTGTTATTAGGATTGTTTTGGTTAAAAACTTGATATCTATCTCCAATTACACCTTCTTCAGTAGTTGAAGCATAAGCGAACACGTCTTTGTTTCCGTCTGTTTTAAAGTTTTGATAAGCATAACCTAACTGAAAGTCGTAACTATTAACAAAGCTTTCTTCTAATTGTTTAGCATATTGTAGGTATGCATCAAAAGTCGTGTTTGTGATGTGTTGTCTTTCGGCATAATTTAAACCTGGATTAAATACACCATCACCATTTTCGTTTAACCTATATGTTGCCAAAGCACCTTCACCAAAAGTTTCAGATATTTTAGATCTAGATGCGTCCAAACCTAAGTTAACCACCGCTTTTAATTCTGGTAAAAAAGGCATTGTATAATCTAATTCAATATTACCTAAAAATCTAAATGCCTCTTCCGGTCTTTCTCTTTGCTCTAATAAAGCAACTGGATTATATTGACCATCAATAATGTTTTCACTAGCATTAAAGTTTGTGTAAAATCCACCAAATTGTCCAGTCGTATTTTTTATTGGTTTTGTTGGGTCAAATACTAAAGCACCACCAAGTGCACCACCTGCATCTGTTGCGTTTTTATCTGCAAAAGTAAATTTAGCATTAGTATTGATTTTTAGATTATCATCTAATAAACTAGGTGATAATTTAAAAGCAGCACTATAACGTTTATAATCATCTGTTCTTACTACACCTTCTGCATTATTGTATGCCAAAGAAGCTCTGAAAGGTAAATTTTCTCCTAAATTAGCTCTTACAGAAAAGTTAGTGTTGTTAGTAAATGCTGTTCTTGTAATGGCGTCTCTCCAATTTGTGTTGTAAATTGCTCTGTTTTCAACTCCAGTAATATTACCATCTGTATCGTAAATATTTACTTGGATGATATTATAAGGCTCATTGTTTGTTACAGATCCAACAGGAACACCTAAACTAGCTTCTAAATTTGGGTGATATTGTCTAATAAATCTAATATAGTCTTTACTAGCCATCATGTCTAAACCATCACCAGCGCTACTCGCAGTTACAGAAGTTGAAAAATTGTATTGTGCCTCGCCAGAAGTCCCTCTTTTTGTTGTAATAATAATTACACCGTTAGAGGCTCTAGAACCATAAATGGCTGTAGCGGAAGCATCTTTTAATATTGTAAAGCTTTCAACATCATTAGGGTTAACTAAAGATAAAGGGTTGCTAACACCAGCAGGGTTTTGATTTCCGATTGGCACACCGTCAATAACAATTAATGGGCTACTATCTGCATTTAAAGATGCACCACCTCTAATTCTAATATTGGGAGAGGAGTCTGGTGATCCACCGCTATCAGTAATTCTAACTCCAGCAGCTTTACCTTGAAGTAATTGGTCTGTAGATATTATTGCACCTTTATTAAAATCTTTTGATGATACAACATCAACAGATCCTGTTAAGTCTTCTTTTTTTACGCTACCATATCCAATAATAACAATTTCATCTAATAACGCAGCGTCTTCAATTAATGCAACATCAATTTTAGATTGACCATTATAAGTAATTTCTTGAGTTAAGTAACCAATGTAAGAGAACATTAAAACGTCTCCTTGATTAACCTCTAGAGAGTAATTACCATCAAAATCGGTAGCAGTTCCTTTGGTTGTGTTTTTTATAACAACATTAACCGTAGGTATTGGTAAGGCGGTAGCTTGTTCTGTAACTGTCCCAGTAACTGTACTTTGTGCAAGTATTACAGTTGGTAAAAACAGCAAAGCTAGCAGGAGCCTTTTAAAAATTGTTTTCATACAATAATATTAAATTAGTTTAAATTTTAAATGTATATTTTTACTTCTCGATGATAAAGCTATGTAAATTTTATGTTAATATTTTGTAACCATCTAAATAACAGTTTACGAAAACGTTTTCGTGTTGACAACTTTTTAAGGTTGTGCGATAAACCACTTATAAAATAATGAATATCCTCAGATTTAACTAATATTTAGTCTAAATCAATAGGATTAACACCTTATATTTATAAAATCTCAAACAGATACCCTTTTTTATGAAAAAGAAAATAACATTAAAACAAATAGCTAGAGAGCTAGATGTATCTATTTCAACAGTGTCAAAAGCACTTAGAAACAGTGTTGAGATTAGTGAGGATACACGACTTAAAGTACAAGCTTTTGCTAAGTTTTATAACTATAGACCTAATAATATCGCGCTTAGTTTAAAAAACAGAAAGACAAAAACAATAGGAATAATTATTCCAGAAATTGTTCATCATTTTTTCTCTAAAGTTATTAGTGGTATTGAGGCTGTGGCTAATAAAAGGGGGTATAATGTTATTGTTGGTTTATCAAACGAGTCTTTTGCAAAAGAGGTCATAAATATGGAAATGTTGGCCAATGGAAGTATAGACGGTTTTATACTTTCCATAGCTAAAGAAACTTTACAACAACAAGATTACCATCATTTTACAGAAACTATTAATCAAGGCATGCCAATTGTAATGTTTGATAGGGTAGTAAAAGAGATTAATTGTGATAAAGTTATTGTTGACGATGTTTTAGGTGCTAAAAAAGCAGTCAGTAAGCTTCTTGATAATGGTTGTAAAAATGTAGCTATTATAACAACTAAAGATTATGTAAGTGTTGGAAAATTAAGAACCCAAGGGTATTTAGAAGCTTTAGAAGAAAATAAAATTAATCCAAAAGCCAGTTTGATTTTAAAAGTAGATGACGAGTTGTTGTCCGAGGATCATTTGGACGCTCTTGAAAAAGAAATAGATAATCTTTTTAAAAACAATAAGAAATTAGACGGAATTTTTGCTGTAAATGAACTGTATGCAATTACAGCAATGAAGGTTGCAAGAAAGTTAAGTTTAAAAATACCAGAAGACCTCCAGATTATTGGTTTTACAGATGGTGTACTGTCTAAACACGCTGTGCCTTCTTTAACAACGGTGAGTCAGCATGGGCAAAAAATTGGAGAAAAAGCAGCCGAATTATTAATTAATAATTTAGAAAGAGAGGATGAAGAAGATGTTTGTGAAACCGTGATTATTGAAACCGAATTAATAGAGCGTGATTCAACAAAATAAAAAATTAACATTGGTCATATAAAAACTTTTATATCTTTACAGCGATCAAAACTTATATTTTTACTTCTCAGGTAATATAGTTTTGATAGGTTTTTTCGCTTATCAAATAGTATCAACAAATAAAATACTATTATGAAAAAACGCGCACTTGGTTTTTGGGAAATCTGGAACATGAGTTTTGGTTTCTTAGGAATTCAATTTGGTTTTGCATTACAAGGAGGCTTTATGTCTCGAATATTTCAAACTTTAGGAGCTAGTAAGGACGAAATCCCTTTATTATGGATTGCTGCACCTTTAACTGGGTTATTGGTACAGCCAATAATTGGTTATATGAGTGATCGTACTTGGAGTCCAAAATGGGGAAGGCGTAAACCTTTCTTTTTAATCGGAGCTGTTTTAAGTACAATAGCTTTATTTTTTATGCCTTATTCTCCAGCTCTTTGGGTTGCTGCAGGATTTTTATGGGTTTTAGATGCTTCCATAAATATTTCTATGGAGCCTTTTAGAGCTTTGGTAGCAGATAAATTGCCAGAATCACAGCGGTCCTATGGATTTGTAGTCCAAACATTAATTATCGGAATTGGGACATGGGTAGCAAGTAATTTACCTTGGCTTGTGTCAGAGCTGGGTGTAAGTGACTCTGCAGCTTCTGGGGTTATACCAGACTCGGTTAAAATAGCTTTTGCAATTGGAGCTTTTGTGTTTTTAGTAAGTATACTGTATACCGTTTTTACAACCACAGAATACCCTCCAGAAGACATGGAGGAGTTTGAAAAAGAAAAAGCTAAAAAGAATAACTTTATTCCTGATATTATTAACAATATTGGAAATATGCCATTAACAATGAAAAAGTTAGGAGTCATCCAATTTTTTTCTTGGTTTGCATTTTTTACAATGTGGAGTTTAGCCAATCCAGCACTTACCGAGCATGTATTTAATACACCTGCTCCAGTGGAAGCAGCATTTGATATGGCAGATGTAGCACAAAAAGCAGCATTTGATACACAAAATACAGCATTCCAAAAATCATCAAATTTAGTAGGCTCTGCTATGGGTATTTATGGATTATCATCTATGGCTTTTGCATTGCTTCTAGTATTATATACAGCAAAAAGACGAATTAACAGAAAGCTAGTACACATGGCATCACTAATGTTAGGAGGAGTTGGATTTTTATTTATGAATTACGCTTCACCAGAACAACTTAAGTACTGTTTTATACTAATAGGTTTTGCCTGGGGTAGTATTTTATCTATGCCATATGCAATGTTGTCTAGCTCAGTAGATCCTAAAAAAATGGGAGTTATCATGGGGATTTTTAACATGTTTATTGTAATCCCACAAATTATTGCAGCACTTGGAGGTATTAATTTTATCTCAGGTTTATTAGGCGAAGAAGCTATAAACGCAATGACCGTTGCAGGAATTAGTTTAATAATTGCAGGACTTTGCAACTTATTAATTACAAACAAAAACGCAATTACATATCAAGCAGAAGAAATATAAGAAGATGAGTAAAAAAGGATTCATATTTGATTTAGATGGTGTTATTGTAGACACAGCAAAATATCATTTTTTAGCGTGGCAAAAACTAGCTAAAAGTATTGGCGTAGATTTTACAGAGGTGCAAAACGAACAACTTAAAGGCGTTAGCCGAGTAAAATCACTAGAAAAAATATTAGAATGGGGTAATAAAACCTTATCAGAAGACCAGTTTAATAGTTTAATGGCTAAAAAAAACGAAGACTATTTAAGCTATATAGCTAAAATGGATCATAACGAAATCTTACCAGATGTGCCTAAAATTTTAAACTATTTAATAGCACAAAACCAACCAATATCTCTAGGTTCTGCTAGTAAAAATGCACGTCAAATTTTAAAAAAGGTTGATTTAATGGACAAGTTTGATGCTATAGTGGACGGTAATGATGTTAGTAAAGCTAAACCAAACCCCGAAGTGTTTTTAATAGCAGCCCAACATTTAAATATGAAGCCTGAAGATTGCATCGTATTTGAAGACTCAGTAGCAGGTGTGCAAGCAGCAAATACTGCAAACATGATATCCATTGGTATTGGAGAGCAAAAGGTGTTACACGAAGCGGATTATATCTTTTCAGATTTTACAGAAATTGAAAACAGCTTCATTGAAAAATTAATTAATAGATAATCAAAGGGATTTTAATCTAATTTCTTTAGTCTATAAACAAATTTAAGAAGTAAGAGACTATCAAAAAACACTACTGTTTTTACTCTTATTTCTAGATTCAAAAAAAATAAAAAATGAATCAAGATTATATACAGCCAGACAATTGGTCAATAATTGAAGAAGGTTTTGATGCAGATCGCGTAAAATCTTCTGAAAGTTTATTTAGCATAGGTAATGGTGCAATGGGACAACGTGCTAATTTTGAAGAGCACTATTCTGGCGCAACCTTTCAAGGTAGTTACATAGCAGGTGTTTATTATCCTGATAAAACTAGAGTGGGTTGGTGGAAAAATGGTTACCCAGAGTATTTTGCCAAAGTATTAAATGCACCAAGTTGGATTGGAATTAATGTGACAATTAATGGTGAGCAGTTAGATTTAAATACTTGTGTAGACGTTGCAGATTTTAGACGAGAATTAAACATGAAAGAAGGATGGTTATCTAGATCATTTACTGCAACGCTTCAAAATAAAACAAAAGTAGAGGTTAAAACTAAGCGATTTTTAAGTTTAGATTTAGATGAAATTGGTGCAATTAATTACCAAGTAACGCCTTTAAACGGACAAGCAAAAATTCAATTTCAACCTTATTTAGATTCAGGGATTACAAATGAAGATACCAATTGGGACGACCAGTTTTGGGATACTTTAAATGTAACTACAAAAAACGAGCAAGCGTTTATCGAAGCAAAAACCATGAAAACTAGTTTTTATACTTGTACTTTTATGGAGTCTTCCGTCTTTGTAAACAACCAAAAACAAGACCAAAAGCCTGAAGTAAATCAACAATCAAATTCAATTTCATTTACATATCAAGTCTCTGTTAATAAAGGCGACACTGCTAGTATAGTTAAATTTGGAGGGTATACAGTTGACCGCTATCATCAAACAGATCAATTAGTTTCGGCTGCAACAATAGCGTTGCAAACTGCTTCGGATAAAGGGTTTGCACAGCTTTTAGAAGACCAAAAACAAGCTTGGGATGCCATTTGGAAAATGTCAGATATTACAATTGATGGCGATGTCAAAGCACAACAAGGGATTCGTTTTAATATCTTTCAATTAAACCAAACCTATTTAGGTAAAGATTCTAGATTAAATATTGGTCCAAAAGGTTTTACAGGCGAAAAATATGGAGGAAGTACCTATTGGGATACGGAAGCTTATTGTATCCCTTTTTACATGGCTACTAAAGATCAAAACGTAGCACGTAGTCTTTTAAAATACCGCTATAACCATTTAGAAAAAGCTATTGAAAATGCAGAAAAATTAGGCTTTAAAAACGGAGCTGCACTGTATCCAATGGTTACCATGAACGGGGAAGAGTGCCATAACGAATGGGAGATTACCTTTGAAGAAATCCATCGTAACGGAGCAATCGCATTTGCTATTTTTAACTACTATCGTTATACAGGAGACTATTCTTATATTCCAGAGATGGGATTAGAAGTACTAATTGCAATTGCAAGGTTCTGGCAACAACGTGCAACGTTTTCTACCGCAAAAAACAAGTATGTTATTTTAGGGGTAACAGGTCCAAATGAATATGAAAATAACATAAATAATAATTGGTACACTAATTATTTAGCAAAATGGTGTATTAATTATGCAATAGAAAATATTGAGAAGGTTAGAGAGGGGCACCACGAAGACTATCTGCGTATCGCTGGTAAAACTAAAATTACTCATGAAGAGCAACATGCTTGGCAAAAGGTTGCAGACAATATGTATTTTCCTTATTCAGAGAAACATCAAGTCTATTTGCAGCAAGATGGTTTTTTAGATAAAGAATTAATTACAGTAGAAGATTTGCCAAAATCTGAAAGACCAATAAACCAAAAATGGAGTTGGGACAGGATTTTACGCTCGCCTTACATCAAACAAGCGGATACCTTACAAGGATTTTACTTTTTTGAAGATCAATTTACTACTCAAGAGTTGAAACGTCATTTTGATTTTTATGAGCCTTTTACAGTTCATGAAAGCTCACTATCACCATGTGTTCATAGTATCCAGGCAGCTAAATTAGATCAAATGGATCTAGCTTATACTTTTTATTTGCGTACGTCAAGATTGGATTTAGACGACTATAACAAAGAGGTGGAAGAAGGTTTACACATAACAAGTATGGCAGGAACCTGGATGAGTATTGTTGAAGGTTTTGGAGGAATGCGTATTAAAAATGACATGCTAAATTTTGAACCACGTATCCCAAAACAATGGGATGCTTATTCGTTTAAAGTTAATTTTAGAAATCAAATAATAAAAGTAAATGTTTCTCAAGCCGAAACTACTTTTGAGTTAGAAGGTGATAACCAAATAAACATAATTGTAAACCAAAAGCAAGTAGCTGTATCGCCAAATAGTATAGTTAAAGTATAAATTTTAAACACTAATTAAGATGAATAAATTAATACAGTTAGCATTAATCATTTTAATTAGTGTTCATTTTTCCTGTAATAATACATCAGATAAAACAACATTTTCTTTGGATGTTTCCGAAGTAAAAAATGATATAGAAAAGGTTGAACCACCACATTGGTGGGTTGGTTTTAAAACCACTCAACTACAGTTATTGGTAAAACATTCTGACATAGTCAATGCTGTCCCAAGCATTAATTATCAGGGTGTTTCGATTAAAAAAATAAATAAAGCGGATAGCCCTAATTATTTGTTTTTAGATTTAAATATATCGGATCAAGCTAAGGCAGGACGATTTAATATTACTTTCAAATTTAAAAATGGAGAGCAACTTGCCCAAACCTATCAATTAAAGGACAGATTAAGAGAAGCAGAGGATTACCAAGGTTTTGACAGTACAGATGCAATATATCTTATTACTCCGGATAGATTCGCAAATGGCGATACCTCTAATGATATTGATTTAAGTCTAAAAGAAAAAAGTATAAACAGAAAAGACAATTATGGTCGACATGGTGGCGATATAAAAGGGATTACTCAACATTTAGATTACATAAAAGACATGGGGTTTACACAAATTTGGCCATCTCCTTTATTAACTAATGACATGCCAGAATCATCATATCATGGTTATGCAATGACTGATTTTTATCAAGTAGACCCACGTTTTGGAACCATAGAGGACTATTTAGAGCTTTCAGAAAAAGCCAAAGAAAAAGGTATAGGAATTATCATGGATCAAGTGGCTAACCATTGTGGTAGCGGACATTGGTGGATGCAAGACTTACCTTTTAAAGATTGGGTAAACCAACAACAACGTTTTGAGAATAAGCAACCATTAAAAAACTCTAACCACAGACGTACGGTAAACCAAGATATTTATGCTTCGCAAATTGATAAAAAAGAAATGGCTGAAGGTTGGTTTGTATCTGCAATGCCAGATTTAAATCAACGCAATCCATTTATGGCTAATTATATTATCCAAAACTCTATTTGGTGGATTGAGACCCTTAATTTAAGTGGAATCAGACAAGATACTTATCCTTACCCAGACAAAAATTTTATGTCAAAATGGGCAGGTAAAATCATGAAAGAATACCCTAATTTTAATATTGTAGGTGAAGAGTGGAGCCCAAATCCATTGTTAATTGGGTATTGGCAAGATGGACAAATAAATAAAGATGGTTACCAATCTAATTTAAGAACTACAATGGATTTTGCTATGCAAAAAAACATTGTCGACGCTATAATCGAAGACGAAAATTGGGATACAGGATTAGTTAAAATATATGAAGGATTAGCAAACGATTTTGGGTATGCTAGTCCAAAAGACATCATGATATTTTCGGATAATCATGATATGAGTCGCATTTTTACACAACTTAAAGGGGATGTAGTTAATACAAAAATGGCTTTAAGCTATTTGTTGGTATTGCCAAGGATACCACAACTGTATTACGGAACAGAAATTTTGATGGATGACTTTGCAAAACCAGGAGATCATGGTTTGATACGTACTGATTTTCCTGGTGGTTGGGAAGGTGATACAGTTAATGCATTTACTGGAGAAGGATTGACAGATCAACAAAAAGACATGCAAGATTACCTGAAAAAGGTGTTAAATTACAGGAAAACAAGTGACGCTATCCATAACGGAAAAACGCTTCATTTTGCTCCGATTATGGGGACGTATTTTGTGTTCAGAATTATTGAAGGAGAAATCGTTGTGCATATTATTAATAAAAATAAAGATGCTATTTCAATAGATTTAAATCGCTTTGAAGAAGTCGGTTTAAAAGATAAAACACTAAAAAATATAGTTACCGATCAAAAAATGATTTGGGAAGATAAGATTACATTCCCTAAAAAGGGAAGCGTATTATTAACTACTAAATTATAATCTACTAATATTCTAAGTTGATTAAAATTAAAATATCATAAAATGAAAAACATAACAGCAGGTTTATTATTTACTTTAGTTTCCGTTTTTGCATTTGCACAAAATCCAAATCGTGTGTTTTTGAGTGCTTCTGTAATAAAAGGAAGTGTTTTAAATATTAAAGTAAATGATGGAGAATATATCATAAAATCATATACTCCAGAAATTATTGAGACCACCTTTATTCCTAAAGGAGAAGCTTATAAAGAAGAGTCTCATGCTGTAATTTTAAAAAAAAATAATAAAGATGTTCAAATAGATATTACCTTTCCTAGACCAAGTTTTTCAACTTCAAAAGTTATTGTAATTATTGATAAAGCACCTTTTAAAATTAGTTATTATACAAAAGGAGAAAAACTTATTATCTCTGAAAAAGCGGGTTATGTAAAAAATGACAGTTTAGAGACCATTCAATTTAATTTAAAACCAGAGGAAGTTTTATATGGTGGAGGTGCAAGAGCTTTAGGAATGGATCGAAGGGGTAACCGTTTGCAATTATATAATCGCGCACATTACGGTTATGAAAACAGAAGCGAATTGATGAATTACACACTGCCAATTGTAGCTTCTTCTAATAAGTATTTAATCCATTTTGATAATGCTCCAATCGGTTTTTTAGATTTAGACAGTAAGTCAGATAATACTTTGACTTACCAGACTATTTCGGGCAGAAAAACCTATCAAGTAGTAGTCGGGGATACTTGGTTAGACATTACTAAAAACTACACAAAATTAACAGGGACCCAACCAATGCCACCACGTTGGGCATTGGGTAATTTTTCTAGTCGATTTGGATATCATTCACAACAAGAAGTAGAAACTACAGCCCAAAAATTTAGAGAGCAAAACATTCCGTTAGACGCCATTATAATTGATATTTTTTGGTTTGGAAAAACTATTCAAGGTACTATGGGTAACCTAGCATTTGATCGTGATTCTTTTCCTGACCCTAAGCAAATGGTAAAAGGATTAAAAGATATAAATGTTAAGACTATTTTAGTAACAGAACCATTTATTCTAACAACTTCAAAACGTTGGGACGAAGCAGTAAAAGAAGACATTTTAGCAAAAGATTCAATAGGTAATCCATATAAATACGATTTCTATTTTGGTAACACAGGGCTAATAGATATTTACAATCCAAAAGCAAAAAAATGGTTTCAAAATATCTATAAAGGTTTGACTGATATTGGTGTTTCTGGAGTTTGGGGTGATTTAGGAGAGCCTGAAGTACACCCTTCTAATTTGTTGCACGCTACAGGAACAGCAGATGAAGTTCATAATATTTATGGTCATAATTGGGCCGAATTAGTGCAAGAGATGTATCATAAAAATTATCCAAATACAAGACCATTTATTTTAATGCGCGCAGGTAGCTCAGGCTCACAACGTTTTGGATTAATTCCTTGGTCAGGTGATGTTAATAGGAGTTGGGGCGGCTTGCAAAGTCAAACAGAAATCGCACTACAAATGGGTATGCAAGGTCTAGCTTATATGCATAGCGATTTAGGTGGGTTTGCTGGTGCAAACCTGGACGACCAGTTGTATGCACGTTGGTTACAATACGGTGTTTTTCAACCTATTTATAGACCACACGCGCAAGAAGATGTGCCTGCAGAACCAGTCTTTAGAAGCGATAAAGCCAAAACATTAGCAAAACAAGCAATAGAGTTGCGTTACCAATTATTACCCTATAATTATAATTTGGTATTTAAAAATAACCAAACGGGAGCCCCTTTAATGCGACCATTATTTTTTGAAGAGGATGCTAATACTAAGTTGCAAACTATAGCATCTACTTACCTTTGGGGAAACGATTTTTTGGTCACACCAATTGTAAATCCTAATCAAACCGAAGTGGAAGTTTATTTTCCTAAAAATAGTAATTGGTTTAATTTTTATACAGACCAAAAAGTAAAAGGAGGACAAAGTTTAAGTGTTAAAACAGAAGAAAATTCGATTCCAACATATGTACGTGGTGGTGCAATTATTCCGTTAGCAAAACCAATGCAAAGCACAGCAGAATATAAAGGAAACATCTTCGATTTACATTACTATTTTGATAATACAGTAGAAGAAAGTGAGAGAGTAATGTACAATGATGATGGAGCAACAAATAACGCTTTTGAAAATGATAAATATGAAATTTTAGAGTTTGAAGCACAAACTAATGATACGCGTTTAAATATAAAATTTGAAGCAGAAACAGGATCAAATTATTCAACGACAACAAAAACTATAGACGTTATCATTCATAATTTTCCTAAAAACCCAAAGCGTATAAAATTCAATACAAAAAAAATAGAATATAATTATAATCAGACTACAAAGACACTAACTTTTAAAATATATTGGGACACCTCTAGCAATAAAAAAATTAAAATTAAATATTAAAAACACTAGATATTGTTAGTTAATACAAGTTCTTGAAACCCTATAGATAATGAAAAATAGCACATATATAACACTCTGTTTATTATTTGGTTTTTTATCCTGTAAATCGGATATAAAATCAAATTTAGATTTAGCGGATAATCAACAAAAACAAGACGTTAAAACACCCTTTGTTTGGGAAGCAGCAAATCTCTATTTTCTGTTAACAGACCGTTTTAATAATGGCGACAAAACCAACGATATTAATTACAACAGAACCAAAGAAACAGCTGTTTTACGTGGTTTTGAAGGGGGTGATTTAAAAGGGGTTACTCAAAAAATCGAAGACGGTTATTTTACTAATTTAGGTGTTAATGCTATTTGGATGTCACCAATTGTAGAGCAAATTCATGGTGGTACAGATGAAGGTACAGGAGTGACTTACGGGTTTCATGGCTATTGGACTAAGGATTGGACAAATATAGATGCCAATTTAGGGACTAAAACAGATTTAAAAAACTTGGTAGATGCTGCTCATAAAAAAGGAATTAGAGTTTTACTTGACGCAGTAATTAATCACACTGGACCAGTAACCGATAAAGACCCCGTTTGGCCTAGCGATTGGGTAAGAACAGGTCCACCTTGTAGTTATGATAATTACAAAAACACGGTAACTTGTACATTGGTCAAAAACCTTCCAGATATTAAAACAGAAAGTAATGAAGCAGTAGATTTACCCCCACATTTAGTTAAAAAATGGAAAGCAGAAGGTAGATATGAGCAAGAAATCGCAGAATTAGACGCCTTTTTTGAAGCTACAAATTATCCGCGTGCACCACGTTTTTATATCATGAAGTGGCTAAGTGATTACATCAAATATTTTGGTATTGATGGTTACAGGGTAGACACGGTAAAACATACAGAAGCATATGTTTGGCAAGAGTTTAAAGAAGTTTGTGATAACGCTTTCGCGGAATTTAAGCAATCTAACCCTGATAAGGTTCTAGATGATAACAATTTTTATCTAGTCGGAGAAGTTTATAATTACGGAATCTCTTGTGGAACAGCGTTTGATTTTGGAGATAAAAAAGTAAACTACTTTGACAATGCTTTTAATAGTTTAATTAATTTTGAATTTAAATGGAATGCTAGCCAGCAGTCTTATGAAGAGCAGTTTAATCGGTATAATACAATATTAAATAATCAGCTAAAAGACTATGGGATTTTAAACTATTTAACCTCTCACGACGATGGGCAACCTTTTGATAAAAATAGAGAGAAAACCTTTGAAACTGCTACTAGATTATTACTGTCACCAGGAGCTTCGCAAATCTATTATGGAGATGAAACAGCAAGGGATTTAACAATTGATGGTACTGTTGGAGATGCCACCTTACGTAGCTTTATGAATTGGGAAGACCTCACTAATAAACAAGACCTTTTAATCCATTGGCAAAAATTAGGACAATTTAGACACAATCACCCTGCAGTAGGAGCAGGACAACACAAAATGATTAATGAAAGTCCATATGTGTTTAGTCGAAGTTACACAAAAAAGAGCTTTACAGACAACGTTATTGTAGGTATAAATATCCCTAAAGGAACGCATACTATAAATGTAACTTCAGTTTTTAATGACAATGAAAAGCTTAAAGATTTTTACTCAGGGCAAACACTTGAAGTTAAAAACGGAACCATTACAATTACAACAGACGCAAATATCATTTTAATAGAAAAACAATAATATATATCACCATGAAAAAAGTAATCGCACTAGTTTTTTTTATAACCATTTTTGCTTGTAAAGAAGAACAAAAACAAAATGTAGTCAATCAAGTTTCAGAAGATAAAGCAATGCTTCAGCCTATTTCTGACAAAGATTTAGAAACTGCAGTTATATACGAAGCTAATATTAGACAATATTCACCAGAAGGTACTTTTGCACAGTTTACAAAAGATATTCCGCAGTTAAAACAATTAGGGGTTAAAGTCATTTGGTTAATGCCAATTTTTCCTATTTCAGAAACTAAACGTAAAGCAACTGGTGGCGAAAACAGCAAATTTGCATCAGACTTTCCAGAAGCTGAACAAGCAAAATATTTAGGTAGTTATTATGCGGTTTCAGATTTTACAGCAATTAATCCAGAGTTTGGGACTATCAAAGATTTTAGAGAGTTAGTTAATACTGCACATGATAACGGTATTTATGTCATTTTAGATTGGGTGCCAAACCATACAGGTTGGGATCATGTTTGGCTAAAAGACCACCCAGAGTATTATACACAAAACCAAAAAGGAGAAGTCATACATCCAGAAGGTACAGATTGGACGGACGTAGCAGATTTAAACTATGACAATCAAGAGATGCGTAAAAAGATGATTGAAGAGATGAACTATTGGCTAACTAAAGAAGGGGTTGATGGTTTTAGATGTGATGTTGCTGGATCAGTACCAACCGATTTTTGGGAACAAGCCATTCCAGAATTAAGAAAATCAAAAGATGTTTTTATGCTAGCAGAAGCTTGGGAACCAGAATTATTAAAAGAGGGTTTGTTTGATATGGCTTATGCTTGGGATGGACACCATATGATGAATAAAATTGCAAAAGGTGAAGAAGATGCAACTGCATTTGCTAAGTATATGTCTAAAACTTTAGAGCAATATGAAGAGGATGATATTTTAATGAATTTTGTGACTAACCACGACGAAAACTCTTGGAACGGAACTATTAAGGAGCGAATGGGAGATTTAGGAGAAGCTATGACAGTGCTTAGTTATTTAACTCCGGGAATGCCATTAATTTATTCTGGACAAGAGTATGATTTAGATCACAGGTTATTGTTTTTTGAAAAAGACAGCTTCCCTCATACTAAAGGAAACACCTGGAAATTATTAGAAAAATTAGCAGCATTAAAGCAAACTAACACAGCATTAAACGGGGGTAAAGCTGCAGCACAATACAGCCCAATTGATAGTGATAAAAATGTGATTGCATTTGCTAGAACAAACGGTGATGATCAGGTTGTTTTTGTAGCCAACACGACTAATAAACAAGTAGAAGTTGTAGTGCCACAAAAGGGAGCTTACCTTGATTTTATGACTAATAAAGTAGTAGAATTAAAAGGGGATACAATACAGTTAGACGGTAACCAATATAAAGTATTGGTAAAGCAATAAAAAAAATAAATCCTATATTATTAAAAGCGCTAATTGGCGCTTTTAATAATATATAAAATGTCAACTTGATAAAGTAATTACGACTAACTATTTAATTGCGTATTTTTGCAGTATATTTTTAAACAATGATAAAAGACTTAAACGACGATGTTAACTTACCCTTCTCGATAAAAATTAGTTTTAATAAATTAATTGAACGTTATGAAGAGTTGGCTAAAAGCGATGATCAATTTATTGCATCTAACGCACGTCGTGTTTTAAAAACACAAGAACCATTTCCGGAGTTAAGAGATGGGTTTAGTCAAACTTCAGTTTTAAAAGAGTGTGAAAAAGAAATCAAAGTAATATTACAAGATTCATTTAGTGAGGTTTTAAGCTTAAACGAGATTAAAACCGCAAGTGTCCCTTACCACAATTTTATTTTTAACGCTTCTAAACGTTTTGAAAACATAATTAAAAAAGCAGGTCCAGATTTTAAGTTAGAGATTAAAAATATGCCAGAAAATGATTGGTATATTTTAGCTTGCACAATTATAATGAGTTATTGCTACGATTTTAGCACCGACTTTAAAAGACCATTATATTACGAAATACCTAATGAAAACGGAGTAGTCAGAATCTATAAAATTTTGTACAATGCTGATTTTATGGAAATATTACCAACAGACAAAGCACCTAAATTAACGCAGGATGATTTTGATGAGTTGTTGGATAATTTTGATAATATAGATCTTTGGAAAGCCAAGTTTCCGCCACATAGCTATGTTTCAAAAGGATTTGTGATTTCTAATATATTTGATGTCACAGACGATCAAGCTATTTCCAATATAAAAACATCTTTAATAGAGACTACTAATCATAAAGACAAAAGCTTTATTTTGGATTTCCAAAAAGTGTTTAGATCTTTATTAAATGTAACAGATTTAGAAGTAGGATTTTCAATATTTAATAAAGAAGAAAACACTTTGTTAAAAGTACACGATTCTAGCATTAATAGTTTTTTGTTAAAAGCAAAAGAACAATTTAAATGCGAAAACTTATTTTGTCATAACAGTTATGAAAAAATTATTAGGGACAAAACCAACTTTGCAATATCTGATGTAGATAAAGCTTTTAAGGCTTCAAATGGTCAGATGGTGCAAGCTAAAGTTTTAAAAGATCAAGGTTTTAAAAGTGCCATTTTTACACCAATTGCAGAAGATGGAGAGTTGTTAGCAATTTTAGAGTTGGTGTCAAAAACACCTAGAGCTTTAAATAGTATAAACTCTAATAAATTGATAGATGTTATGCCTTTTATACTATCAACAATAAAGCGTTCTAAAAGAGACGAAGAAAATCTAATTCAGGCTATTATCCAGCGAGAATGTACGTCTATCCATCCAAGCGTAAAATGGAAGTTTGAAGCAGCTGCTAGACAGTTTATTGAAGAGGAAAGTAATGGTAATAATAACCCAACCTTCAGTAAAATAAGTTTTGATAATGTTTACCCTTTATTTGGTCAAATTGATGTTAAAGGGTCTTCAAATGCTAGAAATAATGCTACTCAAAAAGATTTATTACTTCAGCTTAAATTAGTAGAAAAAATTGTTGACACAGCGTTTAAAGCAGAAAAACTACCAATTTTTGAACAACTTTTGTTTCAGGTAGAAAATTATACTAAGGCACTAACATCAAACTTCAAGGTGGATAGTGAGCAAAAAATAACTCAGTTTTTTGTAAGTGAAATTGAGCCTCTTTTTAAATTTCAATTAAAATCAAAACCTTATTTAGTTGAAGCTATTGAAGACTATTTTAACAAGATAGATACTAAATTAAATGTAATTTACTATTACCGTAAAAACTATGATGACACGATTAGTTTAATAAATAAAAACATGTCATCTATAATTGATAAACAACAAGTAGAGGTTCAAAAAATGTATCCGCATTTTTTTGAACGCTATAAAACAGATGGTGTAGAGCACAACATGTATATTGGAGAGTCAATCACTAAGGAGGATTCTTTTAACCAAATCTACTTGTATAATTTACGCTTATGGCAATTGCAAGTAATGTGTAAAATGGAAGCTTCATTTTATAATCACCAAAATGAATACCCATTAGCTTTAGACGTTGCCTCAATGATTTTAGTTTTTAATCAGCCAATGTCAATTAGGTTTAGAACAGACGAAAAACATTTTGATGTTGATGGCACCTATAATGCAAGATATGAAGTTGTAAAAAAACGGGTTGATAAAGCTAATATTAAAGGCACAAACGAGCGTATTACTGTGAATGGAAAATTAACGATAGTCTATTCGCAAAAAGAAGACGAAATCGAGTATTTAAAATACATAAATTTTCTTCAATCTAAGCAAAAATTAGGTGATCAGGTAGAGGTTTTAGAATTAGAAGATTTACAAGGTGTTACTGGTTTAAAAGCAATAAGAGTAAATATTTTATACCAAAAACAACCGGATAATAAAACATTTTATACTTATGAAGATTTATTGGATCAGGTTAACTCTTAACCACAAATGCATTATTATAACTGTTTGGTAAATTAGATTGTATCTGAGATGTACTATCTAATACATCTTGTAGATCAACTCCTGGGTTGTTTTTTACTGCAACTCCAAAAGCTATTAGCGACACAATAATACCTATCATAAATACAGTATAAGTAATTCGTAATAATCGATATTTGCGTTCTAATACCTTCCCTAAAAAGTATAAATCTTTAGTTAAAGAGTTGTATACATAATTTTTGTCTTTAAGCATTTCTTGGATAGCCCACTCAAACTCTTTAAGCTCCATTTTGTGGAAGTTTCCAAAAAAGGTCAAATTAACTTCTTTATTAATAACATCCTCCTTAGTAAATTGCCCGCTAGTTACATTTGGTCTTGTAGCAATAATGGACATAATCATTGATATTACACTAAACAAAGTAAAAATTACGGTAGGTAAAGTTAAATATGGATTTGTGTCTAATTTTGAAATTAAGTTAGCTAAAACTACAGATATTATAATAGCATTAACTGATAGCAAAATATTGGCTTTTGTATCTGCAATGTCACTTAATTTTATGTGATTACGTAATGCAGTTCTGTAAAAAGATTGGATAGCACGCTCTGGACTTTCATTTTTGTATTGTGCTTTATATTTAGCTTTAATTTCTTCTGTTTTACGCTTTGTTTTTAGTTTCTTTTTTTCTTTAATAAGTTTGGCTAGGTTTTTCTCTTTTCTTTTTTGCCAATTTTGAAGCGCATAATCTGTATAAAAACTATGTTTTTTTGATAGCACTTTAATGTTTTCGTCTAGCCATTCTCTTGGCGTGTAGTTTGCTACTCCTGCTAATTCTAATTCTTTTCTTAAAAACTCACTAGCTTCTGGAAAGTATTTTTTTCCGAAGTGAGAGGAGTCTGCATCACGAAGTATTTTTTCTAATTGGGCAGTAGGTTTTGTGTCAAATTTAGTAGCTAAAATACAAGCTTCAACAGCTTTTATAGTTTTATCGTCAGCACCTTCTTTAGTTAAAAAATCTCTAGCAATTTGTGCGCTAACTTCCTCGTGTCCATCTCTTTTTTGTGTATAACCAACATCATGTAACAATGCAGAAAGTTGTAGGATTTCGGCATCATTAACATCAATTTTAGAATTTTCTATAATTTCTTTTGTACTTTTAAGAACTCTTAATGTATGTGTATGATTGTGATATACTATAGTATTTGGAAGTTCTTTTTTTAAAAGATCAAATACAAAAGCTTCGGTTTTTTTTACTAGTTTAGACATAAGTACATTTTAATTCAATTCCAAAGTACTAAAAAAATAAAACACACCAACTTTAAATGACTAAAAATAACATAATTCTAACGTTTATATTTGCTTTTATTCTTACTAATTGTGCCACATTTAATGCGCAATATAAAGACACTGAAGCTGCTATTGGACAACTTCCAGACAAGCCAATTCATAAAACATTTTATTTGCTCGGAGATGCAGGAAAATCTCCAGTAGGCGGATACTCAAAAGGGTTAACCGCTTATCAAAAGGCTATTAAAAATGTTGATACAAAAAATGATTACACAATTTTTTTAGGTGATAATATTTATCCTTCTGGATTACCTTCAGAGGACCACGAGTCCTATGATAAAGCTAAGTTTCAAATCCAAACGCAAGTAAACGCAGTTAAAGATTTTAAAGGTAAAGTACTATTTATTCCAGGTAATCATGATTGGTACTCTAATGGTTTAAAAGGCTTAAAAAATGAAGAAAAATTTATAGAAGATGCATTAGGTAAAAATACTTTTCAGCCTGAAAATGGTTGTCCATTAGAAGTTGTTGAGGTTAGTGATCAGGTAGAGTTAATTATTATTGATACACAATGGTATCTAGAAAATTGGAATGACCATCCAACGATTAACGACGAATGTGAAATTAAAACTAGAGAACGTTTTTTATTAGAGCTTGAAGGCGAGTTTAAAAAAGCACAAAACAAAACAGTAATTGTAGCCATGCACCATCCAATGTACACAAATGGGTCACATGGAGGTTATTTTAGTGCAGACAAACACTTATATCCTACACAAAGTAAAGTGCCTGTTCCAATATTATCCTCTTTTATAACTCAGATCAGAACTCAAGGTGGAGTGTCTATCCAAGATCGTTATAACGAACGTTATAATAAGATGATGAACCGTATTGAAACTTTAGCATTAGAATATGATAATATAATTTTTACCTCTGGGCACGAACATAATTTACAATACATAGATAACGGAGGAGTCAAGCAAGTGGTATCTGGATCAGGATCAAAACAATCCGGTGTAGCACTAAGTAACAATGGACTTTTTGCTTATGGTAAACAAGGTTTTGCAACCTTAACGATTTATAAAGATGGAAGCAGTAATGTTAGTTTTTATGGTGAAGAAAATGAAGCACCAAAACTATTATTTACAAAACAGATAATGGAGCCTAGAGCAATAGAGTTTGACTTGTCAAAACTACCAGATAGTTTTCCGCAAACAACCCAAGCGTCTATCTATACAGAAGAAGAAACAGATAAATCTGGATTATATAAAACCTTTTTTGGTGATAAATATAGAGCGTTATATAGTCAAAAAGTAGAAGTCCCGGTAGCAACATTAGACACACTTTATGGCGGACTTGAGATTGTTAGAGAAGGTGGAGGGCATCAAACTAGATCCTTAAGGTTGCAGACAAAAGATGGAAGACAATTAAATATGAGAGCATTACGTAAAAGTGCGACTCAATATTTGCAAACAGTTTTGTTTAAAGAAACTTACCTAGAAGATAGTTTTGATAAAACTAAAGTTGAAGATTTTATATTAGACTTTTATACCGCAGCACACCCGTATGCCTTTTCTGTAGTGCCTGATTTGTCTCATGCAGCAGGGGTCTATCATACAAATCCAAAATTATACTTTATACCAAAACATAAATATTTAAAGGACTATAATTATAACTATGGAGGCGAATTATATTTAATTGAAGAACGTCCAGAAAAAAATTATTCTCACGAAAGAAACTTTGGTTACGCAGATGATATAGAAAGTACTCACGACATAATTAAAAAAATACGTACTGACGAAAAATATAAAATAGACGAAAATGCTTTTGTTAGAGCGCGTTTGTTTGATATGCTTTTAGGAGATTGGGATAGACATCAAGACCAATGGAGATGGGCACAATTTGACCAAGAAAACGGAGATAAAGTATATAAGCCAATACCAAGAGATAGAGACCAGGTGTTTTCTAATTTTGACGGTGCTTTACTTGATATAATGCGTTTTATTTCTGGGTCTACAAAACAACTTCAAGTCTATGATGGAGAGTTAAAGGATATTAAGTGGATGAATAGTGCAGGGATAAAACTTGATAAAGTTTTAATCCAACAATCAGATAAATCAGTTTGGTTAAAGCAAGCACAATATTTACAGGATAATATAACAGACGAAGTGATTGAACAAGCCTTTAACAATGTGCCTAAAGAAGTGCAAGAGGAATCGCTATTACAGATTAAAACATTTTTAAAAGAAAGAAAAAACAACTTAAAAGATATTGCAGCACGTTATTCTGATTATTTAAACGAATTGGTAATCCTTACAGGAACTGATAAAGATGACTATATAGAAGTTAATAGAATTGCAGATAACGAAACTCAAGTTGTTATCTCTAGAATTAAAGGAGGAGAAAAAGCAGACGTAATTGTAGATAGAACCTTTAATAAAAACACAACTAAAGAGATCTGGATTTATGCTTTAGATGATGATGATGTGATTGAAGTTACCGGTAAAGCAAACAATTTGATTTTTACACGTATTATTGGTGGTCAAAACAACGACGAGTATATTATAAACAACGGAAGACGTGTTAAGATATATGATCATAAAACAAAGCCTAACACGATTACTAAAAACGAAGGAGCAAAAATTATATTTTCAGATATTTATAATAACAACTTATTTGACTTTCAAAAAAACATAGTTAAAACTAGTGTCATAACTCCTAGCTTAGGCTACAATCCAGATGATGGTTTTAAAGTAGGAGTTGGTTTAAATTATACCGTTAAAGGGTTTTCACGTAATCCATATACACAACAACACCGTTTTAAAGGAGGGTACTTTTTTGCAACTAGTGGATTTAGCTTAAACTATGATGGTGAGTTTGCTAATTTATTTGGCGATTGGAATCTGCACATTGCAGGACAATTAACTAGCGAGAATTTTACAAATAACTTTTTTGGCTATGGTAACCAAACCTTAAATAATGATGACAATGTAGAGTTGGAATATAACCGTACAAAAACAAGTATTTATGCTTTAAGTGTAGGGCTGCTTAAAAAAGGAGATTTTGGATCAGACTATGGTGTAAAATTAACAACAGAAGCAATTGAGATTGGAGAAACTCCAGACAGATTTATTGAAACTCTTGAGCCTTCAGCTATAAATAAAGATTTTTATGAAAGACGCTTATTTGCAGGTCTAGAAGGTAACTTTAATTATAAAAGTTTTGACAATGCAATCAATCCAACTAGAGGTATGACTTTAGGAATAGATGTTGGAGCAAAAACAGAACCTGAAGACACTAAATATACTTATGGTTTTGTAAACTCGGAATTAGGCTTTTATAATGCATTAACAACCGACAGAAAACTGGTTTTAAAAACAGATGTGCGTTCTCAATTACGTTTTGGAGATGATTTAATATTCTACCAAGCTGCAAATTTAGGTGGTAACAATGGATTAAGAGGATATAGATTACAGCGCTTTACAGGTCAAAATAGTTTAGCGGGTAGTGCAGATATACGTTATAGTTTTAATCAATTTAAAACAAAAACATTACCATTACAATTAGGTGTTTTTGCAGGAGCAGACGTTGGTCGTGTATGGACTAAAAATGACGATTCTAAAGTATGGCATAACGATTATGGTGTCGGATTTTGGGTTACAGCAGCAGATAGTGTTTCAGGAACATTTAACTTTTTTAACAGCGAGGAAGGGTTGCGTTTTTCTTTTGGATTTGGTTTAAACTTTTAAAACCTTTAAATGAAAACTATAATAGTAAATGGATTTGAATACTTAAAAAAGTTAGAAGGCAAAATAGCCTTTTACCCAACGCTATATAGTTTTTTTGGTGTATTGTTTGCCTTTTTTATGTACTATGCAGAAAACGAAGGGATCTCTGCTTATCTAATAGAAAACGTCCCAGTATTAGTTATTAATAATACGCAAACCGCATTTAATATACTGACAACCTTTATTGCAGGTTTAATCTCGATAATGGTCTTTAGTTTTTCTTTGGTAATGATATTGCTTAACCAAGCGTCAAGCAATTTTTCGCCAAGAGTTTTACCAGGATTAATATCTAATAAGCGTCATCAAAAGATATTAGGGATATACATTGCTACACTTCTGTTCTGTATTTTTACTATGGTAGCGATTGAGCCTACAGGTAATAAATATCAATTACCAGGATTTTCAGTATTGTTGGCAATTGTATTTATGGTAATATCCTTGGGTGCTTTTATATATTTTATCCATTCAATTTCACAAGAAATACAAGTGCATAATATTATGCAACGCATTTTTAATGACGCCAAAAACAGATTAAATAAATTGATTAAATCAGAGAATGATTTTAATCAAGACTTTCCTAAAACAAATAATTGGTACACTTATAAGTCACCTTATACAGGCTTTTTACAAGATATTGTTATAGATCCTTTTGCCGAGTTTGCTAAAGCTAATGACTGTAAATTTGAAATTTTAGCAATTAAAGGTCAATATGTATTTAAAGGAAAACCGTTATTTAAATGTAAGATTGATTTGGAAAAAGAAAATTCTAATAATTTAATAACCTATTTTCATTTTTCAAGAGATGAAATAATAGGTGATAATTATGTTTTAGGATTTAAGCAAATTACTGAAATTGCGGTTAAAGCCATGTCACCAGGCATCAATGATCCTGGTACAGCAGTTATTGCAATTGACTACCTTACAGAGCTTTTTCAGATTAGAATGAACAAAAAAGACACTAGTGTTTTGTGTGATAATGAAACTCCTTTGGTCAAAATTAATTCAATAACATTTAATGAGTTATTGTACTATGTGCTTGCCCCAATCAGGACCTACTCTAAACATGATACGATAATAGTTAATAAGCTAATTAATATGTTTAACCATTTAGCGTTTAATATTGATTGTGATAACCAAGAGTATATAAACGAAATTAAAAAACAAGCTAGTTTATTAATTGAAGACGCAAAAAATGCAATTAATAATCAAGAAGATTTAAAGCTTATAAAATCCAGGTTAGCCCCTTTTAATCTATAGTTTAAAAAGGTAAATGTTGTTGTCTTCTTTACCAGAGTCTTCGTCTGTAATATAAATTGCAGAATTATTTTTAAAGCAAACCCCTTCTTTTTGGCTATCGTGATCTAGCTCAATACTTTTTATAGTTCCACTAAAAAAGTGGTCGTTTTTAAAGTCCGTTAATTTCCAAACTTTATCATGGTTAAGTAACACAACTGTTTTTCCGTTAGGGCTAATATCTGCAGCTGTTACACGGGTGTCTTTTCCTTTAAATTTATATTCAGTAACGTATGTTGCTTCATGTTCTCCAATCTGATTTGGAACTTTTATTACCATAGTTTTTTTGTTTTCTTTACTAAAAATATAAAAGTTGTCATTTTTAATAAAAAAGCCTTCAAAATCTTCAGATTTTATGTCTTTTGGCAATGTAAAACTTATAATTTGTGCTTCGGTTTTATCTTTAATTGTAGCTAAGTTTTCAACTTTATAGATAAAAAACTTTTCTCGCTTTCTAGAGTTGTTACCAAAATCACCAATATATAAATTACCTTCTGTATCACTAGCTAAATCTTCCCAATCCTGATTTTTTGCATTGCTAATATCTATGTCTTTAATTATGTTTCCTTTTAGGTCTAAACCATAAATGTTATTTTTGTTTCCAGCATCCTCAATAGTCCAGATTAAATCAGAATTTTTAACCATTTGCGCAGCAGAAGCTTCTTTTAAATCACTATCAATAGATCCAACCACAATAAGTTTTCCTGTTTTACAGGACATTAAAAGTAATGCAGAAACTAGTATTGGTTTTAAAGGAAATGTCATAAATTGTAATGTTTTAAATTCAAATAAATATAAACATATAACAAGCCAAACTAAACTTTGAAATCTTAAAATATTTATAAAATTAATGAGTAAATTATTAAAAATTGGGCACCGAGGCGCAAAAGGTTATGTTACCGAAAACACATTAGATTCCATTAAAAAAGCAATGGATTTTGGTGTAGATGGAGTAGAAATAGATGTACATGTTTGTAAAACTGGAGAGCTAGTTGTTTTTCATGACTTTACACTAGATCGCCTTACAAACGGAACTGGAGAAATCGGTAAGTTTACGTTAAATGAACTAAAACAATTAAAAGTTGAAGACCAATTTGAAATACCAACTTTAACGGAAGTGTTAGAGTTAATTAATAACGCTTTTTTAATTAATATTGAATTAAAAGGAGAAAGAACAGGTCATCCAACAGCCCTAATAATTGAAGACTTTTTAGCTAATAAAAACTGGTCAATTGATAATTTTATAGTTAGTAGTTTTCTTGAAAAAGAATTATTAGATGTTTTTAATCATAACCCAAACATTCCGTTAGGCGTGTTGACAAAAGCAAGTGTTAACCAAGCAATAATTTTAGCTAAAAAAATTAATGCTAAAGCCATTCATCCTAATTTTGCATTATTAAGTAAGGGTAATGTTAAAGACACTCAAGAAGCAGGTTTTATGGTAAATACTTGGACCGTAAATACAAAACAAGCTATTAAAAGAATGAAAAGCTATAATGTTGATGCCATAATAAGTGATTTTCCAGACAGATTATGAAAAACTATGATGTAATAATAATTGGCGGTGGTGCTGCAGGATTTTTTGCTGCGATTAACATTGGCGAGCTTTATCCAGGTTTAAAAGTTGCTATACTTGAGCGTGGTAAAGATGTACTTGGAAAAGTTAAAGTGTCAGGTGGTGGACGTTGTAATGTTACTCATGCCGAGTTTATACCGCAGGAATTAACAACCTATTATCCAAGAGGTGAAAAGGAACTATTAGGACCTTTTCATACTTTTATGACAGGAGATACAATGGGATGGTTTGAAAGTAGAGGTGTCCCTTTAAAAATTGAAGACGACGGGCGTATATTTCCAACTAGTAATAACTCTCAAACTATAATAGATTGTTTTTTAACCGAAGCTAAAAAGTATAATGTTGATGTGTTAACTAACCAGTCTGTAGCAAGCTTTAAGTCAGTAAATAGCAAATGGGATATAGTGACTAAAACAGATACTTTTTCTGCTAATAAATTAATTGTAGCTACAGGAAGTAATCCTAAAATTTGGACTTTTTTAGAGCAGCTAGGTCATACTATTGCCAAGCCGGTCCCGTCATTGTTTACATTTAATATTAATGACTCTCGTATAAAAGAAATTCCGGGTGTAGTGGCTCAAAATGTAAGGGTTAAAGTGGTTGACTCAAAATTAGAAGCTTATGGACCATTGTTAATTACACATTGGGGTATGAGTGCGCCTTCAATCTTAAAACTGTCTGCTTTTGGTGCTTTAGAGTTGGCTAAAAAAGATTATAAATTTGATATAGAAATTAATTTTATAAATCAAGATTATAACGATGCGCTTTCTCAATTAAAAGATTTAAAGCAAACGCTATCAAAAAAAACAGTAATAAAAGCACCACAATTTGATATACCAAAACGGTTATGGAAACAGTTGGTAGTTGCATCAAATATAACAGAAGATACAAGATGGGCTGATCTAAATAAATTACAATTAGAGGCATTAGCAAGTCAATTAACAGAAGCTATATTTAAAGTAGATGGTAAAAGTACTTTTAAAGAAGAGTTTGTTACTGCGGGAGGTATAGACCTAAAAGAAGTCAATTTTAAAAACTATCAAAGTAAGTTACATAACAACTTATATTTTGCTGGCGAAATCATTAATGTAGATGCGCTTACAGGAGGATTTAATTTTCAAAATGCTTGGACTGGAGCCTATATAGTGGCTAAAAATCTAGAAGATTAAAAAGATGAAAACTTACTTCGCTTTTTTAAGAGGGATTAACGTAGGCGGTCACAATAAGATTGCAATGCAAGAGTTGCGTCATTTGTTAAGCGATATCGGGTTTAAGGATGTTAAAACTTATATTCAAACTGGAAACATAGTTTTTAAGAGTTTAGAAACAGATAAAAAGCTATTGGTATCCAAAATAGAACAATCAATTTTAGAACACTTTGACTTTTCAATTCCAGCAATAGTTAAAACACCTGTTGAGATTGATATAATTCTAGAAAAATGTCCCTTTAACGAAGAGGAAAAGCAGGCTAGTTATTTTGTCTTGTTATATAAAACACCTAATCAAGAGCAAATAGCGTCTTTAAGCGCTTATGAATTTCCAAATGAAAAATTTAAATTAATAAACGATTGTGTTTATTTACATTCAACTACAGGTTATGGTAGAGCAAAAGCTAACAATAATTTTTTCGAAAAAAAATTAAATAATATAGCAACTACCAGGAATTATAAAACCTTAAAAAAAGTAATTGACTTATCTAAGCTTTAATTTTTAAAGAGTCCCAAGACATTTGAAAAGCAAAATCAATATGCTCTTTGTTCATTTCTAATTCATCTTTAACTTTTAATCTTACAGCAGATACAACATCACCATAAGCCATTTGTAAAACCAACCTAACGGGTACATTTTTAATATGCTGCTCCTTAATTCCTTTTAAAAAAAAGTCTCTAATATTTGCAATATATGGTACAGATTGCGATACTATGTTTTTGGATATTAATGGAGGGACAGCTACGTACTCCATAAATAAAAAAGCCAAAGGGTTACCAACAAAATAATTATAAAGATTTAACCACATCGCCTTGTATTGCTCTTTAAAATTATCTTCAGGGATATTAGCCATTAAAACAACACCATAATCTTGAGCAATCATCAAATATAGTTCTTCTATAATTTGATTTTTGGTTTCAAAATAATGATAAATTGTACCCACAGCAACATTAGCTTCTTTAGCAACTTGAGACATCGGTGTAGCATGCACACCTTGTTTAACCACTAATTCAAGCATAGTGATTATAATTCGTTGTTTTTTGTCCATAATAAATAGACTTTGTTTTAAAGGTAAAAGCGGTGAAGCAATGTCTAAGGGAGACTTTCTTACCTATCAGTTAACTTGATAATTTGTTGTAAAAGACAGTCAATTTATTAAGGGTTGTTAATCAATAAATTGAATGTTCATTCGGTAGCCAAAATTATAAAAATAGTTTAAATATTAAAGTTATATTTGCATAAATTTAATATTAGATGGATTTATCTCTTTTTTCATTAAAAAACTACCAAAACAACCTAAGTAATGGAAGTGTAACTTGGTCCTCGCCAAGTAATATTGCGTTAGTTAAATATTGGGGAAAAAAAGAACATCAAATCCCAGAAAATCCTTCTATCAGCTTTACATTAGATGATTGTAAAACTATTACTGAATTAAATTACCAAAGAAAAGAACAAGTTGAGGATGCTTTTTCGTTTAAAGTTTATTTAGATGAAGAATTTAAGCCTGACTTTCATCCTAAAATCGAAACGTTTTTTAAGCGTATTGAAAGTTATGTCCCTTTTCTAAAAGAGTTCCATTTTACTATAAAGACCAAAAATACTTTTCCGCATAGTTCTGGAATTGCATCTTCTGCTTCAGGTATGAGTGCGTTGGCTTTGTGTATAATGAGTATAGAAAAACAATTAAATCCAGGGTTGACAGACTCGGATTTTATTAAAAAAGCCTCCTTTTTAGCAAGATTAGGTTCTGGTAGTGCATGCCGAAGTCTTGAAGGCGATCTAGTAGTCTGGGGTAAACATCCAGAAATTGAAGGAAGCAACG
The DNA here is from genome assembly GCA_947503885.1 of uncultured Olleya sp. GTDB lineage: Bacteria > Bacteroidota > Bacteroidia > Flavobacteriales > Flavobacteriaceae > Olleya. The sequence goes on along the minus strand of CANNFD010000002.1, from coordinate 126,935 downwards.
ATTTGTTTGGGGTCAAATATCCATACAAAGTACATGATAATTTTAAAAACTATCAAGACACAATCTTGCTTGTTGATAAAGGTGAAAAACAAGTAAGTAGTACTGTTGGTCATAATTTAATGCATGGTCACCCATTTGCTAAACAGCGATTTGAGCAAGCAGTAGACAATATTTCTAAAATAAAAAACATTCTGGAAACAGGAGACTTAGAGGCTTTTATAGCTTTGGTGGAAAGTGAAGCGTTAACACTTCACGCCATGATGATGACTAGTATGCCTTATTTTATTTTAATGAAACCTAACACACTTGAAATAATAAATAAAATTTGGCGTTTTAGACAAGAGACAGGTCTGCCAATAAGTTTTACTTTGGATGCTGGTGCAAATGTACATGTGCTATATCCAGAGAAAGATGCAAAACAGATTTATGAATTCATTAAGACAGAGTTAGTTGCATTTTGCCAAAACGGTCACTATATTTGCGATAAAATTGGTTTTGGTGCAAAACAATTGTAACTTTATATAACCAACGGTTAAATAGCATATGAAAGGACCTTTATTTTATTCAAAAATTTTATTATTCGGAGAATACGGTATTATTAAAGATTCTAAAGGTCTATCAATACCTTATAATTTTTATAATGGTGCACTTAAAACCGAAGAAAACCCTTCTGAAGCAGCACAAAAATCAAATAAAAGCTTAAAACGTTTTGCGCAATACTTAGCTGATATTGACAAAAACTTAGTTGTTTTTGATATTAAGTCCTTAAAAAAGGATGTCGAAGCAGGTATGTTTTTTGATTCTTCAATCCCTCAAGGATATGGTGTTGGTAGTAGCGGTGCTTTAGTTGCAGCTATTTATGATAAATATGCACAAAATAAAATTACAGTTCTTGAAAATCTAACAAGAGAAAAGCTTTTAAACCTTAAAACTATTTTTGCTGAAATGGAATCTTTTTTCCATGGTAAGTCATCAGGTTTAGACCCATTAAATAGTTATTTAAGTTTACCTATTTTAATAAATTCTAAAGAAAACATTGAAGCAACCGGTATCCCAACACAAAGTAGTGACGGGCAAGGTGCGGTGTTTTTGTTGGACTCTGGTATTATAGGCGAAACTGCGCCAATGGTTAGTATTTTTATGGAAAGCATGAAGCAGGAAGGTTTTAGAAAAATGCTTAAAAACCAATTTATAAAACATACAGATGCTTGTGTAGAAGATTTTTTAAAAGGGGACATCAAATCACTTTTTAAAAACACAAAACAATTATCTAAAGTTGTTTTAAATAATTTTAAACCTATGATTCCTGCACAGTTCCATGAGCTATGGAAAACGGGTATCGAAACTAATGACTACTACTTAAAACTTTGTGGTTCTGGTGGTGGAGGGTATATCTTAGGATTTACACCAGATATTAAAAAAGCAGAACAGGCACTTAAAGACTATAAACTGGAAGTTGTTTATAATTTTTAAGCAAATAGCTATTTGTAATAAGGCCTAAACGGTTTTTTATACAAGACTATTTGTTTTGGCAGTTAATATTAAAAATTAGTGTTAATACAGTCTTATCTTTAATTTGCAAAGGTTCAAAAATTTTTTAAAAATTAGTTCATGCTAACCAGAAAACAAAAACATCTATTGCTTAAGTTTTTTAGTATGTTTTCTGTAGTTAGGGGGTATAATATTCTTGTAATTGTAATCGCCCAATATCTTACCTCTATTTATATTTTTGCGCCAGACAAACCTCTTAAAAAAGTCTTGTTTGATGTTAATTTATTAATGCTTGTTTTAGCATCTGCAGCTGTTATTGCTGGAGGTTATATTATAAATAATTTTTACGATTCTGAAAAAGACTTAATTAATCGACCTAACAAATCTATGTTAGATAAATTAGTTAGTCAAAACACAAAATTGTCATTTTATTTTGTCTTAAATTTTTCTGCAATAGTACTAGCTAGTTACGTGTCTTTTAAGCCAGTTTTATTCTTTTCATTATACATATTTGCAATTTGGTTTTATTCCCACAAACTAAAAAAGATGCCGATAATAGGTAATTTAGTATCTGCTATATTAACATTGACACCTTTTTTTGTAATTTTTGTGTATTATCATAATTTTAAACCAGTCATTATTGTACATGCAATATTTCTGTTTTTAATTATCTCTATCAGAGAGTTAACCAAGGATTTAGAAAACATTAAAGGCGATTTAACTTTAAATTACAGAACAATACCAATTGTTTATGGAGAGAAAGCATCTAAGAAAATGATTTCTATTCTTGTTGTTGCAACGCTTTTTCCAGTTTATTTTTTAATAACCAAATTTGATATTGGTCACATGTATTTGTATTTTTATATATGTGAAATTTTATTAATTGTTTACTTGGTTTTATTGTGGAATTCCGTCACTAAAACACATTATTTGTGGCTACATAATATTTTAAAACTTATTATACTAGCAGGTGTTTTTAGCATCCTATTAATAGATGTAGATTTGGTTTTAAACCGAATACTTTAAAGTTAAGACCAACCCTGCGAAGCTGTATAATATACTTTGATAATACAGTTAATTTATTCAAATATTAAGTTAATACAAAAAACAAAAAGTAGGATAGTTTAATGATTAAGATTGTTTTTAATTTATAATCAAAAAAACATTGTAGATTTGCAAAAAATTATATTATGAGTAAAGCACGCGAAGGAAAGGATAAAGGAAAAGGAAAGGCTAAGCCAAAAACACCTTTTAGACCTAAAAAAAAGGTAAAAGTTGATGTGGATTTAAAAGCTAAGCCTGCTTTTGACAAAAAACCTACGCAGAATAAAACCGCTAATCCAGACGAAATTCGTTTAAATAAATACGTTGCCAATTCTGGGATGTGTTCTCGTAGAGAAGCAGATCAGCATATTGCAATGGGATTAGTTTCCGTTAACGGAAAGGTGGTTGTTGAAATGGGCTATAAAGTGAAGTTAGATGACGAGGTGCGTTACGATGGAGCCCGAATTAACCCAGAAAAAAAAGCTTACGTTTTATTAAACAAACCTAAAGGTTTTGCTACAACTACTAGTGAGCAAAAAGGAAAAACAGTTATGGATTTAGTAGCTAATGCTACTAGCTCTAGAATAAAACCAATTGGTCGTTTAGGTCGTAACTCTACAGGGTTATTGTTATTTACCAATGACGAAAAAATTGTCGCTCGTTTTACAAATTCTAACAAAGGAGTGGAGCGTTTATTTCATTTAGAGTTAGATAAAAACTTGAAAATGGAAGACATGAAAAAAATCAGAGAAGGTTTTAAAGTCGAAGGTAAGCAAGTTAGAGTTGAAGAAATTGACTATGTAAATAATACTAAAAACGAAATTGGTGTAAAAATCAAAAACACAGGAAATACAATTTTACATACTATTTTTGAGCATTTAAAATATGAGTTAGTAAGAATTGATTGTGTGCAGATTGCGCATTTAACTAAAAAAGATATACCAAGAGGAAACTGGAAAATATTAACAGAACAAGAAGTTAATACATTAAAGATGCTTTAGTATTAGTAATCTTAAACAAAAAAAAATCGCTGTAAAGCGATTTTTTTTTGTTATATATTTTAGCTTTAGTTAATAAGCAAAGCTGTTATTCAATTATAATACTTTCATTTAAACCATCAATGTAGTTAAGTACTTCTTCTTTACCAATATCCTTACTAGATGAGGTGATAAAGTAGTTTGGCATTTCTTCCCATGTTTCTAATAGTATGTTTTTGTATGCTTCTACGTGGTTTTCAATAGCTTTAGGTTTTAGTTTGTCTGCTTTTGTAAATATTATAGAAAACGGGACACCGCCTTCACCTAAATATTGCATAAACTCTTGATCTATAGGTTGTGGTTTGTGTCTAATATCTACTAAAACAAATGCAGTCACTAACTGTTCTCTGTTTTCAAAATAATGAGTTATAAATTTTTGAAATACCTTTTTAGCGCTTTTAGAAACTTTAGCATATCCGTATCCAGGTAAATCAACTAAAAACCAATTTTTATTGATTAAAAAATGATTAATAAGTTGTGTTTTTCCAGGTCTTCCAGAAGTTTTAGCTAAGCTTTTTCTGCTAGTAAGCATGTTTATTAATGAAGACTTTCCAACGTTACTTCTACCAATAAAAGCGTATTCTGGTATGCGGTCTTTTGGACACTTTGAAGCATCAGAATTACTTGTTACAAATTCAGCAGATTTAATATGCATTATAAATACAGTTTTTTGTTTCCGCAAAAGCGGAAGGTCTTAAATTAAGTTTTGTAAAGTCTTTTGTGGTTATATTCCGCGCTTTTTAAACCAATCAAATAAAATTTGATTGAATTTATCTGGGTGTTCCATCATTGCTGCGTGACCACATTTTTCTATCCAAAACAAATCAGAGTCAGGTAATAACAAATTAAATTCTTCTGCTACTTCAGGAGGTGTAACTCCGTCATTTCGTCCCCATATAATACATGTCGGAACATTCATTTTAGGTAAATCTTTACCCATATTATGTCTGATAGCACTTTTAGCAATTGCTAAAGTTTTAATTAATTTATTACGATTATTTACGGTTTCGTAAACTTCATCTACAATTTCTTTTGTCGCAACTGCAGGATCATAAAAAACTTCTTGTGCTTTTTTCTTAATCACCTCATAGTCACTACGTTTTGTGTAGCCTCCACCCATAGCACTTTCGTATAATCCAGAGCTACCTGTAATCACTAACGCTTTTACTTTTTCTGGAAACATTTTGGTGTGGTATAATCCAATATGTCCCCCTAATGAGTTTCCTAATAAAACAACATTATCAAGCTCTTTAAAAGCGATAAAATCGTATAAATATTTAGCAAAAGTTTTAACGTTGGTTTTAAGTAATGGCTTACTGTATATAGGCAATTCTGGGATAATGACCTTGTAGCCTTTAGTGCTAAAAAATGTAGTTACAGCATCAAAATTACTTAATCCTCCCATTAGTCCATGAAGCACAACTATAGGTTGTCCTTCGCCAACTTCGATATAGTTGAAGTTTCCTTCTTTTTTAAGTATTCGCGTCATTAATAGGTAGTGGTTTACGTCAAAAGCAAATATAACTATTTCATTTAAAAAATAGACATTTTAATAATTTAGTTCAGAAGGAATACTATAAAATAACACTAAGTTTTTAGGTTACAAAACTTATTAGCCCGTGTGTTTGGGTTTGTTAATTTGCCCTATTTAGCCTCAAAAACCTGTTAAAATTGTAATACTTATTAACAAAGTGGTAAAATGTGGTAAAATGTGGTAAAATTTTCAATATATTTGATTTTTACAAATTTTGACAATTAAAAACGGTTGTGAACTCATTAATAGGAACATACGAATGTAAGGTAGACGCAAAAGGGAGGCTTATGCTGCCTGCTGCGTTGAAAAAACAGTTGGCTCCAGAGTTGCAAAATGGGTTTGTTTTAAAGCGAGCTGTTTTTCAGGAATGTTTGGAGCTATATCCAATGCAAGAATGGAATGTGTTAATGCAAAAAGTGAACAAACTTAATCGTTTTAAAAAGAAAAACAATGATTTTATTCGCAGGTTTACTGCAGGTGTAAAAATTGTTGAAGTAGATGCAAATGGTCGCTTATTGATACCAAAAGATTTGGTTGCTTTTGCGTCTATAACTAAAGACATCGTTATGTCTTCTGCTGTAAATATTGTTGAAATTTGGGATAAAACGAAGTATGAAAAAGCTATAGATGATGCAGCAGTAGATTTTGCTGATTTAGCTGAAGAGGTAATGGGTCAAGATGAAGAATATGACAGCATATCATAATCCAGTATTATTAAACGAAACAGTGGATGGTCTAGCTATCAATCCTGATGGTGTCTACGTGGACGTCACTTTTGGTGGTGGTGGACACAGTAAAGAAATTTTAAGTCGTTTAAGCGAAAACGGAAAATTGTATGCTTTTGATCAAGATGTAGATGCGCTTGAAAACGCAATAGATGATCCTAGATTTACTTTAATCCATGAGAATTTTAGATATATCAAACGCTTTTTACGTTTTCATGGTGTAAAACAAGTTGATGGTGTTTTAGCTGATTTTGGTGTGTCATCACATCAATTTGACGTTGCGGCACGTGGTTTTTCAACCCGCTTTGAAGCAGAGTTGGATATGAGAATGAACCAGAATGATACCCTGTCTGCTTACCATGTAATTAACCAATATGATGAAGAGCAATTAAAACAAGTATTATCGCAATATGGAGAGCTTCGTGCTGCTCCAGCTATGGCGGAGTTAATTGTAGAATATCGTAAAAATGAAGAGATAAAAACTAGTGACCAATTAAAAAAAGTGTTACAAAGATTTTTGTCGCCTAAGTACGAAAACAAAATATTAGCACAAATATATCAAGCAATTAGGATTGAAGTTAATCAAGAGATTGAGGCTTTAAAAGAGTTTTTGCAGCAAACACCAGAGATTTTAAAACCAGCCGGTCGTTTAAGTTTGATTTCTTATCACAGCTTAGAGGACAGATTGGTAAAACGATTTATAAGAAATGGATTGTTTGAAGGTGAGCCGGAACGTGATGTGTTTGGTCGATTTGAAGTGCCATTAAAAAAAGTTGGTGGTTTAATTGTGCCAACTCCAGAAGAAATAAAAGTAAACAACCGTGCACGTAGTGCAAAGTTACGTATTGCAGAAAAGATATAGTTATGAAAAACAGTATCTACAGCATATTAAGAGGGACTTTTTTAGTTAGTGAAGACTCGTTTAAAAATTGGCGACTTATCATTTTTATTTCAGTTTTAGCTATAGTTATGATAGCAAGCTCGCATAGCTTGGATAAAAAAGTACACGAGATTGCAAGGCTAAATAACGAAGTTAAAGAATTACGATCCGAATTGTACGACGGGAGGACCAGGTTGATGCAACTTAAAATGGAATCTTCGGTTGTAAAAAAAATGAAAGAAAAAGGTTTGGCGCCTTCTGTTATTCCGCCAAAAAAAATAATTGTTAAACCGCAAACTTAGTTCAACTCGTGGCAGTAAACGAAAAGAACATATTAAACAAATTGTATTTTGTCGCAGGATGTATGTTCATCTTTGGACTGCTTGTGGTTGGAAAATTGTTAACAATCCAAATTGTTCAAGGTGATAAGTACAGGGCTTTAGCAGATAAACGTGCTATAAAAGATGTTGTAATTCCTGCAAATAGAGGTAATGTGTACTCTGCAGACGGAAGTTTGCTTGCTACATCAATCCCGAAATATGATATTCTGTTTGATGCCATAACACCTTCCGATAAAAACTTTAAAACAAACTTAAAACCGCTTAGTGATGCTTTGTCAAAGTACTCCGGAAAACCTTCAAGTTATTATCAAAAAGAATTAGGAAAAGCTAGGGCTAATAAAAATCGCTATTTTTTGTTAGCAAGAAATATTGGGTATTCTGAATATTTAAAGTTTAGAGAATTTCCATTATTAAAATTAGGTGCTTTTAAAGGAGGCTTAATCGTAGAGCAAAAAGTAAAAAGAGAGCATCCTTTGGGTGAAGTGGCGCAACGTACCATTGGATATGAGCGTACAGATGACGAGGGTAATATAACAAGAGCTGGTATTGACGGTGCTTTTGGTGTTGATTATTTAAGAGGTAAGGATGGTAAGCGTTTAAAACAAAAAATTGGTAAAGGCCAATGGAAACCAATACTAGATTATGATCAAGTTGAACCTAAGGATGGGTTTGATGTTTACACAACAATAGATGTAAATATTCAAGATATAGCACATCACGCACTATTGGAGCAATTAGAATTGTATCAAGCAGAACATGGTACAGTTGTAGTTATGGAAGTTAAAACTGGCGAAATTAGAGCAATTTCTAATTTAGGAAAAACAGAATCTGGTCATTATTACGAAAAACGAAACTATGCAGTTTATGAGTCGCATGAGCCTGGTTCTACATTTAAGTTAATGGCTTTAATGGCAGCGCTTGAAGATAAAAAAATAGACACATCAGATGTTATAGAAACCGGAAATGGATATAAAGTGTTTTACGGAAGAGGTATTAAAGATTCTCACGGTAACGGAAAGATATCTGCAGCTAGAGCATTTGAAATTTCTTCTAATATTGCTTTAGCAACAATTATTGATAATGCTTATGCTAAAGACCCTAATAGGTTTATTGATATTTTAAGTAAATGGAATTTAGATAAAAAATTAGGCATCTCTATTAAAGGAGAAGGGCAGCCTGTTATACCAAGACCCGGAGATAAATTATGGAGTCGTAATGCATTGCCATCAATAGCTTATGGCTATAACCTTAAAATTACTCCATTACAAACACTAACTTTTTATAATGCTGTTGCTAATGACGGTATAATGGTTAAGCCAAGGTTTATTAGAGAGGTTAGAGATTTAAATAAGCAGATAGAAGTATTTGATAAAAAAGTTATTAATCAAAAAATTTGCTCGGACGCAACACTACATGCAGCGCAAGAAATGTTGAAAAATGTTGTAGTTAAAGGGACTGGAAGGTCTTTATATTCTGATTATTTCTCCATGTGTGGAAAAACAGGAACAGCAAGGGTCGAGTATTGGATGGATGATTGGGCTAAAAACCCGAGATATATCTCTTCTTTTGCAGGTTATTTTCCTGTAGAAAACCCTAAGTATTCTTGTATTGTAGTAATACATAAACCAAGTGTTAAAAAAGGATTTTATGGCGCAGATGTATCTGGACCTGTATTTAAAAAAATCGCTCAAAAAATATTTACAGATACACCTTTAGTTGATCAAGTAGCTTCTTTAGATGTAAAAGATAAGGATGTAGATAAGGAATATGAACAGTATTACAGTATCGCCAATACTTATAAAACCATTATGCCAGATGTAACAGGTTTACCTGTTATGGATGCATTGGCTTTGTTGGAAAACATGAATGTAAATGTAACTGTTAAGTGTGAAGGTCAAGGGACTGTAAAAAGTCAATCGGTAAATAAAAACACCAAATTAAAAAGTAATCAAACTATAGTTTTAAAAGCATCGTGAATTCATTAAAAGACATATTATACAAGGTAACACTTGATGCGGTTGTGGGAAGCACAGATATATTGGTGCGTAAAATTCATTTTAATTCACGCAATGTAGCAATTAGTGATGTTTTTGTTGCGGTTAAAGGTAGTGTGACAGATGGGCATCAATATATTGATAATGCAGTTAGACAAGGTGCGATTGCTGTGGTTTGCGAGGTGCTTCCTAAAAATATTAAAACCGGAATAACTTATGTAAAAGTTGATGATACTAGTCGTGCTTTAGCAATAATGGCGTCTAATTTTTACGGAAATCCTTCAGAAAATTTAAAACTAGTTGGTGTAACTGGTACAAACGGAAAAACAACAATTGCATCACTTTTGTTTCAGCTATTTAAAAAAGCAGGGTATAAAGTTGGTTTATTGTCTACTGTAAAAATAATGGTAGATAATGACGAGTATAAAGCGACACATACTACACCAGATTCATTAACTATAAACCAGTATTTAAAGAAAATGAATGCTGCGGGTGTAGAGTTTTGTTTTATGGAAGTTAGCTCTCATGGGATACATCAAAATAGAACATCAGGGTTAAAATTTGAAGGAGGAATTTTTACCAATTTGTCTCATGATCATTTAGATTATCACGACACATTTGCAGAATATAGAGATGTTAAAAAACGCTTTTTTGACGAGTTGCCTAAAACTGCTTTTGCTTTAACTAATGGTGATGATAAAAACGGAAGCGTTATGCTTCAAAACACTAATGCAAAGCAATATACATATGCCTTAAAAAGCTATGCAGATTATAAAGCGCAGATTTTAGAAAATCAATTTAATGGATTGTTGTTAAAGCTTAACGATAACGAAGTTTGGGTAAGATTAATTGGAACTTTTAATGCTTATAATATTTTAGCAATTTTCGCTACTGCGGAATTATTAGGACTTGAAAAAACAGAAACTTTAAGACTTATTAGTGAGTTGGAAAGTGTAAGTGGTCGTTTTCAGTTTTTAATTTCAGATCAAAAAATTACAGCTATTGTAGATTATGCACACACACCGGATGCTTTGCAAAATGTGTTGCAGACTATCAATGATATTAGGACTAATAATGAAAACGTAATTACTGTTGTTGGTTGTGGTGGCGATAGGGATAAAACTAAACGTCCTAAAATGGGACATATCGCTTCTGTATTGAGTACTAAAGTAATTTTTACAAGTGATAATCCTCGTACAGAAGTTGCAGAAACAATAATTGAAGATATTGAAAAAGGAGTCGAACCTCAAAATTTTAAAAAAACAATGTCAATCGTTGATAGAAAACAGGCTATAAAAACAGCTTGTCAATTGGCAAATCCAAACGATATTATTTTAATAGCAGGAAAAGGACATGAAACCTACCAAGAAATTAATGGCAAACGTCATGATTTTGATGATTTTAAAATAGTAAAAGAATTTTTAAAACAATTACAAAAGTAATTTTTGTTACTCCTGCTTTTTGCAGGAATCAACATAAAAGTAGATATAATAAATAATAATAAACAATAGAGTATGCTTTACTACTTATTCGAATTTTTAGAAAATAACTATAGATTTCCTGGTGCCAGTGTGTTTCAATATATCACATTTAGGGCAGCATTGGCAATAATACTATCCTTGTTATTTTCTACAATTTTCGGTAAACGTATCATTTTAGCATTACAAAAAAAGCAAGTTGGAGAGTCGGTTAGAGATCTAGGTTTGGACGGACAGTTAGCAAAAGCTGGAACACCAACAATGGGAGGGATTATTATAATTCTTGCCACTCTTGTTCCGGTATTGTTATTAGCAAGGTTAGACAATATATATGTAATAATGTTAATAGTAACCATGCTATGGATGGGGGTTGTTGGATTTACAGATGACTATATAAAAGTGTTTAAAAAGGATAAATCTGGACTTAGTGGTAAGTTTAAAGTATTAGGACAGGTTGGACTAGGGGTTTTTGTTGGTGCTGTTATGTATTTTCATCCAGGAGTGACTATTAAAACTGAAAAAGTAAATCCAGTCTTTGAAACCGAACTAATTACTCAAAACTCTGAAAGAGAATTTAATGTAGAAGAAAGGTCTTTAAAAACAACTATTCCTTTTGTTAAAGATAACGAGTTTGATTATTCAGATTTAGTAACATGGATGGGTGACGGTTATGCTAAATATGCCTGGTTGGTATTTATTCCAATCGTAATTTTTATAATAACAGCAGTATCAAATGGGGCTAATTTAACGGATGGTATTGATGGCTTAGCTGCAGGTAGCTCAGCAATTATAGTATTTGTACTAGCTATTTTTGCTTTTGTGTCCGGTAACATCGTGTTTTCGGATTATTTAAATGTCATGTTTATACCAGGACTTGGTGAAATGGTAGTGTTTATTGCTGCTTTTGTAGGAGCATTAATCGGTTTTTTATGGTATAATACTTACCCTGCGCAAGTGTTTATGGGGGATACAGGTAGTTTGACTATTGGAGGTGTTATTGCGGTAATAGCAATTGCAGTAAGAAAAGAATTGTTGATACCTGTGTTATGCGGAATTTTCTTTGCAGAGTCCCTATCGGTAATCTTACAAGTTAGTTATTTCAAGTTTACTAGAAAAAAATATGGAGAAGGACGACGTATATTTTTAATGGCGCCTTTACACCATCATTATCAGAAAAAAGGATATCACGAAAGTAAAATAGTTACACGGTTTTGGATTGTAGGAATATTTCTAGCAATACTGACAATTGTGACTCTAAAATTAAGATAAATAAACAGTTTGTCATTTCTGCGAAAGCAGAGTAGATAAGAATACAATTAAATGAAACGATTAGTAATACTTGGAGGAGGGGAAAGTGGTGTAGGAACAGCGCTTTTAGGAAAAGCAAAAGGCTATCAAGTATTTGTTTCAGATAAAGGAAAAATTAAAGAAAAATATAAAGAAGTTCTTATACATAATAAGATTGAATGGGAAGAGGAACAACATACAGAAGCAAAAATTTTAAATGCTGATGTTGTAATGAAAAGTCCTGGGATTCCTGAAAAAGTAGCATTAGTAAAAGCGCTTTTAGAAAAAGGGATACCAGTAATTTCTGAAATTGAATTTGCAAGCCAATTCTCCAATGCGACCATTGTTGCAATAACAGGTAGTAATGGTAAAACAACAACTGCAATGCTAACACATCATGTGTTAAAGCAAGAATTAGATATTGGATTAGCAGGTAATATTGGAGATAGTTTTGCTAAGCAAATTTTAGAACATGATTTTAAAAATTATGTTTTAGAAATCAGCAGTTTTCAATTAGATGGGTGTTTCGGTTTTAAACCAAAAATTGCCATTATAACCAATATTGTTCCGGATCATTTAGACCGTTACGATTATAAGTTTGAAAACTACATTGCTTCAAAATTTAGAATAACAAAAAATCAAACAAAAGAAGATTACTTGATTTATGATGCAGATGATCAAGTGATTTCAGAATATATAAATAACAATACTATTCAAGCTACATTATTACCGTTTTCATTAACTAAAAAAATTGAAAATGGTGCGTATTTGGATCAAGACAATATTAAAATAACAATAGATAATAATCAGATAATTATGCCAACAAAAAACATCGCTCTAGAAGGTAAACACAATACTAAAAATGCTATGGCTGCTTCAACAGTTGCACATTTGCTAAACATTAGAAAACAAACAATACGTGAAAGTTTAGAGAATTTTCAAGGCGTGGAGCATCGTTTAGAAAATGTACTTAAAATTAATAAAGTACAATACATAAACGACTCAAAAGCAACTAATGTAAATGCTACTTATTTTGCATTAGATAGTATGGAAGCACCAACAGTTTGGATTGTTGGAGGTGTTGATAAAGGGAATGATTATGAAGAATTATACCCTTTTATAAATGAAAAAGTAAAAGCGATTATCTGTTTAGGTGTTAATAATGAAAAGCTTTTGGCAAGCTTTGGTAAAATGGTAGATACTATTGTTGAAACACAGTTTATGAGCGAAGCTGTGAAAATTGCATATAAAATAGCAGATGCTGGTGATAATGTATTGTTGTCTCCTGCGTGTGCAAGTTTTGATTTATTTGAAAGTTATGAAGATAGAGGTCGCCAGTTTAAAGAAGCAGTTAGAAACCTTTAGAAGCAGTATTGTTAATATTAAATTTAAGGTGTAATTAATAAAGTAAAATTATAAACATATAGAGTTTAGCGAAAGCTAGAAGGTTAAAAAACAAATGCAAAACACAATTATAAATAATATAAAAGGAGACAAGCTAATATGGGCAATTTCTGCGTTATTAGCTATATTCTCGTTTTTACCAGTGTACAGTGCTGCTAGTAATCTAGCGTATATTGGCGGAGACGGTAATACTTTTGGTTTTTTTGTAAAGCATTTTATGCACTTGTTTTTAGGGTTTTCAATTATGTACGGTGTGCACAAAATACCTTATCGATATTTTAGAGGTTTGTCATTGGTAATGATGCCAATAGTCTTTATGCTTTTAATCTTAACCGTGCTGCAAGGGACTACTATTGACGGGGCAAATGCAAGTCGTTGGATACGTATCCCGTTTGTAAATATGTCTTTTCAAACCTCTACTTTAGCAGCAGTAGTATTGATGGTGTATATAGCACGTTATTTGTCTAAAATTAAAGATAAAACCATAACGTTTAAAGAGTCTGTTTTACCACTTTGGGTTCCGATAGCAATAATCTTAATGCTAATTTTACCATCAAATTTTTCAACAACAGCAATCATTTTTGTTATGACTAGCGCGTTGTTGTTTTTGGGTGGTTATCCATTACGTTATTTGATAGCAATGGGATTTGCGGGGTTAGTTGGATTAACCTTATTTGTTCTAGTAGCAAAAGCTTTTCCAGATGCTATGCCTAATCGTGTTGATACATGGATTAGCAGAGTCGAAAACTTTTTTAATGGCGAAGACTCGGAAGGAGATTATCAAATAGAAAAAGCTAAAATAGCAATTGCGTCAGGAGGAATTGTAGGTGTTGGTTCTGGAAAAAGTATTCAAAAAAACTTTTTACCACAATCATCTTCAGATTTTATTTATGCAATTATAGTTGAAGAATATGGCTTGATTGGTGGTTTTGCATTAATGATTTTATACATGTGGTTATTGTTTAGAATCATAATAGTGGCTCAAAAAGCAGATACTGTTTTTGGAAAACTATTAGTGCTAGGTGTAGGTCTGCCAATAATATTTCAAGCGTTTATTAATATGGCGGTAGCGGTGGAGCTGTTTCCTGTTACAGGACAAACTTTACCATTGATTAGTAGTGGTGGTACAAGTATTTGGATGACTTGTTTGGCAATAGGAATAATATTAAGTGTTAGTGCTAAACGTGAAGAAATTAAACAAAGCGAAAAAGATACAGAGGAAGTTAATCCGTTAGAAATTTTATCTGAAACAATTGAAGATTAAAACAAAAGTGAGTAGTAAAGACAAAACATATAAAATTATATTATCAGGTGGTGGGACAGGTGGTCACATCTACCCTGCTATTGCTATTGCTAACGAATTAAAATCGCGTTACCCAAACGCAAAATTCTTGTTTGTAGGTGCAAAAGGTAGAATGGAGATGGAGAAAGTACCACAAGCAGGCTTTGAAATTAAGGGGCTTTGGATTACTGGTATACAAAGACAATTAACCCTTAAAAACTTAATGTTTCCTTTAAAGCTTATAAGTAGTTTATGGAATGCAAGAAAAATAATTAATCAGTTTAAACCAGATGTGGCAATAGGTACGGGTGGTTTTGCTAGTGGTCCATTATTACAAATTGCTGCTTTAAAAGGGGTGCCAAGTTTAATACAAGAACAAAATTCTTATCCAGGGATTACAAATAAATTATTATCCAAAAAAGTAGCTAAAGTTTGTGTTGCTTATAATGGTTTGGAGCGCTTTTTTCCTGCAGATAAAATAATAAAAACAGGTAATCCTGTACGTCAAGACTTGTTAGATATTTCTTCAAAAAGGGAAGAAGCTATAAAACATTTTAATCTTGTAGAAGGTAAGCAAACGTTACTGGTTTTAGGGGGGAGTTTAGGAGCAAAAGCTATTAACGAGCTGATGGTTGATGAGTTAGATTTTTTGCAAACACTAAATGTGCAAGTAATATGGCAATGTGGTAAGTTGTATTATCAGACTTATAAATTATATGGCAATACTAAACATGTGCAGATTCATCAATTTATAAATAAAATGGATTATGCTTACGCTGCTGCAGATTTTATAATTTCTCGTGCAGGAGCAAGCTCTGTTAGCGAGCTGTGTATCGTAGGTAAACCTGTTGTTTTTGTGCCTTCTCCTTATGTGGCTGAAGACCATCAAACAAAAAATGCAAATGCTATAGTTAAAGAAAACGCAGCATTATTAATTGCGCAAGAAGACCTAAAAGTCGATTTTAAAAACAAATTTGGACAACTTGTAGCGTCTAAAGAAAGACAACTAGAATTAAGCCTAAACATAAAAAAATTAGCATTAGCTAATGCAACTAAAGATATAGTAGACGAAGTTGAAAAACTATTACATAAATAATGAATTTAAATAACATACATAACATCTATTTTGTCGGTATTGGAGGTATCGGTATGTCTGCTATTGCTCGTTATTTTAAAGCTAGCGATAAGCATGTTGCTGGTTATGATAAAACACAAACAGATCTTACGGACAGTCTTAAGGATTTAGGTATCTCTGTTAATTTTGAAGACACAATTGCTAGTTTAGAACAACGTTATTTAAACTCGGAAACAACATTGGTGGTTTATACACCTGCAGTTCCTAAAGACCATGCGCAATTAACTTATTTTAAAAACAATAACTATCAAGTTTTAAAGCGTTCTGAAGTCTTAGGATTAATTACAAAAAACACGTTTTGTTTAGCGGTTGCTGGTACACATGGAAAAACTACAACAACTAGTATTTTAGGACATTTATTAAATGAATGTAATGTAGAGTTAACAGCTTTTTTAGGGGGTATTAGCGAGAATTATAATTCTAATTTAATCCTTAACGGAAACAAAGTTAGCGTGGTAGAAGCAGATGAGTTTGACCGTTCATTTTTAACGTTAAGTCCAGATATGGCTTGTGTAACTTCAATGGATGCTGATCATTTAGATATTTATGGCGATGCTTCAGAGTTGATAAAAACTTTTGAAGATTTCACTAAAAAACTAAAACCAAACGGAAAACTATTTGTTAAAAATGGCCTGCCCTTAAAAGGGATTACCTACGGTATAGAAGACGATGCAGATTATTCTGCACAAAATATAAAAATACAAAATGGTGCTTATGTATTTGATGTTAAAACGCCAGATGCAGTACTAGAAAATTTTCAATTTAACCTACCTGGTAGACACAATTTGTCTAATGCTTTAGTCGCTTTAGCAATGTCTGTAGAGTATGGTCTCCCTAGACCGCAGCTTGCTAAAGCGCTAGCATCTTACAAAGGTGTCAAGCGTAGATTTACATACCAAATTAAGACTGAAGATTTAGTGTTTATCGATGATTATGCACATCATCCGGAAGAGATTAATGCGGTGCATCAAGCGGTAAGAGAGATGTATCCAAACGATAAAGTTGTAGTAATTTTTCAGCCACATCTTTTTTCTAGAACAAAAGATTTTGCTCAAGAGTTTGCAAACAGCCTGTCTCAATTTGACCAGATATTACTTATGGATATCTATCCCGCTAGAGAATTACCAATTGAAGGGGTTACATCAAAATGGTTATTAAGTTTAATTGACAATAAAAATAAAAAGTTAGTCACAAAACAGTCTGTGATTCAGCATATAAAACAAAGTAACGCAAAGATTGTTTTAACAATTGGAGCAGGAGATATCGGAGCAGAAGTTATTAAAATTAAAAAAGCATTACTAAATGAAAGCTAATTGGGGCTATATAAAAATGGTTGTACTACTAGGTTTAGTAGTGTTTTTGTATGCATTTTCATCAGCAAGAAGTGGTAAGCGATTAGTATCTAAACCAAAGGTCGAATTTATAGGAAATAAAAACCTGTTTATCACACATGAAGATGTTAGTAAGTTGTTAATACAAAATCAAGAAAGTGTTGCAAACAAACCTAAAGAAATTTTAGATTTGAATTTGTTAGAAACGACTCTAAATGCAAATCCAATTGTCGAGTTTGCAGACGTTTACGTTAGTGTAACAGGAGATTTAACAGCCAAGGTCAAACAGAAAACGCCTATTGCCCGAGTGGTAACAGACGTGTCTTTTTATGTAGATAGTAATGGGGGCTACATGCCACTATCAAAAAACTATACAGAACGTGTACCAATAGTTACAGGTTTTGTCAATAAAAAAGACTTAAAAACGGTGTATAAAGTAGCAACAAAAATTCAAGAAGACCGATTTTTGAAAAAACATGTGGTACAAATTCACCAAAATAAAAATAATACAATAGACCTTAAGCTAAGACAATACGATTTTGTAGTCAATTTAGGAAGCTTAGATCAGTTAGATAAAAAAATAAATAATCTAAAGGCTTTTTATTTAAAGGCAACAAAAGATAAAATCTTAGATAATTACAGTAAAGTAAACTTACAATTTGGTAATCAAGTTGTGTGTACAAAAGCATAAGTTATGGAACAAAACATTGCAGTAGGATTAGACATAGGAACCACAAAAATTGTGGCTATGATTGGTCGTAAAAACGAATATGGTAAAGTTGAAATTTTAGGCATCGGTAAGTCTAAAAGTTTGGGTGTGCATCGTGGTGTAGTTAATAACATAACACAAACCATACAATCAATACAAACCGCTATTCAAGAAGCAGAAGCAGCAGCAGCTTTAAAAATTGAAGGCGTTACAGTTGGCATTGCAGGACAGCATATTAGAAGTTTACAACATAGCGATTATATAACGCGACCAAATAGTGATAACGTTATTGACGAAGAAGATATAGAACGATTAATTAACCAAGTGCATAAATTAGTAATGCTACCTGGAGAAGAAATCATTCATGTATTGCCTCAAGAATATAAAATTGACGGTCAAGCCGAAATAAAAGAACCAATCGGTATGTATGGAGGTCGTTTAGAAGCCAACTTCCATGTGGTTGTAGGTCAAGTATCTTCAATCCGAAACGTAGGACGTTGCATCCAAAGTGCTGGTTTAGTCTTAGAAGGTATCACATTAGAGCCATTAGCAAGTGCTAATGCAGTATTAAGTCAAGAAGAAAAAGAAGCAGGAGTTGCTTTAATAGATATAGGAGGTGGTACTACGGACTTAGCCATTTTTAGAGATGGAATAATCCGCCATACAGCAGTCATCCCATTTGGAGGTAATGTAATTACCGAAGACATAAAAGAAGGGTGCTCGATTATTGAAAAACAAGCCGAACTATTAAAAATTAAGTTTGGAAGCGCATGGCCAGGAGAAAATAAAGATAATGAGATAGTGTCAATTCCAGGATTAAGAGGACGTGACCCAAAAGAAATTACACTAAAAAACTTATCTAAAATAATTCACGCTAGAGTAGTAGAAATTGTTGAGCAAGTGTATGTAGAGATTAAAAACTACGGACACGAAGAACAAAAAAAGAAATTAATTGCAGGAATAGTACTAACCGGTGGAGGAGCACAGTTAAAACACTTAAAGCAATTAGTAGAATATATTACAGGTATGGATACCAGAATTGGATATCCAAACGAGCATTTAGCAGGTGATAGTGACGAGGCTATTACAAGCCCATTATTTGCAACAGCAGTTGGACTAGTAATGGATGGATTAAAGCGTCAAGACCGCAAAAAAGCAGAAGCTTTAATACAAGAAGAAATAGAAGAAATAGAAACTGAAAACGAAGAAATTCCTGAAGTTGAAAAAGTTGAATTACCAAAAAAACAACGCAAGTCATTTTTAGATAAGTTAACAGAGAGAGTTAAGGAGTTTCTAGATAATGCAGAATAACAAAATAGAATATTACACGGTACCTACCGTTAAAAAATAATAATTGATCCAGTAAAATAGAATTTATGAGCAGCAACAACGAATTCGAAAACATATCGTTTGATTTACCAAAAAACCAATCTAATGTCATTAAAGTCATTGGTGTAGGTGGAGGTGGTAGTAACGCGATTAACCACATGTTTCTACAAGGTATTAAAGGTGTGGACTTTGTAATCTGTAATACAGATGCACAAGCACTACAAAACAGTGGTGTCCCAAATAAAATCCAATTAGGGTTAAACTTAACTGAAGGTTTAGGCGCAGGAGCCAATCCAGATGTTGGAGAGCAGTCAGCTGTAGAAAGTTTTGACGACATCCAACGTATGCTTGATACAAACACAAAAATGGTGTTTATAACTGCCGGAATGGGTGGTGGTACTGGTACAGGTGCAGCCCCTATTATTGCTAAAATGGCCAAAGATTTAGATATCTTAACTGTTGGTATAGTAACAATGCCTTTTCAGTTTGAAGGTAAAATGCGTAACCAACAAGCCCAAGAAGGAATTGAAAAATTACGTAAAGAAGTAGACAGCTTAGTAGTTATTAATAATAATAAACTTCGTGAGGTTTATGGAAACTTAGGTTTTAAAGCAGGTTTCTCTAAAGCAGACGAGGTATTATCTACTGCAGCACGTGGTATTGCAGAAGTAATAACACACCACTACACACAAAATATTGATTTACGTGACGCTAAAACAGTGTTAAGTAATAGCGGAACAGCTATTATGGGATCTGCTTCTGCATCAGGTCAAAACCGTGCTCACGAGGCAATATCAAGTGCTTTAGACTCGCCATTACTAAACGATAATAAAATTACTGGAGCCAAAAACGTATTGTTGCTAATCGTTTCTGGAGCTCAAGAAATTACTATTGACGAAATTGGAGAAATTAATGATCACATCCAAAACGAAGCTGGACATGGTGCAAACATTATTATGGGGGTTGGTGAAGATGATAATTTAGAAGAGTCGATTGCTGTTACAATTATAGCTACAGGGTTTGATGTAGAACAACAAAACGAAATTTCTAATACAGAAACTAAAAAGGTTATTCACGCTTTAGAAGATGATCAAAATATGGAGCAAGATTTAACTGGAAAAGAAAGAGAGCCAGCAGTAATCTTACCTAATATAGAGTTAGAAGTTAAAGAAGTTAAAGAAGAAAAGCCTAAAGCTGTAGTGCATACTTTAGATTTAGATGAAGATACAGAGGATCAATTATCTGCTTTTGAAATGGCTCAAGTAAATAAGCAAAAAACAACAAATTCTCAAGATTTAGATTTAATACCGACAACAGATCAAATTAAAAACATAGACGTTAATTATACAGAGGTTAATGCTTTATTTGATGATACAGCCGAGTTTAATATAACAAATTCAAGTACTCCTGCTAATGATGAGGTAGTTCAAGAAGAAAAGAAACAACAAATCACTTTAAGTTTTGATATGCCATTATCAGAACCTGTTATAGAAGATGAAACCCCTGTTGTTATGAATTTAACTGATGATATTAATAACTTAGAAGTTAATGATTTTGTTGAAGTTATTCCTGTAACTGAAAATTCCGAATCAGGAGAAATTAGATACGCATTGGATGATTATGCAGAGACGGAGGCGACAACCAAAAAGGTAGCAGAACCTAAAGTGGAAGTTGATAAAGAGGTTGCTTTTGAAAGAAAAGAAATCGAATCTTTAGAGGAGGTGATAGATGCAGATGCAGAAATAGACCCAATGAATACTCCGATTTCTGAATTGCTAAAAAACAGAGCAGACGAGCGTAGAAAAAAAATGAAGAATTTTAATCATAAATTTAATAGCTCAAAAATTGAAGATATCGAAAAAATTCCAGCCTATAAACGTCAAGGTTTAGAGCTAGATGATAGACAACACTCTGCAGATAATAACATCTCTAGAACATCTTTAGGTGTTGATGATAATGACGATATACAATTAAGAAGCAATAATTCTTTTTTACACGATAATGTTGATTAATAATCAATTAGATTAATCCATTTTTTAACCCGGAAAGCTCCCTCAAGCTTTTCGGGTTTTTTGTTAACACCAATTGTTTTGGTGGCCCTTAGTGCTATTCAAAATAAATACTTTTGACTATCTTCGTATTTCATAAAAACAAATAACAAATGAGTTTATCTACAGATATAATGACCGCTTTAAAAGAAGCAATGAAAAGTAAAAATACCGTTGCTTTAACAGCGTTAAGAGCAGTTAAATCTGCAATCTTATTAGCTCAAACAGAAAGTGGCGCAAAACAGGAGTTAACGGAGGAGCAGGAGCTTAAAATACTGCAAAAGCAAGTAAAACAACGTAAGGATAGTGCAGCTATATTTTTAGAACAAGGTCGCGAAGATCTAGCAGCTCCAGAATTAGCAGAAGCAGAAGTGATTTCTCAGTTTTTACCAGAAGCAATGAGTGAAGACGAAATTTCAAAAGTAGTTGAAGAGGTAATCGCTAAGACCGGAGCAGAAGGTATG
Source organism: uncultured Olleya sp. (assembly GCA_947503885.1). Lineage (GTDB taxonomy): Bacteria > Bacteroidota > Bacteroidia > Flavobacteriales > Flavobacteriaceae > Olleya. The sequence continues at coordinate 105,422 of CANNFD010000002.1, read as the reverse complement.
AAAGATATGGGTAAAGTAATGGGTATGGTAAGTGGACAATTAGCAGGTAAAGCAGATGGTAAAACAATATCAAATATTGTTAAAGCTAAATTATCTTAAATACATAACGATAACACCTTAATGTTTTAAGGTACTGGCTGCGTAGTTCAACTGGATAGAATATCAGATTTCGGCTCTGAGGGTTGGGGGTTCGAATCCCTTCGCGGTCACAACAATAACCTAACCAAAGATTAAATCAAACACACCCGATTTAATCTTTGGTTTTTTTGTATTATAACACCTCTTAAATGCTGTAATTATGACCTTATTTTAACAGTCTTTATTTTAATTATATCTATTATTGATATATCAAACAATTAGATACTAAATGCTATTACAAACTCAAACAGAAATTGAAGAAAATCCATTAGTGTATAAATATGTTATGGCTATTGGTACAATAGTAATTATCCTATTTGTATTGTATAGGATTTATCTAATTGTCGAGTTTAAATATGCTTCGGTTTTTAAAAAACCTTTATACAATCATGTGTATTTTAAATTAAAAAAAATTACACCTGCTCAATTTTCAATATTAAAAAATCAGTTTTTATTTTATAAAAATCTAACACCTAAACACAAAGCTTATTTTCAGCATCGTGTTGCAGTATTTATTAATAATAATCAATTTATTGGTAAAGAAGGATTGGTGGTTACAGACCAAATGAAAGTGCTTGTTGCAGCAACAGCAACCATGCTTACTTTTGGTTTTAGAAATCATAAAATAAAACTTTTAAATAAAGTTATTTTATACCCAAAAGCTTTTTTTTCTAGTACAAACCAAGAGCTACATAAAGGCGAGTTTAATCCTGCTTTAAAAGCAATAGTTTTTTCTTGGGAAGATTTTTTGCATGGTTACTCTATAAATAACGATAATTTTAATTTAGGTATTCATGAGTTTGTTCATGCAATTCATATTGATAATTTAAAAGAAAGAGGGCTTAAAGCAGCAGTGTTTTTAAATAGTTTTACTGATTTAATAAATTTCCTTGAAAACAATAAAAACTATAAAGCTAAACTTGTAGCTTCAGAATATTTAAGAGATTACGCCTATACTAATAAATTTGAATTTGTTTCGGTTATTATCGAAACCTTTATCGAAACCCCGAATCAGTTTAAATCTCAATTCCCTGAAATTTATAAAAAGGTAAAGCAAATGCTTAATTTTAATTTTGCAGGGTATTAATTGTTTTCTAACTGACTTATATCATGTTTATTAGCGTTAATATGTATTAACTTTATTAATATATAATTAAAGGATATAAGCATGAAAAAAAGAAGTCCAGTTTCAGAAATAATGACAAAAGATGTTGTTACTTTAAATAAATCAGACAGTTTAGAGCAAGCAGAAGCCTTGTTTAAAAAACATAAAATTAGACATATTCCCGTAGTTAGTGGAGAAGAGATTATTGGTATGTTAAGCTATACAGATTTACTTAGGATTAGCTTTGTGGATGCAGTTGATGATGATGATGTCAATGTGGATACAGTAGTGTATAATATGTTTACTATAGAGCAGGTAATGGCTAAAAACTTGATAAATGTATCAAGTAGTACAACTATAAAAGAAGCTGCAGAGCTGTTAGCAAAAAAAGAATTTCATGCATTGCCTGTTGTAGATAATAAGGTTTTGGTAGGTATTGTTACTACAACAGATTTAATTAATTACTTAGTTAGTCAGTTTTAAGGTTAATAATAGGATCATTAAGTAATTAAAAAAAGGCTCCAAATATATTTGGAGCCTTTTTATGTTTTAAGCATTTGCTAATGCTTTAAGATTTTTAATAGTCTCTTGTTGGTTGTCGCTTTTAAAAACATGACTTCCAGCAACAAAAACATCAGCTCCTGCTTCTACAAGTTTTTGGATGTTTTTATCAGTAACCCCACCGTCAATTTCTATTTTAGTGTCAAGTCCTTGTTCATCTATCATTTTTCTTAACTTTTTAATGCGTTGATAGGTGACTTCTTCAAATTTTTGACCACCAAAACCAGGGTTTATAGACATTAATAATACCATATAACATTCTGGTAAAATATCTTCAAGTACAGATATAGGTGTCGTAATATTTAATACAATTCCGGCTTTGCAACCAGCATCTTTAATTTGTCTTAAAGTACGGTGTAAATGGACTGTAGACTCATGATGTACAGTTATAATATCTGCACCAACTTTAGCAAATTCTTCAATGTAACGTTCTGGCTTTTCAATCATTAAATGCACATCTAATGGTTTAGTGGCATGTTTTTTTATAGCAGCAATTACTGGCATACCATAAGATATGTTTGGTACAAAATGACCATCCATCACGTCTATATGAAACCAGTCTGCATCACTATTGTTAACCATTTCTGTGTCGCGTTGTAGGTTGCCAAAATCGGCAGCAAGCATTGAAGGGGCAATTAATTTAGAAGACATTTTTTTTAGTTTTGTGTTGTTATTGCAAAGCTAAGGTTTTTTATTAGTGGTCACTTAATAGTGCTTCAATTATTTCTAAAATCAACGTCCTGTTTCCATGTTTTTGCTGGTCTAAATTGGAAACAAACTGTTGTAAGCTGTAAAGTGTGTCAGCATCTTTAATAACAGAATAGCCTATGTCAAATGTTTTAAAACTTAATTGGGAGATAGAAGTGTTTAAAAACTCAGTAATATTGGTGTGTCTGTGGTCTTTTTTTATATCCTCGTACACGGTATCTATAATTGTGGGGTTGCCTTCTAGTACCTGAAAAAACTCATCGTTTCTTATAACTAAAAAACCAGTAATATTATGACTGTCATTTTTTAATTGTGTTTGATTAAATAAAGCTTCAAATTCTAAAAGTTGAAGTGTTTTATTTATTTTGCTTTTGTAACAAATTGTTTTTAACATACTCATAATTAATAATACAAATAAATGTAAAGATTTAATGTCTAAAATGAGTGAACCCGAAGTAATCAGCTTCGGGTTCTTCATCAATCAAAAAACGAACAGTTATGAATAACTGTTTGTTAACGTAACCTAGGTATTATCCTAAGTAAGTTTTTAATATTTTACTTCTAGACGTATGTTTTAATCTACGTATAGCTTTTTCTTTAATTTGTCTAACACGCTCTCTAGTTAGGTCAAAAGTCTCACCGATTTCTTCTAAAGTCATTGGGTGTTGGTTACCTAAACCAAAGTATAATCTAATAACATCAGCTTCACGAGGCGTCAATGTTTCTAAAGCGCGCTCAATCTCAGTACGTAAAGACTCATGTAATAAGTTGCGATCTGGATTTGGTGACTCGCCAGAGTTAAGTACATCATAAAGGTTAGAATCTTCCCCTTCAACTAAAGGAGCATCCATACTTACGTGACGACCAGAATTTTTCATAGACTCCTTAACATCGTTAATAGTCATGTCTAATTCCTTAGCAATTTCTTCTGGACTTGGTGGGCGCTCGTGCGCTTGCTCCAAGAAAGCAAAAGTTTTATTTATTTTATTAATAGATCCAATCTTATTTAAAGGTAAACGCACAATTCTAGATTGCTCTGCTAACGCTTGTAAAATAGACTGTCTAATCCACCAAACAGCATATGATATAAATTTAAAACCACGCGTTTCGTCAAAACGCTGCGCAGCTTTAATTAGTCCCAAGTTACCCTCGTTAATTAAATCGGGAAGCGTTAAACCTTGATTTTGGTATTGCTTAGCTACCGATACAACAAAACGTAAGTTAGCCTTAGTCAATTTTTCAAGTGCAATCTGGTCGCCAGCCTTGATACGTTGTGCTAATTCTACTTCTTCATCTGCGGTAATTAAGTCAACTTTTCCAATTTCTTGTAGATATTTATCTAGGGATGCGGTCTCACGGTTGGTAACCTGTTTGGTAATTTTAAGTTGTCTCATCTAAAAAAAGTGTGATTATTTTTCTTGTGGATAATTTGCTATCAATAGTTATACGTATACATTCTACTTTTTGTTACAAAAAACAATAATTATTTTTTTGGCGTTACCATTTTAAGCTACAAAAAGCTTAAAATGGTCAGGCTGTACGTTATATCTTTTTTTTAAAAACAAAAAAGGATGCCACTACCATCCTTAACGCGCTTACGGTTGTTGCTTACTCAAAATCTAATAATTGAGTAGCTTCAATTAATTGTTTTAAAGCATCAATTTTTGCATATAACTTATTAAAAAAACTATTACGTGCTTTCTCTCCAGCAGTATTTAATAATTTCGAGTTTTGTAATTGTTTTTTCAAAAATCGTTCTGCCTCCTTGCAAGTGTGTTTGTCTTCCGTTTTGTAATACGATAATAACGTAAACGGAACATAAAGTAACTGACTATTTGGTGTGCTTACTAAAACATTGTTATTCATTAAATGCAACTCGTTATAATATAACATAAAAGGATGCGCTTCAGATAGTACTTTATCATAGATTGTTGTAATTACCTTTTTTAATAAGTCGCATAACTGTAAAGCTGTTGTAGTGTTTACTTGTCCAGCTTTAAAATAAAAATGAATTTGCTTTAACGTACTATTAATAGATGTTATGTCCCAAATCTCTTCAATATTTAGGTTGTTGTATAAACCTCCTAATTGCTTTCCTGCTTTTATTAAAGCCGGGCTTGGTGCAAAATTATCAAAACTTTTAGTGGCTAATTCGGGGTTTAACAACTTTAACCAGACATAGTATTTAAATTGACTTAAAGTGTCTCCGTTTAAATTGTAAAACAACGGGATGTCCTTTGCCGAATATAATATCTTACTACCCTTTTGTTTTAATAATGGTAAAAGTGATTGGTAGGAATCCTCAAAATATTGCTGTAATTCGCTTTCGTTTTCAATATGTTTAGTTTTTTCAATAGTAACATATTCAATAGACGTAATTTCAAATAAACGATCCAAAGACAAATTATAATATTTAGCTAAAGCAATGCTTTCGTCTAAAGACAATTTACTTTTTAAGCTTACGCGTCTGTGTGCAGCGTCATAACTAATATCTAAAGCAGTCGCAACAGCCTCTATAGTTGAGGTGTTAGCAGGTAATTCGGTTTTTAAATAATCCAGAAAAGCTGTTTGAAACATATAGCAAAATACATATTATTTGCGATTATCACAAAATTTAGTTTTAAGTTTCGTGATTTAGTGAATTTTAAATGTGATTATAGCAATAATTTTGAGTTGAATTTTAAAAACAAAACTCATGAAAAAATTAATGTTAACCATAGTCTTATTAATAGTAGTGCAATTGTGTAAAGCACAAAGCGATACCATCTATGTAACCAATAGTAATCAGTATCATGATTATTATAAAACATATTTTAAAAAAGTGACCTTCAAAATTGGAGGCGGAGTTTTATTACCTCAAGGTGATTTAAAAGAGTATTTTGGGGTGTCTCCATTATTAGAGTTAAGCTTAGATTTTCCAGTTACTAAAACAAAATCTTTGCAATTGGCGTTACAATTTGTAGTGCCCGACCAAAAACAATCTTTTAAGTATGTTAGAACGTTAGATACTATACAAGCTAAAGCCTCCTTTATGTTTAATCCTATGCTTAGATTTAAGAAAAACCTAAGTCAAAATGTAAATTCACAATTTTATTTAAGTTTAGGTATTGGAGCTTCTGTAATTAAGACGGATGCCAGAAATCCATTTTATACCGGTAATAAACAAGAGGAAGAAAAGTATGAGGTTGTTACAGCTTTTTTAATGTCACCTTCTATAGATTATGTCAAAAAATTTAGAAACAACGAAGAGTTGACGTTTAGTCTAGGCTTAAATTATGCGCCATATAAAGTAGAAGGTGCTCTTCAAGAAAATATAGGCGCCATAGGTCTAACGCCAAGACTATTATATAGTTTTTAATAGTACTATAAACAAAAAGCCCAACATTACTGTTGGGCTTTTAATATATAAAGTTTTAAAAAAAGAATTAATCTTCTTTTTTATCTTCTCTTGGTTTTCTGTCGTCACGTCTATTATCACGTCCACGATTATCTCTACCTCTGTTATCGCGTCCACCACGATCATTGTTGTCTCTTGGTGGTCTAGCTACATAACCTTCTGGTTTTGGTAAAATCGCTTTTCTTGATACTTTTTCTTTACGTGTTCTAGGGTCTAAACCAAAGTACTTCACTTCAAATTCATCACCCATATTAACAACGTCACTAACATTTTCAGTACGTTCCCATGCTAATTCACTTACGTGTAATAACACTTCGTTTCCTGGAGCATCTAGATACTCAACAACAGCACCAAAATCTAACATTTTGATTACTTTTACTTTGTATACGTTACCCACTGTAGGCTTAAATAATATAGCATCAATTTTTGCCATAACAGCATCAATACCTTTTTTACCAACACCTAATATTTCAACAATACCTTCTTCAGTTACTGGATCTTCGTTAATTACGATAGTCGTCTCAGTTTCTTTTTGCATTTCCTGAATCACTTTTCCACCAGGACCAATTAAGGCTCCGATAAACTCGTTAGGAACACGTCTTGTCACCATTGTTGGTGCATGTTCTTTAACTTCAGCATTTGGTTTAGCAATAGTATCTGTTAACTTTTCTAAGATATGTAAACGACCTTCACGCGCTTGTTTTAGTGCGTTCACTAAAATTTCGTATGATAAACCTTTTACTTTAATATCCATTTGGCAAGCAGTAATACCATCTGCAGTACCAGTTACTTTAAAATCCATATCTCCTAAGTGATCTTCATCACCTAAAATATCAGATAATACAGCATATTTTCCAGATTCAGGATCAGAGATTAATCCCATAGCAATACCAGAAACTGGTTTTGTCATTTGTACACCTGCATCCATTAAAGCCATAGTACCAGCACAAACTGTCGCCATAGATGACGATCCGTTAGATTCTAAAACTTCAGACACAACACGTACTGTGTATGGACTGTCATCTGGTACCATTCCTTTTAATGCACGTTGTGCTAAGTTACCATGTCCGATTTCGCGACGTGATGTCCCACGGATTGGTCTAGCTTCACCTGTACAAAAAGGAGGGAAGTTATAATGTAAATAGAAACGCTCTTCACCTTCAAAAGATGGCATATCTAATTGGTTAGCATCTCTAGAAGTACCTAAAGTTACTGTAGCTAATGCTTGAGTTTCTCCACGTGTAAAAACTGCAGAACCGTGTGTTGATGGTAAGTAATCTACTTCACACCAGATTGGTCTAATTTGGTCTGTTTTACGACCATCTAAACGTAGTCCTTCATTTAAGGTTAAATCTCTAATAGCCGCTTTTTCTGCTTTTCTGTAATAATCAGAAACTAAGCCACCATAGTCTGCTAATTCTTCTTCAGAAAAAGTAGCTTTAATGTCTTCTTTTATTTGTTGAAACGCAGCGCTTCTTTCATGTTTAGCAGATCCAGCTTTAGCAATAGCATATACTTTATCGTATGCCATGTCATATACTTTTTTCTCTAAATCTTTATCTTCTCTTTCTGGCTCATACTCACGTACTGCTTTCTTTCCAAATGCTTCTGCTAATTTAACTTGAGCTTCACATTGTACTTTAATAGCTTCGTGTGCAAATTTAATTGCGTCTGCCATTTCTTCTTCAGAAACTTCATCCATTTCACCTTCTACCATCATTACTGAGTCTGCAGAAGCACCAATCATCATTTCTAAATCAGATTCCTCTAATTGAGCACGTGTTGGGTTGATAACAAATTCTCCATTTACACGTCCAACTCTAACTTCAGAGATAGGGCATTCGAAAGGTAAATCTGATAATTGAATAGCAGCAGAAGCAGCTAATCCAGCCATAGCGTCTGGCATAACATTATCGTCATGAGACATTAACTGTATCATCACTTGAGTTTCAGAATGATAATCTTTTGGAAATAATGGACGTAAAACACGGTCCACTAAACGCATAGTTAATACTTCACCGTCACTTGGTCTAGCTTCTCTTTTAAAGAAACCACCTGGGTAACGACCTGCAGCAGCAAACTTCTCTCTGTAATCTACCGTTAATGGTAGGAAATCAACGTCTTTTTGTTCGTAATTGGAAACTACTGTACATAATAACATACATTTTCCTGATTGCACAACAACGCTACCATGAGCTTGTTTTGCTAATTTTCCGGTTTCGATAGAAATTTCTCTACCGTCCCCTAGGTCAATGACCTCTTTAAAAACTTTTGGAATCATAAATTTTTTAATTCTAATTAAACAATGGTCGTTGTGTTGTGGTAGTAGTAGTTGTGTATTGACCAATGAAAAACTGTAATTAGCTTCTTCAATTTTGATTATTATACTCGTTCAAATCGAGTTGTTATATACCAAAAAACCACGCTGTTAGGCGTGGTCTTTTTATTGAGATTATTTTCTTAATCCTAATTCTTTTACTATCGCACGATATCTTAAGACATCTTTCTTAATTAAATAATCAAGTAAGCTTCTTCTTTTACCTACTAACATTACTAATGAACGTTCAGTGTTATAATCTTTACGATTATTTTTTAAGTGAGCAGTTAAATGCTCAATTCTTTGTGTAAATAATGCTATCTGTCCTTCTGCAGAACCAGTGTCTTTAGCGTTTTTACCGTGTTTTTTAAAAAGTTCCTCTTTTGCTTTTTGATCTAAATACATTCTAATATTATTGTAAATGATTGTTATGTACACGAAAGCTTATCTTTCGAGCCGCAAATATAGTTAATTTTATTTAATCTTTAATAGTAAAATTAAAAGACTTGCTGTCTGCCAATTAATTATTAATTTTATTAGATGAATATACTTAAAATTAAACGTAATATCCTGCAACTTTTACTAGTTGTTTTTTTTATTGGTTGCGTGAGTCGTAAAACCGATATATCAACTAATTTTTCTGTAGCACAAGTAAATTTGATTATGGGTGAAGAGGCTTTTAGGCCAATGCGTGTTTTTAAAATTAATAATAAAAAGGACTCTGTTTTACTAAGAAGTAAAAGTGCTTATGTTAAACCTGACCCTACAGATTTTGTGCTAAAAAAGTTTACCCAACGTCTTTTTGCAACGGTTAGAGACAGTCTGTCTATGGGTGTTGGTATTGCTGCACCACAAGTTGGTGTTTTAAAAAATATTATTTGGGTACAACGATTTGATAAAGACGAAGCGCCTTTTGAGGTATATTTAAATCCTAAGATTATTAGTTATTCTGATATAAAACAAACCCAACGGGAAGGATGTTTATCTATTCCTAATCGTAGAGCAGTTTTAAACTCTAGGTCAAAATCTATTACTATTGAATATGATACCTTAGAGGGTAATCATTTTACTGAAACAGTAACGGATTTTACCTCTGTAATTTTTCAGCATGAAATAGATCATTTAAATGGAATATTATTTTTAGACCATCTTGATAAGGAAGTTGAAGCTGCTAATTAATAAAAAAAAGCCTTACTAAATAGTAAGGCTTTTTAATTATGTTTAAGCTCTTAAAGGCTTATTTGTAATTAAGTCTATATATAAATTGACTCTGTTTTTTAAGTCTCTACGATGAGTTATAAAATCTAAGAAACCATGTTCTAGTAAAAACTCTGAAGTTTGAAAGCCTTCTGGTAACTCTTGACCCGTAGTATCACGCACAACACGTGGTCCTGCAAATCCTATTAAAGCTCCAGGCTCTGCGATATTGATATCACCTAGCATTGCAAATGATGCTGTTGTACCTCCTGTTGTTGGGTCTGTACATAAAGATATGTATGGTAAACCTGCATCTGCTAATTGTCCTAGTTTTGCTGATGTTTTTGCTAATTGCATTAATGATAATGCTGCTTCCATCATACGTGCACCTCCAGATTTAGAGATAATCATAAATGGTAATTTCTTTTTTAAAGCATAGTCTGCTGCTCGTGCAATTTTTTCACCGACTACAGATCCCATTGATCCACCAATAAAGGCAAAGTCCATACAAGCTATTACTAAATCGTTTCCTTTTGATTTACCAACTGCACAACGTACTGCGTCTTTAAGTTTTGTTTTCTCTTCAGCTGCTTTTAAACGGTCTGGATATTTTTTAGTATCCTCAAATTTTAAAGGGTCTTTAGAGGTTAGGTTAGCATCAAGCTCTTTAAATTTATTATCGTCAAATAAAATCTCAAAATATTCTTTACTTCCAATTCTTACGTGGTAACCGTCTTCTGGACTTACGTAAAAGTTTTTTTCAAGTTCTTTTGAGTCTACTATTTTTCCTGTTGGAGATTTGTACCACAATCCTTTAGGGATGTCTTTTTTTTCTCCGGTTGAGGTTGTTATACCTTTTTCTTTTCTTTTAAACCAAGCCATATTGATTTACTATTTTGGGTTAAGAGTTTTAGATGTATTCTAAGTCTCTATTGTTTTTTAGTTTTTGTTTGCTTTACACAAGCGTACAAAATTACATTTTTTATTACTTAAACTCAAAAATTGATGTAGCTATCTGTTATATGTTGTTTTTTTGAGTAAAAAAAATTCCGTTTTGTACTGAAGGTTATCAGTTTAAACGGAATTTTATTTTATGTAATTACCTTGGCTTGCGTTAGGGATGGAGCAATTGTTGGAGCACATCTTTGATTGCGACTTGCGAGAGCCCGACCCTTGGGTAACGCCAAAATAATTTTAAAGTGTATTTACGTTATTTAGGTCATGGAAGGCTTTTTTAAGGCGCTCTACAAAGTTTTGTTCTCCTTTACGTAACCAAACGCGTGGGTCGTAATGTTTTTTGTTTGGAGATTCTGGTCCGTCTGGACTACCTATTTGTGATTGTAAATAGTCTGATTTTTCTGCCATGTAATCTCTAACTCCGGTCATAAATGCATATTGCATGTCCGTGTCGATATTCATTTTTATTACTCCGTAACCTATTGCTTCTCTGATTTCTTCTACTGTAGATCCTGATCCACCATGGAATACAAAGTCAATATGGTTGTGTGGTAAATTGTGTTTTTTTGATAAAAACTCTTGCGAGTTTTTTAATATTTTTGGTGTTAGTTTTACGTTTCCAGGTTTGTATACTCCGTGTACGTTTCCAAATGCTGCTGCGATTGTAAATTGGTCACTTATTTTGCTTAGCTCTTCATAGGCGTAGGCTACTTCTTCTGGTTGTGTGTATAGTTTAGACTCGTCAACATCACTATTGTCTACACCGTCTTCTTCTCCTCCAGTAATCCCTAACTCAATCTCTAAAGTCATACCCATTTTGCTCATTCTAGCAAGGTAGTTTTTACAGATTTCAATATTTTCTTCAAGTGGTTCTTCACTTAAATCAATCATGTGTGAGCTGTATAGGGACTTTCCTGTTTCTTTAAAATGTTGCTCGCTAGCATCTAATAAACCATCAATCCAAGGGAGTAGTTTTTTTGCGCAATGGTCAGTATGTAAAATTACCGGTACGCCATAGGCTTCTGCCATTAAATGGACGTGTTTTGCACCTGCAATACTTCCTGCAATTGCTGCTTTTTGTCCGTCGTTGCTAAGTCCTTTTCCTGCGTTAAATACACCTCCACCATTTGAAAATTGAATGATAACAGGAGCGTTTAAGGCTGCTGCTGTCTCTAAAACTCCGTTTATACTACTTGAGCCAATTACGTTTACAGCTGGAAGTGCAAATCCTTTTTGTTTTGCTAATTTAAAAATCTCTTGTACTTCTTTTCCAGTTGCAACTCCTGGTTTGATATTGTGAGCCATTTTGTTTTTTTTAGTTGAATTTGTGTGGTTTCAAAAGTAATAAAAATTGCTATATTTTAGGAGGATTTATGGATAAAAACATCCAAACCTTTTAGCTAATATGTTTATATAGACTAGAATGGGTAATTGATCCCAATGTTATAAACTGCGTTTGCAAAATTATAATTATTAAACCACCTGTTGCCCATTGGATAGGAAGGGTCGTAGGTTTTAAATCCAATATCGCCACGTAGTACAAAAAAATTGAAGTCGTATCGTAATCCAAAACCAGAGCCAACTGCTATGTCTTTTAAGGAGTCAAATCCTGATAAAGTAGCTTCGTCTTGTACTATGTCGTCAAAGACATTCCAAATGTTTCCAGTGTCTATAAATATGGCACCGTTTAATGCTCCAAAAAGGTTAAAGCGTTGTTCTGCACTTAGGGCTATTTTAAGATTGGCTTCATTAAACTCGTCAGATGTTTCTAATCGACCTGGTCCAAGACTATATGCTGTCCAAGCTCTGTTGTCATTTGCTCCTCCAGCGAAAAAACTTTTTGAGAATGGGATGTTTGTAGAGTTTCCATAAGGTACTGCTATCCCAAAAAAGGTACGGACTGCTAATACGTTTTTGTAACCTAGGCTCCAATGTTTTATATAATCTAGTTCTAATTTTGCGTATTGAGAATAAGCAACATTAAACATTTCGTATTTTTCGTTAGCGTTTTTTTGTAAGCCTAAAGCTTTAGAGGTTAATGAGAATAGATTTCCTGCTAACTCAATACGAGATTTGAATATTGAAAAATCTTCATCTGATAAATTATCCCTTCTGTCTTTGATATAACTAAAGCTAGTGGCAAAAATAAGGTTGTCCTCTGTTAGTCTTTGTTTTCTTTCGTTAATTGCATTTGCAGTGTCTAAATCGTCTGCATTTAAGGTAGAGTTATATGTGCCATTTTCTACTAGTGATAAAAAATCGTTTGCTTGGTCAGGTATGTTTAGGCTTTGGTCAGAGTTAATATATCCTGAGGATTGTGCAATCTGATTTAATGAATTGTATGAATTTTCATAAACATTAAAATAATTTGCAGTATTTAGATTTTTTACAAATTGAATATTAAATAAATCCAATCTATTTGTAACGGTGTTATTAGGATGCCATCTGTAATTTAATGATCCTGTAAGTGTCTGTTTATCTAGTCCTATATTTGTTTGACTAGAGGTTGCGACGGTTAATCTTGTGGTCGGAAACATAAATTTTGGTATTATCCTCTCCGTATTAAAAGGAGAAAATAATCTTGGTATTGTTAGTTTTAAATTTGCACCGACCTCGTTAATATCAAAAAAATGATCTCTAATATTACTAGCATCTTTTGATGATCCAATAGATGTAAATCCAGAAATTTCTAAGGTCTCGGCAGCATTAAAAACATTTCTTATTAGTAGGCTTGGATTAATTGAAAAACCTATAGTCTGTATATTACTTTGTAATGCTTCTGCACTAAACTCTAATTCAAACTTTTTTAAAGGTGTTAAATAAATATTAGCTGTTAATGTGGTGTCAGGATTTTCAGTATAATCAATATTAGGATATTTAAATGTTCGTAAATTGCTAATCTTTCTAGATGTTAATGGTCTGTTTTCATCTTTAAAAATAGTGTTTGGTGTGATAAAAACAGAGTTTGTTAAAGATCTAGGTTTGTATTTAAGTTTTCCAAGACTATAGATGTTGTAACCATTATAAACAGTAGTGTCATTAATAGCTTGATCACGATTTTTAAAAGAGCTATTTGTGTAAATATTAACCTCTTTTACTTTATAGACCTTAAATGGTTCTCTTCTTGAGTTTTCGTCTTCTCTAATTAATCGGTCTTCAATAATAGTTTCGATATTCATTTTATTGTTACCAAAAATTGTGTCTCCTTCAAACTCAACATAATCTCGACTAAAATGATATACCCCATTGTCTCTCATAATATCTACAATTCTATCAGCCTCTCCGTAAATATTGGATTTGCGATATTGTTTTCCAGATTTAATTAAGCTTTGATCTTTGTATTGATCATATATTTTTTGGACTACTGGAGACTTTATTTTAGCAGAAACGGTATCTAAGATATACGGTTTTTTGGTTTTTATAATATAGTCAATAGTCGCTTTTTTGTTATCGCCTTTATTGACTTTGTATTCTGCTTCAGCATTAAACCAACCGTTTGTTTTATAGTAGTTTTCAATTTTAACTAAAGATTTATTAGCTAATACAGTATCTACAATTACTGGTGCTTCGCCTACACGTTTTATCCACTTATTAAAATTAATTCTAGATTCTAAATTTTTGTCTAGTTGTTTTCTAGATAAAAATTTTGATTTGCGTTTCATTTTTTCAGGCTGACTATAATATTTAGCCTGAAAAATAGAATCTATATTTGGTCTAGCAGTATTATAAATATATAACCTTAGCGGAATTGTTGTAAAAGGTATTGGTAGTCTAGAGTTTGGTTTTTGATATAATAGGTTTGATATTGTATCATTAATTACGCTTTTATCATTAACAGTTATTGTATTTTTAGTCAATAAATGTTGATTTTTTGCAACACGTTTTACAGAGTCACAAGCATTAAATAGCAAAGTAATTACTATTAAAACTATTATTTTAAATTGAATATTTTTCAAATGAATTGCTAACTAAAAAAGGTGTTTATTTCAATTTACGATGTCTTTTTTGCACATCATATTCAAAAATACACTATTTATTGAACAAATAAATTTTAAATAAATAGAAACACACAAATGGGAACTGATTTTTTTTCATTTTCTTTATAAAAAAATATCAAAAAGTGCTTTCTAAAAATCAAATTAAAAATATAACGCGTTTAAAGCAAAAAAAATATAGACAACAAGAAGGTTTGTTTATTGCTGAAGGCGTTAAGGTTATTAAAGAGTTTTTAAACTCTACTTTTAAGCTTGTAGATTTATTTACAACAGAAACGTTTAATATTGAAAATGAAAGTATTGTATCTGAAGCTGATTTAAAAAAAATAAGTTGTCTAAAAACACCAAATAAAGCATTGGCTGTTTTTAAAATTCCAGTTACAGAACAGTTATTAAATAATGGGCTAATATTAGCATTAGACGATGTGCGCGATCCAGGAAATCTTGGTACAATTATTAGACTGTGTGATTGGTTTGGGGTAAAACAATTAGTGTGTACAAATAATACTGTTGACTGTTATAATCCAAAAGTAGTTCAAGCCACTATGGGGTCTTTGACTAGAGTTAATATACATTACACAAATTTAGAGGATTATTTAAAGGACACTGACTTACCCGTTTTTGGCGCTTTTATGGAAGGTAAAAATGTGTATCAATCGACTTTGCCTAATAAAGGTATTTTAATTTTAGGAAATGAAGCCAATGGGATTTCTAAAACTATTGAAGCCTATGTGACTGATAAAATAAGTATTCCTAGATTTGGTCAGCTTCAAGCAACTGAAAGTTTAAACGTAGCGACTGCTGGAGCTATTTTATTAAGCGAGTTTAGAAGAGGGTAATCCAACTTATGCACATTATAAAAGAATAATTAAGTGTTTTAATTATTAGTGTCTTTTATACTTGGCTGTGTTTTGATGTTTGGGTTTTATTGAACTGTAAAGTTTATAAAGATTCCTCTAGTTTGCATTTGGCTGACATTACCGGTCCATGGACTATTAGGGTCTTTGTCTCTAACAAGTTCGTCCTTCATTGCAAAAACACCTCTAATTGACGGTGTAAACTTAAAGCGATCTAAGTAAAAATCTATACCAAAACCAAGTTCAAAAAACTGCATGTTTTTTAACATTCTAAATTCTCCAGCCGAGTTGTCGTCAGGGTTTTTCTCGTTACTTGATAAGTTAATAGCTGTAGAAACCCCCGTTAAAATAAATGGTTTAAAATTATTAACGCGTTTAGTTGATATTTTTAATAGTAATGGAAAATAGATGTAAGTAGATTTTACTTCACGCAGTAAATCAGAGTCTGTAATTTCTTCATCATAATCTGCAAAATAATTGTCTTGGTACATTAAATTACGTTGTGTAATTACCAAACCTGGTTCAAAACGCACATCAAAATAATCGTTAAGCCTTACATTACCAAGCAATCCAACATTAAAACCTGTGGTGCGTTCTGTTTGGATATCTCCAATGTTATTATTGTAATCAAACTTAAAATCTAGATTGTTAAAACCTAAATAATAACCCCAGCTTAACGTTGCTTTATCGACAGTTTCTAAATTTTTAACTTTTTCATTAGTAAAAAGTTGTGCTTGAGACGCTGTTGCAAAAAATAGCGCAAGCAGTAAAAAGGAAAAGTATCTTGTGTTCATTATTGTTTAGAGGCTTTGTAAATTGTTGCTACACCAAATGTTTGAGGCATGTCTGTAACATTAATAAACCCAATATTACGTAAAATATTGTTTAGCGCTTCACCATAAGGAAAAGCATTAGCGCTTTCACTTAAATATTTATAGGCAGTTTTATCTTTAGAAAACAATTTGCCAACAGTTGGTAAAATAACTTTAGAATGAAACTGGTACCCTTGTTTAAAAGGAAATTTTGTTGGTACTGACGTTTCTAAAATAACAAAGATACCTCCAGGTTTTAAAACACGTAAAATATCTTTAAGTCCGTTTTCTAAAGTCTCAAAATTACGTACTCCAAAAGCAACTGTAATGGCATCAAAAGTATTGTCGTCAAAAGGTAAGTTTTCAGAATCCCCAATGACCATTTCAATTTTTTGATCTAATTTTTTAGTTTTTATTTTTTGTTTACCAACTTCTAACATTCCGCTACTAATGTCTAAACCAATAATTTTTTCTGCACTAGTTTCTGCTAAATTAATTGCAAGATCACCAGTACCAGTAGCAATGTCTAAGATGTTTTTAGGGTTGGTAGCTTTTACTAATTCAACAACTTTTTTACGCCATTTAATATCAATCCCAAAAGAGATTACACGGTTTAAGCCATCATATTCTCCTGAAATGGTATCAAACATTTTGGTAACTTGTTCTTTTTTACCTAAGTCGCTGTTTTTGTATGGATTTACTTTTGTCAAAATCAATTTTTTTACAAAGATAATGCTTTCGAAATAGTCTGTAAAACTTCAAAAGAATAAATAATTGACCCTTAAATCTTTAAATTAATTACCTTTGTATTCCTTTTACTAAAAATTTATGAAAATAATTATTGCTGGAGCTGGTGAAGTAGGATTTCATTTAGCAAAATTATTGTCTTACGAGTCTCAAGAAATTACACTAATTGATACAGATAGAGACAGTTTGTCTTACGCAGATAACCACTTGGACATTAAGGTCTTAAAAGGGGATGCGACTTCAATCGCTATTTTAAAAGAAGCAAAAATAGATCGTGCAGATTTATTAATTGGAGTAACAGCCTCAGAAACTACAAACATTACAGTCTGTGTTTTAGCCAAACAATTAGGTGCTAAACGTACGATTGCTAGGATATCAAATACGGAGTTTATAAAACATAAGGACGAAGTTGGTTTTACCAGGTTTGGTATTGACGAATTAATATCACCAGAAAGTTTAGCAGCTGCAGAGATTGAGTTGCTTTTAAACCAATCTGCTTTTAAAGATAGTTATGAGTTTGAAGGTGGTGCATTAACCATGGTTAGTTTAAGCTTAACCAGAACAGCAGGTTTTGTTGGTAAGACGGTAAAGGAAGCTGCAGAGTTGTTTTCTGAAATACACTTTGTGCCAATTGCAATACAGCGTTTTGGAACACAATACACAATTATACCAAGAGGAGATACCGAGTTTAGAGAGGGTGATCATATAGTATTTATTACAAGTACTGGAGGTGGCGATGAGTTATGTAAAATGACCGGTAAAACTAATACACCTGTTAAAGACGTAATGATATTAGGAGGTAGTAAAATTGGTTACAAAACCTCAAGAGATCTTTCACTTAGTGGATTTAACGTTAAGTTAATTGAAAACAATAAAGAGGTCGCTTTTGATTTGGCTGACGATTTACCAAACGTTTTAGTAATTAATGGAGATGGTCGCAATGTCGAATTGTTAGAAGAAGAAAATATTAGTGATATGGATGCTTTTATTTCTGTCACAGGAAACTCTGAAACTAATATCATGTCTTGCTTAGTTGCAAAATCTAAGGGAGTTAAAAAAACAATAGCTTTAGTTGAAAATATGGACTATTTTGAATTGTCACAGTCTATAGGTATTGATACGCTTATTAATAAAAAACTACTTGCTGCAAATAATATATTTAGATACATACGTAAAGGCGAAGTTATTGCAATGACTAAACTGAATAATATGAATGCAGAGCTTTTGGAATTTAAAGTGCAGTCAACGTCTAAAATTTGTAATAAATTAATTAAAGATGTTAAGTTTCCAAGATCTGCAATTGTTGGAGGTGTAATTAGAGATGGTAAAGGTTTAATCGCTTTAGGTGATTTTAGAATCGAAGTTGGCGATTATATTGTTGTTTGCTGTTTACCAAGATCTATAAAAGAAGTAGAAAAACTATTTTTATAATGGGAAAACGTTTACGTCTTAATTACAAAATAATATTCTATTTTTTCGGTTTACTATTAGTGTTTAACGGTGGTTTTATATTACTATCAGCCTTAGTTAGTTTAATTTATAAAGACGGTGTCACCTTTGAGCTTTTCTTATCCGGTATAGCAACACTTGTATTTGGTCTGTTTGGAATGTTGCATCATCGCAACCATAATAAGGAGATGAACAAACGCGAAGGGTATATTGTTGTAGCGTTTGGTTGGATTGTTATGTCATTATCCGGAGCCATTCCTTATTTAGCTACTGGAACCATCCCTAATTTTACAAATGCTTTTTTTGAAACCATGTCAGGTTTTACAACTACAGGAGCATCTATTTTAAATGATATTGAAGTTGTTCCAAAAGGGGTGTTGTTTTGGAGAAGCTTAACGCACTGGATTGGTGGTATGGGTATTATTGTATTAGCAGTTGCAATCCTACCTTTATTAGGTATTGGTGGTATGCAGTTGTTTGCTGCTGAAGCTCCTGGTCCAAATGCAGATAAATTGCATCCTAGAATTACAGATACAGCAAAACGATTGTGGTTAATATATTTTGGTTATACAGCAGCCGAGACTATTTTACTTAAAGTAGCAGGAATGAGCTTTTTTGACGCCATTAACCACTCCATGTGTACACTGTCTACAGGAGGGTTTTCAACAAAAAATGCAAGTGTTGCTTATTGGAATGACCAGCCAATTATACAATATATTATTATTGCATTTATGTTTTTAGCAGGATCTAACTTTGTATTAAGTTATTTTGCTTTTAAAGGAAAGGTGCAAAAAATTATACATGATGAAGAGTTTAAATTATACTTCAAGTTTATAGCAATATTCACTCTAATCGCAGCATTAATAATTTATTTTAAAGCCGATTTAACTGTGTCTACAATAGATCATCCAATGGTTTGGGGTAAAGGTGAAAGTGCTTTTAGGCATGCCTTATTTCAGGTTATATCTGTGATAACTACTACAGGTTTTGTAACAGCAGATTTTACATTATGGACTCCGTTTTTAGTTGTGTTTTTCTTTGGTTTAATGTTTTTAGGAGGCTCTGCAGGAAGTACTGCTGGAGGTGTAAAAGTTGTACGACACTTAGTTTTAATCAAAAATGGCTTTTTAGAGTTTAAGCGCACCTTGCATCCAAATGCTATTTTACCAGTACGATATAATAACAGAGCTATTTCTGGTGGTATTGTATTTAATATCCTTGGCTTTTTTATATTGTATATGATTGCTTTTATTGTTGGAGCTCTTGGGTTTTCTATGATGGGTATAGACTTTAAATCTTCTGTTGGTATTGCAGCATCAAGCTTAGGAAACGTTGGTCCAGCGTTAGGACAATTTGGACCAGTAAATAACTATGCGTCATTACCTGCAATTGGAAAATGGTGGTCATCATTTTTAATGTTAATTGGTCGTTTAGAGTTGTTTACGGTTCTTATTTTATTAACTCCTTTCTTTTGGAGAAATCGATGATCTTATAATTATTGTTGCGTATTCATCTTTCTGCTTTTAAATATTAATCAAGTTCTATATATTGGAATTATATAATTTTGAAGTCGAATTTTATAATTAAAACATTACGTTAAGTATTACTTTTATATCTTAGAGTATTAACCAACTAAATTTTTAAAAGATGAATAAGAATGTTAAAACAATTTTAATGGTAGCCGGGATAATTATGTTAGGATATGGAATCTATACATTAATTGCTCCAGAAGCTTCATTAAGTGTAGGGCCATTAGATGTCACTGCTCAAGATAATAGTAATTCATATGTGACTATAGGTCTAGGTATTGCTGCTTTACTTGCTAGCTTTTTAGGAGGTCGAAAATAGTGTTAACTTTATCTGTTAAAAACTTATATATAAAAAAAAGCCATGAATTATTTCATGGCTTTTTTTGTTTATTTAGTAGTGGTTTTAATTAACCACTTCTTTGATACGTTTAATAGCTTCTATAATTTCATTTTGTGACGCAGCATAACTTAACCTAATACAGTTAGGGTTTCCAAAAGCATCACCAGTTACTGTAGCAACTAAAGCTTCTTCTAATAAATACAAAGAAAAATCTGTAGCATTATTTATTGTTTTCCCTCTTAATGTTTTACCAAAAAAGGAAGATACATCTGGAAAAACATAAAAAGCACCTTCTGGAGTGTTTGTTTTAAAGCCATCAATTTTACTTAGTAAATCTAAGACTAAATCACGACGTACTTTAAACTCGTCAATCATATAATCTACAACACTAGGATCTGCATTTAAAGCAGTAATAACTGCGCGTTGTGCTATACAATTTGCACCACTAGTAATTTGACCTTGCATTTTGTTACAGGCGCGTGCAATCCAATCTGGAGCACCAATGTAACCAATACGCCAACCAGTCATCGCAAATGCTTTAGAGACTCCGTTTACAGTTATTGTTTTATCAAACATACCGTCTACGCTAGCCATACTTGCGTGTGGTTTGTCTGTGTAATTGATATGCTCGTAAATCTCGTCAGAGACAACAAAAATGTTTGAATGTTTTTTTAAGACTTCAGCTAACGCTTCTAATTCCGATTGACTATATAATGAGCCACTTGGATTACATGGACTACTAAACCAAACCATTTTAGTTTTTGGCGTTATAGCAGCTTCTAATTGCTCAGGTGTCATTTTAAAGTCTGTATCAATACTAGTTTTTACTTCTACAGGTACACCGTCATTTAATCTAACAATATCAGAGTAACTTACCCAATATGGACATGGTAATATCACCTCGTCCCCTTTATTTAACATGACAGAAGCAACATTAGCTAAACTTTGTTTAGCACCTGTAGACACTACTATTTGTGGTAATGTATAGGTTAATTTATTATCACGTTTAAACTTATTAATAATAGCTTCTTTTAGCTCTTGATAACCATCAACAGGAGTGTATCCATTATAATTATCATTTATAGCCTGTATTGCTGCGTCTTTAATAAAGTCTGGAGTATTAAAGTCTGGCTCTCCTAAACTTAATCCAATTATGTCTTTGCCTTCAGCTCTAAGCTCTCTTGCTTTTGCTGCCATAGCTAAAGTGGCAGAAGTGGACATGTTTAAAATACGGTCAGAAAGTGGGTTACTCATTAGTGTTTGTTATTTTATTTTGCGAAAATCAATTAAGCCATACTAGGTTTTTGACCTAATACTTTTAGTTGTCTGTAATGTTCACCTATTGCTTTCCAAATAGAGTTGTATTCGTTGTATGGTAAGCTAAATTCATGAGCAGTTTCTTTAACAATTTTTGCTATGTTTTTATAGTGTACATGGCTAATGTGTGCAAATAAATGATGCTCTACTTGTCTATTTAAACCACCTGTGTAAAACTCTACTAACCAATTTTTAGGAGAAAAGTTAGAGGTCGTAAATAACTGGTGTATTGCCCATGTGTTTTTCATGTTACCATTCTCATCAGGAACAGGCATATCTGTATTAGGCATAACATGTGCTAATTGAAACACAACACTTAAAATGATTCCTGCAGTATAATGCATGATTAAAAATCCGATTAAAACTTGCCACCAAGCATAGCCTAAAGATAAAGGTAAGACCACCCAAATAGTGTAATAAATTATTTTACCAATAATTAATTTTGTCCATTGTGTTGCTGGCTTTGGTAAGTCACCGTAAGATAATTTTCTTTTTAAATAAATGTAGGTCTGTTTAAAGTCTGTAGTAATAGCCCAGTTAACAGTTAATAAACCATAAAGTAAAAATGCATAATACTTTTGGTATTGGTGGATTTTTAACCATTTAGAATGTTTTGAAAACCTGATTATTCTTCCGGCATCAATGTCTTCATCATGACCTTGAATATTTGTGTAAGTATGGTGTAGTACATTGTGTTGTACTTTCCAATTATAATCGTTACCAGCTAAAATATGTATGCTGCTTCCCATTAATTTATTAACCCATTTTTTACTAGAAAATGAACCATGATTAGCATCGTGCATTACATTCATACCAACACCTGCCATACCAATACCTATAACCATTACAGAGATAATCTGAAGCCATGTTGGTAAGTCTACTGTTAGTATTAGTATTAACGGTCCTAATAATAATGTAAACATTATTATAGCTTTAATGTATAATTTCCAGTTTCCTGTTTTTTTAATTTGATTCTCCTTAAAATAATTATTTACACGCTTGTTTAGTGTTTTAAAAAATTTTGCAGAGTCTGTTCTTGAGAACGTTACTGTTTGTTTTGTCATTGTAATTGTATTCTTTTTTATTATAACGAAAAAATTCGTCAAATAATATTTGTCACAAATATAATTAATTAAGCAAAACAGAAGCTCCCTTTTTTATGTTAAAATGTATATTTTTGCCGAAAACCGTCTATTACTATGGAACTGATATTAAAGTATTTTCCTGATTTAACACCTTTACAAATTGAACAATTTACTAAGCTCGAGGCTTTATACCAAGACTGGAATTTAAAGATAAATGTAGTTTCTAGAAAGGATATTGATGAGCTGTATATGCGTCATGTCCTACATTCTTTAGCTATAGCAAAAGTTATTCAGTTTAAAGAAGGTAGTTCGATGATGGATGTTGGTACAGGTGGAGGTTTTCCTGGAATACCTTTAGCTATTTTGTTTCCAGAATGCGAGTTTCATTTAGTAGATAGTATTAATAAAAAACTAAACGTTGTTAGAGAGGTAGTTGCTGGCTTAGAATTGCAAAATGTGAAGGTAACCCATAGTAGAGTAGAAGATATTAAAGAAACTTACGATTTTATTATTAGTCGTGCTGTAGCAGCAATGCCAACTTTTGTGCATTGGATTAAAGGGAAAGTAGCAAAAACACAACAAAACGAATTAAAAAATGGGATACTTTATCTTAAAGGGGGCGACTTAACAGAAGAGTTGCAAGGATATCAAACCGCTAAAATTTATGATATTTCAAATTATTTTGAAGAAGATTTTTTTGAAACTAAAAAAGTAGTCCATTTGCCAATTAAATGGAAAGCATAATATTAAACTAAAAAAGCCTCTCAAATATTTGAGAGGCTTTTTTTATATCAATAAGTAGGATGTTATAATCCAAACTCAGCTTTTACTTTATCTACGTAATCTAATTTTTCCCAAGTAAATAATTCAACATCAAGTGTTATGTCACCTCCATTAGGCTGAGAAAATGTTTTTGTTACAGTTTCATTAACTCTTCCCATATGTCCATATGCAGCAGTTTCGCTGTACATTGGATTACGAAGTTTTAAACGTTCCTCAATTGCAGATGGACGCATATCAAATATTTTAGATATTTTTTTAGCAATCTCTCCATCAGTCATATTAAATGGGCAAGTACCGTAAGTGTCAACAAAAATCCCCATTGGTTCTACTACACCAATTGCATAAGACACTTGTACTAAAATTTCGTCACAAACACCAGCAGCAACTAAGTTTTTAGCTATGTGTCTAGTTGCATAAGCAGCACTTCTGTCTACTTTACTAGGGTCTTTTCCAGAAAAAGCACCACCACCGTGTGCCCCTTTTCCTCCATAAGTATCAACAATAATTTTACGACCTGTTAATCCAGTATCACCATGTGGTCCACCAATAACAAATTTTCCTGTTGGATTAATGTGGTAAGTAATATCATCATTAAACAAAGGTTTTAAATCTTCTGGTAATTTTGCTACAACTCTAGGAATTAATATCTCAACAATATCTTTTTTAATTTTTGCTAACATTGACGTTTCTTCATCAAAATCGTCATGTTGTGTAGATACTACAATAGCGTCGATACGTTGTGGTACATTATCATCACTATACTCAATCGTAACTTGGCTTTTAGAGTCAGGTCTTAAATAAGTAATGTCTTTGTTTTCGCGACGTAACTCTGCTAATTCGATCAATATTTTATGTGATAGGTCTAAAGCAAGAGGCATGTAGTTTTCAGTTTCACGCGTTGCGTAACCAAACATCATACCTTGGTCACCCGCACCTTGTTCTTCTTTACTAGCTCTGTCAACACCACGATTGATGTCGTCTGATTGCTCATGTATAGCACTAAATACACCACATGAATTACCATCAAACATGTATTCGCTTTTTGTGTAGCCAATCTTATTAATAGTGTCTCTAGCTATTTTTTGTACGTCTAAATAGGTGTTTGATTTAACTTCTCCTGCTAAAACAACTTGTCCTGTAGTTACTAAAGTTTCGCAAGCTACTTTACTGTCTTTGTCAAACGCTAAAAAGTTATCTATTAAAGCATCACTAATTTGATCTGCTACTTTGTCTGGGTGTCCTTCAGACACACTCTCTGATGTAAATAAATACGCCATATTTGTTTTTTAAAATGTATATATAGATTTGACGAAAGCGTCTAAGGAAGTTTGCACTGCCTTTAGCATTTTTTAATGAGGTTGCAATCAGTCAAATCCGTCCTCTAAATTTATTGAGCGACAAAAATAAGAAAATAAAGTAGTTTTAGCGGTTACTTAAAGTTAAAAAAAGTTAATTGATTTAATTGATTATTAATTTGACTTTTGATCTTTAAAAAAGAAGAGTATCCGTCAGTAAATTTTTTATGTAAAATTAAAGAGATTAATTGTATGGAAGTATTAAATAGCACTAGACATAATTTATATAAAAACTGAAGTCTTAACACTAAAGTTTAAAATTCTATTACTTTTGCTTCATAATTTTTAAAATGAAACTAAAACTTACTTTTTTATTCTTGTTTGTCGCTAAAGGATTGTTGTTTTCTCAAGAAAAAGAAAACCAATTCTCTGTAGACGCTAATTTTTTCTACGGAAATATAACAGAACATAACAGTGATATTTCTCATTTAATTAAAGGACATCCAACAGGTGTTATTTTAAGTTATAATAAAAAAACGTTTGGAGAAAATGCTTGGGAAAGCCGATTTAATTATCCAGATTATGGAGCCTCTTTTATCTTTCAAGATTTAAAAAACGAAACTTTAGGTAATAATTTTGGGATTTATGCGCACTATAATTTTTACTTTTTAAAACGTAATTTGATATTCAGAATTGGTCAAGGTTTAGCCTATAATACGAATCCATATAATAAGGTAGATAATTATCGTAACAATGCTTTTGGGACACGTTTACTAAGTAGTACTTACTTGATGCTTAACTATAAAAAAGAAAACCTTTTTAAAGGTTTTGGGTTGCAAACAGGGTTGTCATTGATACATTATTCTAATGCTAATGTTAAAGCACCAAATAGCTCTATAAACAGTATTACTTTTAATTTAGGAGTTAATTATGTTTTAGACGCAGATAATACACCAGAATTTATCCAACATATTGACCAAAAATTTACAGAAAAAGTAAAATACAACATCGCTTTTAGAACCGGTGTTAACGAGAGTGATGTTATAGATACTGGACAATATGCTTTTTATATCGTGTCGGGTTATGCAGATAAACGTTTAAACCACAAAAGTGCAATTCAGTTAGGTGCGGATGTTTTCTTTTCTAATTTTTTAAAGACTCATATTAGATACAAATCTGTTGCTTTTCCGCTAGATAATGTGTCTGGAGACGAGGATTATAAACGTGTCGGTGTTTTTGTCGGGCACGAATTGTTTATTAGCAAAACATCAGTAATAACACAATTGGGATACTACGTGTATTATCCATTTGATTTTGAAGGTCGTGTTTATAATAGAGTGGGTTTAAAACGCTACTTTAATAACAAGTTATATGGTGCATTGACTTTAAAATCTCATGGCGCAAAAGCGGAAGCTGTTGAAATAGGAATAGGAATACGATTATAATATGAAGAAATTAATTTACATACTTTCAGTAATAGTTCTATTAAGTTGTGATTCTGAAAATGCTCCAGATTGTTTTCAAAATGCAGGAAATATTATTCAGAAAGAAATTACTGTTGATCAATTTTCTAAAATTACAGTTTATAAAAATGTCGAATTATTTATTGAACAAGGAGCAACTCAAAAAATCATTTTAGAAACCGGAGAAAATCTAGCAAGTGATATACAGGTATTTGTTGAAAACGGAAGATTAGTATTAAAAGATAACAATGGTTGTAACTTAACCAGGGATTATGGTATTACAAAAGTATATATCACAACACCCAATCTAACCGAGGTTAGAAACAGTAGTACTTTAGATGTGCATAGTGTAGGGGTTTTAAATTTTCCTGAATTAAAATTACTATCAGAAGACCATTCTGGAGATTACTACAATGTAGGTAACTTTAATATGGAAGTTAATTGTACAAACTTAAATGTTGTAATAAACAATTTAACTACTAATACTATTTTTGGTACAACTGAAAACTTAAATGTAAATCATGCATCAGGAAATGGTCGTTTTGAAGGTCGCTTTTTAATAGCACAAAATGTAAGGGTTTATCATCGTGGTACTAATGATATTATTGTTAACCCACAACTTAGTTTAATTGCTAATTTGGTAAGTACAGGAGATGTTATTGCAACAAATACTCCAACAACTTTAGATATTACTCAGCAGTTTGACGGACAAGTTGTTTTTGAATAACTTTTAAGCAGTTAGCTCTCTAAACAAGCTTTCTAAACTTGCATTTTTCTGGTTTAATTGTAAAATCTTTAATTGGTTATCATGTGCAAAATCAAAAACGTGACTTCTCATGTCTTCAGAAGTAGAAAAAGTGATTTCATAAATAAAATCATGAGTATTTTTTACGCTTTTAGCATTTGGTAATTTTAATAAAAAAGCATCTTCAACTCTGTAATCAAATTCGACAATCACAATTTGCTCCTGTCCATCGCGCATTTCTTTTAACTTCTTATTAGCAACAATTTCACCTTTATTAATAATAATAACTCGATCACACATAGCTTCTACCTCCTGCATAATATGTGTTGATAAAAAGACAGTTTTATCTTTTCCTAAGCTTTTAATTAAATTTCTAATGTCAATTAATTGGTTTGGATCTAATCCGGTAGTAGGCTCGTCTAATATTAATACCTCAGGATTATGCAATAAAGCATTAGCAAGGCCTACACGCTGTCTGTAACCTTTAGATAGCTGCCCAATTGTTTTATGTGCTTCGGGTGTTAAACCTGTTAGATTTATAACTTCGTCCACACGCGATTTGTCAACATTATAGACGTTGGCATTAAAGCTTAAATATTCTCGGACGTATTGCTCTAAATATAACGGGTTGTGCTCTGGTAAGTAGCCCACGCTTTTCTGCACGTTTTTGGTGTCAGTTAAAACATTATATCCATTAACTTCTGCCTCGCCTTCAGAAGGATTTATATAAGTAGTTAAAATTTTCATCATTGTAGATTTTCCGGCTCCGTTAGGACCTAAAAAACCAACAATTTCTGGACGATTAATTTCAAAAGAAATATTATTTAAAGCCTTTTGAGAGCCATAAATTTTAGAGATGTTTTTAACTTTAATTGACATGCTTTTTATCTTTACTCAAAAATAGGCATTCTGTAATTTAAACCATAGATTATTAATAAATCTTTAAATATTTACTAAAAACCACAAAAATAGACGCTTAGTATTTTGTTTTGTCATTTAATTATTTACATTAGCAGTATTAAAACAAACATGAGTACAATAAACACTACATATTACAGCTGGTATTATTTCTTTTTTAGCAAAAGGAACGAGACGTTGTATATGTAATTTTATATTATATATCTTAAAACAAGTCTCGATTTTTATCGGGACTTTTTTTTGTTTTAAGAAGTCCTGTTTTTAATAAAAAAGCAGTTTAAATAGGTCGATTTTAGGTAAATAACTCATTAAATAAAACTAATAACTTGATAAATTCAGTAGCCATACAAGGTATAAAAGGATCGTTTCATCATATCGTGTCTCAAAATTATTTTAAGACAAATGTAAAAGTTGTTCCATTTTTATCCTTTGACCAAACCGTAGATAGTGTTATTAAAAAAGAGACAGATGCAGCTATAATGGCTATTGAAAACTCAATAGCAGGATCTATTATTCCTAATTACGCATTAATACATTCAAATAATTTACATATTGTTGGAGAGTATTATTTGGACATACAACATAATTTAATGGCGTTGCCAAACCAAAATATTCAGGATATTAAAGAAGTCTACTCGCACCCTATGGCTTTACTACAATGTAAAGATTTTTTTAAGCAATATCCACATATTAAATTAATTGAAGATAAAGATACAGCTGAGGTTGCAGAGCGTATCCACAAAAAACAATTAAAAAACACAGGTGCAATTGCAAGTACTTTGGCTGCTCAGATATTTGAGTTAGATATTTTAGCAAAAAGTATTCAGACTATAAAACATAACGAAACCCGTTTTGTAATAATAAAACAACAGAATTCTGAAATCCCTGAAGATGAAATCAATAAAGCTTCAATCAAATTTGAATTAGACCATAAACGCGGAAGTTTAGCAACCATTTTGAATGTTATGAGTGATTGTAAGTTAAACCTAACCAAAATACAATCTTTACCAATAATAGAAACCCCTTGGAAATACGCCTTTTTTGTTGATGTCACTTTTCAAGAGTATCAAGATTTTAAAAAAGCAAAATCTATTATGGATATAATGGCGACACATTTTAAAATTATTGGCGAATATAAAAATGCTAAACTATAATGGAAGTAGCAAACAGATTACATAGTGTGGAAGAATACTACTTTTCTAAAAAGTTAAAGGAAGTCAATGCTTTAAAAGCAGCAGGACAACCAATAATTAATTTAGGAATAGGAAGCCCAGATTTAAAACCATCAAGTTATGTTGTTACAGCGTTAACAGATGCTTTGTTAGATGCTAATGCGCATAAATATCAAAGCTATCAAGGTTTACCAGAACTGCGTCAAGCAATTTCAGGTTTTTATAAAGACAAATATAATGTGCAAATAAATCCTGATAGCGACGTATTACCATTAATGGGAAGTAAAGAAGGAATCATGCATATTTCGTTAGCCTTTTTAAATAAAGGAGATGGTGTTTTAATTCCAAATCCTGGCTACCCAACGTATGCATCCGTAACCAAGTTAGTACAAGCTAATCCAATAGCTTATAATTTAGAGGAAAGCAATAATTGGTTGCCTAACTTAACAGAAATTGAAAAACAAGATTTAAGTAAAGTCAAAATAATGTGGATTAGTTACCCGCATATGCCAACTGGAGCTAAAGCAACTAAAACAGATTTAGAGCAGTTGGTTTTATTTGCCAAAAAGCATGATATTTTATTGGTTAATGATAATCCATATAGCTTTATTTTAAACAACAACCCTTTAAGCTTGTTAAATATTAAAGGCGCTAAAGAGGTGTGTTTGGAACTAAATTCTTTAAGTAAAACTTTTAATATGTCTGGTTGGAGAATCGGAATGGTAATTGGAAGCCAAGCTCATATTCAGTCAATTTTAAAAGTTAAAAGTAATATGGATTCTGGAATGTTTTATGGCATCCAAAAAGGTGCGATAGCAGCATTAAATAGCCCTAAAAGTTGGTATGATAATTTAAATGAAGTCTATAAAACACGTCGCGAATTAGTTTGGCAATTGGCAACAAAATTAAATTGCACTTATAGTAAAGAAGCTTCTGGATTGTTTGTTTGGGCAAAAACACCAAACAAGCAAAAGGCAGAAGCGTTTATAGATAAATTATTACATGATAAAAGCCTGTTTATTACACCAGGTACCGTTTTTGGTACTCAAGGCGAAGGTTATATAAGATTCTCGTTATGTGCAACCACAGAAGAGATAGAAGAAGCAATAGCAAGAATATGATACAAAACATATATATAATTGGAGTAGGATTAATTGGAGGCAGCTTGGCGTTGGATATAAAAAACAAACGTACAAACGTTACTATTTATGGTATTGATCACTCTATAGACCACCTAAATCAGGCGTTAGAGCTAGGTGTGATTGATTATAAAGCAACTTTAGAAGATTTAGATAAAGCAGATTTGGTGGTGTTAGCCATCCCTGTAGATGCTTCGGTAGTTCTATTACCTAAGGTTTTGGATATAATTTCAGATTTCACGTTAGTTGCAGACGTTGGTTCGACTAAAGCAGATATTTGTAAGGTAGTAGAGAATCATCCAAAACGACGTAATTTTTTGGCAATGCATCCTATTGCAGGAACCGAGTTTTCTGGACCTAAAGCAGCTATAGCAAATTTGTTTCAGCAAAAAACTAATATTATTTGCGAAGTCGAGAAAACAGCATTCAAGTTACAAGAAAAAGCAGTGACTCTGTTTTCAGAAATAGGAATGCGTATGCGTTACATGAATCCTGAATCACACGACAGACACATTGCATATGTGTCACACCTGTCACATATTAGTGCATTTATGCTAGGTAAAACAGTGATTGAAAAAGAAAAAAACGAACGTGATATTTTTGATATGGCAGGTTCAGGTTTTGAAAGTACTGTTAGATTAGCAAAAAGTAGTCCAGCCATGTGGACGCCAATTTTTAAACAGAATAAAAACAATGTAGTCGAAACTTTAGAAGACTATATCGCCAATTTAACACAGTTTAAAAACCTTATTGAAAATGATGATTTTGAAGGTGTTTTTAACGAAATGAAAGACACTAATTACATAAAACAAATATTAAACGGAATAAAATAAGTTGTAAAGTAGATATAAGAATAAAGAGAACATAAAACAGACTAAAGAAAAGTGAAAGAATATAATAGTAAAACATAAATCAAGAATTGAAACCAAAACAAGTCTTGATTCTTTTCTCTTAAATAAAAAATATTATGGAAAATAAAAAAGAAATGAGAAACTGGTTGGATGACATGAAATTAGATCATCCATTAGTAATCGCTGGACCATGTAGTGCAGAGACAGAAGAGCAAGTATTAAAAATAGCGCATGAGCTTAAAGATACGGATGTTAGTTATTTTAGAGCAGGAATCTGGAAACCACGTACACGTCCAGGAATGTTTGAAGGTGTTGGTGCTTTAGGTTTAAATTGGCTTAAAAAAGTCAAAGAAGAAACAGGCATGAAAACCTGTACAGAAGTTGCCAATGCAGCACATGTTAAGTTAGCTATAGAAAATGATGTCGATTTACTATGGATTGGTGCACGATCTACCGTAAGTCCGTTTATCATGCAAGAATTAGCAGACGCTTTAGCAGGAACAGATAAAATAGTATTAGTTAAAAACCCTGTAAACCCTGACTTAGCATTATGGCTTGGTGGTATTGAGCGTTTATACACCGCAGGTATTAAAAATTTAGGAGCAATACACAGAGGGTTTTCTACATACGAGAAAACTAAATATAGAAACATTCCAGAATGGCAAATTGCTATCGAGTTTCAAAACAGATTCCCGGATTTACCATTAATTAATGACCCATCACATATTACAGGTAAACGCGATATGGTTTTTGATGTCTCTCAAACAGCTTTAGATTTAAACTTTGATGGATTAATGATTGAAACGCATACAGACCCTGATAATGCATGGAGCGATGCTGCACAACAAGTAACACCAAAGTCATTAATTAAAATGATGATGGATTTAAAAATTAGAAAAGAGTCTGATCCTGAAGCAGAATATAACCAGGAGTTAGCAAACCTAAGAGCGCAAATAGACGTTGTTGATAATCAGATTATTGAAACTTTAGGTAAAAGAATGAAAATTGCAGATGGTATTGGGGAACTTAAAAAACAAAAAAACGTAGCAGTGTTACAAAACAAACGATGGAATGAGATTTTAGGAAAAATGGTATTAGAAGGAGAAGCAAAAGGGTTAAGCGAAGAGTTTATACTTAAAATGTTTAAAGCCATTCACCAAGAATCAATTAATCATCAAGAAAAAATAATTAAAGGTTAATCTATAAAGTTGCAAATTTTAATAAAAAGTCTATTTTTGAAAAGTCTTTTATAAAAAAAGATACTAACCTAACTTAAACAAAAACTTAAATGAAAAATTTTTTATTAGCAGTATTACTTGTGTTTACATCTTCTTTTGTAAATGCTCAAGATTCACAAACTGAAAAGCCAAACGAAATTGACGAAGTGTATAAGCACGACGGAGAGGTAGTTAAAGGAAAAGTAATCAGAGTTGAAGAATATACAATTGTATTTATTTACAACGGTGAAGATACTGAATACACAATAGGAAAATATGCTGTAGAAAAGATTAAGCATAACAGTGGAAGAGTAGAAGATGTTTCTGAAAAAATTGTTGTAAATAGTAAAGACGACTGGGAAAAAGTAGTGATCTTAGAAGATAAAAGCTATATAGCTGGTTTAACTAAAGGGTCTGAAGTAAGAGGAAAAACAGGACTTATTAATTTTCAAACTGGTAACACAGGAGATAAAAAAGCTGAGAAAAAATTAAAAATGGCTGCAGCTAAAGAAGGGCACCCATTTATTTTATTAACAGCAGACAAAGCAACAGTTGGTGCTGGGTCTAATAGATTAGGAGGTTCTCAAGCTATCAAAAAAGGAATTTCTTATAAGTACTAAATAAGTAACCCTATTATTTTAAAAAAAGACTACCATTGGTAGTCTTTTTTTGTTTTAGTTACTAATATTAATCATCTTTGTAATAATGACAGGACGCGTATACAAATCTACAGGTAGTTGGTACACAGTAAAGACCGAATTAGGTCAGACTTACGAGTGTAGAATAAAAGGTAAGTTTAGACTTAAAGATATAAAAAGCACAAATCCCATTGCTGTTGGAGATTTTGTGGACTTTGAATTAGATACAAAATCAGATAAAGAAACTGGTGTTATCAATAAGATACATGACAGACAAAATTATATTGTCCGTAAGTCTGTAAACTTGTCTAAACAAACACATATTATAGCGTCTAATATCGATTTAGTTTTTTTACTAATAACTATCGATAACCCACCAACATTTACAAGTTTTATTGATCGTTTTTTAGTCACAGCTAAAGCTTACGATATAAAAGCAGTGCTTTTATTCAATAAAATTGATACTTACGACCAAGATACTTTAGATGAGGTTAGATATTTAGCTCATATATACAGAGAGATTGGATATGAATGTATAGGTATTTCGGCAACGACCGGAAAAAATTTAGACCAAGTTAAAGCCTTAATGGAAGGTAAAGTAAGCATGTTTACAGGACATTCTGGAGTAGGTAAATCGACATTAGTTAATGCTATCGAGCCTACTTTAGACCTAAAAACTAAAGCCATTTCCATGCAGCATATGCAAGGTCAACATACCACAACATTTGCAGAGATGTTTGATTTAAGTTTTGATGCTAAAATTATTGATACTCCCGGGATTAAAGGTTTCGGAATTGTTGATATGGAAAAAGAAGAAATTGGAGATTATTTTCCAGAATTTTTTGCTTTAAAACAAGATTGTAAATTTAATAACTGTTTACATATCGAAGAACCTAAATGTGCTGTAAAAGAAGCTTTAGAAAAAGACGAAATTGCAGCATCACGATACAGAAGTTACGTGCAACTTATTGAAGGGGACGAAGAACATTACAGAACAGATATTTGGGATAAAGAATAATGAAAGCAGTAATACAACGTGTAAGTAAAGCTAGCGTTACAATTAAAGGCAATAAAGTAGCCAATATTGGTGATGGTTTACTAATATTAGTTGGTATTGTTGATGATGATATACAAGAAGATATTAATTGGTTAGTCAATAAAATTACTAACTGTCGTATTTTTAATGATGACAACCAAGTCATGAATAGGTCTTTAATTGACACTAAAGGCGAAGCTTTAGTAGTCAGTCAATTTACACTACATGCAAGCACTAAAAAAGGTAACAGACCAAGCTATATTAAAGCAGCAAAACCAGATGTTGCAATCCCTTTATATGAAGCATTTGTAAAACAAATTCAATCTGTATTAACCAAACCAGTACAAACAGGACAGTTTGGAGCAGATATGAAGGTAGAGTTGGTTAATGATGGTCCTGTGACTATTATTATGGATTCTAAAAATAAAGAGTAAGATGAAAAAAAAAGCAATTACATTTTTTGTAGCAGCAATAATTTATACCATAATTCATTATTTAATTTATTTTTTTATCCAAACAGATTACAGCCAAAAAGAGATTGTTTACATGTCAATTTTCTTTGGGGTTTGTATGGGGGTATTCGAGCTATTGGTTAGACCACTAATTTTTAAGTCACTAAACAAATAATAAAATGGATATTAAAAACGCACAATTAGAAGTAGATAATTGGATTAAAAACCATGGTGTACGCTATTTTAACGAGCTAACAAATATGGCGCAACTAACAGAAGAAGTTGGAGAAGTAGCACGTATTATAGCAAGACGTTATGGAGAGCAAAGCGAAAAAGAATCTGATAAAAATAAGGACTTAGGCGAGGAGCTTGCAGACGTTATGTTTGTGGTTTTATGTTTAGCAAATCAAACAGGAATAAACCTTCAGGAGGCGTTTGATAAAAAACTTGACATAAAAACAAAACGTGATCATGACAGACACCATAACAACAAAAAATTAAAATAAAATTTTAGATATTTCTACTCAGACAGTTCTTTAATTAAAAATATGAGTTTACACTTACATAAGTCAACAATACACAAATCGAATACAATCCAAATTACAGGGTCAAAAAGCGAGTCTAACAGACTATTGTTGTTGCAAGCATTGTATCCAGAGATAAAGATAAATAATGTGTCTAATAGTGACGATTCTGTGTTAATGTCAAAAGCATTAAACGCCAAGGGTAATCTTGTAGACATCCATCATGCAGGGACCGCAATGCGTTTTTTAACCGCTTATTTTTCGACACAAGAAGGACAAAAAATAGAGTTGACAGGATCTAAACGCATGAAAGAGCGTCCAATAGCTATTCTAGTTGACGCTCTAAATCAATTGGGTGCAGATATTACTTATACCCAAAATCAAGGTTTTCCGCCATTACTTATAAAAGGTAAAAAACTAACTAAAAATAAGGTCACTTTAAAAGCAAATGTTAGTAGTCAATACATTTCGGCTTTATTGTTAATCGCACCAAAATTAGAAAATGGTTTAGAATTAACTTTAGAAGGAGAAATTACGTCCGTACCATATATAAACATGACATTAAGCTTGTTGGAAGAGATTGGAATACAAACAAAATTTGAAGACAATTTAATAACCATCCAGCCAAAACAAAAATTAGAAGTTAGTAACCCACAATTAACGGTAGAGAGTGACTGGTCATCAGCGTCCTATTTTTATAGTATTGTAGCAATGTCAGCAATTGGAACAAGCATACAATTATCCTCTTATAAACAAAATAGCCTACAAGGCGATTCCGTTTTAGCAGACATTTATAAAACATTTGGTGTTACTACAACATTTAGGGACCATACAATTGTGCTTCAAAAAACGGAAGACACAACTTTAAAAACCAATATAAATTTCGATTTAAAAAATGCGCCAGATATTGCGCAAACCATAGCGGTTACAGCGTTTGGGTTAGGATTAAGTTGTCAATTAACAGGATTGCATACCCTAAAAATTAAAGAAACAGACCGCTTAGTAGCTTTAAAAACTGAGCTCGAAAAACTTGGAGGAGAAGTCGCTATTACAGACCACAGTTTAATGTTAAAACCCTCTAGTAATTGTAAGCAAAACATATTAATTTCTACCTATAATGATCATAGGATGGCTATGGCATTTGCACCTTTAGCTTTAAAAGTGCCAATAATAATCCAAGATTCTAAAGTAGTTTCAAAATCCTACCCAATGTTTTGGGACGATTTGGCAGATTTAGGCTATATATTTAGTGTTTAGCAAATAATAATTGCTCATTTACTTGACAACCCCTATCTCCAGATTGTATATTTGCATTCTTGTTAACTTAACAACTATTTTATAAATGAAATTATCACACTTCCATTTTGACTTACCAGATGAATTATTAGCAGAGTATCCTGCTGAAAACAGAGACGAGTCTCGTTTGATGGTATTAAACCGAAAAGAGCAAACAATTGAACATAAAATGTTTAAAGATCTGATCGAATATTTTGACGAGAAAGATGTGATGATACTTAACAACACTAAAGTGTTTCCAGCACGTTTATTTGGTAACAAAGAAAAAACTGGAGCAAGAATAGAAGTGTTTTTATTACGCGAGTTAAACGAAGAGCAACGTCTATGGGATGTTT
Source organism: uncultured Olleya sp. (assembly GCA_947503885.1). Taxonomy (GTDB): domain Bacteria; phylum Bacteroidota; class Bacteroidia; order Flavobacteriales; family Flavobacteriaceae; genus Olleya. The sequence goes on along the minus strand of CANNFD010000002.1, from coordinate 69,047 downwards.
TAGTAGATCCAGCACGTAAAATTCGTATAGGTAACAAACTATATTTTGGTGATGACGAGACGTTAGTAGCAGAAGTTATTGACAACACAACATCTAGAGGACGTACATTACGTTTTCTTTATGACGGATCTTACCAAGAATTTAGAAAAAAACTAAAAGAATTAGGAGAAACACCTTTACCAAAATATATCAATAGAGAGGTAGAGCCAGAAGACGAAGAGCGTTACCAAACCATCTACGCAAAAGAAGAAGGTGCAGTAGCAGCTCCAACAGCAGGACTTCATTTTTCAAAACACCTATTAAAGCGTTTAGAAATTAAAGGTGTAGATTTTGCAGAAGTAACTTTACACGTCGGTTTAGGGACCTTTAACCCAGTTGAAGTAGAAGATTTATCTAAACACAAAATGGATAGCGAAGAGCTTAAAATCGAAGCTCCAGCAGTAGAGATTATCAATAAAGCACAAAAAGAAAAACGTCGTATTTGTGCAGTAGGTACAACAGCAATGCGTGCAATAGAAAGTTCAGTATCTTCAAGCGGAACACTAAATGAAGTAGAAGGATGGACCAATAAATTTATTTTCCCTCCATACGAGTTTAGTATCGCAAACGCTATGATTACTAACTTTCACACACCAAAATCTACATTAATGATGATGGTATCAGCATTTGCAGGACACGATTTTATGAAAAAAGCATACGAAGAAGCAGTAAAAGAAAAATACAAATTTTACAGCTACGGTGACGCGATGTTAATCATCTAATCCAATCAATATAAAACACTAAAACCTCTTTTCGCTTTAAAAAGTAAAAGAGGTTTTTTTATGGCATTACCCAAGGGTCGCGCTCTCGACAGTCGCTTCGCATTTGCTTTTTTGGCAAATGCAAGAGCTTCAACAAATGTCTCCATCGCTAATGCACCAACCAAAGACAAGTATTAAATAAAAGTTAAGTAAATACTCAGACGTCATTCATCATTCAAAATTACTATTTTTGCAATCCAATGGATATCAAGAAAAAAGACATACGCGCATTAACTAAAGTACAACTTAGAGACTTTTTTGAAACTCAAGGGGATAAAGCCTTTAGAGGAAATCAAGTCTACGAGTGGCTATGGAACAAAGGAGCACACACCTTTGAGGATATGACAAACCTCTCTAAAGAGACCCGTCAAATGCTAGAAGACCACTTTGTAATAAACCATATCAAAGTAGACGTAATGCAACGTAGTAGTGATGGTACAGTAAAAAATGCAGTGCGATTACACGACGATTTAATAGTCGAGTCTGTTTTAATACCAACAAAAACCAGAACCACAGCTTGTGTGTCTAGCCAAGTAGGTTGTAGTTTAGACTGTAAATTTTGCGCAACAGCACGATTAAAACGAATGCGAAATCTAAATCCAGACGAGATTTACGATCAAGTAGTTGCAATAGACAGAGAAAGCAGATTATACTTTGACAGACCGTTAAGTAATATTGTGTTTATGGGTATGGGAGAACCTTTAATGAACTATAATAACGTACTTAAAGCCATAGATAAGATTACATCGCCAGAAGGTTTAGGTATGTCACCAAAACGTATTGTAGTATCCACATCAGGTGTGCCAAAAATGATTAAAAAAATGGCGGACGATGATGTTAAATTTAAACTAGCAGTCTCATTACATTCTGCAATAGACGAGGTAAGAACTTCCATAATGCCATTTAATGCAACATTCCCATTAGCAGACCTTAGAGAAGCATTAGTCTATTGGTACGAAAAAACTAAAAACCGTATTACTTATGAGTATGTGGTTTGGGAAGGGATTAATGATAAACGTAAAGATGTCGATGCATTAGTACAGTTTTGTAAGTTTGCACCAAGTAAAGTAAATATTATTGAATATAACCCGATTGATGACGGAGAGTTCCAACAAGCTAGGTCGGAGGCTATAGACATGTATCAAAAAGTATTAGAGGATAATAATATAACTGTTACAATTAGACGCAGCAGAGGTAAGGATATTGATGCAGCCTGTGGTCAATTAGCAAATAAAGAGTAATAACCAATAAGTATAAAGCATAAAAAAAAGCGACTTTAAAATTTTTAAAGTCGCTTTTTTTAAGTTTAAAAGTTAACTACTCTTTTATAAATTTAATAGTCTGTGTTTTGTCAGCAGACATTACTTTAATAAAGTAAACACCTTTGTTTAAATCTTGAATATTAACAGAACTATCTGTTAAGTTTTCACCTTTTATAGTAATAACACGTTGTCCAATTTGATTATATACTTCAACAGCATCAATAGTCAAATCTGTTTTAATGTTAATGACATTATTAGCTGGGTTAGGATACACTTTAAATTGATTATTTAATGTAAACTCTTGGGTTGATAAACCTGGATCAGCTTCTGTTGTAAATGACCAAGTAGGACAGCCAGTAGCAGTACCAAAACAATTTATTGGATTAACAGACCATGTATAAGCGGTGGAATAGTCTAATCCAAAAATATTAACATTAGTGTTAGGGGTTGATCCTAAAACATTTCCGTCAAGTACAATCTCATAGCTAATTGCTCCAGGAGAAGCATCCCAAGAAAAAGCAACTTGACGCGAACCGTCAGTAGCGGTTGATGTAGCAGTATTTAATTCTCCGTCAACAGGTGCAATTGCTGTAGTACAAGCAGGTACTGCAGTTTCTGTACAAGTACATGACGCACTAGTACATTGTATAGTTGTAGCAGTGTTATCACTAGCTTGTGTATTACATGCTGCATCTAAATGCCAAAAAACATAAATTCCGGTTGTTGTTGCGGTAAAACTTACTGAAGAAGCACCATGTGTAATAACAGTTCCAAAATTAGAAAAGTCAGGTAAAGCTTCAGCAACAGTAATATATAAGCTAGTGGTATTTGTTCCTGTAATTGTATAAGTATTTCCTACAATTAAATTTCCTATTCCAGAAAACTCAGCATTAGGCCAGTTGTCGGCAGCAATAGTTTCAGGTGTACCTAGGTTTAAGATGTTAACAACATTACTAGGGTAAGCTCCACCAGTAGTTGTAGTACATTGTCCATAAGACCAGGTGGTCATAGCTAGACAGGTAAGCAATAAAAATGTAATTTTTTTCATAAAAAAAAGTTTAAAGGATTAACATATTAAATATAGCAAAAATTAAATCAACCTATTATTAATAGTCTAAAAAATGCGAATTTTTAATATTACCATCTGTTAGTTTATTCGTATTTTTGAAATCACTAAAACATAGATTCTAATTTTGAAAATAACAGAACAAATAAAACAACCAATTGCTTTTGAAATGGAACTTTTCGAGCAAAAATTTAGGTTGTCTATGTCTTCTAAAGTTGCTCTGTTAAACAGAATCACCTATTATATTGTAAACCGTAAAGGGAAGCAAATGCGACCAATGTTTGTGTTTTTAGTTGCAAAAATGGTGTCTAATGGAGAGGTTAGTGAGCGTACCTATCGTGGTGCGTCCGTTATCGAGTTAATACATACTGCCACTTTAGTCCACGATGATGTTGTGGACGATAGTAACAAACGTCGTGGTTTTTTTTCTATTAATGCTTTATGGAAAAATAAAATAGCAGTACTAATTGGAGACTTTTTATTATCTAAAGGCTTATTACTATCAATTGATAATAATGATTTTGATTTATTAAAAATCATTTCGATTGCAGTTAGAGAAATGAGCGAAGGCGAATTACTTCAAATTGAAAAAGCCCGTAAACTTGACATTACAGAAGAGGTTTACTATGAGATTATCCGACAAAAAACAGCGACACTTATCGCAGCATGTTGCAGTCTTGGTGCAGCATCTGTAAAACCTAACTCGGTTGAGGTAGAAAGCATGCGTAAATTTGGAGAACTTATTGGTATGGCGTTTCAAATTAAAGACGATTTATTTGACTATGGTACCCAAAGTATAGGTAAGCCAACAGGAATAGATATTAAAGAGCAAAAAATGACATTGCCTTTAATATATGTGCTTAATAATTGCTCTAAAAAAGACAAAAAATGGCTAATTAACTCTGTTAAAAACCATAATACAGACAGAAAACGTGTCAATCAAGTTATTCAATTTGTTAAGCAAAATGGTGGCTTAGACTATGCGGTTACAAAAATGAAAGCATTTCAGCAAGAAGCCTTGTCAATACTAAATGCATTCCCAAAATCAGACTATAAAGACTCGCTTGAGTTAATGGTTAATTATGTGATTGAAAGAAAAAAATAATTTTTTTTAATCTTCAGGCAACCTTTTTATCTTCATTTGCGTCTTTATAAATAGAAGACCAAACTAAACATTACAATTTGTGAAAGTTGTTACATTATTTAATAACGAAACTAAACTTATAAATAAAGCTATTCAGAATAATCGTGAAGCCCAACACGTATTGTTTGAACTGCATGCACCAAAAATGTTAAGTGTCTGTCGTTATTATATTAAGGACACTCAACATGCACAAGAAGTGATGTTAAATGGATTTTTAAAAGTATTTACAAACCTAAAAAGCTTTAAGCACGAAGGTAGTTTTGAAGGTTGGATTAGACGTATTATGGTTAGAGAGGCTATTTCGTTTTTAAGACAAAACAAGACAATCCAGTTTGTAGATGAGGCTTATCACCACGTTGAAATACATGACGACGTATCGCAACAGTATGACGTAGCACAATTGCAGGAATTGATAGATAAATTACCGGAAGGTTATAAAATGGTGTTTATCATGTATGCAATAGAAGGTTACAAACACGCAGAAATAGCAACGCTTTTAAATATTAGTGTAGGAACATCAAAATCTCAACTATATAAAGCAAGAAAGTTGTTACAAGACAATATTAAGACACTTAATACCAAAGAGTATGGTACCAGATAAATTTGAAAAGCAATTAAAAGACACTTTAGAGCGTCGCACAATTGCACCAAGTAAAAATGCTTGGAGTCAGTTAGATACACAATTAGATAATAAACAGACTAAACCAAAATTTACATTTTGGTGGATAGGGATAGCAGCAACTATTGCAGGGGTATTTTTTGCGGTTACTATGCTAAAAAACAAACCTAATCAAGAGACTAATATTGTAGATGGTGTTAAAGATGAGGTGATTTTACCAAACAAAATAAATACAAATAATGTAGAAGTAGTTGTTAATAATAGTAATGATACAACAACGTATATAAAGGTAAAATTAAAAACCGAAACTAAAAAAGCAACTTCTAAAACTGATAATTCAGGTTTAGCATCTTCAAAAATATTAGACAAAAAGAAAGAGTCATTAAATGCTGTTATTCCAGAAAAAAGACCAAACAATACAGTGTTAGCTGCTACTAATAATGAAGTAAAACAGGATCCAATTATAGAAGAAGAAAACACTTTGTTAAACGAATCTGATTTACTTTTAAAAGAAGCTTATACAGTTGTAAAACAGAATAATACCAATTATAAATCAGAAAAAATAGACGCAAACTCGCTACTGGAAGAAGTAGAGATGACTTCGGATAAGTCATTAAAAAACAGATTGTTTCATGTTGTAAAATCAGGCTATGAAACTTTAAAAACAACAGTGGTAGAGCGCGACTTTTAAATCAATTAATCATTAAAAAATCGAACAGTTATGCAAAACATTACAAGACACTTAGTTTACCTATTCTTTTTAGTTGTAGTTAACCAACTTAATGCTCAGGTACAAGATTCTATTCCAAATATTGAATCTATAAAAGAAACAATTACAAAAGAAGAACGAAATGCTTTAAAATTAGAGGTTGATGCAATCAACGATCAATTAGAAGCAGATGATATTACTTTTGACGAAGCAGAGCATCTAAAAAAAGCAGCAGCAGAAAAAAGAGCACTAAATATAGAAAACCGAGTTGCAATTGCAGTTAATAGACTTGAATTTATAAATAGAAATAAAGAGTATCAAGAAGACAACGATGTAAATGTTTTTTCAGTAACAATTGGAGCTGCAGACAAAGAGCTTTTAGGAATCAGAACCAACCGTACCCCACCAAAACAAGACATACGTACTGGTAATCAATTACTATTTGCAATGGGTATTAATAACGCAATTATTGATGGTGTAAGTCTAAGTGAATCGCCATACAAATTAGGTGGTTCTGGATTTGTTGAGTTAGGATGGCTTTGGAGTACTAGAGTGTTTAAGGAATCTAATTTTTTAAGACTAAAATATGGATTGTCAGTACATTGGAATAAATTAGATATCAAAAACGACATGTATTTTGTTCAAGACGGTAATCAAACCACGCTTCAACCTTTTGACGGTAATTTAAAAAGCGCAAAATTTAGAACCACTAGTGTTGTAATCCCTGTACATTTTGAGTTTGGTCCATGGAACAAAAAGGTATATGACGATGGAAGAGTCCGTTATTTTAACCATGATAAATTTAAAATTGGAGTAGGTGGTTATTTTGGTTTAAATGACAAAGCAATACAAAAATTAACTTATAAATTAGATGGTGAGCGTGTTGAAGAAAAAATGAGACGTAGATTTAATACTAATACATTTACTTACGGTGTCAGTGCTTACATTGGATTTGGAGATTTAAGCTTATATGCTAAATATGATTTGGCACCAATATTTAAAAATCAATTAATAGATCAAAACAATATCTCTTTAGGGATTAGGGTCGATTTAGATTAATTAGTCTATTTATATATTGCTAAGTGCTGCTTTTATTAATTTAAAAGCAGCACTTTTGCTTTTAAAAAGCTTGTAACTATGCGTTTTTTTAGGGTGTTAAAAAAAATAATTTTTTTTTGTAAAAAAGTTTTTAATTCAAAAAAAAGTATTTCATTTGTACTATAATTAGCTGAACACTTTGAACTCTGTTTCTATGTTCGGGCTTTTGGAAATTGGGAAGTTATTTTCAAAAGCAGCTTACAGATTAAGCGACCGAATTTTAAAGCTATCTTCCGCTTTTACCTCTATTTATGCTAGCCAGCATCAGTTTGGCTTTGTGCCTACCTATGACTTGAGAATTCAGATTTGATAGAATTATTTTTTTTGTTTCAACATAATTAAAATTATTATGTTTTATATTTAAAAGTAATTTCTAAAAAACACAATGAATACAAAATACATAGACTTAATCAGTCAAACTTTTGATTTTCCACAACCAGAATTTAAGTTAGAGGAAAAAACATTACAATTTCATGATATTGATTTAATGAAACTGGTAGAAGAGTACGGTGCACCTTTAAAGTTTACCTACTTGCCACAAATTTCAAATAACATACAACGTGCAAAAACATGGTTTAATGATGCCATAAAAAAACACGATTATAAAGGAAGTTATAACTATTGTTATTGCACTAAAAGTTCTCACTTTAAACATGTTTTAAATGAAGCTTTAAAAAACGATATTCATATAGAAACATCTTCTGCTTTTGATATTGATATAGTCGAAAACCTTAAAAAAGAAGGTAAGATAACTAACAAGACTTATGTTATTAGTAACGGATTTAAGCGTGATCAATATGTAACAAATATTGCACGATTAATTAATAATGGACATGAAAACTGTATCCCAATTATTGATAATTATGAAGAGATAGATTTACTATCAGAGCAAATTGATGGTAAATTTAAAGTAGGTATTAGGATTGCTTCTGAAGAAGAACCAAAGTTTGAGTTTTATACTTCTAGATTAGGGGTTGGTTACAAAAACATTGTACCATTTTATAAAAATCAAATCAAAGACAATCCTAAAGTAGAGCTTAAAATGCTTCACTTTTTTATCAACACAGGTATTAGAGATAATGCGTACTATTGGAACGAGTTGTTAAAGTGTTTAAAAGTATATACTAGCTTAAAAAAAATCTGCCCAAGTTTAGACAGCCTTAATATTGGAGGTGGTTTCCCTATTAAAAATTCGTTAGCTTTTGACTTTGATTACGAGTATATGATAGACGAAATAATCAATCAAATCAAGCAAACTTGCGAGGACGAAGAAGTAGATGTGCCAAATATATTTACAGAGTTTGGTAGCTTTACAGTTGGCGAGAGTGGTGGAGCTATTTATGAAGTGTTATACCAAAAGCAACAAAATGATCGTGAAAAATGGAACATGATTAATTCGTCGTTTATAACAACACTTCCGGATACATGGGCTATTAATAAACGCTTTATTATGTTAGCAATTAACCGCTGGAATGATTCTTATGAGCGTGTATTGTTAGGCGGGTTAACCTGTGATAGTGATGACTATTATAACAGCGAGCAACACATGAATGCTATTTATTTACCAAAATATAATAAAGACAAACCATTGTATATCGGCTTTTTTAATACAGGAGCTTATCAAGAAACAATTGGTGGTTTTGGAGGATTACAACATTGTTTAATACCTTCTCCAAAACATATTTTAATTGATAAAGACAAAGATGGAAACATCACCAAAACATTATTTTCCGAACAACAAAAAAGTGAAGACTTACTTAAAATTTTAGGTTATGCAAACTAAAACATATGCTGGGATTCCAGAAGAATTAGCAAAATTAGAACAAGCAAAAATTGTATTGATTCCAGTGCCTTATGATGGTACTAGCACATGGCAAAAAGGTGCAGATAAAGGGCCAGAAGCCTTTTTAGATGCATCAGAAAACATGGAGCTTTATGATATCGAAACAGATTCTGAAGTATATCAACAAGGTGTCTTTTTAGCAGATGCTATTACAGAAAATAGCTCGCCAGAAGCAATGGTAGATGCTGTGCATCAAGCAACTAAAAAGTATATTAAAAGAAATAAGTTTGTTACTATTTTTGGAGGAGAGCATTCTGTATCGATAGGTACAATTCGTGCCTTTAACGAGATGTTTCCAAGTCTAACGGTATTACAATTAGATGCACATGCAGATTTACGTAAAGAGTATGAAGGTTCAAAATGTAATCATGCTTGTGCAGTATATGAAGCTAGCCAAACAACTAACTTAATTCAAGTTGGTATTAGATCTATGGATGCTATTGAAAAAACAGTCATGGATCAAGAAAAAACTTACTTCGCACATGAGATGGCAGTAGATGATACATGGATGGATAGTGCAATTGACCAAATGACGGACAATGTATTTATCACCATAGATTTAGATGCATTTGACCCTTCAATAATGCCAAGTACAGGTACACCAGAACCAGGTGGTTTATTATGGTATGAAACTTTAGAGTTTTTAAAACAAGTATTTGAAGAAAAAAACGTTGTAGGATTTGATATAGTAGAGTTATGTCCAAATAAAGTGGATAAATCTTCAGACTTTTTAGCTGCAAAATTATATTATAAGATGCTTAGCTATAAGTTTATGGATCAAGGTGTAGAAGATATCTACGACAACACTTACGACAGTGACAAACAAAAAAATAACAGTTCAAAATTTAACGAAGACGATGAGTACTAAAGGACCAATATCACAATTTATACAACACCATTACTTACACTTTAATGCAGCAGCTTTAGTAGATGCAGCAAAAGGATATGAAACACAATTAGACAATGGTGCTAAAATGTTAGTGTCGTTAGCTGGAGCTATGAGTACTGCCGAGCTTGGTAAAAGTTTTGCAGAAATGATAAGACAAGACAAAGTGCATATCATTTCTTGTACAGGCGCAAACTTGGAAGAGGATATCATGAATTTAGTAGCACATTCGCATTATAAGCGTGTACCTAACTACCGTGATTTAACACCTAAAGACGAGTGGGAATTATTAGAAAAAGGGCTAAACCGTGTTACTGATACTTGTATCCCAGAACACGAAGCTTTTAGACGATTACAAAAACATATCGAAAAAATATGGAAAGACGCCGAAGCTAAAGGAGAACGTTATTTACCACATGAGTACATGTACAAAATGTTGTTGTCTGGAGTTTTAGAGGAGTATTATGAGATTGACTTAAAAGACTCTTGGATGTATGCTGCAGCAGAAAAAAACTTACCAATAGTTTGTCCAGGTTGGGAAGACAGTACAATGGGTAATATTTTTGCTAGTTATGTACTTAAAGGAGAGCTTAAAGCAAGCACAATGAAGTCTGGTATCGAGTACATGACATTTTTAGCGGATTGGTACACAGAAAACTCTCAAAACGGAATCGGATTTTTTCAAATTGGAGGAGGTATCGCAGGAGATTTTCCAATATGTGTAGTGCCAATGTTATATCAAGATATGGAACGTACGGATACTCCATTTTGGAGCTATTTTTGCCAAATAAGTGACTCGACAACTAGCTATGGATCATATTCTGGAGCAGTACCTAACGAGAAAATTACTTGGGGTAAATTAGATATTGATACTCCAAAATTTATTGTCGAAAGTGACGCAACTATTGTAGCACCACTTATCTTTGCTTACATATTAGGATTATAATTGCTATATAAAAAATGAAAAAACCAGACAATTTAAAACGCGTCATTGTAGATTTTAAAAAACTAACACCAGAGATTTTAAAGTTGTTAGTAGAAAAATATCCTGAGGGTTATGATGAAGATCATATTATCGAGTTTAGAAACGCTAAAAACGAATTGATTGAAGCTGTTGAAGTAACAACCGTGGACACCAAGTATTTAGTAAAAGTTAGTACTAAACTTGTTAAAACAATGGAAAACTATGACGAGGATGACTATGAGGATTTTGAAGATGATGATCCAGAAGCAGTAGCAGATCCGCAATTAGAAGATAGCGAAGAGCAAGACCACGACTTTTAAATAATTAAAATAATATTTTTTTTCGTAATCTAAATAGATAGTACTAAACGTATTTAAAGTATAAAACCACGTGTTATTGTTTGTAAGCAAACAATACTAAAAGCTAATTCGGACTTGAGGTGGCTAAACTCCGAAGTTAATTTAATACAATATCAACTTTAATATTTTATATTATGAAAACAAAATTTTTAGTATTAACAATAGCATTTTTAGGTTTAACATTAAGTTCTTTTACTACAACTCCAAACCAAGTTTTATCTGGTGTATATAATGGGGTTGAAGATTCTAATTACATTTTTACTATCACTAAAGGAGGTGTAAAAGAAAAAATGGTGTTTAACTATTTAGCAGAAGACGTTTTTGAGAATTTCGACTTAGATTCTGACGAGTTAATTGGTACTAGTTTTAGTATCACTTATATAAAAGAAAACGAAATGATTGTTAACGATCTAGGAGAAGATGAAGAAGTAGAATATCTAACAATCACAAAACTTGTCGTAAACGACTAGTTTAAAATAGTAGGTTATAAAAAAAAATCGGAAGTAATTCCGATTTTTTTTGCTTTAATACTAAAAGTGTTTTGGTGTTTGACAACTCTAAATATCCTGAAAAATGACTTTTTTTTTCTGTCGTTATTGTATAACTTAAAAGTTTCAAAATTGAAAACCGAAGTAATTTATATTACTTTTACATTTTAAAATTCTAAAAAAAAAACACAACCTTGATTTCAAAATCCACCATAGACCAAGTATATGAAACCGCAAGACTAGAAGAGGTGATCGGCGATTTTGTTCAACTTAAAAAGTCTGGGAGTAACTTTAAAGGATTAAGTCCTTTTTCAGAGGAGCGATCTCCAAGTTTTATGGTATCGCCCGTAAAGCAAATATGGAAAGATTTTTCAAGCGGAAAAGGAGGGAATGTTGTCGCTTTTTTAATGGAGCATGAACATTTTACATATCCTGAAGCTATAAAGTATTTAGCTAAAAAATATAATATTGAAATTGAAGAAACAGAGCAATCTGACGAGCAAAAACAACAACAAGATAAACGCGAAAGTTTATACCTAGTAAGTGAGTTTGCTAGTAAATATTTTCAAAATACACTACATAATACAGACCAAGGTAAATCTATTGGATTAAGCTATTTTAAAGAGCGTGGTTTTACTTTAGAAACCATTAAAAGGTTTGACCTAGGTTATAGTTTAGACCAGTGGAGCGCATTTACTGACGAAGCTTTAAAAAAAGGATATAACCTTGAGTTTTTAGAAGAGACAGGTTTAACAATAGTTAAGGAGACTAAGCAGTTTGACCGCTTTAAAGGTCGTGTTATGTTCCCGATTCAAAGCATGAGTGGTCGTGTTTTAGGTTTTGGTGGACGTATCTTAACTAATGATAAAAAAGCTGCAAAATATCTTAATAGTCCAGAAAGCGAGCTATACCATAAAAGTAAAGTGCTTTACGGTATTTACCATGCTAAACAAACTATTGCAAAAGAGGATAATTGTTATTTAGTAGAAGGCTATACGGACGTTATACAATTTAATCAAACAGGAATAAAAAACGTAGTATCAAGTTCTGGTACAGCTTTAACAAGTGATCAGATACGACTGATTAATCGTTTGACTAAAAATATTACAGTGCTTTTTGATGGAGATGCAGCAGGTATGCGTGCTTCATTAAGGGGGATTGATTTAATCCTTGAACAGGGTATGAATGTTAAAATTTGTACTTTTCCTGAAGGTGAAGATCCAGATAGTTTTGCAAAATCTAACACGTTAGAAGAGTTAACATTATATCTAGAACAAAATGCTAAGGATTTTATTCAATTTAAAGCCTCTATTTTATATGAAAGTGCTAAAAATGACCCTATAAAAAAAGCAGAAACAGTCAGAGATATAGTTACCAGTATTTCTAAAATTCCGGATCGTATAAAAACAGAAATTTATATTCAGGAATGTGCTAGAATAATGGATATTAGTGAAGAAGTTTTATTTTCTACTTTAGCACAATTAAATAATAAAGACCAAGGTAATGCGTCTAACCAACCTCAAACACCTAAAGCTTTTGAGGTAATTAAAAATCAACCAACAGTAAAAAAGGTTGATGTGCAATACGAGTTAGAACGTAAAATCATAGAAATATTATTGCTTTACGGAAACCGAAAAGAAGATTTTGAAGATCTTGTTTTAAAAGAAAATGAACAAGGTCAATTAGAGTTAGAACCGGTTATTCAAGAAGCCAAGGTGTTTGAAAAAATATACCTAGACTTACAAGAAGACGAAATGGAGTTTTTAAACCCTATGTTTAAAGATATTTATTTTGCGATAATTGAGGCTTTAAACCAAGAGCCTGAATTTAAAATTGAAAGCATTATTAATAATATAGACCCTGTTTTGGCTTCAGAAATCACTTCCATCTTAATGGATGACGAGCGTTATTCGTTGTCTGATTGGCAACGTAACAATATATTTCCTAAAACCAAAACAGAATCAGTTGCTCAATTAGTAAGCGAGACTATTTTAACTTTGCGTTGTTTTTTGATAGATCAAAAAGTATCACAGTTTCAAAAAGAAACACTTCAAGATAAAGCAATGATTAACAGAGAAATCTTAGAGGAAGTCAAAGATTACTCAGGTTTAAAAATGTTATTATCTAGAAAGTTAAATAGAGCGTTATAATTCTAAACTCTTAGTTTGTTTAACTAAGTCAATTAGGTTAGTAACGTTAAGCTTTTTCATTAATCTAGCTCTATAAGTACTAACAGTCTTTTCGTTAATTTGTAGCTCTTCCGCAATTTCTTTGTTTCTCTTACCATTAGATAAAAGTTTTAAAACTTCAACCTCTCTAGTGGACAGTTTTTTATAAAAATTACTTTTACCAGCATTTTTATCCAAAGCAATTTTTCTGGACAAACTAGGACTAATATAGACACCGCCAAGGTAAACCTTCATTATGGCGTCTTTTAAAGTCAATATATCTGTAGATTTGTGGATGTAACCATCAGCTCCAGCTTTTATTGCACTTACAGCGTAAACGTCTTCTTGTTGTGCGCTATAAATAATAACTTTTACCTCTGGATTTTCTTTTTTAATGCGTCTTATTACACTTATACCGTTAAGTTTAGGTAAGTCAATTTCGCAAAGTAAAATGTCTGTTGTGTGTAGTTTTAGTGCGTCAAAAATAGCATCGCCATCTGCCACTGCTTCGACAAACTTTATGTCTCTAGAGTTAGCAAATACCAATTCAATCCCCTTTGTTACAATAGGGAAACTGTCCGCAACCATTAGTTTAACCATGGCTCAATTAGTGTTTTTAGCTGTCTTTTTTTTAGTTAAAAAAGGACATATGTTATAGAAATAATAATAGCACCGTAAAGGTATGTAAAATTATTACATTATCAACAATTAGAGCAAATCTTTAGGTATTTCGCAAATAGGGATAGGGATCATCTTGTGTAAATTATTGGTATTGTAACGTTTAAAGATCTTAAAGACCTCTAATTCTCTTCCAGAAAAGTCAGTTTCTGATTTCCCATCGACTTTCATTTTCATTGCCCATTCTAATTCTGGATAAGAGGCACCAATTTGGTCTTCATCACTTCTTTCGTCCCCAAATAAGCCATCACTAGGTGCAGCATTAATTATAGTGTCAGAAACTTTTAAATATTCTGCAATAGTGTAAACTTCACTTTTTAGTAAATCTGCAATTGGGCTTAAATCCACACCACCATCACCATACTTAGTATAAAAACCAACACCAAAGTCTTCAACCTTATTTCCGGTACCGGCTACAAGTAAACCTGATAAACCAGCATGATAGTATAGGGTAGTCATACGTAAACGTGCACGTGTATTAGCTAGTGCCATATCAACAATTGCTTGTTTACCATCTAATGGTACTTCGGTTTTAAATTCTTCAAAAACAGGGGTCAAATCCGTTACAATACTTGTCACATTTGGATAACGATCTTTTAACAGTTTAATATGCTCTTGACCTCTAGATACATGGCTAATAGGTTGGTGTATAGGCATCTCTACACATAAAACTTTTAAGCCTGTTTCTGCACATAGCATAGAGGTTACAGCACTATCAATACCACCAGATATTCCTACAACAAAACCATTTACTTTTGCGTTAGTAGCATAATCTTTTAACCATTTTACAATATGTTTAACAACTTTTTCTGTTTGCATAATCAAAGAATTTACAGCAAAGTATAGTACCTTTGCCTAACAAAAATAAAGTAATCCCTTTAGTAATAAAAATTAAGAGACCTTAAGTTTTATGAGAGTATTCATTTTAATTACATCACTATTTTTTTTATTATTTTCTTGTCAGGATAATAATAAAGTAGAAGCAGAAATCGCTAAGATAAATATAGATTTTGATGTAGAGCGTTTTGATATTGCTTTCGCGGAAGCTACGCCAGACGATTTACCAAAGCTTAAAAGTGCTTTTCCGTTTATGTTTCCAGAACAATATGACGATGCGTTTTGGATTAATAAAATGAAAGATACGTTGCAGCTTCAATTAAGTGAAGAAACCATTAAAACGTTTTCTAGTTTTAAAACTGAAACTGAAGAAATCAAACAATTGTTTCAGCATTTAAAATATTATTTTCCAAGCTTTAAAACACCAAGAGTAATAACCACAACATCTGATGTGGATTATAGAAACAAAGTAATTGTAACAGATACAATTGCCATAGTAGAACTGGACACCTATTTAGGGTCTGACCATTATTTTTATCAAGGGTTGCAAAATTATATTACTGCCAACATGAAGTCTGAACAGATTGTTGTGGATTTAGCAAATGCCTATGCCCAAAAAAGGGTACTAAATGCTAAGCGTAAAAACTTACTAGAAGAGATGATTTACTTTGGTAAATTGTTGTACATAAAAGATAAAATTATACCATTTAAATCAGATGCTCAAAAAATAGGCTACACGCCAGAGCAATTAGATTGGGTTAAAGTAAACCAAGAGCAAATGTGGCAATACTTTATACAAAAAGAATTATTGTACAGTACAGACTCTAAACTACCTAATCGTTTTATAAATGATGCTCCTTTTTCTAAATTTTATTTAGCAGAAATTGATAACGAGTCTCCAGCTAAAGTAGGACAATTTGTTGGCTGGCAAATTGTAAAAGCCTATATGGAAAATAACGATGTTACATTAACAGACCTGCTTAATACACCAGCACAAACCGTATTTAATAAATCTAAATATAAACCAAGACAGTAATGGCTAAAATAACCTCAGAAATAACTCTTAATGTAGAGCTAGACGAAAACAGAGTGCCTGAAAAATTAAATTGGACCGCACAAGATGGAGGCATTAAAAATGCTGAAGCTAAAGCAATGATGCTATCCGTTTGGGATAGTCAAGCAAAAGAATCTTTACGTATAGATTTGTGGACCAAAGATATGCCAGTAGACGAAATGAAAATATTTTTTCATCAAACACTAGTGGCAATGAGTGATACGTTTAATAGAGCAACTCAGGATGAAAAGATGACAGCAACGATGAAAGATTTTTGCGATTATTTTGCAGAAAAGCTAGAGCTTAAAAAGTAAATCATAATTTGATTGCAAAAAAAAACCTGAAGTAAAACTTCAGGTTTTTTTATTTAGAATCTATTTTTTAAAATGCAGTTGTAAAATTTAATGTAAGTCCAGTGTTTTCTGGTACAATTCTACATACTCCACCAACACAAAAGAGACCACCACGTTGTCTACCATAGTTTAATGATACTCTTGTTGCTCCTTTTGTAAAACTTCCTCCTAGATTATAGAAATGAACTTTATCATCATCATCATCATTACCATAATTATAAATATCAGCTATGTAAAATGCGAAATTTCGATTAGCAACATATTCCAAAGTAGTACCTGCCCAGTTTTTTTTATCTTCTTCAGTAGATAAATGCTGTGCTTCAAGTCTAATTGATCTCCCATTACTAAGTTTTCTTGTAGTTTCTGCAGCAATAATATTAGAATTTATTTGTTGATCATTAGGAATATAAGAGCCCTCAATTGCTAAATTTTTGTTTATAGCTAAGTTTTGGTAAAACAAAACGCTACTCCAATTCTTAGACCATTTTTTCTTTAATTCAAAGTTGACGTCTCTATAAAGTTTTTCTCCAAATTTAAATAGTTCAGCTTCATAAGATGAGTTTGATTGGTCAAAAGTAGCATCTAAAAGTGACCAGTAAGATAGGTTAGCAGTTAATTTTGTACCATATTTACCTCCAATAGTTGAGCCTTTTTTAAAGGAGTAATAAAAATCAAATTGTCCGCCAATCTCTCCAGCTTGCCCACCATAGTTTTGAATAAAGAGTCCTGATTGTGCTTGATATAAATAAATATTTGACAATGAGTAATCATGTTGTTTTGTTAAGGCAGGGGTGTAATTAAGGCTTCCCATACCAAAAGGATTACTCGCTGGTTTTAGGAGTTGTCTATCTGAAAAAGATGTCATGTTTTCTAAACGTCTAAAAGTCCCGGACACTCCAAAACCTTTAACGGTATAACCCGTTGTTAATAAAATAGCATTACCATCAAAATATTTCCCCTCAATGATTTTAGGAAGACCTAGTGATGCAGAGGAGTATAAAATATCTTTCCCTTTAATTGAGTACTCTGAATTAATAAAGAATTTACCAAAATCTATATCAAGACTAAAAGCATAAGAGTTGATTAATTCAGGAAAGTTAGTGGTGTCAAATTGATTATCGGGATCAGACTCATCCACCGGTGCTATAAAATTTTCGTTTTTTCCAACATAACTTGCTCCTAATTTAAATCTAGATAATCCCTCAATGTCCATAACTTTAATTAAATCAAGACCTAAGTCTAAACCAAATACATCTCCATCAGAATGTTCAAATCCAATTCTATTTTTACCATATAAAGCAGTAAAGTTTAAATAATTAGTCGGCCTGTAATTTATACGTCCACCACGTATAGCATTATTAAGACCTAATTGTCTTTCTTCGAAAGCCCTTAATAATAATCCACTACCAAATTGTTCATAAAAATGACCTACAGTAATATCTAATTTATTATTTCTAAAATTAACATAGTAATTTGATAGCTCAGTACCTATATAACCTGGATAGTAACTTAGTAATGGTAGTGGTTCATAGCTTTCTGTTTGTAGGCCAACAGTAAAGTTGTCTAAAAAACTATAATCTAATCGTAAATAACTATTGACTCTAACGTGTTCATTTTTTAAATCAAATTCAGGGTTCGGATCTTCAAATCTCCCTAAAGTTCTATCGTTAATATACCAATGAGCATTAGACTCAAAACTCCCAGTTAAATTGTTTAAAAATTGGTTTATGAAAGTGTTTTTTTCTGTTCCTTTTTCTTGACTAAAACTTAAAAAAGGAATTAGTATCACAATAATAATTGCAGTTTTATTCATATTAAATATGGTTGGTTTAATTATGCTTTTTTATTTCTTCAAAAAGTGCATCTTCAGCTCCTGGTGTATAACCAGAATGTCTGTAAACTACTTGCCCTTTTTTTATAATAAGTGTAAGCGGTACCGTAGCAGCACCTAATTCTCTTTTTAAATCGTTATTTGTGTCAAGTAATATCGTAAATTCCCAAGCTTTTCCATTAATCAAAGGTTTTACTCTGCTTACTGTTCTAGAATCATCTACAGATATTGCAAAAACCTTAACATTTGTTTCTTCTTGCCAATCTGGATAGACATCATTTATAGCGTCTAATTCGTTTTTGCATGGCACACACCAAGTTGCCCATAGCGATACAACAAAGAGATCGTTTTTTTCGCTTATTTCTTGTAAAGTTGTAGTTGTTCCATCTAAAGTTTCAATCTTTGACGTTGGTAAATTCTCTTGAGCAGAAAGGTTAAAACTAATTATTAACGCTAGTAAGTAGAAAAAGTTTTTCATTTTGAAGTTTAATTTTTGATAAAATTAGTATTTTTTTTATGGATTATTTTAATAAATAAGTTATAAATTGGGCTATTAAATTAAATAGTCACAATTTTAAGGCTAATTAATTGTTTAATAACTAAATATTTATCAAAAAATGAAAATTAAATTATTCTTAAAAGAATTAGTAGTCTTTTCCTTTGTCGTTTTTGTGTTTTCATGTAGTACAGATGATGGAAATGCTGATGGCGATTCTGCAACCGCAATTACAGTTAGTAGTAATGTGTCAACAGCTTTTGTTGGAGAAGCTATTACATTTAATGTTGTCAATAATCTTGGTGTTAATGTTACCTCTAACTCACAATTTAAAATTGATGGAGTTGTTATTGCAAACCCTCATACTTTTAACTCTGAAGGAGTTTTTGAAGTAACTGCGACTAATGGAGGGCTTTCAGATTCTACTTTTGTTACAATTGAAGTAGCACCAATACCTAATTCTATAACACTAAGTGTTAATAAAGATTCGTTTTGGTTCGACGATAATAATGTAGTTTTTAATGTAATGGATGATTTGGGTAATAATTTATCTGGAATAGTTACTTATTCAACAGGAACAGGGTATTTAACTAATCCTGCTACATTTACAAGTGGTGGTATTCATAATGTTGTTGCAGAATATATATTGCCAGATAATAGTACTTTAATTTCTAATGCTATTACACTTACAGCTGTCGAATCTACTCATACAACTAAAGTAATGGTTGAAGATTATACTGGTACTTGGTGTCAGTATTGTCCTAGATTAGCTTATGCGTTAGAGCAAGCAGTTGCAGCAAATGATAACATTATACCAGTAGCAATTCATGATGATAATCAGATGTTGTTTCCTTTTGCTTCTCAAATGGAGAGTGCTTTTGGTATTACTGGTTTTCCACAAGGTAGAGTAAATAGAACCATTCCTTGGGATGAGTCTACTAGTCAGCCAATTAATCTTCTAAATATAAGGCAAAATATGGGGCTTGCAATTAACTCATCTATTACAAACAATACAATTTCAGCAGAAGTAAAAGTGCATTATGATTTAAAATATGAGAATTCTAATAGAATTGTTGTGTATTTATTAGAGAATGGATTAGTTTATCCTCAAACTAATTATTACAATGGTGACCCTTCAAGTCCTTATTATCAGCAAGGAAATCCTATTGTAGATTTTGTGCATAATCATACTGCACGTACAGTGTTTACAAGTGTTTTTGGAGATGTTATTCCGTCTTCAGATACAGATACTGGTAGTACATATGTTTCTAATTATACTTTATCCGTTCCAGCAAGTGTTCAAAATACAGCTAATTTAGAAATTGTTGCTTTTGTTGTGGACTCAAATAATAAAGTTTTAAATGTTCAAAAAGCTGACTTAGGCGAGAATAAAGAGTTTGACTAATAGTCAAATTATTCTTTACTTATAAAAAAAACGCGAACCAATTGGTTCGCGTTTTTTATTGTTTAAATATTAAGCTTGTATTATTCTCCTAAAAAAGGATATCTGTAATCTGTTGGTGTTACAAATGTTTCTTTAATCATTCTTGGAGAGATCCAACGCATTAAATTTTGTGCAGATCCAGCTTTATCATTTGTTCCAGAAGCTCTAGCTCCTCCAAATGGTTGTTGACCTACAACAGCACCTGTTGGTTTGTCATTAATATAGAAGTTTCCTGCTGCATTTTGTAAGGCTTCAGTTGCTTCGATAATAGCGTAACGACAAGTAGAAAGTATAGCACCTGTTAAAGCGTACTCACTAGTCTCGTCTACTAACTTAAGTGTTTCAGTAAATTTGTCTTCTTCATACACGTAAATAGTAACTACAGGTCCAAATAACTCTGTACACATAGTTTCATATTTAGGGTTTGTTGTTACAATTACTGTTGGCTCTATAAAGTAACCTTTAGATTTATCATAATTTCCACCAGCAATAATTTCTGCATCAGCATCTGCTTTTGCTTGATCTATATAAGATGCTAATTTGTCAAATGAACCTTCGTTAATTACAGCAGTAATAAAGTTGCTTAAGTCCTCAGGAGAACCCATTTTGAAAGATTTTAAATCTTCAATTAAATACTTCTTAACATCTCCCCATATGTTAGTAGGAACATATACTCTAGAAGCAGCACTACATTTTTGACCCTGAAACTCAAAAGCACCTCTTGCAATTGCTGTAGCTACTTGTTTAGGATTTGCTGTTTTATGTGCAACGATAAAGTCTTTTCCACCAGTTTCTCCAACAATTCTAGGATAGGTTTTATAGTTTGCAATATTGTTTCCAATTTGTTTCCATAGGTTTTGGAATACTGGAGTTGATCCTGTATAATGTAATCCAGAAAAATGAGGGTTTGCCATAACAGTATCTGTAATCATTCCTGGATTTCCAAAAACAACATTTATAACACCATCTGGTACACCTGCTTCTTTAAATACATCCATGATTATTTTAGCAGAATAGATTTGGTTGTTACTTGGTTTCCAAACAACAACATTACCCATTAATGCCATACAAGATGGTAAGTTTCCAGCAATTGCGGTAAAGTTAAAAGGGGTTACAGCATAAGTAAAACCTTCTAATGGTCTGTACTCTACACGGTTCCATGCATCACTAGTGCTTTCTGGTTGCTCATGGTAAATATCAGTCATGAATTGTACGTTAAAACGTAAAAAATCAATCAGCTCACATGCAGCATCGATTTCTGCTTGGTGTACAGTTTTTGATTGTGCAATCATTGTAGCTGCATTAATCTTAGCTCTGTATGGTCCAGCAATTAATTCGGCAGCTTTTAAAAAGATACCCGCACGTTGTTCCCAAGGTGTGTTTGCCCAAGCTTCTCTTGCTTCTAAAGCAGTTGCAATAGCTTCTTCAACATGTTTTTGTTCTGCTAGGTGATAAGTTCCAACTATATGTTTGTGGTCATGTGGAGGAGACATTGTTCTGGTGTTTCCAGTAGTAACATCTTTTCCGTTAATGTACATTGGTACATCAACTTTACTGTTATACATTGTTTTGTATGCTTCTAAAACTGCTGCTCTTTCTGGAGACCCAGGAGCGTAACTTTTTACAGGTTCATTAACAGCAATTGGTACATTGAAAAATCCTTTTCCCATGATATTTGTTGTGTTTTTAGTTTAAAAAAATTATAATGCAAAGTTACGGATTTTGTTGAGTTATTTGTGTTAGCAAAATCGTAAAATATTATAATAGCTTTATTTATTGCTATTATAAAAACAAAATAAGAGGTTGAAAATTAATTTAATGCAAACGGAGCGCTTAGTTTAAAAGCGGGAATAGATACCTTAAAACTTTTGTTTGTTGTAAAGTTTTCCATGCTGTAAAACCCTTTCATAGCTCCAAATGGAGAGGTTAGCAAGCAACCTGAAGAGTAAGTGTGTATTTCGCCAGGTTGTAATATTGGTTTTTTACCAATAACCCCTTCTCCGGATACAATTTCATTGTTATTTAATGAATCATAAATCGTCCAATGTCTAGCGTTAAGTTGGACAGCGTCCTTGCTTTGGTTTTCAATAGTTATATCATACCCAAAAGCATAGTTAATTTTATAGTTTTTATAAAACGTCCCTTCAAAATTAGTTTCGACAGATATCTTTATACCTTTTGTGACTTGTTGAACCATAATTTAAGCTATTAGCTTGTTGTAAAAATAATAAATTATCTAATTAGATAGTCGTTATTAGTTGTATAAACTTACTATTAATTTGTAATTCCAACGGAGTTAGCCTCGCCTAGACCAATTATCTTATCGTACCTAGTACCTAGCTCTCTGTAATAAACTAAAACTTTATAATTGTTTTCAGTCTGCCAAAAACTTCCACCTATTGTGTGTTCATCTATGTTTCCGTCTTTGTCAACAATAACATATTTGTAGTTGTAAAAACCTTGTTTTAGTTTTATGGCTTTGCTATAAACCCCTTCTTCTTGGTAGTGTTCCAATGCTGTTTGTGGTTCTATTTGATAATTATTAAAATTACCATAAACGTGGATTGTTTCGTCTTCTTTAATTTCTGGATATTGTAAAGCAAAATGCACCCAAGCATAATCTGCTTCTACTTCTGGTTTATCAGAGTTTAAAGCGGTTATAAAAAAGTTACCGTTAATGTCAGGATTGTAAGTATATTTTAAATCTGCTCTAGAAGTATTGGTGTATAAATAAGTTTGGTATAAATCCTCAAGACTTATGTATTGTACACCGCTATTGGCAGCACGGATTTCTTTGTTTTCAAAACTTAAAAACTCATTACCTCCATAAAAACTTGAAGCATCGTTGTATCTGTAGCTTAACTCGTTACCTAATATGTATTGCGGTTCTAAGTCGGTGATAGCTGTATTTAGATTATTGTTTTGTATGATTACCGTTTTTATTGTTTGTTTTGGGTTGACAAATTGTAATTGACCTGAGTTTATAGTAATATCTACAGATTGCTTTTCGGCAATTGTTGTGACATCTCTTGATCGTTTAATTTGTAAGCCAACATTTGCTTGTTGGTCGTAAACCATAAATTTTCTGCTAAAAACAATATCGTCATAATCATCATATATCGTAATAATGTAATTACCGGTTATTTTAATGCTTTTTGTATATTGATTAGGAATAGATACTTTGTAATGCGAAAAAATTTGAAGAGTATTAAAAGAGTTTTCATAATCTCTAATACGTTGCTCGTCAAAACCTTCTAGATATTCAGATTTAACTAAAATAGAAGGGGTCCAATCAAAGTTGTAATGTTTTATTTCGTAGTAATAATCTTCTTCGTCTCCATTTAATACGTCAAATTCTAGAAGTAAAGGTTGTCCTAATTGTATTATTGGAAGTTGACTTTCTGTCGTGCCACCGTTAAAATAAATAGACTTTATATAGTCTGGGGGTGTGATTTCTTCAACTTGAGCAAAACAAAAAGAAGTGATTAAAAATGATAGAAAAGTATGTTTAATGTTTTTAAGCATTTACAGGTAGTTTTATACCCCAAAGATAAACAAAATCTGTGCCTAAAAGTTTTTCTACATTATTTGTGAGTTAATTACCTAATTATTATTAAATTTGCACGGATTTTTAAGCCTATAAAAATCAGAATCAGTATAACTATTAACAAATAGATTTATAATATGTCAAACGACATTAAGATTAAAAAAGGTCTGGATATTAAATTAGTAGGTGAAGCCGAAAAGGCTACCGAAAACGCTATTGTTAGCAATTTCTATTCAATAAGACCAGCGGATTTTCATCAAGTAACACCAAAATTAACTGCTAAGGAAGGCGATAAAGTAAAAGCTGGGCAACCTGTTTTTTACGACAAGTCTAACGAAGCTGTAAAATTTGTATCTCCTGTCTCTGGACAGATTATAGAGATTGCTCGTGGTGAAAAAAGAAGAATACTTTCAGTAAAAATTCAAGCAGACAAAGAGCAATCATTTCATGATTTTGGTAAGCTAGATGTAAATTCGGCTAAAGCGGAAGACATTAAAGCAAGATTACTAGAGTCAGGATGTTGGGCATTTGTAAAACAACGTCCTTACGATGTTATTGCAAATCCAGCAAACATGCCTAAAGCTATATTTATATCAGCTTACGCTAGTGCGCCTTTAGTTGCAGACTTAGATTATGTCCTGAAAGGGAAGGAGGCTGAGTTGCAAGCTGCTGTTACTGCGTTAAGTAAGTTGACAGACGGTAAAGTACATGTTAGTGTTGCTAAAAATGGTAACTCACCATTAGCTGGATTATCGGATATTACTTTGCATAAAGTGTCAGGTCCACACCCATCAGGAAATGTTGGTACCCAAATTAATAAAATAGACCCAGTAAATAAAGGAGAGGTTGTTTGGACAGTAAATGCTCAAGACCTTGTTATTATGGGTGAGTTGTTGTTAACAGGACAATTTAATGCAGAGCGTATTGTTGCTTTAGTTGGATCGTCAGTTAAAAAACCTCGTTATTTTAAAACTAAATTAGGAAGCGAAATCGCAACTATGGTTTACGATAATGGTGTAGATAAAGACAGCAATGATCGTATTATTTCTGGAAACGTATTGACTGGTAATCAAGTTAAACCAGATGGTTTTTTAGATTATTATAGTAATACAATTACAGTAATCCCAGAAGGTGATGATTATGAGTTTTTTGGATGGAATAAGCCAATATTTAATAAATTATCAACTTCAAGAGCATTAACTTTTTCTTGGTTATCACCAAGTAAAAAGTACGATTTAAATACAAATACAAACGGAGAGCATAGAAACTTTGTTACTACAGGAACTTACGAGGAGGTTTTTCCTTTTGATATCTTTCCAATGCAAATTTTAAAAGCTTGTTTGTATAAAGATTTAGACGAAATGGAGGCTTTAGGTATGTATGAAGTTGCACCAGAAGATTTTGCTTTAACAGAATTTGTTTGTGTATCTAAACAACCACACCAAAAGATAATTAGAGAAGGATTAGACTTAATGCTTAAAGAGATAGGATAATGGGCTTAAAAAGTAATTTACATAATTTAAAAGAAAAGTATAAAGGGACCAAAATGGCTCCAGCATTTAATGCAATACATACTTTTTTATACCTGCCAAATGAAACCACTCACGGTGGAACACATATTAAGGCAGCAGACGATTTAAAACGTACCATGAATGTTGTAATTATGGCTTTAGTGCCATGTTTAATTTTTGGTATTTTTAACGCAGGTTACCAGCATTATGCTGCTATAGATGCATTAGCGGGTGTCACTAGAGAAGTTTCTTTATTAGGAAACTTTTTAACATGGGATAACTTTGTTGTTGGTGCTTGGTCAGTTTTACCTTTAGTAATAGTATCCTACGGAGTAGGACTTATTGTAGAATTTATTTTTGCTGTAATTAAAGGTCACGAAGTAGAAGAAGGCTACTTAGTAACAGGTATGTTAGTGCCATTAATTGTACCAGTAGATATTCCATTATGGATGTTAGCGGTAGCAGTTATTTTTGGAGTAGTAATAGGAAAAGAAGTGTTTGGAGGAACAGGAATGAACATTCTAAACCCAGCATTAACAATTCGTGCCTTTTTATTCTTTGCTTATCCAACTTGGATGTCAGGAGATAAAGTATGGGTTCACGGAGCAGATCCACGTGTTCAAAACCTTGCAGAAGGGGCGACACCAGATGCACTTTCTGGTGAGACTATTTTAGGTAGTCTAGCACAAAACAACTCAAATATGTTAGACTCTGCAGGAGATTTATGGAATGCCTTTTTCGGGTTTATTCCAGGATCAGTTGGAGAAACCTCTACACTACTGATTCTTTTAGGAGGATTATTTTTAGTGTTTACTAAAGTAGGAAGTTGGAGGATAATGTTATCATCAGTTATTGGGGCCATAGTAATGGGATTAATATTTAACGGTGTTGCAGATGCTGGTTGGATTTCAGAATCAAGTAAATTTTACGGTTTAATGAGTACAGATTTCTGGATTCATTTATTAATTGGAGGTTTTGCTTTTGGTACAGTTTACATGGCAACAGACCCTGTAACAGCTTCACAGACTAACAAAGGAAAATGGATTTATGGATTTTTAATAGGATTTATTTCAATTATGATTCGTGTATTTAATCCAGCATACCCAGAAGGAGTAATGTTAGCCATTTTACTAATGAATGTCTTTGCACCTACTATTGACCATTACGTAGTACAAGGTAATGTAAAACGAAGAAAGAAACGTTTAAAAGTTAAAACAGCTTAATTATGGCAGTCAATACAGAAAAAAACTCATATACAATCATTTTTGCAATTGCAATGGTGTTAGTAGTAGGCTCTTTGTTAGCTTTTACTGCATCGACATTAAAGCCAAAAATTGTTGAAAATGAAAGAATGGAAATGCAACAAAACATCTTGTATGCTTTTGGTGTTAACGATAATGAAGGAAAAGGAGACATTACTTTTATTGCAAAAAATAAAGTAGCAGAAGCTTTTAAAGCTAACGTTAAAGAGCAATTAGTGTTAGAATATAAAGATGGTAAAATTGTAAAAACTATGACTAGAGAACAGTACATGGCGGAATACAATCAAGAACCATACTTAATTGATATTAAAAAACAACAGGCAAACGCTAAAGCTGGACAATCTCGTTTACTTCCATTATTTGTTGGAGAAAAAGATAACCAAGCTGTCTACGTAGCACCAATAAGAGGAAAAGGCTTATGGGATGCTATTTGGGGATACGTTGCTTTAGATAAGGATATGGTTGTAAGAGGTGCGTTTTTTGATCACGCTGCAGAGACACCTGGACTTGGAGCTAATATCAAACAACGTTATTTTATAGATGATTTTGAAGGAGAACATTTACTAAGCGACACAGGTGCCTTTAAAGGTATTGCAGTAGCAAAAGGAAATAATGATCCAACAAACTTAAGAAAAGACGATTTTAAAGTTGATGCCTTAGCAGGAGCAACAATTACAGGAGATGGTGTAGCTGCAATGATCAAAAACGATTTAAAGTTATACCTAGGATATTTCGAGAATTTAAAAAAACCAGCTAGCAATTAATTATGGGACTACTTTCAAAAAAAGACGCAAAGTTAATAACAGATCCTTTAGCAGATAACAATCCAATTACTATTCAAGTACTAGGTATATGTTCTGCTTTAGCAATTACTGCAGAGTTAAAAGCGTCGCTAGTAATGAGTATTGCAGTATTGTTTGTAATGGGAGTTGGTAACGTTGTTATCTCTTTAATGCGTAACATCATTCCTTCAAAAATCAGAATTATAGTACAACTAATTGTAGTTGCAGCTCTAGTAATTATAGTCGATCAAGTACTTAAAGCTTTTGCTTACGAGCTAAGTAAAACATTATCAGTATTTGTTGGGTTAATTATTACTAACTGTATTATTATGGGACGTTTTGAAGCTTTCGCTTTAGCAAACAAACCATGGAGATCTTTCCTTGACGGAATAGGAAACGCATTAGGTTATGCGGTTATTCTTATAATAGTTGGTTTTTTCAGAGAACTATTAGGTGCAGGTACTTTATTTGGTATTCCTGTATTAGGAGATCCAATTGAAAAAACAGGAGTTTATGCTTTAGGTTACGAAAACAACGGTTTTATGTTAATGCCTCCTATGGCGTTAATTGTTGTTGGATTAATAATCTGGGTACAACGTAGTAGAAACAAAGCATTAATCGAAGACTAAAAAGAATATGGAACATTTAGAATTATTTTTCAAATCTATTTTTATAGACAACATGGTGTTTGCAGTATTCTTAGGAATGTGCTCATACCTAGCAGTATCTAAAAAAGTAGCAACAGCTGTCGGATTAGGTGCAGCAGTAATATTTGTATTAGCAATTACAGTACCATTAAACTGGTTGTTAGATCAATATATTTTACAACCAGGAGCATTGTCATGGTTAGGAGCAGAATATGTAGATTATGATTTAAGTTTCTTATCATTTATCATGTTTATTGCAACTATTGCAACTATGGTACAATTGGTAGAGATAGTGGTAGAGAAATTTTCACCATCATTATATAACTCCCTTGGTATTTTCTTACCACTTATTGCAGTAAACTGTGCTATTTTAGGAGGGTCATTATTTATGCAATCTAGAGAGATTGAAACTTTAGGCTTAGCATTTAACTATGGAGTATCTTCAGGTATCGGATGGTTTTTAGCAATTCTTGCAATTGCAGCTATTAGAGAAAAAATTAGATATAGTAATGTACCTGCACCTTTAAGAGGATTAGGAATCACTTTTATCATTACAGGATTAATGGGGATTGGTTTTTTAAGTTTTGGTGGTATGTTAACAGGTGGTGATGAAGAAGCGCCTAAAGAAGAAACTACAGCAAAAGTTATTAAAACTAAAACTGAAGACAAAAAAGAATTAGCTAACCATACTAAAATAGTAGAGTAACATGATTTTAGCAGCAGGAACATTAGGAACCGTATTAGTAACTGTAGTAGCTTTTTTACTTATTACATTAGTATTAGTAAGTTTGTTACTTTTTGTAAAACAAAAATTATCACCATCGGGTCCAGTAAAGATTTTAATAAATGGTGAACGTGAAATTGAAGTGTCTTCAGGAGATACATTATTATCTACATTAGGTAGTAATAAAATATTTTTACCATCTGCTTGTGGTGGAGGTGGAACTTGTATCCAATGTGAATGTCATGTTTTATCTGGTGGTGGAGAAGCTTTACCAACAGAAACACCTCACTTTTCAAGAAAAGAATTAGCACATGGTGCTCGTTTATCTTGTCAAGTAAAGGTTAAACAAGACATGGAGATTACCATCCCAGAAGAAGTTTTTGGAATTAAAAAATGGGAAGCTACTGTAGTACGTAATTATAACGTAGCTTCATTTATTAAGGAATTTGTAGTAGAAATTCCAGAAGATATGGGTTACAAAGCTGGAGGATATATCCAAATTGAAATCCCTGAATGTACAGTTAAGTTTGAAGATATGGATATTACTGCTCACCCAGAAGAGCACGAAACACCAGATAAATTTCAAGCAGAATGGGATAAGTTTAAGCTTTGGCCATTAGTAATGAAAAACACTGAAACAGTAGAAAGAGCCTACTCTATGGCTTCTTACCCTGCAGAAGGACGTGAGATTATGTTAAATGTACGTATTGCAACTCCACCTTTTGATCGCGCTAAAGGCGGTTGGATGGATGTAAATCCAGGTATTGCATCATCTTATATATTTAATCAAAAACCAGGTGATAAAGTAATTATTTCTGGACCTTACGGAGAATTCTTTATTAATGAGAGTGATGCTGAAATGTTATATGTAGGTGGTGGAGCTGGTATGGCACCAATGCGTTCTCACTTATATCACCTATTCAAAACCTTAAAAACTGGTCGTAAAGTTACGTATTGGTATGGTGGACGTTCTAAGCGTGAGTTGTTCTATTTAGATCACTTTTACCAATTAGAAAAAGACTTCCCTAACTTTAAGTTTTACTTAGCGTTGTCAGAACCTTTACCAGAAGATAACTGGAAAGTTAAAGAGAATATTGACGCTCCAGGTGATGGATTTGTAGGATTTGTACACAACTGTGTAATTGATAATTACTTAAGTCATCATGAGTCACCAGAAGATATAGAATTATACTTCTGTGGACCACCATTAATGAACCAAGCGGTACAAAAAATGGGAGAAGATTTTGGTATTCCAGATGAGCACATCAGATTTGATGACTTTGGAGGATAGAAATTAAATTTCTTAAAATTATAATAAATCTGTTTTACAGACATTAAACCCAATACGAAAGTATTGGGTTTTTTCGTTATAAGCTAGTATGAAAAAAACAGCACTTATTGTTTTAACTATTGTAACATTATCATTGTTAGTATATCAGCTTAAATCTAATCCTGTAAAACAATTTGTTAATGCCATTACTAAAACAGATAATAACCTAAATAAAGACAGTTTAACAATAGCATCAAGAGTAAAACCTCCAAAGGGATTTACAAGGGTTAATTATCCAAAAGGCTCTTTTGAAGATTATCTAAGACATTATAAATTAAAACCTTTTAGTAGTAAGATTATTAATTATGACCATTCAGAATATTATTGGCAAAAAGGACATATTGGTATATTAGATATTACAGTTCCAGAAAATGGTTTACAGCAATGTGCAGATGCGTTAATTAGGATAAGAAGCGAATACCTTTGGGATGCTAACAGAAAAGACGAGATTGGCTTTAATTTTACATCTGGACACTATTGCTCTTGGATACAATATGCTAATGGATACCGTCCACTAATTAAAGGTAATCAAGTATCCTTTAGTAAAACTTCTAGTGTCAATCATAGTAAAGAAAACTTTTATAAGTACTTAAATTTAATTTTTATGTATTCTGGTACATTATCACTTTATAATGAGTTAGAGTCAATAACTAATGTCGAAGATTTAAAATTAGGAGACCTGCTTATTTTAGGTGGTAGTCCAGGTCATGTAGTAATGCTTGCAGATCAAGTTATCAACGATAGCGGAGATAAGTTGTATTTACTAATACAAGGTAATACACCCGCACAAAGTGTTCAATTAGTTAAAAATTTAGAAGACCCTTCACTTTCACCATGGTACAATTTACAAATGGATGCGGGTATACCGGTATCTAATTTTACTTTCTCTAATTCAAAATTTGTAAGATTTAAGTAATATGTTACTCGGCTTTTATTCCGCGAAAGCGAAATAAACTTTATTTTTGCATTATGAGTAAAGCACTTTCAGAACAAGAGTTACATAACCTAGCAATGAATCACGTGGGTAAAGACCTAGAAAAACGTGGTTTTGAGTTTATAGCAATTAATAGTAAACTTAAAAAGCATCCACAATTTGTATGTATGGATAAAAACAAACAATATTTTTTTGTTATTGTCCGTGCAGTTTTATTGCCAGATAATGCTAATAATTACGATATTGTTTGGATGGAATCCTTTAAGGAACATGCAAGAGAGCATAACGCTAAAGTTTTATATGCAGGTGTTGGATTAGGTAACCCGAAGGGCGAAGATTTGCCAATTTATTTAAACGAAGAGTATTTGATAGAGTATAACGGTATTCAGTTAATTGAAACTAATTTAAATTAATATGAAAAAAGTTACTGTTTTATTACTACTTATATTAGTATTATCATGTAAAAAAGAACCTCAGTTTGTTAAGGTGTCTGGACCTATATTTGGTACTAGCTATAGTATTCAGTATTATGATTTAGATAGTAAAAGTTATAACAAACAGTTTGATAGCTTGTTTAATGTTATCAACCAATCGATGTCTAATTATATTCCTAATTCTGATATTTCTAAATTAAATAGAAATGAAGACATTAGTATTGATGACCATTTTAAAACCGTTTATAAGGCTTCAAAACAAATTTATCGCGAGACCGAGGGTGTGCTAGATCCAACAATTGGGAGGTTAGTTAACGCATGGAATTTTGGGTCTAAAAAAAACAAAACAGTTTTAGATAGTGTTACAATAGATAGCCTAATGCGTTATGTAGGGTTTAATAGGATAGGCTTAGTGGCGGATAAAATAAAAAAACCTGAACAATCGTTTATAGATTTTAACGCAATTGCAAAAGGTTATGGGGTTGACGTTATTGCTGATTTTTTAGAATCTAAAAACATTAAAAACTACCTTGTTGATGTAGGAGGAGAGCTTCGCGCCAAAGGTCTTAATTTAAATAAACAAAAAGGTTGGACTGTAGGTATCGAAAACCCAAATTTTGATGGCTCACAAAGCGTTAATAAAATCGTTGTATTGTCTAATGAGGCTATGGCGACTTCAGGGACATATCGTAAGTTTAAAATTGACGACAACGGAAATAAATACGCACACATTATAAATACCAAAACAGGCTATCCTACAAAAACCAATATTTTAAGTGTTTCTGTTATTGCAGAAACTTGTATGATGGCAGACGGTTATGCTACAGCTTTTCAGGCAATGGGACTTGAAAAAGCCAATTACTTTTTATCAAAACACCCAGAGCTTAAAGCGTATATTATTTTTGAAAATGAAAAACAAGAGTTAGAATCAAAAGCTTTTAATGGTTTTAAAACTAATTAGTTTTAAAAAGCATTAATTAATAAAAGTAACCAACCAATTACTAATAACAATCCACCAATAGGTGTTATTGGTCCTAAAAACGTTAGCTTTTTACTTTTAGCATCAGACAAAACTAATCCATAAATACTAAAAGAAAATAGTATAATTCCAATTGTAAAACACCAATATATTGGAGCAGTCATAGGACCTTGACCATAGCCTAAAGTTAATAATACGATAGCATGATACATTTGGTATTTTACTCCCACTTCAAAACTATGTAGTTGGTCTGTTGATAATGTCTTTTTTAAAGCATGGGCACCAAAAGCACCTAGTATTATGGATAGCATACCAAATAAAGCACCTGTTGCAATTAGTATTTGTGGTGTCATAATTGTAAAATATTTAGTTATTGTTTTTTATAAACTACCGGAATAATTTCTCCTTTAGCTAAACAATATTTAGTAATCTCATCTTCGGAAAGTTTAGTGGTATAATCAACTTCATTAACCTGAAAACCGATAGTTCTAAGTTTGTTAAAGTAATCGTAGCCATAAATACGAACATGGTCATATTGACCAAATATTTTAGCACGTTCTTTTTTATCAGTTATTGTATCATCTTCAAACGTAGTCATACGACTTAAATCCTGCGGAATTTGAAAGATACCATATCCACCAGGTTTCATGACACGATACAATTCTTGCATCGCTTTAGTGTCATCATGAATATGCTCTAGCACGTGATTGCATAAAATGATATCATAACTATTATCCTTAAACGGAAGATTACATATGTCAGCTTTTACATCTGCAATCGGTGATAATAAATCTGTGGTAGTATAATCAATAGTATCTAATGCTCTAAAACGTTTTAAAAAACATTGTTCTGGTGCAAAATGGAGCACTTTTTTTCTTTGTTCTGTTTTTAAAAAAAAGTCAGTTTCATTTTTTAAATACAACCACAATAGTCTGTGACGCTCTAAACTAAGTGTAGATGGAGATAAAACATTATTTCGTTGTTTACCATAACCATAAGGTAAAAAACTTCTAAAACTTTTACCATCTATTGGATCTGTAAATGTATTGCCTTTTAAAAAAAAAGCTAAGATAGGTCGTGCTACGTAGCTTAGCCTAATTAATAAAGGCCTAGGGATACTATTTAATATTAATTTAAAAAGACGCTTCATTTTAAAGCACTAAAGGCTTTTGTCTAAATTCATCCTCTTCATTACTATCAATACCTAAAGCATCATAGATATATCCAAATGTTGATAATAGTTCTGGTTTACCATCAACAATAGCAACATCGTGTTCAAAATGTGCAGACGGTTTACCATCTAATGTCGTAATTGTCCAACCATCTCTATGTTGTTTAATACGCTGTGTGCCTAAATTTATCATAGGTTCAATAGCAACGACCATTCCTTCAATAAACTTTTTACCACGACCACGTTTACCGTAATTTGGCATCTCAGGGTCTTCATGCATTTTAGTACCTAAACCATGACCTACTAATTCGCGTACGACACCATAACCATGGTCTTCGCAATATTTTTGTATAGCATATCCAACATCACCAACACGATTACCAACCTTTAATTCTTTTATACCAACATATAAAGATTCTTTGGTGACTTGTAGTAATTTTTCGGTTTCAGGATCTATTTCTCCGATAGCAAAAGTATATGCATGGTCTCCATAAAATCCGTTTAAAATAGCACCACAATCTACAGATATAATATCTCCTTCTACTAATGGTGTATTATTTGGGATACCATGTACGACCTGAGAGTTTGGGCTCATACAAAGTGTGTTAGGAAAATCATACAACCCTAAAAAACCAGGTATTGCGCCTAGATCTCTGATATGTTCTTCAGCAATTTTATCTAACTGTAAAGTAGTAACTCCTGGTTTTATTGCTTTAGCAACTTCACCTAATGTTTTAGAAACTACTAATGCAGCCTCACGCATTAATTCTATTTCTTCTTTTGTTTTTACTATAATCATAACTTAAAATAATAGCCGCAAATATACTTAAAATAAACTGCTTTTTTTCTTTTGCTAACATGACATTTAGCAGGTTTTAAAGTAATCTTATGTAGTATTTTTGTGGCTTAAAATTAATATTATGTTTTCACCAGTTAGTGCAGAAGAAGCTGTAAAAGTTATAAAATCTAATAATCGTGTTTATATTCAGGCTGCTGCTGCAGCGCCTCAATCTTTAATTCAGGCAATGTCTAAAAGACATGAAGAATTAAGACACGTAGAGGTTTGTCATTTACATACCGAAGGAGAAGCACCTTATGCTAATCCAGAGTTAAAAGATAGTTTTCATGTTAATTCCTTTTTTATAGGAAAAAACGTGAGACATACATTAAAAGAAGGAAACGGATCATATACTCCTGTTTTTTTAAGCGAGTTACCAGTGTTATTTAAGCGTCGTATTATTGATTTAGATGTAGCTTTAATACATGTGTCTGTTCCGGATAGACATGGGTATTGTTCTTTAGGAGTGTCTGTAGAGGCTACTTTAGCAGCAATTGATAATGCTAAAATTGTTATCGCTCAAGTTAACAAGTTTATGCCTAGAACGCATGGGGCGGGAATTATACACGTGTCTGAAATTGATACGTTTGTAGAAAGTCATCAACCATTACCGGGTCATGAGGTTACACAACCTAGTGTTATCGAAAATAAAATTGGGGATTATGTTGCTAATTTAATTGAAGATGAAAGTACACTACAAATGGGTATTGGTAGTATCCCAAATGCAGTATTAACCCGACTAACCAATCATAAAAATTTAGGTTTACATACTGAAATGTTTTCTGACGGAGTAATAGATTTAATTTTAAATGATGTTATAAACGGAAACTTTAAAACGATAAATAGAGGACGCGCTTTAGCAACCTTTTTGATTGGGTCGCAACGTTTATATGATTATGTAGATGATAATCCATTTGTAGAAATGAGAGCTTCAAACTACACCAATGATGTGTCTATCATTAAACAAAATCCTAAAATGGTTGCTATAAACTCTGCAATAGAAGTAGATGTTACTGGTCAAGTTTGTGCAGACTCAATTGGTCCACATATGTATTCTGGTGTTGGTGGACAAATGGATTTTATTAGAGGGGCCTCTTTAAGTGAAGGGGGTAAAGCTATTATAGCATTACCATCGGTAACAAAAAACGGAATTAGCAGGATTGTACCTACGTTAAAACCTGGAGCAGGAGTGGTTACAACACGATCGCATGTACATTATGTTGTTACAGAATATGGTGTCGCTAATTTATATGGAAAAACCATAAAAGAACGTGTAAAGGCCTTAGTAAATATTGCGCATCCTGATCACAGAGAAGCTATAGATAAACAGTATTTTGATTTAATAAAATATTAAAACTTAAACCAACCTTTTTTCTTTGGTTTTGGTAGTTGAGGCGTTTCTTTAGTTAGCATCTGATAGATTTCTCCCCAACCTAAAATACCACCAATATTACGGTCATCAATAAATAGGTCAGCATTAATTTTTCTGCTGACCTCATTATTGAATGTTTCTTCAGGAAAACTTTGGTTAACTGCATAAAAAGTAACACCATTATCTTGACAAAAAGCAACTGCTTCGTCTAGTTTTTTACCGTGTCTATAGGTCCAAAGGATTAATCGGTGACCATCTGCTTGTAAACGTTTTAAAGTTTCAAAAGCAAAAAGACGCGCTTCTCCAATACCTGGATACGCATCCTCAACGATAGTACCATCAAAATCTACAGCAATAATAAGTCCTTTAGAAATATTCATTAGTTTTAAGTTGTATACAAAAGTACAATATTAATTAAATTTTAAGAGAAACAAATATTGTGTTTAAAATGTGATTTTTTAATGTAGTTTAAACTAAACTTTTACAAGTCATTGCTTCTGGTTGTTTAATGCCCATTAATTTTAAAATTGTAGGTGCCATATCCCCTAAAACACCATTGTTAATACTTTTTAGTTCTTTATCAATTAATATAATTGGTACTGGGTTTGTCGTGTGTGCTGTATGTGGTGACCCATCAGGATTCATCATAGTTTCACAATTACCATGGTCTGCAATTAATAGGGTAGTGTAGCCATGTGCTAAAGCGGTTGTTACCACTTGCTCCACACATTTATCTACAGCTTCACAAGCTTTAATAGCTGCTGGCATTGACCCCGTATGTCCTACCATATCTCCATTTGCAAAATTTAGACAAACAAAATCGGTGGTTTCTTTTTCTAGTTCTGGGACCAAAGCCTCCGTTAACTCAAAAGCAGACATTTCTGGTTTTAAATCGTAAGTAGCTACTTTTGGCGAGTTTTTTAATATACGACTTTCACCTTTAAAAGGGGTTTCTTGACCTCCGGAAAAGAAAAATGTAACGTGAGGATATTTTTCGGTTTCAGCAATTCGTATTTGTGTTTTGTTGTTTTTTTCTAGGACTTCACCTAAGGTTTCTGTTAAGTTTTCTTTATTAAAAACAACATTTACGTTTTTATAATTGTCGTCATAATTAGTTAAGGTTACATAATGTAACTTTAGCTTATGCATGTTTTGCTCATGAAAATCTTGTTGCGACAATGCTTCTGTTAATTCGCGACCTCTATCAGTTCTAAAATTAAAAAAGATAACTACATCTTTCTCTTTTATTGTTGCTAAGGGTAAACCCTCCGTAGTTGTATGGATGATAGGTTTTATAAATTCGTCTGTAACCTCTGTATCATAATTTTGTTGAATTGAAGCTAGGATATCTTGCGATTTTTCACCTAATCCATTAACTAAAGCATCATAGGCTAATTTGACACGTTCCCAACGTTTATCTCTATCCATTGCATAATAACGACCGGTTATGCTTGCAATTTGGGTATTAGTATTTTTAGTGAAATTTATAATGTCTTCTGTAAATCCTTTTCCTGTTTTAGGTCCTACATCGCGTCCATCTGTAAAGGCATGCAAGTAGCTGTTTTTTACTCCAGCTTTTTCTGTAGCAGTAATTAGTCCTTTTAAGTGGTTGATATGGGAGTGGACCCCACCATTACTTAATAATCCTAAAAAATGAACGTTTTTATTTTCCGCTTTAGCGTAATTAAAAGCTTCTTGTAAAACATGCTCCTTTGCTAAAGTGTTATTTTCTACAGCTAAATTAATTTTGGCTAAATCTTGGTAAACGATACGACCAGCACCTAAATTCATGTGGCCCACTTCACTGTTACCCATTTGACCATCTGGTAAGCCAACATGTAAACCGTCTGTGCGCAGTTGAGCATTTGGATACTTGTGATATAAGCTATCTATAAAAGGTGTGTTAGCATTGTCTATTGCAGACACTTTAGGGTCAGGTGATTTACCCCAACCGTCCAAAATCATTAAGATTACTTTTTTGTTCATTTGGTAAAAATTATAATACAAATATAAAAACAAAAGTCCTGCGATTGCAGGACTTTAAGGCTTATTTACTATATCGTTTTAGTTAAGGCTATACTTTTTAATAGATGCTCTAATTTTTTCAATACGGTTATCTGGGTCAGGGTGTGTGCTTTGCATTTCTGGCACACGATTTGGTCCTGCTGCACGTTTTAAAATTTCCATAACTTTAATCATTTCTTCAGGGTTGTAACCTGCGCGTAGCATAAAACGCACGCCTAAATCGTCACTTTCTAACTCGTCATCACGCCCATTTGTAAGTAACTTAGTCATACCATATTGCTGGATAAACCCACCAGCATCTGCACCAACAGAACCAGCTGTAGATAGACCCTGCCAAAGCTCAGAGTTTGCAATTCGTTCTGCGCTGTGTTTTCCTAAAACATGACCAATTTCATGACCTAAAACTCCTGCTAATTGGTCCTCGTTTTCTAATTGAGAGAATAAGGCGTAAGTAATAAATATTTGACCTCCTGGTAATGCAAATGCATTAATAGTGTTTGGGTCGGCAAGTAAATGAAACTCGTATTTATAAGGTGTCTCTTTAGCGATACTATTGTTTACTAATTTGTTTCCAACATTGTCAATTAAAGCTTGGTAGTTTTCGTTTGGATATAATCCCCCATGTTGTGCTGCCATTTGATCACGACTTTGTAATCCCATTTGGATTTCTTGGTCAGGTGTCATAGATATGGCTTGTTTTTTTCCGGTGTAAGGATTAATTTCTTGTTGGCTACAATATTTAAAACCAAAAAATGCAGCTATACATAAGCCAATTAGTAATCTTCCTTTTAAATTTCCTCTCATTATATTTAATTTAATGTCTTCAATTTACAAAAGTTCTGGATTAATATCTAAAATATTTTGATTGATGTATTGATTTACAAAGTCTTTTGTAAAAGACTCTATTCCAGATAATCCTTCAGATTTTAAAATTTCTGAAATTTTTAATGTCTCATAGGCCTTTAAATAAGGCACAGAAAGTTTCTTGTAACTATAATGCCAAGGTTCGTATTTAAAACCTTTCCGGTTAGGGTTGTCCGTGTAAACTAAGTAAAATCCATAGGTTGAAGCATTAGCATCCATCCATTCTTTAAGCTTACAATAAGGACCGTTATTATGAAAATGTCTAGGAAGCAACACGTTTTTTGGTTGCTTAACATTGGTTTGGTAGATATCAATATCTGTTCCCCAATGGTGTCTTGAAGTACCAGGAATAGTTGAGTATTCTATAATTTTATTGATGTTTGCTTTGTCAGTTAAGCCATTAGCTTTATTGCTTTTAAATTTGCGCTCCCATATGCGTTTTTGATGTGCAAAACCACGGTAGCTTGAAACAGCACCAATACTTATTCCGTCTTTTAGTGCTGCTTTTTGCATTTTTATAAAAGACAAATGCGCCTCTTCTCTTAGATTATAACCATTACCAAATAGCTCTGGATTACCTTTTCCTATTAACTCTTTGTCAGATATGGTGTCTTGATAAAATCCATATTGCGGGATAGTAACCATTATAATAATGGCTATTGTTGCATATTTTAATATCGTATGTTTTTTCATTTTAATGATTTGTGCATGACGTAATGTGGTCCAACTTCGGGTATGTCAAATTGTGATCCAATTGTTTCAAACCCATTATTTTTATAAAAGTTTAAGGCAATAATACGAGCGTTAAACCAAAGTCTATCTATATTTTTTGTTTTTAAAAAGGTAATACCATAATTTAATAAATGTTTACCAAAGTGCATGCCTTGATAGTTTTTTAAAACTCCCATAGCACGCAATCTATATTGTTTTTGATCTTTAAATAAAGGAGATTGATCTGCCACAAAAGTACAAACACCAACTAATTGATTTTTATAATATATCCCAAAATGATAAGTGTTGTCTAGTTTGTCTTGTGGTATAAAACAGGCTTCAATAGGTTTACCTTGTCTTAAAACAGCATGTCTAATTGCAATCGTTTCAGGCCCTGTAATTGGTTTTATGGAGAGGTCCGGATTATCAATTTTATACAAGCTTGAAGGCATATTATCGTGTGTTATTTGGTCTATATAGTTTAATCCACATTTAGTGATGACTTTGTGAGATGCTAAGTTGTCAACGTGGACATGTGCATAAATTGTTTTTAATTTTAAGACATCAAACCCATATTGTATTGCTGCTTTTGCACTTTCTGTAGCATAACCTTTATTCCAATGATTTTTGTAAAAACGATAACCAATTTCAACTAAATCTTTATTTGGGTGGTATTTTAATCCACACCAACCTAAAAACGCGTTAGTTTTTAAATTACAAACTGCCCACCGTCCCATATTATATAATTGATATTGATTATATTTTAAAAGAAATGTTTTTGCTTCAGTTACAGATTTAAAAGCTTGGTCCCCTGTATATTTTAAAACCGCTTTATCTAAATTTAATTGATAAAAATGAAACGCATCTTCAAGTGTAAATTCACGAAGATATAGTCTTTGGGTTTTTGTAATTATTTTCATTAAGTGGTATTACAATAATTCAAAATTAACTAATTTTAGCGAAAACAATCGCAATGTCTTTTAGCTTTAAACTAATTGAAAAGGAAAACATCAATGTTATTATTCCTTTAATTCAAAAATTAACTAATAATAAAAACCCAGAAGCACTTTTAAAAGCGCGTTTTGCTGAAATGGTAGAACAAAATTACGAATGTGCTGGTGTTTATGATGGTGATCAGTTAATTGGTATTTGCGGAATGTGGTTCCAGACCAGACATTATGCTGGTAAAAGTATGGAGGTTGATCATGTTTATATCGACGTCTCTTATCAAGGAAAAGGTTTAGGTAAACAGTTTTTTAAATGGTTATATGATTATGCTAAAAGTAAAGGTTGTACAACGTCAGAGTTAAATACCTACGTGCAAAATTACCCATCACATAAGTTTTATTATAATGAAGGATACCAGATTTTTGGTTACCATTTTTATAAAACCTTATAGGTATCCAGAACATAATTTGTGTTTTAATCAATCTTATTTTTAAAGGCGACGCTGGTAAAAAAAAAATATTTTATAATTTTTTATTTCAGACATTTTTGACAAAATATGTTGTAACACATTGATTGATAGGTAAAAACTAATTATGTGGTACTTTGTTGCTAGCTAATGGTTATAAAAAAACGATAAAATTTTAAATAAAATTTAAAAAAAATGCTTGTTAATCTGTAATAAATACTATTTTTGCCAACGGAAATGCGAGAGTAGCTCAGTTGGTAGAGCGTCAGCCTTCCAAGCTGAATGTCGCCGGTTCGAACCCGGTCTCTCGCTCTAAAA
Organism: uncultured Olleya sp.; assembly: GCA_947503885.1. Taxonomy (GTDB): domain Bacteria; phylum Bacteroidota; class Bacteroidia; order Flavobacteriales; family Flavobacteriaceae; genus Olleya. The sequence goes on along the minus strand of CANNFD010000002.1, from coordinate 28,085 downwards.
GCTTCATCTAAACGATGAAGCTTTTTTTATGCCATAATATGTGCTATTTTAATTCATTTAAAAAAGTCCCAGTTTCTATTTCGTAAGACTCATTTTCATATTCAAAAACACGAGCATTTAATTCGCCTTTAAGTAGTATTGACTGTCCCTTAACCTCAAGCCAACTACCTTCTCTAAGCCCAATTACAGGTTGTGTATTAAATTTATGAAACTCTTGTATTCTAGTTTCTCTAGTTTCTCCCATATGTTTACTTGTTGGGTCCGGATCTAAATAATGTGGATTAATATTAAAAGGCACAAAACTTAGCGTTTTAAAACTTGGTGGATAGACAATAGGCATGTCATTAGTCGTGCACATGGTTAGTCCGCAAATATTACTTCCAGCACTTGTGCCTAAATAAGGCACACCATTTTTAACCGCATTTTTTATAGGGTCAATTAAATTAAACTTATATAAAGCATTTACTAAAACAAAGGTGTTTCCGCCTCCTGTAAATAGTCCTTTAGCATTTTTTATAGCTTCTGCAGGATTTTTAAACTCGTGTAAACCTTTGACCCTAATATTTATTTTACTGAAAGCTTCTGCTGCTTTTTTTGTATAATCATCATGAGATATGCCACCAGGTCTTGCATAGGGTATAAAAATAATTTCATCTATAGATTTAAAATGAATTTTTAAGGCATCTAGTAAATAGTCTAAATAAGTACCAGAATGAAGTGTGGAAGTACTAGCGATTAATAATTGCTTCATAATATTAGTTTTTGTAAATTTAGTTAATAGATGCTTTTAACAAAAGATTATACCGGCATTAGATTAAAATTAAGAGTAAAAGTTATTAATTTACCTAAAATCAACCACCATGAAATCATATATTTTTGCATTTTTTATCATTGTTCTTAGCGTTTTTCATGCTCAGGCTCAGGATTCTACACGGGTGGAACTTAAAGGTAAAGTTATTGTCGATTCGCCAGATTTGGAAGGAATAACAATTTATAATTCATCCTCTAATAAAGGGACCATTACTAACCAAAACGGAGAATTTACAATCAAAGCGATGTTAAATGATAAAATTAGCATATCTGCATTGCAATTTAAAGATTTTACGGTGCTAGTAGCCCAAGAGGTAATAGACTCTAAACAGATGAATGTGTTTTTAGTAGAACAAGTAAACAAACTGGACGAAGTTGTTATTTTACCTTATGATTTAACGGGTGTGCTTGAAGAGGATGTTGCTAATGTAGAAACGTTTAACCCCGATTTAGATGCTATTTATTTTGGAATTGGAGATATTAGCGCCTATCAATTTGCTGATGACGAATATAGTAAAGTTGAAAACTTAGCAGCAATGAGCCAGAATGATAGACTTAGATATCAAGCTAACGGTATGTTGCTTTTAGAAAGCTTAGTAGATTTAATTTTTAATAAAAAAGGAAAACGAGCTGCTGACAAAAAAAGGACAGATGACCAATTAGCTTCATTACATGATGTTTTTAATCATGAGTATTATATCACAAATTTTAAAATCCCAGAGGATAAAGTAGAAGCTTTTATAGCACATGTCCAAACAAATAACTTTGATGTTAATTTGCTTAAAAAAGAAAACGAAATGCAATTAATACAGCATCTTAACAACCAAAGCAAAAGCTTTTTAAATACAGAAGTTGAAAAAGAATAAGCTGCTTTATTATAGTATTCTATTTACAATAGCTCAATTTGTTAATGCACAAACGGTAGAGCTATCTGGTACTATCACTGGTGATGACGATGTGGAAAGTATTCATATCCTAAACAAAACCTCCTTAACCAATGCGACCTCAAATAAAGAAGGGGTTTTTGTTATTAAAGCAAAACTAAACGATACCATTATTTTTTCTGCAGTACAATACAAGTTGTTGGTTAGGGTTGTAAATAAAGAAGATATTCTTAAAAAAAAGCTAGACGTAACTTTACAGTTGTTAACTAATCAATTAGATGAGGTGTTTTTAACAGGTCCGTTAACCGGAAAGTTAGATAAAGACATAATTAATTCTGACGCTAAGCCTAAAATAAATTTTTACGATGTTGGCATACCTGGTTATAAAGGAAAACAAAAAACGCCAGCACAAAAGCGTTTGTTTGAAGCTACATCTGGCGGTGGATTTATACCCATAAACCCTATTATTAATGCCATAACCGGTCGTACTAAAAAGTTAAAAGAAATAATAAAACTAGAAAACGATGATGCTTTATTAGCAAGACTTAAAAACGATTTAAAAGAAGACTTTTTTAGAGTAAACCCTTTGGATAAAAAGCATCATATAGAGTTTTTTTACTTTGTACAAGAAGATCCAGAATTTAGAAGCACTTGCAGTAAAAGCAATCTACATGCTTTAGCTTTTTTTAAAAAGAAGCTAGACCAATACAAAAGTAATTTAAACGAAAAAGAATAAATTATTATTTGGAATACTTTTTGCCACTAATCCATTAGCTTTGTAACAATATTATTTTTCATGAAAACATTACGATACCTTTTATTTTTTAGTCTTTTTTCTCTGTTTGCCTTTTCTTCGGTACACAAATACTACGTTAGTATTACACAAATAGAATTTGTAAAAGAGAAACAATCCCTTCAAATTATATCAAGAATTTTTGTTGACGATTTTGAAAAACTAATCCGTATGCGTTATGATGATAAGGTAACCTTAGATGATAGCGATAATTCTGACGAAGAAAAAATAGAACAATATGTAAAAAAGTATCTTCAAGAAAAAATAGAAATTACTATAGACGGAGAGCTTAAAACCTTAAATTTTATAGGAAAAAAATATGATGACGATATTATGTATTGTTATTTAGAGATAGAAAATCTGCCTTCGATTAAAACCTTCCAAATAAAAAACAAAGTGCTTTATGATGTTTTTGACGATCAAAAAAATATTGTAAGAACTAAAATTAACGGAAAAAATAAAACCTTTATTCTAATTCCAGAGAAAGATAAAGGTATGTTAAACTTTTAACAAAGATTTTTATAAACGTTAATTTTTGTTAAATTCACGTTTTAAAAGTAAAACAAACACCCTTAAATGAAAAAATTAAAGTATTTATTTCTTTCAGCACTATTTTTGTCTGTAAGTGCATTTGCACAGGATCAAAATGAACAGAAAGAGCGTCAACAAGGTCATACCAACAACAACAAGTTTAAACAGTTGTATGAAGAATTTTCAACTCCAAACATGTTCAGAGCAGCATCAGGTGCTCCGGGACCTGCTTACTACCAACAACAAGCAGATTACAAAATGGATATCGAGTTGGATGATGCCAACGCAAAAATTTACGGGTTCGAAACTATAACCTATACCAACAACTCGCCAGATAACTTAAGTTATTTATGGGTACAGTTGGATCAAAATGTACGTGCTAAGGATTCTCAGTCTCCTTTAATCGAAGACAATTCAACGCAACCAGCAGATACGCCTGGTAATTTTGCAAACAAATATTTGTCTGAGTCTTTTGACGGTGGATTTAATATCCAAGAAGTAAAAGACGCTAAAGGACGTGCATTACCACACATGATTAATCGCACAATGATGCGTGTAGAATTGCCTTCTGTATTAAAGTCTGGAGATGCTTTTACATTTTCAATAAAATGGTGGTATAATATTAACGACCATGTTAATGGTAGAGGACGTTCTGGATACGAGTATTTTCCTGAAGACGATAACAGAGCTTATGTAATTGCTCAGTTTTATCCAAGAATGGCAGTATATAATGACGTAGAAGGATGGCAAAATTCTCAGTTCTGGGGACGTGATGAGTTTGCATTACCTTTCGGAAATTTTGAAGTAAATATTACAGTACCTGCAGATCATATCTTAGATGGTACTGGAAAATTAACTAACAGAAAAGAAGTGTTTTCTAAAGACATGATGAAGCGTTATGAAAAAGCACAAAAATCTTTTGACAAACCTGTTTTAATCGTAACACAAGCTGAAGCTGAAGCAGCAGAAAAGCAAAGGTCTACAAAAAAGAAAACTTGGAAGTTATATGCAGAAAATGTACGTGATTTTGGATTTGCAACATCTCGTAAATTTATCTGGGATATGATGGCTGTTAAAATTGGCGATAAAAATGTCATGGCAGTTTCAATGTATCCAAAAGAAGGAAACCCATTATGGGAAGAGTGGTCAACTAAAGCTGTAGCTAGTACTTTAGAAACCTTTTCTAGAATGACATTTGATTACCCTTACCATAAAGCTATATCTGTACACGCTAAAAACCAAGGGATGGAATACCCAATGATTTGCTGGAATTATGGTCGTCCAGATAAAGACGGTAACTATAGTGATCGTACTAAGTTTGGTATGATGTCGGTAATTATTCATGAAATTGGACACAACTTTTTTCCAATGATTATTAATAGTGACGAGCGTCAGTGGACATGGATGGACGAAGGGTTTACAACTTTTGGACAATATGTAGCAGAACAAGATTTTGGTAAAAAATACCCAAGCGCACTTTCAGAAGGGATGGATAAATACCCATCACGTCGTGGACCAGCAGCTAATATTGTAAATTATATGGGTGGAGATCAAAATTATATCGCACCTATTATGACCAAAGGATTAAATACTTACCAGTTTGGTAATAATGCCTATGGTAAGCCAGCAACTGCTCTTAACATTTTAAGAGAAACCGTAATGGGACCAGAATTATTTGACTATGCACTTAGAGAGTATGCAAACCGTTGGATGTTTAAACACCCAACACCAGAAGACTTTTTTAGAACAATGGAAGATGCTTCTGCTTTTGACTTAGATTGGTACTGGAGAGGATGGTTTTACACTACTGACTATGTTGACATAGGTGTTAAAGACGTTAAAAAATACTATGTATCTAACGAGCCTAATGCTGAAATCAAAAAGATAGCAGCACAAAGAGGGATGAAGTTAAGCGACTTACCACCATTAGTATATTTTGTTGAAGAAGATAGCGAAGATTTTAATTCTGATTTAAAAGGAAAGTCAGCTTTAGATAACTCGGCTACATTAAAAGAATATGTAATGGATAACTTTACGCCAGAAGAACGCGCTAATATAAAAGAACCAAAATTCTTTTATAAAGTTACTTTTGAAAAACCAGGCGGATTAGTTATGCCAATTATTGTTGAGTACACTTACGCTGACGGTACATCAAAAACCGAAAAATATCCAGCACAAATCTGGAGACTTAACGATAAAGAAGTAAGTAAAACCTTAGCAACAGAAAAAGAGATTGTAAGCATTACTGTAGATCCAAAATTAGAAACTGCAGATGTTGATACTTCTAACAACTCTTGGCCAAGAGAAATGAAGGCTAGCGAGTTTGATAGCTTTAAAGAACAAAAGAAAAACTAAGTACTGTTTGTTATAATATTAAAAGCCCTTAAAACGAAAGTTTTAAGGGCTTTTTTATTTTGTATATTTAAATCTAAATAATTTTATTATGTATACATATAAAGCCAAAATAATCGATGTTTACGATGGAGATACGGTCACAGCAGTTGTGGATTTAGGGTTTTTACATTCTCAAGAAATGAAACTACGTCTTTACGGAATTGATACTCCAGAATTGCGAGGAGCAGAAAAAGTAGAAGGTAAAAAAGTTAGGGACATTGTCCGTAATATGATTTTGGACAAAGAGGTTACCATAAGGTCTTATAAAGATAAACAGGGTAAATATGGTCGTTATTTAGCAAACATTGTGTTAGAGGATGGTTTAGAGCTTAACCAATGGTTAGTAGACAATGGACATGCTAAACCTTATTTGCTTTAAATATAAATGCGACTACTTATTTAAAGTAGTCGCATTTTTTGTTATGCTATAATAATGATTATTGTTGAATTCCTGGAGGATATTTTTCCATAATCTTAGTTACAAATTCATTGATACGTGCTTCTTTTTTATCCATATTTTTAGATAAGTATCCAGTACCTTGACCTTGCCAAACTAATTCTTTTTTATTAGCGTCAATTAAGTCTACATATAAAACACCTTGGGTAGAAGTAGAGACTGTAGGTTGTATATTCCAACCCCATCCCCAACGAGGTCCACCCCAACCCCAAGCACCAACTCCCCAATTGTTGTTGTAAACATCAACACGTTGATTGGATTTAGTAAAAATGCTAACTAGCAAGTCAGGATTTTTAGATTTTGTATAGCCTTTAGCTAATAACTCGGTTTCAATAGCTCTAAGGATACGACGTTTATCAATGTCGTTAATTTCGGCTTTATCAATGCCAGATTTAAAAAAAGCAAAAGTTTTGTAGTTGTCAAAATTAACAGCTTTATCATAATCTGCTGCTACTTTTACAGAGCTACAAGAGGTTATTGCTAAAAATAATAGCAATGCAGGTAAAATTTGTAATGACTTTTTCATAGCAATAATTTTTAAGTTAAACTTAATTTAATAAAGCATCATCCACAAGATTTGGTAAGGTAACTTTTAAGTTAGGCTCTGACGCCATAGCACGTTTAATAGCAAAAATAGCTTCATCGTTTCTAGCCCAGCTACGTCTTGATATTCCGTTATTTACATCCCAGAATAGCATTTGTTTTAATCGTTTTGATGCTTCTTTACTACCATCAAGAACCATACCAAATCCACCATTAATAACTTCTCCCCAGCCTACACCACCACCATTATGGATGCTTACCCAAGTGGCTCCTCTAAAGCTATCACCAATTACATTTTGTATGGCCATATCTGCTGTAAAGCGTGAGCCATCATAAATATTAGACGTTTCGCGATATGGACTATCAGTACCAGAAACATCGTGATGGTCGCGTCCTAATATAACAGTGTCAATTTCGCCTTTTGCAATTGCTTTATTAAAAGCTTCGGCTATTTTCATGCGTCCTTCTGCGTCTGCATATAATATTCTAGCTTGAGAGCCTACAACTAGTTTGTTGTCTTGTGCGCCTTTAATCCATTGGATATTATCAGCCATTTGCTGTTGGATTTCTTTTGGAGAATGCTTTTTAATTTCTTCTAAAACATCACAAGCAATTTGATCCGTTTTTGCTAAATCTTCTGGTTTTCCGGAAGCACAAACCCATCTAAAAGGTCCAAAACCATAATCAAAACACATTGGTCCCATAATGTCTTGTACATAACTAGGGTATTTAAAATCGATACCGTTTTTAGCCATAATATCTGCTCCAGCTCTAGAAGCTTCTAATAAAAAGGCGTTTCCGTAATCAAAAAAGTAGGTGCCTTTTGCAGTGTGTTTATTAATAGCTGCTGCATGACGACGCAGTGTTTCTTGTACTTTTTCTTTAAACAACTCAGGTTGATTTGCCATCATAGTATTGGCTTCGTCAAAAGAGATGCCAACTGGGTAATAACCTCCAGCCCATGGATTATGTAGCGACGTTTGATCGCTTCCTAAATCTATGTGAATATTAGCTTGATCAAATTTTTCCCAAACATCAACAACGTTTCCTAAATATGCTATAGATATTGTTTCCTTTTCGGCTTTAGCGGTTTTAACACGCGCAACTAACTGATCCAAATCTGTGATTTTCTCGTCTATCCAACCTTGGTCTAAACGGACTTGTGTGATTTTTGGGTTAACTTCTGCACAAACTGTGATACAACCAGCAATATTACCCGCTTTTGGTTGTGCGCCCGACATACCACCTAAACCAGAAGTTACAAAAAGATTTCCTTTAGGTTCTTTTTCAATTTTTCTAAATCCGTTTAAAACAGTTATTGTTGTACCGTGCACAATCCCTTGCGGACCAATATACATATAACTACCAGCAGTCATTTGACCATATTGTGTTACACCTAGTGCATTAAATTTTTCCCAATCATCTGGTTTAGAGTAATTAGGTATCATCATTCCGTTGGTAACTACAACTCGAGGAGCTTCTGTATGACTTGGAAACAAGCCCATTGGGTGACCAGAATACATGACTAAGGTTTGCTCGTTATTCATCTCTGCCAAATACTTCATTGTTAATCGGTATTGTGCCCAATTGGAAAACACACCACCATTACCACCATAAGTAATCAACTCATGCGGATGTTGTGCCACAGCATAGTCTAAATTATTTTGAATCATTAGCATAATAGCAGCTGCTTGTTGTGATTTAGCAGGGTATTCGCTAATAGGTCGCGCGTACATTTTATAATCAGGTCTAAAGCGATACATGTAAATACGACCATAAGTTTCTAACTCGTTTTTAAACTCTGGAAGTAATTCTGCATGATGCTTTTTATCAAAATAGCGTAATGCATTTCTAAGTGCTAATTTTTTTTCTTCCGCAGATAAAATAGCTTTACGCTTTGGTGCATGGTTTATTGATGCATCGTATGCTTTTGCTTTTGGTAAATTATCGGGAATGCCTTCTAATATTTGCGCTTTAAATGTCATTTTGTAGTTGTTTGTTATTCCGTTAGATTATCGGAATTTAGAGTTATTATCTATTTTCTAGAATTTGTTTTTTTGTTATATCCGTAGGGGCAATGTCTGCATCCACTCTCACAACAATAGCCGCGTTTTAAGTGATATTGTTCTGTAAAACACCTATAACCTTCTGGTGTTAAGTAATAGTCTCCTTCTTCTATTGGGATAATTTTTTTCATATTAGTTTTTACCTATATGTAATAGGACAAATATAATGTAAATTAGAATAAATACCTGCCGACAAATCCCTAGGTTTTAAGTGAGGTTATCTGTGAAGTTATCAACTTAGCTTGATTTTTTTATATCAAATTTTATAATTTTTACTTTTATAATTATTGTTTTAAGTACCGAGTCATAATGAATGATTACCCATTAATTAAAACTTTAAATTAGATAATAATAAGGGGAGGTAAATGATTTTGAATGACCCTTTTTTTACAAATGAAAAATAGAGATTGCTCTTTTAGAGTGAAAATTGATAGAAAATAAAAAGACCTTAATTGTAAAATTAAGGTCTTTTTAATTTTTTTAAAATTATTATTAGCGTTTTAAAACTACTTTTTGTGTTTTTTGAGCTCCATTAACTAATATGACTTTTATAATATATGTGCCTTCAGAATAATTAGGATTGTTAATGCTAAAATCTGTAGCATTAATGTTTTTGTGCTCTTCTAGGGTTCTCCCTAAAATATCATATACTGAAACACTATTAATTAATCCTTTTGATCTTACTTGTATTGAAGTGTTTTTAGGGACAAAAATTTCAAGTCCAGACTCTAGATTAAATTCTTCTACATTAAGCGCTTCGTTGGTGTAACGTAATATAAATCTATCGTTATAAATCCCAGCACCTATATTAAAGACAAATGGTGCTTCTCTTAAGCTATGAATTACTTCTGTATAAGTGTCCTCGATATAGATGTTTTGTGTTTCGTTTTCAAATAAACCATCTAAAGTGTTAATAGCTATAGTATAATTTCCTTCTTGAGGGATTACTACTCCTAAAGGTACAGTGTCTGTGTCCTCGAATGGTAAAGATTTTCCTTGAATAGCCATTTCTTCGCCTTCAACTAATGTGTAAAAGCGTGTACTGGTTTTACCCATATCGTAACCATCAAAAACTTTGTCTATACCATCCGTAGCATTCTCAATATACCCCACCAAAATTGAATTTGTGCTGTTGTTTGGAGCAATCAAATTTAGCCAGATTCTGTGCTTTTCTAATGCAGCAATACTTTGTTGGGTGTTACTGATTTGTGAGGTTTTATAAAACTGGTTATTATCAAAAGGGGATGGTATTGCAGGAATCGTATTATCATAACGCATAGCATTATTAAAAGTTACCATTGAAGGAGAACTTGCGTTGTGATCCATTAATACAAAAAAGGCTTGTCCAGCTGCAATATTACCATTAAACCCAACTGGGTTAGACCCTGTACCGTTGTAGCCAATATAATCGTTACCGCTGTAATTGTATACATAATCACCATAAAATGGATCGTCTATTGCGCTTGGCGCTGATAAATGTCTCCATAAATAAATGGTTCCTATAACACCTGATGTATTTGGCATTGGGCTATCACTTAATACACCTGCATTTTCTTGAATAAATAAATCAGCAGATATTGAAGACGGATAAGGATTTCCAATTAAATTCCAATTATCATCTAGTTCTGTTGCATCTATATTACTAGCTCCGGGATAATTAGGTCCTGCATATCCACCATGCGTGATTGGGATTTGAATCATTCCATTTCTAGGGACTCCAATAAACTCTACCGTATTAGTAGCAGGCACTCCTTCTGGAGACGTGCCAAAAATACCACGTATAATATACCCTTTGGCAGGTTCCATAATTTCAGAAGCTCCTACCCAGTTACCATAAGTCGCAGCAGTTGTTGGAAGCCATTTATATCTATGGTATGATCCCGGTGACACAGCATTTACAGCAAAGTTATCAACAGGAGAAGACCAATAAACGTAATCTAATGCTGCTAGACCGTTAACTTCTCGTTGCATTTGTATGTTACCATTATTTGTAATTCCAGTATTGGTAATTTGGATTAAGTTAGAAGTACTTCTTAAAATAAACTTCCCATCCACCGTAATGTCGTCAGTTATAATTAAGCCGGCATCAGGTAATAACTCTAGATAACCATTAGTTTCTACTAATAAACTTTTTCCTAAACCTACGCTAGTAGCCGACGCTACAACAATTGGAGAATTATTGTTAGTGGTGGTCACGTCTGGAATAATAACACAGTCTTGATTTGTAGGGACTCCGGATGGTGTCCAATTATTGCTTTCAAACCAATCTGTACTTACAGAACCGTTCCAAGCTTTTTCACAAGTGTTACCACAAGTGATATCTGCTTCCCAACCAGCTTTATTTACAGTGTTATCACTAGTAAATACAAAGGTTAGGGCTCCAGACAGATGACTTGATGTAAAAGGGCCGGGTATTGTAGTTCCTGAATATTCACCTAAATGTGGATAAGAATCATCTGGACCATCATATATATTTAAAACATCATGGGTGGGTTCTGTATTAAAACTTGTAAAGGTTACCGTTACTAAATCTCCAGCTGTGATAGGATTGATTGTGGTTGTTATGTTTTCGTTATTATCATAATTGCCGCCAGAAACGGCGTTGCTATCTGTATACGTGTCCCCACAAGATATTGGACAAGTGATGCTTGCTTCCCAACCAGTATAATTAGTTGAGCCATCACTAGTAAAGACAAATGTCAATGCGCCAGTAGCATGAGTTGATGTAAATGGGCCTGGTACTGTTAATCCTGTAAAGGCACCTAGAGTTGGAGAAGAAGTGTCTGGGCCATCATAAACGTATAAATAGTCCCAACCGTCTTCAATATTAAAACTTGTAAAGGTTACAGTTACTGGGTCTCCAGCTGTGTTAGGATAAAAAGTGCTAGTTTGGTTTTCATTAGCAGAATAATTTCCAGATGTCCCACCACTATCTGTATATGTATTACCGCATGAAGATGTAGTTGGTGGTGAGTTACAAACAATATCTGCAGCCCAACCATTACTTACTATAGCTAGGTCACTTGTAAAAACAAAGCTAAGTGTACCTGTGGCATGTGTAGATGTAAATGATCCAGGATTGGTTATCCCTGTATATGTACCTAATAAAGGAGCAGATGTATCTGGCCCATCATATATTGCTAAACTGTCTCCTGGAGCTACATCAAACATGGTAAAGGTTGTAGTTACAGTTCCTCCAACTGCATAAGGATAGATAATGGTAGTTTCATTTTGGTTGTTAGAATAACTTCCAGATACCCCACCACTATCATAAAACGAACTACCACATACTGGGAGATCTCCACAGCTAGTTGTACCCATTCCACCAGTTTGTTGTAGTGATATACTACCAGGTAAGTCGCTAAAATTTGTAATTAAAACAATGTAAATTTCTCCACTTTGTGCATTATCTATTGTAAGTGTCTCGGTAGGTAAAGCAGAATAACTGCAGTCAACAATATGGTCAGGTGCATAGGGGTAAAAATTTGGATCATTTGTGTTACTTGGGCAACTGGAAGGGTTACAATAGTCTAAAGTAATAGCCGTATCTGCAGCTGCAACTGAGGGGAAAGGTCCCCAAGCTATAAAATCCACATCTATCCCTGCACCTGTTGAATCTTCTTGTGAAAGATCAAATATCAAATCACCTGCTTGGTCTATAGTTAAATAGTAGTAAGCAGCGTTTGGGATGCTACCTAAACATCCTACGCCTGTATTATTAGGTTCTCCGGTAACATTAGGAAATACTAATTCGGAGCCTCCATAGCAAAATTGTTCTGCGTTAGCTACTGAATCTCCTTGTGCAAAGCTGTTTTGTATAAATAAAAAGGTAAAAATAAGTAGTAAGGTAATTTTTTTCATTTTTGTGACTTGGTTGGTTAGGGCTTAAAGAAAACTTGAAAATTGCCAATCTGTATATTGTTCGTGACGCGTATTGGTGTTTATGGTTTTAGCGCGCCATTTAAAACATTTGGTATTGTACTCTCTTAAACTTAATAAGAGATTTCCTGTTGGATTATCAGTTAGGTTTTTAAAAGTTTTTAAAAACATGTCGGATCTGTTTTTACCATTTAATTTATTCCAACAATCATTTATTGGTTGAATTTCAATATTTAAATTTGTAGGTGTTTTGCTTGCCGAGTTTGAAAAGTCCCAAGAGATTTCAATATTTTTAAAATTTGAATCCGTTGCTTCAACAATTTTAGATTTTATATTAAAATTGGTGTTACTGATCTTGGTTTGACCATAACTACTACTACTAATAGTAAAAAGTAAGTAGCAACTAAAAGTTAATAAAAGGGTAGGAAGTCTAAATTTAAAATTTAGGGCAGTTGTAGGTTTGCTTTTTTTCATTATATCAAATTAATGTAAAGGAGTGCTTTTAATTTATACTTGGGTAATTCTAAACAAAAAACACTTTAGTTGATTTTTTTGTTAAAAATATAAAAATAATTAAGAAATAATTAAGAAAAATTTAAGACCTTATTATTTAATTGTTAATTAGTATTTCTGTTAAATTTAAAGGGTCAACTTTGTAATTATTTTCCTATCTACAACCCCATTATGTATGGGTTTAGCATTAAAAGTAAGTGATTAGCTACTTTGGTAGGAATTGTCTTATTTTTTTGATTTAGATATCGTAAATTGGAATACATTTAGAAGGTTAACAATCATGATTATAATATCAAAATATTTAGTGCCTAAAGGTTACATGGGTCTTACTATTTTTCCTTTTATTTTTCTAAAATACAAAGGGTTAAAAAAAAGTGCAACTTTGGTTAATCATGAAAAAATTCATCTTAGACAACAGCTAGAACTTTTAATACTACCTTTTTATATTTGGTATGGTTTGGAGTTTTTGATTAGATACTTACAACACAAAAACGGGTATATTGCCTATAAAAATATAAGCTTTGAGCGGGAAGCCTATTGCAACGATAATAATTTAGACTATCTAAAATCTAGAGCTTTTTGGCAATTTTTAAAGTATCTTAGCAAGCATGAAATTTAACCCAGAACTTAGTGTCAATCAAAAAATAGAACTTCCTTTTAAAAGTTCAGTTTCGTTATACTTAAAACGCGAGGATTTGATACACCCAATTATATCTGGTAATAAATATAGAAAGCTAAAATATAATATCGCTTACGCTGAAAAGCATAATCATGACACACTGTTGACTTTTGGTGGTGCATTTTCTAATCATATTGCTGCAGTTGCAGAAGCTGGACGTGTGTTTGGCTTAAAAACCATAGGTGTAATTAGAGGGGAAGAGCTGCATGATAAAATTGACAATAATCCTACTTTAAAATTCGCGCAATCTTGCGGTATGGAATTTAAGTTTGTTAGTAGAGAAGCGTTTAGATTAAAATCTACCCAATCGTTTTTTGAAAAAATTAAAAAAGAATATGGAGATTTTTACTTAATTCCGGAAGGTGGGACTAATGATCTAGCAGTAAAAGGTTGCGAAGAAATTTTAACAGAAGCAGATTCGGATTTTAATTATATTTGCGCTTCCGTAGGGACGGGAGGTACGCTATCCGGAATAATTAATAAATCAAATAACAGTCAGCAAGTTTTAGGTTTTTCTGCTTTAAAAGGCAACTTTTTAAACGAAGATATTAGTAAATTTGCAAAACAAGATAATTGGCAATTACTAACAGATTTTCATTTTGGTGGTTATGCTAAAATAAATACCGATTTAGTAACGTTTATTAATAGCTTTAAAAAGCAAACTAATATAGCCTTAGACCCTGTGTATACCGGAAAAATGATGTTTGGAGTGTTTGATTTAATTCAGCGTGATTTTTTTAAACCTAACTCCAAAATACTGGTAATTCATACTGGAGGTTTACAAGGTATAGTTGGTATGAATAAAAGATTAAAACAAAAACAACAACAATTAATTTTATAATTAATGAAAAAAATAATTACCATACTTTGTCTAACCCTGCTAATTGTAAGTTGTGGCTCTTCTAAAAAAGTGACAACTAAAAAAGGTAAACAAAAAACGGTTAGAGTTGTAAGAAATAATAAAGACAAAGCAAAAGAAGATGTTGTTATTGTTGACGCACCTATAAAAGAAACTCCTGAAGTTTATGCTACTAAAACAGACGAGTATATTGCAATATACAGTGATATAGCACAAGATGAAATGCGTAATTATGGTATCCCTGCAAGTATTACTTTAGCACAAGGTATTTTAGAGTCTGGTTCCGGTAATGGAAGATTGTCTGTAGAGGCTAACAACCATTTTGGAATTAAATGTCATGAGTGGACCGGTGCTAAAATTTACCACGACGATGATGCTAAAGGTGAATGTTTTAGAAAATATAAAAACTCAAAATACTCTTTTAGAGACCACTCATTATTTTTAAAAGAACGTAAACGTTATGCTAAATTGTTTACACTAGAAAAAGATGACTATAAAGGTTGGGCTAAAGAGTTAAGAGCAGCAGGTTATGCAACAGATAGACGCTACCCTGAAAAATTAATAAGCCTAATAGAGCGTTATCAATTAGATAGGTTTGATGCTGCAGTTTTAGGAAAAGAAATTACAGTTAATGATAAACATACCGTTGTAAAAGGAGATACACTGTATTCCATTTCAAGAAAATATAATATATCTGTTGATGAGTTAAAATCATTAAATGGATTACAAAGTAATGACCTACATATAGGTCAAAAAATATATATAAAACCCATTCCAAAAGATTTTTAAGGTTTATGATTTATAAACGTAGTAGTGCTTTGTTTGCAGAAGCAGAGCAAGTAATTCCTGGAGGAGTAAACTCTCCAGTAAGAGCATTTAAAGCAGTAGGTGGTACACCTATTTTTGTAAAAGAAGCTAAAGGTGCCTATTTGTATGACGAGGATGGTAACCAATTGATTGATTATATCGCTTCTTGGGGACCAATGATTTTAGGTCATGCACATCAACCGGTAGTAGATGCAGTTATTGATAAAGCTAAAAAAGGAACTTCCTTTGGTATGCCGACTGAAATTGAAACTAAAATCGCAGAATTAGCGGTGTCTATGGTACCAAATATTGACAAAATTCGTTTTGTAAATTCTGGTACAGAAGCTTGTATGAGTGCAGTTAGATTAGCTAGAGGTTATACAAATAAAGATAAAATTATCAAGTTTGCTGGTTGTTATCATGGTCATTCAGACTCATTTTTAATACAAGCTGGTAGTGGTGCGGTAACATTTGGATCTCCAAATAGTCCAGGTGTAACAGCAGGTACAGCAAAAGATACATTGTTAGCAAAATATAATGATTTAGCTAATGTTGAAGCATTAATTAATGCGAATAAAAATGAGATTGCTTGTATAATCATAGAGCCTGTTGCAGGTAATATGGGGTGTATACCGCCTAAAAAAGGATTTTTAGAAGGCTTACGCCAACTTTGTGATGCCAATAATATATTATTAATCTTTGACGAAGTAATGACTGGCTTTAGATTAGCTAAAGGTGGTGCGCAAGAGTTGTTAGGTGTAAAAGCAGATATTGTATGTTTTGGTAAAGTAATTGGTGGTGGTTTACCTGTTGGTGCTTTTGCAGCTAAAGCAGAAATAATGAATCATTTAGCGCCTTTAGGGCCAGTATATCAAGCAGGGACATTAAGTGGTAACCCATTAGCTATGGCAGCAGGTTTGGCGATGTTAACAGAATTAAATTCTGGTAATGTTTTTGAAAGCTTAGCTAAAAAAACAGAATACCTACATAAAGGAATTGCTGAAGTTTTAGAAAGACTAAATGTGACGCACACTATTAACAGAATTGGCTCAATGATTTCGGTACATTTTTGTGAAGATGAGGTTGTCGATTTTGAAACGTCTGCCAAAGGAAATAATGATATGTTTAAAACCTTTTTTCATGGGATGTTAAACCAAGGTGTTTATTTAGCACCAAGTGCTTTTGAAAGCTGGTTTTTAAATGATGCATTAACTTATGACGATTTAGATAAAACCATTGCAGCTTGTGAAGCTGTATTTAGTTAATCGATAAATTAGAACATAAAAAAGCCGATTATAATTTTATAATCGGCTTTTTTTATATTGTATAGTAACTAATAACTACTCTGTAGTGTGGTTAGATAATTCTAAAAATCTAGTGTATTGCTCTTCAGTAAGCACTTCATTAATTTGAGATAATAAACGGTCGTTTATTTTGTTTTTTAAATCAGTGTATTGGCTAGTTCCAGCTTCAAACTTGTTGTTTAAAGTTTCTGATTTAGCGTAAAATTCTTGATAAGCAGTAAATATTGATTCTTGTACAGTTTCATTTACTTTTAAATATCTACCGTATTCAACAGCTTTTGTGTGTGCAGCATTATTGATTTCTGCACTAAATTTTTGTTGTGCATTAGCATTGTTAGTAGCTAAAAATAAACCAAAAACAAAAAGACAAAGCGTAATTATTTTTTTCATCGTGTAAGAGTTAATTAATTATACTTTCAAAGTAACACTATTTGTTTAATAATTACAAATAAAAAAGCACTGAATAGATAATCAGTGCTTTTTTACCTTTAAAAGTGAAAGAATATTCCTTAATCTTTATTTTGTGTTGCTCTATTTTCACCCATTTGTTTCCCTTTTGGACCTTTTTTCATGTGCTTACGTCCATCACCTCTTTTTCTTGCAGATTTCTCCCATTTTTCAAACTGCTCAGCACTTAAGATAGCTTTCATTTTTTGCTTATTAGCAATCTTAGCGTCTAATTTAGCATTCATACGTTTTAGTTTCTCCTCTTTTGTAGGTTTAACTTTTTCAGAGTCGTCTTTAGCTTTTAGTTGTTTTTTGATTTGTTCTTGACGCTTAGTTGCATTTTCTAAATTTAAAGCCATGATCTTTTTTTGTTGCGCTTCAGTCAGGTCTAATTGCAAAGTCATTTTTTTAGTCTGTAACTCGGCTACTTCTTTTGGCTCAAATTCTAATCGTTTTTCTAGTCTTTCTGTTCTGTTTTCTTGACGCTTTTCTTTTTTGTTGTCTTGCGCATTAGCCTGAAATGTAATTAATGCTAAAGCTAGTATTGCTAATTTTTTCATTTTTTAAAATGTTTTAAATTGTTATACTTCTAAGACGTGATAAAATTAATATGGTTTAATGTTCTATAGTTTTTTAGTTTTTAATTAACAGTTTATAAGCTGTTTAAGTAGGTTTTAATTAAGTAGTAACCCTCTGTGTGTACAAAAGTGGTCCCTAAAAGTGGCATGCTAAATAATTCTTGATAATTAGCCATGCGTGCATTAATTTCTGATTTATGTTCAAAAATAGAAGTGTTTCCATAAGGGGTTTCAAATCTAAAATCTAATGTAGTTTGTACATCGCAATAACCTCCAGGTTGGTGGCAAGATGCACAGTTTACATCAAAGTAGGCTCTAGCACGTTCTTCTAATGTATAGTTGACGTCATCTTCCCAATTAGGTAGTGTTGTTATTGTAGTAACGTCTGTAATCCCCGTTATTTGGTTATTGCTGATTAAGGTTTGTAATTGATTATTAAAGTTAATTGAGCGTAGTTTTGGTCCTAACGGTTTGACTTGATTATTGTTGTTATGACAAGTTACACAGTCTAAATTTGAAGGTATTTGATAATCTATATTTAAAGTAGCGCCTGCTTTATTAATAAAAGTAACGGGCACTGTCGCTGCATTGTTTTCTAACACAGCTTGGGTTTGTGTGTCATTCCAGTGGTAATCTCCTGCAAGCCATGATCCGTTTTCTTTTATTAGTACGCGAGTTTCGATAATTTTACGACCTTGGCTTAAGTCGTTTTCATCATAATTAAAATAGAAGGTCTTAACGATAATAGAATTATCCGGAAAATCTGGCATTCCGTTACCCACAGCGGTTAAAGTTTCGCCTTCAGGCAAAACAATAAAACGCTCTTTATGCGCGTAATCTGAAAATAAAGGGGTGTTTAAATCATAAATAAATGCATATTGACTTGGTACCAAATCTTTAATATCTCCTACAAATAAATTTAAGTCAGTTAGGTTAGGTAATAGTTGTGCTATAGGTCTTTCTGGTTGGTTTGTTGGAATGTCAATTGTGTCCGTATCTTCGTTTTTACTACAAGCAATAAAAGTAATTATTGTAAGTAATAAGATGGTTATTTTCTTCATTTTTAAATTGTATTGGTTTGTGAAAATAAAGAAAATGTATGAATTAATAAGAGTGAAGTGTTTAATTATCGGCATAAAAAAAAGGAACTACATTTCTGTAATTCCTTTTTGATTATATAATTTGGTTTTTGTTATTGTCAGAATAGTAGGTCTAAACCATCTCTACAAATAATCCATCATCGGTTTTGTTAACTTTTGCAACGCCTAACTTAGTTAAGCCTTTAATGGTTTTATCCCATTTTTTATTGCTTAAGCCTGATTGTGCTTTAAGTGTATTTAAATCTATAGGTGTATTTGTTTTTAAGATTGCAAATAATGCTTTCTCGTCGTCAGTCATTGGTATTGCTTTCTTTTCTGGTCTCATTTGAGGGAAAAATAATACTTCTTGTATGGACTTATTATTTGTTAAATACATAATTAATCTATCCATACCAATTCCCATACCTGATGTTGGAGGCATACCATACTCTAAAGCACGTAAAAAGTCTTCGTCAATAAACTCGGTTGCTTCATCATCTCCTTTTTGAGCTAGTTTTAATTGGTGCTCAAAACGTTGACGTTGGTCTATTGGGTCGTTAAGCTCTGAATAGGCATTTGCTATTTCTTTACCGCAAACCATTAGCTCAAAACGCTCTGTTAATTCAGGATTATCTCTGTGCTCTTTACATAAAGGGCTCATCTCTTTTGGATAATCTGTAATAAAGGTTGGTTGGATATAATTACCTTCACATTTTTCGCCAAAAATCTCATCAATTAACTTTCCTTTCCCCATTGTTGGGTCAACGCTAATCCCCATGTTTTTAGCAGCAGTTCTAATTTCGTCTTCTGTTTTACCAGTGATATCAAAACCAGTAAAGTGCTTAATAGAATCCGCCATAGTGACTCTAGCATAAGGTGCTTTAAAGTTAATTTTGTGCTCTCCAAAAGTAGCTTCTGAAGTACCGTTTACAGCAATTGCACAATGCTCTAAAAGTCGTTCGCAAAAATCCATCATCCAATTATAGTCTTTATAAGCTACATAAATTTCCATTGCTGTAAATTCTGGGTTATGGGTTCTGTCCATACCTTCGTTACGGAAATTTTTAGAAAACTCATAAACGCCTTCAAATCCACCTACTATTAGTCGTTTTAAATACAACTCGTTAGCAATACGCATATATAAAGGTATATCTAAACTATTATGATGGGTAATAAATGGACGTGCAGCTGCACCTCCAGGAATTGGTTGTAATATCGGAGTTTCAACTTCAAAATAACCTGAAGCGTTAAAAAAGTCACGCATTGCTGTAAACAACTTAATACGCTTAATAAATACTTCTTTTACATGTGGGTTTACAACTAAATCTGCATAGCGTTGTCTATAACGTTGCTCAGGATCTGTAAAAGCGTCAAAGGTGTTACCTTCTGCATCTGTTTTAGGTAATGGTAATGGTTTTAAGGCTTTACTTAATACCGTAAAGTTTTTTACTAACACTGTTTTTTCACCAACTTGGGTAGTAAATAACTCTCCTTCAATACCTATAAAATCTCCTATATCTAGAAGTTTTTTATATACAGTATTATATTTTGTTTTATCGTCACCAGTACAAATCTCATCTCTGTTAAAATAAACTTGGATACGTCCTTCGCTATCTTGTAACTCGGCAAAACTAGCATTACCTTGAATACGACGAGACATTAAACGACCAGCAATAACCACCTGTTTACCTTCTTTAAACTCCTGTTTAATCTGTTTTGAAGTGTCAGAAACTGGATATAAATCTGCAGGATAAGGGTTAATACCTAATTCGCGTAACTTTGCAAGTTTTTCTCTACGTACGAGCTCTAGCTCAGATAATTGTGACATAGTTTTATTGTAAAAAATTAAGACGCAAATATAAGGATTTGATTTGCGGTTTTTTGAATTATATTAAAGAATTTAACGGGAGTTTAGCTTAGTCATTGTTTTTATTTTATAGTAGGAAGAAAAGATAAATTGTATCTTTGCGGTATTAAACAGTGAGATGAACAAAAACGTACAAATACAGGATTTAGGAACAAAAGACTTTAAAGAAACTTGGGATTACCAAGAGCAATTATTTAAAGGAATTTTAGATACTAAAATTAAAAACAGAAGGGAATCTGCTGGTTTAGAGACTGATAACTTTTTTTTGTTTGTAGAGCATCCTCATGTTTATACTTTGGGTAAAAGTGGCGATATTTCTAATTTATTATTAAACGAAGATCAGTTAAAAGAAAAAGGAGCTACGTTTTATAAAATTAATAGAGGAGGAGATATTACTTATCATGGACCTGGACAATTAGTCGGTTATCCAATTTTAGATTTGGATAATTTTTTTACCGATATCCATAAATATTTACGTTTTTTAGAAGAAGTTATTATTCTAACACTAGAAGAATACGGACTTAAAGCAACAAGAAGTCCAGGTGAAACTGGAGTTTGGTTAGATGTTGGGACTCCATTTGCACGTAAAATTTGTGCTATGGGTGTTAGAGCTAGTCGTTGGGTAACTATGCACGGTTTTGCACTTAACGTAAATGCTAACTTAGGCTATTTTGATAATATTATTCCTTGCGGAATTAAAGGTAAAGCAGTCTCTTCTTTAAACGTAGAGCTAGGAGTTAAGCAGGTCGATGAAGCAGAAGTAAAGGCTAAAATCTTAAAGCACTTTAGTAAATTGTTTGAAGCTGATTTTGTACAATAGATATCTGCTATTTATCCTTCTACATTAAAAAACACTTTGTAATAGTGCATTTTTTTCTCTTCGTCGTAACCACGTTCTAAATACTCGGCACTGGCATCTGGCGCATCAATATCCAATTTAATTTGAATGTTGGTATCCAATTTAATTTCGGTTTTAATTTTCTTCTTTTCTTTATTTAAAACTTTTTCTGAAACATCAAATTGATTTCTAATTAGCACATTTTGTTCGGACTCGAAGTCTTTTTTATAGCTTTCAAAAAGGTCCATGTGTTTGTCTTCAACAAAAATTTCGTCTTTAAAACGTTCTACATTTACAACTTCATTTTCTTTAAAAAAATCGATGGTTTTGGCTAAAAAACTATTGTGTTCCTGCGCTCCATAGGTAGTTTTAATAATTTCAGTTGAAAACTCTTTACATAACTCTAAATAGTTTTGGGTGTGGCTATTGTAGTCGTCAGCATATTTAATATTTAAAAATTTATCTGTCCAATAGGCTGCGTCATAATTGTTGTTGTCAACGGTTAATACCACTTTGCCTTCTGCATCGCCAGTATTTAAAATTAAACACCCTTTGTCAACTTTTTTTGCGTTAATCCCTTTTTGGACCAATACATCGTAACTGTTGTCTTCTAAGTAGGTTTGAAAAAAATTGGTTTTATTTTCTATTTTAAAAATTCCGATAGCATCAATAACCATCTCGTTATATTCGATGCCATCAAAATAAGCAACAATAACATCTCCAGTTTTAATTTGTGCTGACGTTGATTGTTCGTATAAATGTTTAACAATGTTTTTTGAAACGTCTACAAATGTTTCATCATCCCCAAAAACTTGCTTGGTGTAAGCGTTAATTTCGTTTAACTCAATGTTGGCATGGTGGTTAAAACGATGACTTTGTACCAGGCTTGTAAACGGTCTTAGTAAAAAAGGTAGCATAAGCTCGTAACTGGCTTCGTCAAAATGAATTTCTTTTTCAGAAAACGCATTTTTTGTGTCATTGTGTTTGTTTCCTACTTTGTGAATTATACACTTTAATATCGAAGCTTTGTTGCGATTAATCATCTGTAAAAAGGAGTTTGTTTTAAAGTTACAATGTTACTAAATCTAACAGAAAAAAAGTATAAAAAAACCGAAGACTTTGCTTCGGTTTTATGTAAATCTAAATTTTTTAAATTCAATTTATTTTATACACTAAAATAGAGTTGTTTTCGCCTCTAGTAACAAATTCTAAGTTTTTGTCTTTGTCAATATTTTCTAAATCTATAGCGGAGGTGCCATATACTGGAAAGTTGTCCTGTAGCTTTGCATTGCTATCATAAAGTAATACTTTTTGTGTTTGTTTATCTGTTGTAGATATGTATATTTTGTTATCTAAATAAAATAATTTAGCAGGTGTATAGCTACCAAAATCTAAGTCTAATGTGTGTGTTTTAATGTTTAAAGTGTTTTCGCTTTGCGATATTAATGTTTTAGTGGTTGATACTAAAGTGTTGTTTTCGGACAGATTTGTCTTGGTAACAATAACGTTTCCTTTTTGGTCTATTGTTACTAGTTTTCCTTCTATAGTAGTTGTTATAAAATCTGAGTTATAATTATAAACGGGTTGCTTAGAATAGCTTAACTTTGTATCCAATTTTACTCGTGTTTTTCCACGTCTATCCACAATATGTAATTGATTATCGGTTTTAAAAATTAAGTAATCTTTTCTTCCAATTCTAATATGTTTAGGTGGTGTGTTTAAAGCTTCATTTGCAGCTTTAAAATTAAAACCTTTGACTGTTTTTCCTTTAGCATCATAAACCAATATGTTTTTACCTTGTGTGACAAACAAGCGATAGTTTTTCTTATTGTCGTAATCAAAAACCGAAAGCGGTTGTGTAATATTATCACTAAACTTCATCGGGAATGGTTTTACCTCATTACCATTTCGGTCTAAAACATATACTCGATTAGGGGTTGCAAATGCTAATTGTAATCGTCCATTTTTATACATATCAATTTGCTCAATAGCTCCTAGGACTGGACCGTTAAGTTGTTTTTTCCATAAAATTTTTCCTTTATTAGAAATTAAATACAATTTATTACTTACATCTTGGACTATAATATCTTTTTGCTTTGTTCTGTGGTTTTTTACAAATTGTGGGTTATTAAGTACATCATTATCTAACTTAATATTAAATAACTCTGTAATTGAATTTTCAGAAACTGAGACTTTATTTTGCTTAATCACCGCATTAAAGTGGGCAAAATCGGTATCGTATATAAACTGTAAAGCAGATGTTTTGTACTTGTCAAACTCAAAATCTAAACTAGTCAATATATTATTTTTAACTATTTGAGTTAGACTTGCGGGAGTGGTTACTTGTAATATTGATGCTTGATTACTTAAACTTTTTTTAATGTCTTTGTAATATTCACGATCATTAAAAGTAGTCTGATTTTGATAATTTACGATTATGTTTTCTAAGGTTTCTGTAGTGTCTGCAAAAATTAAAAACTGGTTAATTATACAATATTTTGTTGCTTTTTCTAATGTGATAAAAGGTTTTAAGTGATTATAAAAAAGGTCGGATTTAGAAAAATTAAAGATATTTACACCTCTAAAATCCTGGACTTTTTCCTGCTCGCTAATTAATGCTTCCTCTGTGCTAATTATATCAATAGTGTTTAGCACTATTGCGCTTGTGTTGTGGCTGTATATTTCGCCAAATTCTATGATGTTGTCAAATAGTTTGGTGTTAATTGCTGTGCTATCTGTATTATTAAAACGATTAAGATTGTTACTAAAAGTCTTAAAATTATCAAAAGTTATACTTAAAAAACCATCGCTGTTTGATGGTGTGATTTGTGCTAATTGGTTGTCTTGTGGTAATGTGTTTTTAAAAACATTAATTAAGCTTTTGGTACTATCTGTCGCTTTAGTTATTCCGTTTAAAAGTAATTGGTTTTGATTAACCTCAGTATCAAAAGTCAAATAATTAGTAAAGTTTTTAAATGGGATGTTTTTATTTTTAAAAACATGTTGGAGACTGTTTTTTTTGTTTATAAAAACAGAAAATGAAGCATCATTATTTTGTGTTGCAATAATTTTTTTAATCGAATTGTTTTTGGTTTTACTAGCAAATAAAGCTTCTAGGTGTAAGTCGTTTGTTGCTCCAACTAAAATATCTCCTTGTTTAGCAACATATAATAGCGTTTTGTTTGCTGTAATTTTTTCTGCTGTAATTCCTTTTAATTTTAAAGGCTCTCTTTTTAGTTTTAAAGAGTCTATGTTAAAAATAGAATCATTAACCTTTGTGGCAAAACTATATTGTAGGCTGTCTTTTGTATCTTTATATAAATTAATATATATAGGTTGATTGCTTTTTAGTTGGTTTAAAAAATCAAGTTTTTTTACAACATCCTTAAAAGTAGTTGTGTTTGATAACTGCTCTATAAAATGATTGTTAGTCGAATTACTTTTAAAATTTTCAAGGTTATTGATAGTTAAAACATAGTCGGCATTATTAAATATAAAGTCTTCAGACTTATTTTTTTTAGATGAAGTTTGACATGAAAATATAAATAATATGAAAAGGAAAGTATACCAAAAGTGTTTCATAAAAGAAAGAGGGTTTATGCAAATATAATAAGTTACAATTTTAATTTCAATTGTTCTGGTAATAGTCTAAAGGATTTTCGGTGGTATTTTGTGACGCCATATTTTCTAATTGCTTCTCGATGCTGTTTTGTTGGGTATCCTTTGTTTTGTTTCCAATTATACATGGGGAATTCTTCATGGATTTTATTCATATATTCATCCCGATATGTTTTTGCTAATACCGAAGCAGCTGCAATACTCAAGTATTTACCATCGCCTTTTATAATGGTTTCAAAAGGGATGTCGTTATAAGGCTTAAATTTATTTCCATCAACAATAATAAAATCTGGTGCTATAGGCATAACATCTATAGATTTGTGCATTGCTAAGATGGAGGCGTTTAAAATATTAATCTTATCAATTTCATCCTCATAAATATGACAAAAACCAAAACTAAAGGCTTCAGCTTCAATAATAGGCCTTAATTTATCCCTTTTTTTTTCACTAATTTGCTTAGAGTCATTCAATATCAAGTTTTTAAAATTTGGTTTTAAAATAACAGCAGCAGCAGTAACAGGTCCAGCAAGGCAGCCACGACCAGCTTCATCTGTACCACACTCTAGTTTGTATTTGGAATGTTTTAATTTTAGCATTAAATAAAAAAGAAGGTTTGACGTTATATAATTTCAATTTTGAGCCTTTCTTAACAGAAAGCATAAAACCATAAAGATATTTGCTATTTTTGGCAAAAATAAATGATTCAGCTTTTAATTAAAGGTCTAAAATAGTCACCATTTAATGAAAAAAATAATTTTCTCTTTCCTTTTATTCGTTTTTGTAGGTATTGCATACGCGCAAAAGCCAATTAAAAAAAAATCAATTAAATCTACACCAATGACCCAAGGTGATGCAGTCATTGGTAATGATAGTAATAGAAATACTAAAACAAGCTCAAAAGCAAAAAAAAATAAAGACGCGGTAATTACAGATTATTTAATTATTTCGCATTTAAGAGATACCACTTATTTAGATAGCACACTAACAATAAATAAAGAGTATAAATACAATTATTTAAGACGTGATGATTTTGGTTTAATGCCATTTGCTAATATTGGTCAAACCTATAACAGTCTAACCTATAATTTTGACAACACAAATTTACTTCCTGGTTTTGGGGCAAATGCAAAGCATTTTAATTATTTAAATGCAGAAGATGTTAATTATTATCACGTACCAACACCATTAACAGAGCTGTATTTTAAAACAGCATTAACACAAGGTCAACAATTAGATGCTTTTTTCACAACTAACACCTCTAAACAATTTAATTTATCATTAGGTTATAAAGGGGTAAGGTCATTAGGGATTTACCAAAACTCCTTAACAAGTTCTGGTAATTTAAGGTTGACTTCAAGTTATAAAACCAAAAACCGACGCTATATTTTAAACACCCATTTTACATCCCAAGATTTACTAACTCAAGAAAACGGAGGTTTAAAAGACACCAATATACCGTTTTTCGAATCTGGAGATGCCGATTTTAATGATAGGGGAGTGTTAGAAGTTAATTTTGAAAACGCAGAAAACCTATTGCTAGGTAAGCGATTTTACTTAAACCATAGTTACGATTTTATAAAACCAAAAGATTCCGTAAGTTCTAACAATCTGCAATTAGCACATGTAATGATGCTAGAAGATAAGATTTATACTTTTGATCAAACAGCAGCAAACACAGATTATTTCGGAGAATCATTCCGTATAACAAAACTAAAAGACAGGACAGAGCTTGAGCAATTTACCAATCAACTACAATTAAACTTTAAAAACGCAACAATAGGTAATATTCAATTTAATGCGACACATAATAACTATAATTATGGCTATAACAAAATTATAGTCCTTAGTGAAGGTACAATCCCTAATAGGTTAAAAGGAGATGTCGTATCTGTAGGAGCAAAATATAACAAGAAATATAAAGGATTTAATTTACAGGGTAAAACAGGATTAAATGTAGCAGGAGATTTTGAAGGTAATTTTATTTCCGGTACAGCATCCTATCAATTAAATAAGGACATAAAAGTATTAGCAAACATAAATCATAGTTCTTCAGCACCTAACTTTAACACGTTACTATTTCAAAGTGATTATAAAAACTATAATTGGCGTAACCAGTTTAATAATGTAAAAACACAACAATTACTCTTTAATTTACAATCCAACAAATACGCAAACCTTACATTAGACTTAAACACTATTAATGACTATGTCTACTTTGCAAAAAATACAGAAGGACGTGTAAAACCATTTCAAAACGATAAGGCTATAACCTATTTAAAAGTAAAACTTCAAAAACAGTTTAAGTATAAAAACTTCGCGCTAGACAATACCATACTTTATCAAAATGTTCAGGACGATTCAAACACGCTTAATGTCCCACAAATCGTTACCAGAAACTCACTTTATTACGCCAACCACGTATTTAAAAAAGCAATGTTTTTACAAACCGGAATAATATTTAATTATTTCACAGCATATAATATGAATGGTTATGATCCATTGATTGCAGAGTTCTACACTCAAAACCAACAAGAGTTAGGAGGCTTTCCAAGGTTAGATTTCTTCTTAAACGCAAAAATTAGACAAACCAGAATATACCTAAAAGCCGAACATTTTAATGCAGCCTTCACTGGACGTAATTATTATTCAGCGCCAAACCAACCCTACAGAGATTTTACAATCAGATTTGGATTAGTTTGGAATTTCTTTTTGTAACATAACAATGGCGTTACCACTAAAGGGTCGGGCTATCACTACTCGCTTTTTTTTTAATTAAGGCAGTTATAATATATAAAGTAAACACCTATTATATAAGGTATAGATATTTTTACACAAACAGTTCTAAAAAAAAGAGCTCAAACAGACCGTTCTATCCCTAACGCAACCATCCTAAAACCTATTTTTATTGTACAAACAGTAAGTTGTCTAAAGTAAATACTTATAAATACCAATAATCTTAAAAATAGTTATGGTTTTAAACCACTGAAAATAAGCTAGTAAAACAAGGTGTTATAATTAAATAAAAAAAGAATTAAGAAAAGAGTTGCTATACTAAAAAAGGCTTGTATATTTGCACCCCGAAAACGACGTAACGTTTAGTTGATTAGTTGTAAGGAAAGTTCATAAGATGTATTGAAAA
>CANNFD010000001.1 GCA_947503885.1 uncultured Olleya sp. | reverse complement strand
TCTGAATACCGTCTGATTACTTTGTCATTTCTATACATAATGTTTAAAATTATGTAGCCTTATTTCAGGACGGGTCAATATTATGCCTAACGTTTATGTATAAGAATAGTTGCGGGTTTGTATGCGAGGAATTTCCGAAGGAAATTCAGACGTAACAAACACGCAACGACCTTTGATTAAGCACTAAACCGCAATTATTTTTATACGGTGTTGTAGTGCGTTTTTATTCGGTTTTCTATTTCAGTCCAATGGTCTTTTCTCATAGAGTACAAAAATCGATTGTACAATTTTGTTTTCCATCTGAAAAAACTATTCTTTCTTTTTAAATATGCTTTTGTACAAGACTCATTCAGCCATTTTTCGTCAAAACCATTCCATTCTCCTGCGACACTTATTAAATTCCCTTTCAATACAGGGAAAACTTCATAAAGGTCAATTTCTTTTAATTCCGATATGTGTAAATCCGAATTAAGAAAGGTGTTTGTTATCGATTCATAGTCCGAATCCTGCAATTCCGTATCCAGATAAAATTCCGAAATTGAATTCCAAATCGGGATTCGTTTCTCAAGTTCAAATTCTATATCTATTGAATTATCTCTTGTCCAAGGGTTAATGAACTTTTCATATCCTAACCATTTAGATTTTACTCGCTTTATTAATTCATCTCCTGCAATCGCAATTGTTCTTTCGTGCGTATGATAAATTACAAAATCAACATTCTCATCTACGTAAAATGTATCATTTCCATTAAATTCAGATACTTTTAGCTCGTCAATTATTTTCGTTTCTTTTGGATAAGTAAACTCGAATATTTTTCCTGATTTAAGTTCGTTATAAATTTTATTTAGCTTTTCAAATCCGAAATTTTGGTCAAATTCATCATCATGAAAATAGCACGTATATTCTTCATTTTCTCCAGAAAGTGGAATCCAAAAGTTGAATGGGTTTATATCCCATTTCTCTTTTAATTCTTTAATAATTTCTTTCTCGGTTTTCATTTTCTCAAATGCACTACAACGAGTTCGTGTATGATTATTTACGGGAAAATCAGTTTTGATTTTCCGATGAAGACTAAGTTAATTAATTTCAAGGATTTTCCGATAGGGAAATCAGAAGTAATTAATTATACACGTTGTTACCCAACGTTTTTTTAAATTGGTTTATATTCAGTTATCTTTAAACTGTCAGAGTTCAAATCCACGTATTTATAATGAACTATATCTTTTTTGTCAAATTCTCCATCTTTATTGGTATCCTCAATTGTTCTAAAATAAAGTCTATTTTTTGACTCAATTAGTTTCCAATCAATTAACTCTTTATTAGTGTCAGTCAATTTTCTAAAGTCAGTTCCACTAATTTTACTGATATACAAAGTATTTATATCATTAAAGTCAAGTTTTCCATCTTGATTAGTGTCTTTGTCAGTGACTTCGTAAACTAATAGTTGCTTTTTAGAATTGTCAAACAATTTTCTTAAAAATGTAAGTGATTTTATTTTAATTACATTTTCAGTTAGGGCTGATAGTTTTTCTGAATCTATATGCTGAAATTTCACATTGCTTATATTTCCAGATATTCTGTAGCCTCCATAACTTGAAATCTTGAAGTTTTTAGAACCATATCCTGAAGATTTGTAAATTACCTTTCCTCTTTTGTCTTCTATTCTAAAATCTCCAATAGGATGGATTAAATAGTTAGTACTATCTATTTGAATTGGTAAATCCGAAATTTCAATATATGTTGTGTCTTTTTTCAATTCAGGAAATTCATTTCCGTTATTTTTGGCGTGTACAATTTTCGGTTTATTACCTTTTCCACAAGAAGCGAATAGTAAAATCGTAATTCCTAAAATCAGAATATTTTTCATAAAGTTTTTTGATTAGTTAAACAGTTCAAACATAGTTAGAAATTTTTATTTTCAAAACTCAAAATGAGTGAAGTGTTTATTTCAGTTAGGGAAATGTTCAATTTAAGCAGTTTCTCAAATGTTGGGTAACGTGTTTGTATATGGAAAGTTGCGGGTTTGTGTGCGAGGATTTTCCGAAGGAAAATCAGACGTAACAAACGTGCAACGACCTTTGTTTAAGCCTAACACCAGCAATTTTTTATATACGGTGTTAGCCATAGTTTTTTTAAAATTCAGTTCGAGAGTTTCCATCAGTCATAAAATCAAATTTTTCATAAAACTCTGGACTATTTAAAATTTTCTTTAGGTCACTTTTTGAATTTTTATTTCTTATCAGTATTTCAAAATCATATTTTTTTCCTGACTTTTCTGTTATAGTCAAGTAGTTTTTGTTTCCGAAAATCGAGTGAGTTGTCCAACTTCCATAATCCATATATTTCAGATAAATATTTTCAAGTTCATTCAGAGTAACACTTTTACTTTCGTCGTTCTCGTTAAATTCAATTCTTTCTGTTGAAATTTTTAGTTTTCCGATTTTTTTCGGTTTGATAAAAGACTGTCCGAATAGAAAATAAATTCCTGATACATAAATTGTAAGAGCAAAATATTTCAAATATATGTTTTGACTTTCTTTGTCATACATAAAAATGTAAAATCCTGAAATCATATAAAGAATGATAAATACAATCATAAAGATTTTATTGAATCCCTTTGTTTTTACTATTTCAGTTTCAAATTCTGCTGTCATTTTTCTTTAATTATGGCTAACGTTTATGTATAAGATTATTTGCGATGGTTATAAAAGCAACTTAACAAACATGAGTTTATTTTGGCTTTGATATTAGTATTCCAAGTAAACGAGTGCATAGCAATTAATTTTATACGGTGTTGTAGCAAGTTTTTTTTTATGTCCATTAAAAGTCCAATGTCTGAATGTGTTAGATTATCCGATTTCAATTTTCCTGATTTGGATAAAATTCCAGATGACAGTCCAATGTCAAAATCTGATATTTTAAGCTGTTATGCGAGTTCTGTGAAGCGGTTGATTTGTAATTCACAGGAATTTTTACAAGAAACAGAAATCCGATTAAATTCTATTTCTAGGGATTGATTTAATTAAAGGTCTTTTAAGTTTTGGGTTATCATTACATTCAAGGAATATAATTCCTTTATACGGTTCAACTATTCTTATATTATTTATAGTATATTCATTTCCGTTAAAGTTTATTTTATCTCCTTTAGATGTACTAAATTCCAACTCAATAGGTTCTTCTATTGTTTTTGTTTTTAAGTAATATTTCATAATATTGGTTTTAATTTGCTACAACGGTTTTGTATATGGAAAGTTGCGGTTTTGTGTGCGAGGATTTTCCGAAGGAAAATCAGATGTAACAAAACGAGCAACGACCTTTATTTAAGCCAAACACCAGCAATTTTTTATATACGGTGTTGGCAACAGTTTTTAATTCTTTTTATTCACAGTATTTGGGTCAAATCCATAATAAAAGTTATTCAACTGTCCATTCGAACTTTTAAGTCCGACAATGTCCATTATTTCTTGAAAATAAAGTAAAATCCTTTCTCTATCTTCAGAATCGTAACCTAATTCCATTTCTGGGAATTTTAAAAGTCCGATTCTAATTGCTTCTTGATATTTTTGGTCAGTCGGATTTTCAGATTCCGCAATTTGTTTAAAATCCATTGCGACTTCATTGATTTTTTCGGTCAATATTGGTCTCAATTTTTCGTCCGATATATTTGGTGAATGATTTTCCGCATAGAACTTTTTCTTTGCAATAAATTCAGCAAATTCTTCATTCGCATTTTCAGGTGTTTTCATTTCAGTTGCATTTTGTCCGCAAGCAGATAAAGTCAAAAACAATACTAATATTTTAATGTATTTCGTCATTTCTCAAATTGTTGCCAACGGTCTCGGCTATGAGTAGTTGCGTGGGTTAGCACTTAACTTTGCAAGTACGCACCAAGCTGAAAATCCGCGAGGATTTTCAGAAGTAGGCGAGAACAAGCAATTATTTATAGCCATTGTTACCCACAGTATTTTTTATTCGTTAATTAACTTATTTATTTCAGATTTTAAATGATTTACAAAAATGTACTTATCAGTTTCTAATCTACCATCATATCTTAATTTTCCATTTTTTAGTATTAATAAATGAGGGTAAGCATAAATTCCTAAATTCTCAACTTCTTTTATTGAGGTTGCATATAAAGTTGGAAACTTGTAATTAAGCTCATCTACTAATTTTACGACTTTGCTAAATTCATCTCTTTTTAACGGAACGTTTATTGAATAAAATTCAACGTTAGGATTATCCTTAAATTCTAAATAATATTTTTCTAAATCAGGAAACTTTTTAAAACAAATTCCGCAAGATGTTGTCCAAAAATCGAGAACAATAATTTTTGATTTATCTAACTCGATACTTTCTTTATTCTTGTTTATTAATGATATTCCATCAAACGCTTCATTCTTATGCGCTCCAATATTATTTTGTAAAACGAATAAATTCGGAAATAAAATTATTCCAACAAACGCGAATAAAAAAAACGAAAATATAATTATCAATATAGATTTTCGATTAGAAAACAACCAGCCTAAATAAACGCTAATAGGAATAAAAATTAAATACATTAATGTTCTTGAAAAACTAGCAAAAAATGATGTTATAAAGAAAATTAGAAAAATTGGAAGAATGATTGTTAATCCTAATTTCAAATGTTCTTTTTTTCCTGTTTTATTAAATAAAAGGAAAGACAATACAAAAATTGATGGTAATGTTAATGAAATCATCCAGCTATGATTTCCGCCAAAAATTACTCCAAAAATTGAGTAGATAATTATCGGTGAAATGGCAATTAATAAATAGAGTAGGACTTTTTTCATATTGTGGGTAACGGTTTTGTGTATGGCTCGTTGCGGAAAATCCGCGAGGATTTTCCGCTGTAAACCAAAGATAGCAAATTGCAATGAATTCCGATTAGGAATTCAGCCGCAATGAGCTATACACGTTGTTGGGCAACGTTATTTTATTAAATCTAGTTTCAATCTATTGTGTTCAGAAGGTTTTTCCATTTTCCAAACAGATACGTGCTCATTCAATTTATTAGCTTTTAATACTTTCTCAATATAATTTTCCGTACAATTATATCCACATATTATATTCCTCAA
Organism: uncultured Olleya sp.; assembly: GCA_947503885.1. GTDB lineage: Bacteria > Bacteroidota > Bacteroidia > Flavobacteriales > Flavobacteriaceae > Olleya. Next base: position 500,815 of record CANNFD010000001.1, on the reverse strand, counting down.
CGCATTTTTATTTAAATTATGTCTACCAAAATTTTCTTTAACTAATCTCAATTCTTTTTCATAAGCCCAGTTTTCTTGTTTTAGATAAAAGATTTCAAAAATATCTTCTTCATTTTCAAGAAGTTCAATTGGAATTTTTTTTAATTCTTTTTGATAGTTCATAAACCTCAAACCTTTGAAGAAATCTGAATCTAAATCCATATTATATTGTAAGTATAATCCTTTATGATTATTGGCATAATTTGTTAATAAAGGCATATTAATTCCAGGAAGCATTGAAAAACAAGCTATTCCGTGTTTATTTATAAAATTCGGAATTGATTCTCTTATTGTTTGTTCTAGCTGTTTTGGGCTTAATTTTTCTTTAATATATTCTATCTGTTTCTTTCCAGCAATTATTTCAAATGCTTTGAACAGTTTCTTTATATCAATATTTTTTAATTCAATTAAGTTTGGTGTTGAGTCGAATGGGTCATTTAATAATTCCCTTTTTTGAAAATAAATATATGAATTTTCTATTTCGTCTAAAGTGAAATCGTTGTCAGGTCTATATCTAAAAAGATAAGGTTTTCCTGATTTCTCAATTTCTGCCAGCATAGTTTGTTTTAATGTTGCCCAACGTTTATGTATATGAGCAGTGGCGTGTCTCGGCACGAACCTCTCCAAATAAAAACTGGCTTTGGAAAATCCGCAGGATTTTCCAAGTAGTCAATGACCAAGCCATAGCTTATATACGGTGTTGTAAAACGTTTTTATTCGCTAAATTTCATTTCAAATATCACATAGTGTTTTATTCCAAATTCCGTTCCCCAATTTTCAACATTTTTTCCACTATCTTCTACCGCACACCAATATTTATAGTCTCCTTTTTCATAAGGTAGCATATATGTAAAAGCGTAAAAATTTTTTCCATACACAATACTTTCGCCAATTCCAGTATCTCTCAAACTATAATCGTCTGACATTATCGCATCATATTTTTTATTAATCTTAAATTTTGGAAATCGGAACGACAATTTTAATTTTGGTTCATATGTCCGTTTAGCAATAACTTTTAATTTTAAAGTATCTGATTTAGATTCAGACGTTTTCGGATATTTTGAAGTGTCAATTATAGTGTCGGTACTTTTTACTTTTCCATCCCACATTTCTTTAGCTATGAGGACATAATTTTTGTCAGTAATATTTTTTCCAATAAACTGGACTTTATAAAAATCAATATTTTCAAATTCAAGCAAATCAGATGTATCTTGATTTTCAGATAAGTATTCTGTGGTCATTTTAACATCTTGACTATATGTTAAATTCACAAGAAAAAGTAAAATCAGTAAGGGTTTAATTCTATTCATTCGGTTTTTTTTTAAATGTTTTACAACGTGTTTGTATATGGTTTGTTGCGTGGTTTTGCACGTAATTTAGCAAATAAAAACCGAATAGAAAATCCGCGAGGATTTTCGTAAGTAGGCAAGTAGCTAGCAATAAATTATATACGTTGTTGTGTGTAGTTTTTTTATTAAAAATCTTCTAAAATTTGCCTTGTTGTTAAAATCTTTGAATTTAAAATATCAATAGTTTTGTCGTCATATTTTCCGCTTTTTATTTTTCTCAAAACTTCGACCATTTTGTGTATTTCACTTTCTTCTTTCACGAAAATATAATTAACGTCTTCAGGTTCGAAATTTAATCGATGTAGTCCTAATCTTTTATTAGCAAGTTCTAACGTCTTTTGGTCCTCCATTTTTTCTTTATTCAAAGTGCCAAATGGTGCAACATTCTCTCCATCGGTTGGCACATATCTCCATTCTCTTTCATTGTAGAATTTTACGTTTTTAAATTCTTTTCCGTTATGATTAAATTTTCCAGAGTGAGGTTTTGAATACATTAATAAAGCAGACCAACTGTTCATAATATCTCCACCAATAATTCGAGCTTCGTTATCTTTCAATTGATTTAATTTTAGTCCACATTCTGCTATTATACTTAATGGTTCTGCAACAGATGAATTCGAATTAACATAGATTATTGGGTTCAATCGATTTTTTATTCCCCAGCTTTTTTTCATTCCAATTCCGTAATTTCCATATGTTGAAATATGCTTACTTATTTGTCCCAAAGAAATATCACAAAAGCAAGTCATTGGAATTCCAAAATTATAACCACGAATGGAACGAGTATCATTTAATTTTAAATCTTCGAAACAGTATCTTGGTTGAAATCCTCGTTTAAAAATATCAGTCAAATATTCCAATTGAGGTGTGAAATGAAAAAGACTATTTGAACTTATATTACTCATTTTGGTTGGTTTGGTAAATTACACACAACGGTCTCGTATAACCGTCAGTTACGGGTTAAAGTACGCAAATTTTTCGGTTTAGTACAGACGTTAGCAATTCCGAGTGGATTCGGACGTAGTCGAATCCGCCGTAATTGCGGTTATACATTGTTGTAAAACGTTTTTTAATACCACTCTACATTCAGTTTTTCTAATTCTGTATTTAATTCAGCGAGTGAATTCGGGTCAATAATTTGTGTGTTGATAGTTAATTCTTTATTGTCAGTTTTTAAAATATAATCTCCCGCAAACTTTTTAATCCGTTTTATTTCAGTCAGATTTAGTTTTTTTCCGAATGGACTATTAATTTTTATAATTCCATTTTCAATGGTCAGATATTTATTCTGTCGTTGATAAAAGTATCCAATTAAATACATTGCAGAAATTACTATCCAACCATAGTCATTCCAGTTTAGTTCATCTTTTGTTAAAATTTCGATAAAAAACCAAACTAACCACACCAATCCAAAAATCAGATTGATATTCATATGTCTTTTTTTATATCCTATTCTCATTTTTTTGTCAAATGTTTTACAACGGTTTTGTGTATGATTTCGTTGCGTGTTTAAGGAACTAAATTAGCAAATAAAAACCGAATAGAAGAATCCGCGAGGATTTTCGTAAGTAGGCTAGAACTAGCCATTAATTATACACGTTGTTGTATTTTCGTACTTTATTCCGCAAACTTGCTAGCGTTGGCGTTTAAGCTCTTTTATTTTTTAGCGTTGGAATTGAGCGATGGAAAAAAATAAATGTGCTTGAACTTGCGTTGGCTTATTTCGTAAATCTGATTTGTAAGTTCAATTTGAAATGTAATTCTCCGTTTTCTTCGTAAATAGTTCCAAAATCGTGTCTGCTTGAACTTGCTGTGTCTAATTTAGTATTATTAAATAAGTAATCTTCAAATTCATTTCGGTTGTAAATATGATAACATAAAATGTCTCCACTTTCCTTAACAATCAAATATCCTCCTGTTGCATCATATTGTCCTGTCCAAACTTTCGAAGGCATCATTCCTAAAGCTACGTCTGTTAAAAATCGTTTAATTTTGTATTCGTAAAACTTATGTTCATTCGAAATATCAAAATTTAATGGATTTTTAGAATTTGTTTTTTCTACCAAATCTGAAACGCTTGAATTTTTGCTTGAATAAAATTCATAAACTACTTGTGATAAGATTTCAGGTAATTTACTGTCGATAAGTATTAAATTGTTTGAGAATATTTGTTTTTCAGTTTTTACAAAATGAAATTCTCCTTTTGATTCTAAAACAGAATTAATCCTATCCATTATTTTACTTCTCGAATCTATAGAATTTATCTTGTTAATTTCTGTTTCGCTTAACTTTAAATTTGAAATTTTAAAAACAAAGTTGGTTGTTTTTCCTGCGTTGAGTAGAGTAGAAGGACTTCCTAATTGTGATTTTATACTAAACCCTAAAGTTGGTTGTTGATTTGTTCTTTGGTCGTGAACAACGATTGTAATGTCAGTTTTTGCAGTTGAACTTGCTTTTAAAGAAATACAATTAATAGATTGCATAAATTCTTCAATTTCGGGAACTGAAAAAGTTCTTTCTTTATTAGACTTAATCTTTTCAAGTAAGAATTTTGCTTTTTCTTTAAACTCGGTAATTGCAATTTTTAAAACTTCTTCTCCACCAGAAATAAGTATTATTTCATCTTTGATTGAATATTCAAAATTGCCATTATTCTCGGTTCTTAAAACACGTAAAATTGGATAGACAATTCCTTCTAATTTTTCAATTTCTTTATTTCCAAGAAATAATTGTTTGTCTCCAAGTAGTTTAAAAAGTGTGTAAATTTCACTCCATTCTCCTTTATTTCCTTTAATCATAAAGTTTTAAGTTTTTCTATAACTTTTTTTGCAGTAGCTTGAATTGCTGGAACTGCAACTGAATTACCAAATTGTTTATATGCTTGAGCGTCTGAAACAACAATTTTAAAATTGTCTGGAAAACCTTGTAATCTTGCCCATTCTCTTGGTGTCATTTTTCGAATTCCTTCTCTGTTTACTTCTCCTCTAATATTTGTAACTGGTGTAAAATCTTTTAGTTTAAAATCATAAACTAAATTTCTTTCTCGTCCCATTCCTCCACAAACAACTGCGTTTGCGGTTCCATTATTTGGTATTATTTCGTAGCCAAAACCATTTCCTTTACTTGCGTGTCTTGCTTTGTGATTTCTCAAAGTATTTACATACGTTTCAGATAAATAATATTTTACAGATACTGTTTCGGTTTCTAAAATATCTTCTAATGTTACTTTTTTCTTGATTGGTTTAGGATATTCAAATTCGGTAATTCCTAAATCCTTTCTAAAACCAACAATAAATATTCGTTCTCTGTTTTGTGGAACACCAAATTCTTTTGCGTTCATAATTTGAGGTTCTGGGACAAAATAACCTAAATCTTCACGTAAAACATTTAATATTGTCGCTAAAGTTTTTCCTTTATCGTGACTTCTTAAACCTTTTACATTCTCTAAAAAAATAGCTTTCGGTTTTTTCTTTTTTATGATTTCTGCAACGTCAAAAAATAACGTTCCTCTTGTATCTTCAAATCCTCCTCGTTTTCCAGCAATTGAAAATGCTTGACAAGGAAATCCAGCACACAAAACATCAAATCCGTCTGGAATATAATTTTTAGTTGATTTTTTTGTAATATCTCCAAATGGAACTTCTCCGAAATTTGCTTGATAAGTTTGCTTTGAATATTTATCCCATTCACTTGTAAAAACACATTTTCCTTTCAAGTTTTGAAAAGCTAACCTAAATCCGCCAATTCCAGCAAATAAGTCAATAAACTTAAATTCAGTTTTTTTTGGTGCAGGAAAAGGAATACTTTCTTGTCGAAAAATTAAGTATTGCAAAGCTTCTTCAGCTGCTACTTTTGAAATTTTTTCTTCAGGAAACTTGTATTCAAATAAATTTTTAACGTGTTCTATCGCATCTGGTTTGTAGAATTGTGAAACTCCGTTTTTGTGGTTATGTAAATAATGTGTAAACGCAGCTGCTGTATCTTTTTCAGATTCTATAAGTCTAATTTTGAATTTCTTATCTTCAAAATGTTCAATCGATATTTTTTCCTTTAGAAGCAACTTTGTTAGTTTTATAATTATATTGGCAAGTTATGAAAAAATTCTCATTCAGCGATGGGAAGAAAGCAATGTGTGCGATAGCACTCTTTGCTTTTATGCGGCTGGTTTCCGGTATGAAATACAACGGTTTTGTGTATGATTAGTGGCGTGTTTAAGCACCTAATTTAGCAAATACAAACTGAATAGAAAATCCGCGAGGATTTTCGTAAGTAGGCGAGAACCAGCCATTAATTATACACGTTGTTGCCATTTAGTGCTTTTTTCCGATTTCTATTATTTTTTCAATCGTTTTAATATCTTCTTTTTCGTTTCTTATTATTCTTTTCTTATTGTCATAATCAAAATCAAAGTAGGAAATTTTAATCAGATTAATTCCGTTTTTCGGTAGAATTTCATCTCGTCTGTGGTCATATATTTTTCGTTGTTCGCCACGATGAACTCCGCTTACTGTTAGTCTATTCGGCTTGTCAAAAAAACTTACGCTTTCTGTGTGTTGTCTTTCTCGATATTCAATGACGAGATTTAGTTCTTGATAATAAGAATCAACAGGTAATTTTGCAGAAAATCCTCTGGAATTTATATCTCCTAATAAAAAGTCAAATTTGTGTTGTCTTGATGATTTTAAATTCAAAATCCTATCGCACAAATCAATTACATATTTCTCGTCCGAGTCTGAATTCCGATTAGTTGGTTTTTTAATTTTCGATTTTTTTATTGGTTTTGAATTTGGTTTAAAGTTCCCATTATTTAGAGTTACCAACGAACCTTGTCTATCAAATATATTCGGATAATTTCTTGTTCGTCCGTGAATTTGAAATGCACTTATTTCAGAACCATCTTTTTTTTGATACCATTTGTTTTCATTCAGTTCAGTTGCGATTTCGTTTGTCGACATAGAAGTTCCTTTTTCTTTAAGTAACTTTTCTATTGCAACGTGAAGTGTCATTCGGTTTTCGGTTTTTTCAGCATTAATGGCAACTAGTTATATGAGGATAAATATATAGTATTTTATTCTAATTTATTCCATTTTGGAATGATAAGAGGAACTTTTATTCCTGTTTACGTGATTTTGATAATAGGTTAAATTAGGGGCAATAAATCTAGTTAATGCATAGCTTAATTTAAGCAACTGCTGCTTTATATGCTTTTAAACAACGTTCTCTAGCTTCTTTATGGTCAACAATTGGTTGTGGATAGGTTAACTCTTGATAGTCAGGTACCCATTGTTTTATGTATTTGTGCTGTTTGTCAAACTTGTCAATTTGTGTTGTGGGATTAAAGATTCTAAAATAGGGTGAGGCATCAACGCCTGATCCTGCAACCCATTGCCAGTTACCAACATTGCTTGACATGTCATAGTCGTGTAGTTTTTGCGCAAAATAAGCTTCACCCCAACGCCAATCGATTAGTAAGTGTTTGCATAAAAAACTACCCACTAACATCCGGATACGATTGTGCATAAACCCTGTTTGATTAAGTTGTCTCATGCCAGCATCCACTAAAGGATATCCTGTTTTACCTTCACACCATGCTTTAAATTCTGTTTCGTTATTGCGCCATTCAATTCTGTCGTACTTTGGTTTAAATGCGTCTTTGTGGGTGTGTGGAAAATGCCATAAGATTTGCATAAAAAACTCGCGCCAAATTAGTTCTTGCCAGAAGATTTCATTTTTTTCGGCAATAGCCTTTTTAACCATTTTTCTAATACTAACAGTACCAAAACGTAAATGTGGGCCTAATTTGGACGTGGCATCCAAAGCAGGAAAATTTCTAGTGGCTTCATAATCCTGAATTAACGTTGGTGTTACCGTATAGTCTTCAATGTTTTGTTCCGATTTTTTAAACCCAATATCAGACAAGCTAACATTTGGTAACCTAGTATGTGCTACTAAATTATTTAAATACGGATTAGTGTAGTATATTTCTAGCGTTTGTGCATTAAAGGTGTCTTTCCATACACGCATGTAAGGGGTGTAAACCATATAGGGCTTTCCGTCCTTTTTAACCACTTCGTCTTTTTCAAATATTACTTGATCTTTAAAAGTTTTAAACTTTATATTGTTATTGTTTAGCATTTCTGCAATAGCATTATCCCGCAATTTTGCATAAGGCTCATAATCGTGATTTGTAAAAACGGTATTAATTGTATACTCCTTAATCAAGGTTTTAAAAATGTCTTCTGGCGTACCGTAATAAATAGCAATACTACTATCGTGTTTTTCTTGAAGTGTATTGCGCATGTTTTGAAGCGTTTGAAAAATAAAAGTTACACGTGCGTCATCTTCTGGAAGTTGGTCTAAAATTTCTTTATCAAAAATAAAAATTGGTAATACAGGGTGCTCAGATTTTAGGGCGTTGTAAAAACCAACATTGTCATCCAATCTTAAATCGCGTCTAAACCAGAATATATTTACAGGTGTTTTCATATTTTAATATTTGCCAAAAAGGGCTTCTAATTTTGTTGTTCTATAATTAAAAATGTCTTCCAATTTAGGTTTTACTAATATAGGATGTACTAATTGTCCTAAAATGCCCATTGGTAGTTTGTAATCTATAATATCTTCCATTTCAACCCCGCCATCAATTTCTTTAATAAAATGTTTATGGTGCCATAAGGCATAGGGGCCAAAACGTTGCTCGTCCACAAAATAGTCGCCTTCTTTAATATGTGTGATTTCTGTAATCCACTTGGTTTTAATGCCTAAAACGGGTGTTACAATATATTGTATAATCTGTCCTGCAAACATTGGTCTATCAGCACCGGACAAAATATTAAACCCCATATAATCAGGTGTAATTGTTTTTAGGTTTTTTGGGTCAGATAGAAACTGCCAAGCTTGTGCTTTAGTGATTGGTAACTTTTGTTTTTTGTGTAACCTATATATTTTCATAATCTATGGTTTAATTATTTAACAGAATATAAGCATTAAGCGATGTTGCAATTAACAACCAAACCATATAAGGTAATAGCAAAAAACTAATGTTTTTAACGTGTTTTTTATAGTTGAAGAAAAAGTAGAAGACAACTATAGTTAAAGCAATTATTGTAACTAAGCCTAATAGTACTAAGTGCTGATTGAAAAATATATAATTCCAACTTATATTTAAAATAACTTGAACAGTAAACACCAGTTTTAATTTTTGATTATTTATTGTATTAAATAAATAGGCTAGATATATTGAAAAACAAACCATTATTAATGTCCAAGCAACACCAAATGCCCAACCTGGCGGTGTCCATGGTGCTTGGTTTAAATTTGTGTACCAATCTGATCTTGGTCCGTTATCCATTAGCCAGCTACCAAGTGCTAGACTTCCAAAATTGATAATTAAAAATAATAGTATTGGTTTTAATAATTTCATTTTAAATAGTTTTTGATTTTTGGACTGTTTGGTTTTGTGGTAGAGTAGAAGTAATCTAAATATGTACCGTTTGGACTAACTATGTATTTTTGAAAATTCCATTTTACTGAAGAGCTACGCACTCCGTTTTTAGCTTTTTGGGTTAGCCATTTGTATAATGGATGTTGATTATTGCCTTTAACATCTATTTTTTGAGTGATTAAAAATGAAACGCCATAATTTACCTCGCAAAAATTTTCAATAGCATCACTATCACCAGGCTCTTGGTTTCCAAATTGGTTACAAGGCACGCCAATAATTTGCAGCTTATCACTGTATTTTTTATGTAACTCTTGTAAGTCTTTGTATTGTGGTGTAAAACCACATTTTGAAGCGACATTAACAAACAAAATATGTTTGCCTTTAAAAGTGCTTAAATCTATAGGTTTGCCTTGTAAACTGTTGATTTTTACGTCGTAAATATCAGGAAGATTAGAAGTGTCTAATGTAGTATTGTTTTTATTACAAAAGGTTGCGATAAAGGCTTTAAATGGATTCATTAATTTATATTTTAAAACTCCGCTTAAGATTATTGTATAAAGATTATTATAATAATTTAAGCGTATTATTTAATAGACGCTTTTGTTATTCTATCCGTAAAAATAACCTTTAAAAAGTACTAAATATTTACTGCAATATTTAGAGTTTAGGTATAAAAAAAGTGGTATCAATAAGATTTAACTTATTAATTAATACCACTTTATATGTTACAAGGATAGTTTGTCTATAGCTTAGGCTGCAGATGGTCTTCCTTTTAATCGTTTTTCGATTTTCTGTTTAATCACAGTTAAGTCTTTCATAAGGTCCATTAATTTAGGATCCTTATTTTCTTTGTAAAGCTCATTAACCCCAAGTATCAAATCCTTAGCCTCTCTTGAAGCTAGAATACGATCACTTGTAGTGATAAACTTGTGTTTTTTTTGCGAAAATTCTATTGCTTTTTCTACGATACTCATAATGCTAATCTTTTAAATAATTTTGTAATTCGGCTATTTTCTCTGGGGTATTAAATTTACCACCATAGAAGGTCGTCACTGTTGCAGAAGTGTCGTCTTTAATGCCTCGTGACGATACACATAAGTGTTTGGCATCAATAATAACAGCAACATCATCAGTTTTTAATGCTGCTTTAAGCGCTTCTGCTATTTGGTTAGTTAAACGTTCTTGCACCTGAGGACGTTTAGCATAATACTGTACAATTCTGTTTAGTTTTGATAAGCCTATTACTTTCCCTGAAGAAATATAAGCTACATGAGCTTTACCAATAATGGGTACAAAGTGATGCTCGCAATTGGAGTAAAAAGTTATATTTTTCTCCACCAACATTTGATTGTAACGGTATTTATTGTCAAATAACGCAATTTTTGGCATATTTCTAGGGTTTAATCCGGAAAATATTTCATCAATGTACATTTTTGCCACTCTTTTTGGTGTGCCTTTTAATGAATCATCTGTCAGATCTAAGCCTATAACGTCCATGATTTCTTCAAAAAGAATAGCTATTCTATCTTTTTTTTCTTGGTCCGAAAGCTTGAAAGCATCAGCTTTTAAAGGGGTTTCCAAACCAGTAAAAAGGTGGTCGTCTCCAATGTCTTGATAGTCAATGCCATTAAGGTCTTGGTTAATTTGTTTTGGTAAGGTTTGTTGTTTGTTCATTTTTCTTTTTAATTGCTGTATTTGGTTTAACAGGCCAAATCAAAGCAGATTTTGTAACTATCTAACGTTTAGATGTTTTGTCGTGTTTTATTGTCTAGTAAATTTAAATATATTTTATAATTCTTTAAATATTCTAAAAACAGTAATGTCCAAATATATATAATGTTCATCCTTTTTTAATTAACATTAAACATTATTTAACATATTAGATTTGTCTATTAAAAAATAGAAGTAACTTATTGTTATTCAGGCATCCTGTTGTTTTACTTTAATTGTATGTCGTATAAAAAATCGATTACTTACTTTTTTGTTAAATTTTATATTAAAAGAATAAAATTACGTTCTAAAAATACAGTTAAGGTATTTGCTTTTAGTAGGTATACTTTTATGCATTTGCTAGTTTTTTTATCATCCCATTAAATATAAACCCATGAAAAGGGAGGACGCTATACCAATACAATCTTCCAGCTAATCCACGAGGTCTAAACGTAGCACGTTGGTAGATTTTACCTTTGGATACTTTAAACTCTAACCAAGCTTCTCCTGGTAGTTTCATTTCGGCAAAAAGGATTAAACGTTGTTGTGCTTTGTCAGCAACTAATACACGCCAAAAATCTAGCGCGTCACCAGTTTTTAATTCTGTTTTATTAGTGCGACCGCGTCTTAATCCAATCCCTCCAACAAATTTGTCTATGTAACCTCTAATTTTCCACAATGTGGTGCCATAATACCATCCATTTTCTCCTCCAATAGCCCATATTTTTTCAATAGTACGTTTTTCATCTAAAACATCACGTTCTTTAACGTCTTTAAAACATCCGTATTCTGGGACTTGAAGGTATTTTGTCGAGATTTGCTTTTTTTGCCGACTGTTTATAAAGGCATCTTTCCAGCTAGATAAGATATTATTAGCTTCGATTTTTACAAATGCAAATTTAACAGCTTCCTCATAGGACATTGGTTTTACATCTAAAATTGTATTGATGTTACTTTTTTGACCAATAATTTCAATTCCCATACTGTTTACTAATGATGACGCCAATTTGTAAGAGGTGGATGTCACAAAATAGAGCCAATAACTTGATAGTTTTGGTGTCATTACTGGAACCGTAATAATGTAGCGTTTTAGTTTTCTGACTTTGGCAAATTTTAGCAACATTTGCTTATAAGTCATTACTTCTGGTCCAAAAATATCGTGAGAGGTATTGTATAATTCTGTTTTCCCTAATCCTTTAGTTAAAAATGCTAAAACATCGCGCACACCGATAGGTTGCGTTTTGGTATTTAACCATTTTGGAGCAATCATAACTGGAAGTTTTTCGACTAAATCTCTTATAATTTCAAAACTAGCACTACCAGAACCAACAATAATTCCCGCTTTAAAAACGGTTAATGCATATTGGTCAGATTTTAAAGTGTGTTCTACATTTTTTCTGGATAATAAGTGTTTAGAAAGTTTAGTGTCGTTAGTTATACCACTAAGATAAATGACCTGTTTTGCTTGTGTAGCTTCAATACAGTTTTTAAAATTAACTGCGCAATCTTCTTCCATTTGATGAAATTGATCTACAGAATTTGACATAGAATGAATCAAATAATAAGCAGCATCAATATCTTTAGGAATATTTTTAAGTGTTTCTGGTTTTAAAAAATCAGCTTCAACCACATGCAGATTATCTTCTTCTGAATATTTTTTTTCGGTACGTAACTTACCCCTAACAGCGCAAACTACAGTGTGTCCTTGCTCTAATAACAATGGAATGATACGTTTGCCAATGTATCCTGTTGCACCTGTTACTAATATTCTCATGGGTTGTAAATTTGTTTATTAAGTTAAGGTTTTAAAATTATTGATTTTAACCCCTTTTGCTTTTAAGTCAAACATTAGATTATACAACCCAAAAAAGGTTCTGTTAATATAGATAAAGTGTTTTGATCCTCTGTTTCCATTCATTTTTCTTAGTTCTGTACTTTTGCTGTAACGTTGTCCCATTTCTGAAATGGCATTAAAAAACTCAGGGTCAGAAAAATCAAAAGTTTCAGAATGAAAAGGTTTGGTAAATAAACTTAATAACTCATGAAACATAGCAGAAAAAAAAGCTAACTCTTCTTCTGTATCTTCTTTTTTAAGTATTTCTAACTCAAACATTTTTTCTGTAAATAGCTTTGTATTACCTATAACTTCTGGTTTAGCTAACTCAAAATATGGGACGTAAAAATCTTCAGGAACTTCTTTCATGCAGCCAAAATCTAAAGCAATTAAATCACCAGGTTGTGATACTAAAAAGTTACCAGGATGTGGATCTGCATGCACTTTTTTAACAACATGCATTTGGTACATATAAAAATCCCAAAGGGCTTGACCTAATTGGTTTGCTTTAACTTGGTCTGTATTATAAGCAGTAAATTCTGAAAGATGTTCGCCTTCCATCCAATCCATAGTTATAATTCGCTCTGAAGATAGCTCTTCATAATAATTAGGGAATTTTAAATTTGGAATGTGTTGGCAAGCAGCAACAATAGCTTTGCTTTGTTGTACTTCTAATATGTAATTAGTCTCTTCAATTAATTTGTTTTCAACTTCTTTAAAATATTTATCCGAGTCTTTACCTTTAATATTAAACATTTTAATAGCAATGGGTTTTACCATAGCCAAATCACTAGCAATGCTATCAGCGACTCCTGGATATTGAATTTTCACAGCAAGTTTTTTCCCATCCTTTTCTGCTAAATGTACTTGACCTATACTGGCAGCATTTACAGAAGTAAGATTAAAAGAGTCGTAAATTTGGCTTGGTAATTTCCCAAAGTATTTTTTAAAGGTTTTACTAACTAAAGGGGCCGATAACGGGGGGACCGAAAACTGGGCTAACGAGAATTTTTCTACATAAGCTTGTGGTAAAATGCTTTTTTCCATGCTTAGCATTTGTGCTACTTTAAGTGCACTTCCTTTAAGCTGTTTTAGGCTATCATAAATATCCTCTGCGTTATTTTCGTTTAGTTTGGCTTTAGCTTCTTCTTCAGTTTTGGTGAGTTTATCACCATAATACTTTAAGTAATTTACACCAACTTTTGCTCCAGTAGTCACAAGTTTGGTTGCTCTAGAAATTTTTGAAGTTGGTATTTTATCTATTGTTTTCAATAGTGATATGTTTTAATTTTAGTTGTTTGTTTTGTAAAACAACAATTTATTTAGTTTGAAATTTTTCTTTAAAGATGAATTTTCCAAAGTCAATAATGCTTTTTAAAGGCATCACATTTATAACATCAAAACTTGTATTGATTGATTTTTCAATAAAAATATCTGTTTTTTCAAATGAAGCTGACGTATCATCCATCCAAAATTTTAGGGTTAACAATAATTGCATCCAAGCAGATTCTGTAAGCCCTTTATCTTGAATTTTATTAAGTTGTTCTTGTTTAGTATCTATTAACTCAATGCCTAAATCTTTGATGTAATGTGTAAAGCTTGCTTTTAATTCTGCTAAAACAGTAAACCCTTTTAAGCTGTTTTTGTGTTTTTGTAAAGCATAAATCACATAGCTTCGGTTGGCAGTTAAGTTTTCAAAAAAGGTAAAGTAAAAACTAAGTAATTTGTTTCTAGGCTCAAAATGTGCGTACTCTTCGCTAGCTTCTAAAGCCTTTAGTGTGTTATCAAAAAAGGCTTTAAAAATTCCTTTTTCAATAGCTTCAAAAGTCCCAAAATATTCGTAAAATTTAGATTCTTCAAAATTATTATGCTTTGCAAACGCGTAAACCGATTTTGGTTGTTCGTTGTGCTCTAAGACATAATCCATATATAATGAAATGATATCGTTTTTACTGATGTTTTTCTTTTTTGCCATTACCGTACTATTTATTATTGTATAAAGATACAAAATGTTTAACGATTTTTATTAATAGTTAAACAAAATTAACAAGACTTTGTGTCTTGTTATTTAGTCTTGAATAATTTAAAAGAATACACTGCAGAAATAGCGCCTAAAATATGAGCAGTTATATAAAACAAAACATGATCAAAACGACCTGTAAATAGAGCAGGAGCTAAGGTACGAACAGGATTCATGGATGCTTTTGTAATTGGTCCAGCAAACATAGCTTCTAAAAGAATAATACCACCAATAGCTATTCCTGCCATTATACCAACTTCTTTACTTCCTGTAGAAATATTTATAATAACGACCATTAAAATAAAAGTGAGTATAAATTCTAAAATGGCAGCTTTTAAACTTGGGTAACCACTCATTGGAGTGCTTTCTCCTAAAAATTGACTTTCAGGAAACAAATACCAAAGTAGTCCAATTGCTAATACAGCTCCTATTAATTGGGCTGTAAAATATTTTGGGACCTCTTTCCAAGCGAACTTTTTGGCAACAGCAAAACCTATAGAAACTGCAGGATTAAAATGCGCTCCAGAGGTTGCACCAAAGGTGTAAATCATTGCCATAACTATTAATCCCCAAACTGCAGCAACACCAACGTGTGTAATGCTTCCATTGGTAACTTCGTTTATAGTCATGGCTCCACAACCACAAAAAATCATAGCAAATGTACCAATGGTTTCGGCTAGATATTTTCTCATTTAGTTTGCAGTTACCTGTTGAAATATGTATTTCATTTCGGTCGCAATTTGAGTAGAGCGTTCTAAATATTTTTCAGATTGAAGGTCTGTATTATCAAATGCTTTTGGATCTTCATAAGTCACAGGAATACGTTTTGCAGCTCCTGCAATAAAAGGACAACCTTGGTCTGCACTTGAGCAAGTTAAAATTGCAGCGAAACCTGATTTTGGATTAAAACCATCATCATATGTTTTTGAAAATGCGATAATAGGATGGTTATTATCAGAATATTTGATACTGTAAACTGGGTTTTTACCTTCAGACAAAGCGGTAATATCAAAACCTGTACTGATTAAGGTGTCTGCTATTTTAGGAAACATAGCAGTAATTTCTGTCCCACCAGAATAACAAGTTACGTTATTAATTTTAAAATGACTAGCCATGACTTGTCCCCATACTTGAGCTAAATGACTGCGCCTAGAATTATGGGTGCAAATAAAATTTAAGTCAATTGGTTTTTGGCTTTTCTTTTTTGATTTAATATAATCTATAAGTGGTTGTAACACCAGTTTTCTTTGCGCAGTTATTGTTGAAACATCAAGTTGGATTATATAATCGTTTAATGTTTTGAAAGAATTTATTTTGTTCATTTATAATAGTTTAATCTAGCAACAGCCAGAGCCAGGTGCGCAAGATTGATCAGCTTGTATTTCTGAAAGTTTTATTTTTTGTTTTGGTTCTGGAATACCGCATTTGTCTTTAGCTAAACAGTCTGTAACTAATGAGGTTAATTGAAATGAGTTATCATGAAACTCCAAACCAAATTTTTGTATGGTTTGTTCGCCTTGATACTCTACTTCAATCTCTAAACCTTCAAGATTAAAGATGTCTTCAGACATTTCAATAATTTTAATTAGTTTTTCAGGATGCAGTCTGTGGTCGTAATCATCTGCATTCCATAACTGAAAATTTACCTTTTTTTCTTGTCTTACTGTACCACCACAATCTATAAAGTGTTTGGTAACTTTTCCAACTTCGGTAACATGAAAATGGTTTGGGACTAAGCGTCCATCAGGTAAAGTAAATGAAATTGTTTTTAATTGGGTTAAGTGTTTTTTTATTTCTGAAAGTGTCATAATTTAAAGTGTGTTATTAAGGTTAATTACCAGTGATTAACAACAAGTAGTGTTGTTAATATCGTTATCTAAAAAGGTTGTTATTACGGTCTTCATAGCTGTCCAATTGTCTTTGTTAATACAGTAGCAAACTTTTGTTCCGTCAATTGTCCCTTGGATTAGACCTAAATTTTTAAGCTCTTTTAAGTGTTGTGATATTGTAGGTTGGGCTAAACCAATTTCTGCTACTAAATCTCCACAAACACAAGTGTCAATTTTAAATAAATGCTGAATAATTGCTACTCTTGCTGGATGTCCAAATGCTTTTGCATATACTGCAATTTGATTTTGTAAGTCTGAAAATTTTTCGGTTTTAACTAAGCCCATTTATATTTTATTAATAAGTATATCGCAATATTACGATTAATAAGTTAATTAGAAAAATAAGTCACTATTATTTTATGGTTTTATTAACAGACAAACTTTTATATATGCTTAATTTTATGTTTTTAAAATTAAAAATAGAAATCATGAAAAAATTATTTACACTTATTTTAGTGCTAGCAGTATCTTTTGCTGTTAATGCGCAAATAGAAGCACCGCAACCAAGTCCTTCTCAAAAAATTGAACAAAAGGTGGGGTTAACAGATGTTACTTTAGAGTATTCTAGACCATCAATGAGAGGTCGTGAGATTTTTGGAAACCTTGTACCTTACGGTAAGTTATGGAGAACAGGAGCAAATAAAAACACAGTAATTACTTTTGGAACTGATGTTACAATTGCAGGTAAAACTGTAAAGGCTGGATCTTATTCAATTTTTACAACGCCTAACAAAGAAAACTGGGAAGTTGTTTTTTATACTGATACACAAAACTGGGGGACACCAGAAAAATGGGATGATGCTAAAGTAGCAGCTAAGGTTACTGCTAAAGCGACAACTATACCAATGGATGTTGAAACTTTTACTTTTACATTTGATAATTTAACCAATGATTCTGCAGTATTAAGCATGTTATGGGAAAATACAATGATTGATGTAAGATTTGGAGTACCAACTGATAAAACAGTAACTGCTTCTATTACAAAAACAATGAATGGACCAAGTGCTGACGATTATTATACTGCTGCACGTTTTTACTTAGAATCGGGAAAAGATATTAAGCAAGCTGTAACATGGATTGATAAAGCAATTGATATGACTAAAGAGCAACCTAAATTTTGGTGGTTACGTCAACAGTCTTTAATCCATGCTAAAGCAGGAAACAAAAAAGAAGCAATTAAAGCTGCTAAAGCGTCTTTAAAAGGTGCTGAAAAAGCAGGAAATGCTGATTATATTAAGATGAATAATGAGTCTTTAAAAGAGTGGGGAGGAATGTAATTTATTCCTTTATTTATAAAGTATTAAAAAGCGCAACCATTTGGTTGCGCTTTTTTTATGAGTTTGTCCAAAAGTACTGTAGGTCCTTATCTATCTTCCAACCTAGACTTTCATACAGTTTTTGAGCAGGGTTTGTAGTTTCGGTTTGTAAGGCTAGTCCTTTATAATTGTGTTTTTTGCAGATCGCTTTAGCTTCATTTAAAAGTGCTACACCAAAACCTTGTTTTCTATAATTACTATTTACATATAAATCGTTTAATATAAATAATGGTAGCAAGCTTACACTTGAAAAGCTATGAAAGAGTTGCGTAAAACCTACTGGCTTACTTTCCGCGAAAGCGAGTAAAATTATAGACTCCTTTTTTGTTAATCGGTCTTTAATAAACTGTGTGGCAGCTTCTATATTAGAGTCTTGCCTGTAAAACACACGGTATTGGTCAAATAATGGTGCTATCAGGTCTAAATGGTTGAGATTGGCTTGAATAATTTTCATAAAAAAATCTGTAAACGTCAATTTACAGATTTTTAATTATTTAAAGATAGTTAAGTATATAAACTAGCTGTTTCGGTTTTTGTTAAGCTCATCTTGAAGTTGACGTCTTACTTTTTGTTCGCGTTCTAGTGCGTTACGTCTGTGTTCTTCAAACTCTTCTTCAGTTTCTTCTAGTTTTAATTTAGCCTCTTTAGTAACAGAATTGCTATTTTTAAATTTAAATATAAAGAAGAATAATAAAGCTAATAACCCAGCAATAATAGACCAAAGTAATGTGTTATATCCAGCTTTACTCATTTGTAAACCAAATAAGGACATACTATCTTTTTCAAGATTAGTCTCTTCTAGATTAGTTTTGGTGTTATTTAAGCTGTTTTTAAGTTGTGTAATTTCTTGGGTTTGAGATGCCACTTTATTTTGTGTGTCTGCTAACTCTTTTTTTAATGCTTTAAGCGAGTCTAAAGTATGTGATTTTAATTTTGCAATCCAATCGTTTCTTACTACTTCATAAGATTGTCCACGCTCATCTCTCCAATTATTAGATTTTTTTGTAAGGTATTCAAATTGGTTTTCTAGTGTTCCAGAATCTAAAGAAAGTTTGTCCTCATCAGTATTAGTTTCTGTTTGTGCTACAGCCGAAAAAGAAAAAATAAAAGTAAAAATTGTGGCTAATAAAAAATTTGTTTTACGCATTGTAATTGATTTGTTGTCTTTCGTCTTTGCGAAAATATAAAAAATGTTTGCTTTCAAGCTTAAATATAACAAAAAGCCTCACAATTGCGAGGCTTTTTATATATACGTTTAGAATAGAAAATTGGATGTTAGTAATATGTAAATCTTCTAACTTTAGCAATATGCTTAGCTAATCTGATGACTTGATGGCTATAACCATACTCATTATCATACCAAATATATAAGATAGCGTTTTTACCATCTTTTCTAACTATTGTTGCTTTACTGTCATAAATAGAAGGAGCAGAGCTTCCAACAATATCAGAAGATACAAGCTCGTCACTCATTTCATATTTAATTTGTTCTACTAAATCACCTTCTAATGCATATTTTTTTAATGTTGCATTAATACTATCAACACTAGCTTTAGAGTTTAATTCTAAATTTAAAATAGCTAAAGATCCATTAGGCACAGGAACACGGATAGCGTTAGAGGTTAGTTTACCTTCAAAACTAGGTAAGGCTTTAGATACTGCTTGACCTGCACCAGTTTCTGTAATTACCATGTTTAAAGCTGCTGCACGACCACGACGGTATTTATTATGAAAATTATCTACTAAATTTTGATCGTTAGTATAAGCATGTATAGTTTCTAGATGTCCTGTTATTACACCATAAGTATCATCCATTGCTTTAAGTACAGGGGTAATTGCATTAGTTGTACAAGAGGCTGCAGAAAAGATATCTATTTTGTCAGGATCGTTTTCTAAATGGTTGACACCATATACAATGTTAGGCACTCCTTTTCCTGGAGCAGTTAATAATACTTTATCTGCACCTGGAGAATTTTTTAATCTTGTTAACGCCTCTTTATCTCTAAACACACCAGTGTTATCAATAATTAAAGCATCATTAATACCGTATTTAGTATAATCTATATCTTCTGGTTGATTAGCATTAATAATCTTAACAGTTGTCCCGTTAATAATTAAGGCTTCATTTTTAATGTCTGCTGTTACAGTACCAGAAAAATCACCATGTACAGAGTCGTTACGTAATAAAGCGGCACGTTTTTCTAAAACTGTTGCGTCTAATTTACCACGAGTAACAATTGCACGAAGACGTAATTGACTACCTTTTCCTGTACGTGTCATTAACTCTCTTGCAACTAAACGACCAATACGACCAAAACCGTAAAGTACAACGTCTTTAGGTTTGATGTCTTTAGATTGGCTAGCGTCTTTAAGCTTGTTAGATACAAATGCTAACGCATTGCTGTATTTTTTTTCTTCTAAATGATACTCGTATGTTAATTTACCAATATCTAATTTGGCAGGAGGTACATCTAAAGTTTTGATTGCTTGTGCAATTTCAACAGAATCAAAAATTGAGATTGGTTTTTGTACAAACTCGCCTGCATATTCATGAAGGTTTAAAATTTCTGAAACATTTCTATCAATTAATTGGTTTCTAAAAATCACCAATTCGATAGATTTGTCATACCATAAATCGCTAACAATTTTAATAAATTCGACTGTAGCTCTTCGTCTGTCTGCTTGAAACGATAATTCGTTTTCGTAAGTTTCGTTAATGGACATTTTAAATTATTTAGTGTGTTGTTAATTTATAATCTAAATTTTCGGCAAAAGTATTGATTTCAAACGATTTCGTAAAGGAAAAAACGTAAAAAAACAAAAGCACCTAATTTAAAATTAAGTGCTTTTAGATACTGTTGGATGGATAATTACCTTAAACCGTAACGGTTTGTTTCTCCTTTAGAGTTTATTAACTCGATACTGATAGGTTGATAAGTATCTCTGTTTTTAAGTATATTATCAACATCTTGGATGTTATTTACCTTAATATTATTAATTGCAGTTATAATATTTCCTTCTTCAATGCCTTCATTTTGTAAATATTGACTGTAGGTCCCATTAACTTTAGTGATTTTTACACCATTTTTAGTTTTATACTTCCTTAAGTCCTCAGGTTTTGCATTTTTAATTTCGCCAATAACAGGTAAAATATATCTATTGTTTTTAAGTAAGGTTACAGCAACTTCTTTTAATTTGCCATCACGCAATAAAGTAACATTTACAATATCATTTGGTCGTTTAGAGTCTAAAAACCCTCTTAAATCACTAAATTTTCTAATTTTAATATTATCAATCTTTTTAATGATATCACCGCTTTTTATTCCAGCCTCTTCAGCGCCTGTGTCTTCTTCTACATCATCAACATAAAATCCTTCCGTTTCTGCAACCCCTAGCTTTTCGGCATAATTACTATTTAACGAGCCACCAATGACTCCTAAAATTCCGTTTTGCACATTACCAAACTCCATAATATCTTGCACTACTTTTTTAGCAATGTTACTTGGTACAGCAAATGAATACCCAATGTACGATCCGGTTCTAGACGATATAGCTGTATTAATACCAATCAATTCTCCAGCAGTATTAACCAATGCACCACCAGAATTCCCTGGGTTTACCGCAGCATCAGTTTGTATAAAAGACTGTGTGCTTTTTCCGCTTAAATCTCTAGATTTTGCACTAATAATTCCTGCAGTGACAGTAGATGTTAAATTATAAGGGTTACCAACCGCTAGTACCCATTCGCCAATTTTTGCAGTATCACTATCTCCAAACGTTGTGTATGGTAACTGCTCGCTACTTTCTACTTTTAATAAAGCAATATCTGTTTTAGGGTCCGTACCAATAATTTTAGCCGGTAAAGTACGGTTGTCGTTAAGTGTGACACTTAATTTTTCAGAATCTTCAATAACATGATTGTTAGTAATAATATAACCATCCGGGGATATAATTACACCACTACCAGTACCTAATTGCCTTTGTTGTGGTATACGACCATAAAATAAATCCTGTAATGTAGGCTGGACATTAGTTGACGCAACACTTTTAACATGTACTACCGCATGTATTGTTTTGTTTGCAGCATGTGTAAAATCAATATTTTCTGCAGCAACTAAAGCAGTAGTATTTACATTGTGATTTGTTGGTAAAAAAATAGGGTTATTATCTGTTGTATTATTTGCAATTTGTGGTTCTTCTTTTTCAAGAAAGGTTTTATATGTTCCAAGAGTAATTGCACCTCCTAATACCGAAACTAAAACCAAAGTAAACATCTTCTTCATAAAATACTTAGTTTAGATTTATTAGATAACGATTAAAATTAATTAAATATTGAATGCCTATTTCAACTTTAACGACGTTTTAACAACTGAAAAAACTTATATTTGTCTTTCAATTTTTGATCCCAATGACATTGACTTTTTATAAATATCAAGGAACCGGTAATGACTTTGTCATGATTGATAATAGGCAAGAACTATTCAACAAAAACAATACCAAATTAGTTGCTTTTTTATGTGACCGAAAATTTGGCATAGGTGCTGATGGCCTAATATTGTTAGAAAACCATCCAGAAGT
Organism: uncultured Olleya sp.; assembly: GCA_947503885.1. Taxonomy (GTDB): domain Bacteria; phylum Bacteroidota; class Bacteroidia; order Flavobacteriales; family Flavobacteriaceae; genus Olleya. The sequence goes on along the minus strand of CANNFD010000001.1, from coordinate 478,636 downwards.
AGATTTTAAAATGGTCTATTATAATGCAGACGGAAATCAAAGCACTATGTGTGGTAATGGAGGGCGTTGTATTGTCGCTTTCGCGGAATTTTTGCAGCTTATTAAAAACGAAACTACTTTTGAAGCGATTGACGGGTTACATTATGCAAAACTTGAGGGAGACTTAATACATCTTCAAATGAAGGATGTAGATATAATTAAAACTTTTGATAATTATCAGTTTTTAGATACAGGCTCGCCGCATCATGTGCAATGTGTTAACGGTTTAGCAGATTTTGATGTTAAAAACGAAGGTAAAAAAATAAGATATGCTCAACCTTATAATCAAGAAGGTACTAATGTTAATTTTGTCGAAAAACTTAATAAAGATACGTTTAGTGTTAGAACCTACGAAAGAGGCGTGGAAGACGAAACCTTATCTTGTGGCACTGGTGCTACAGCAGTAGCATTAGCAATGCATAAGACCGGAAAAAGCACAGCAAATCAAATAAATTTAAATGTGCAAGGTGGACAATTAAAAGTGTCGTTTGTTAAAGAAAATGATACCTATAAAAAAGTAATGCTAATCGGCCCTACAAAACAAGTATTTAAAGGTAAAATTACATGTTAACATTAAAAGGAGAACATACCTATTTAAGAGCTTTAGAACCTGAAGACCTAGCCTTTATCCACGAAATAGAAAATGACGAGTCTATTTGGGAAATAAGCAATACGATAACACCTTACTCTAAATATTTAATCAAACAATATCTGGAGCATTCTCACAAAGATATTTTTGAAGTTAAACAGTTGCGTTTAGTAATCTGTAACAATACACATCATGCAATTGGTATGATTGATGTGTTTGATTTTGACTATAAAAACAGACGCGCAGGTATTGGTATACTAGTTAAAGATAGTAAAAACAGACAAAAAGGACATGGTAAAGATGCCTTACAATTATTAACCAATTATTGTTTTACTCATTTAGATTTGCATCAATTATATTGTAATATTAGTGAAGATAATACAGCAAGTTTAAGCCTTTTTAAAAGTCAAGGATTTAAAGAAATTGGCCTAAAAAAAGATTGGAACTTTTTAAATGGTCAATATAAAAACGAATATTTATTTCAATTAATTAACACAGATGTATATTAAAAAAATTTTAATAGCAATTGCCCTAATAGGTTTGGTTGTTGCTGCTTACTTTGCTTATTTTATTTACGGAGCAATGTTTAAAGAAAACACAGCTTTTAATAATAATGAAGCTTATATTTATGTACCCACTAATGCAAAATATGATCAAGTTAGAGCGCAATTAATCCCGCTATTAAAAGACATAGATAGTTTTGATGCATTAGCAAATCGAAAAAAATATACTACCAATATCAAAGCTGGACGTTTTATTATTACTAAAGACATGAGTAATAATGATATTATTAATACAATTAGAAGTAAAAACAGTCCTTTAAAATTAAGCTTTAATAATCAAGAACGTATTCAAGATTTAGCTGGGCGTATTGCAGATCAAATAGAACCTGATAGCTTATCGTTATTAAAAGCAATGACTGATAAAGCTTTTTTAGAAGAACATAAATTTACAGAAGCGACTGTTTTAAATATGTATGTACCTAACAGTTATGAGTTTTTCTGGAACACTTCTGCAGAAGGGTTTAGAGAGCGTATGCTTAAAGAATATTACCGTTTTTGGAACCCATCAAGACAAGCCAAACGTAAAGCATTAAACTTATCGGTTAACGAAGTCATGACTATAGCATCTATCGTACAAAAAGAAACAGCTAAAGTGGACGAAAGGCCTAGAGTTGCTGGAGTGTATTTAAATAGGGTAAAAGTTAGAATGCCATTACAAGCAGATCCAACTGTGATTTTTGCTAAAAAGTCAAAAGAAAATGATTTTGATCAAGTTATTAAGCGTGTACTATACAAAGATTTAGAAATTGATTCGCCTTACAACACATACAAGTATCCAGGGATTCCGCCAGGACCAATTACAATGCCAGATGTATCTGCTATTGATGCTGTTTTAAATCCAGAAAAACATGACTATTATTATTTTGTAGCAAATGTTAAAAATTTTGGGTATCATAAATTTGCAAAAACATTAAGTCAGCATAACGCTAACAGACAAGAGTATGTTAGATGGATTAACAGCCAAGGTGTAAATAGATAGTTTTTGATCAAATCAATTAAAGTAATTTCATTTTTATTATTCTCGATTGTAGCAACTGCTCAAATCGAAGAAACCTCCTTTTTCAAGCCTAGTGATACACTTAATATAAAACGAAGAAACACGGTTATTATAACACAAAGTAGTTTGGCTACTGCTTCAATTGTTGGTTTAAACGCTTTATGGTATTCAGATTACAAGCGCGCTTCATTTAAAACTACAAATGATAATTCTGAGTGGTTCCAAATGGACAAGTTTGGGCATAGCTTTACAGCTTATCAAATGGGTAGATTTGGGGCGCAAGCTTTACATTGGAGCGGTGTTAGTAAAAAAAAACAATTACTTTACGGGGCAACTTTAGGGTTTACTTTTTTAACTGCAGTTGAGGTTTTAGATGGTTTTTCTGAAGAATGGGGTTTTTCATGGGGTGATTTTACCGCAAATGCATCAGGAACAGGACTTTTTATTGGTCAAGAGCTACTATGGGACGAGCAACGTATTCAATTAAAATACTCGTTTAATAGAACGCCTTATGCAAAACAACACCCTAATAAGCTTGGTCATGGTGTTTTAGAGGAGGTTTTAAAAGATTATAATGGCCAAACCTATTGGTTAAGTGTAAACCTTCATTCTTTTTTTAAAGACAGCAAATTACCTAAATGGTTAAATGTAGCTGCAGGTTATGGGATTGATGGTTTATTATATGGTAACCGTGATCTACAAAATTTAAACTTTCCTAATCAAAAAAGACGCAGACAATTTTATTTAAGTTTAGACTTAGATTTAACTAAAATTAAAACTAATTCTACCCTTTTAAAACAAGTATTTAACGTGATAAATGTTATAAAAGTACCCTTTCCAACATTAGAAATCAACGGTAACGGTCGGCTAAAAGGGCATCTAATTTACTTTTAACATAAGTTAACATATTGAAAATCAGTATTTAATTATTTTTTGTATATTTGCACGCTGAAATTTAAGTCCTACAATTAAAAAACAAAGGGCTTTTAAATCAAAACAAATGAAAAAAAATATTGGAAAGTTTTTATCACTAGTACTTACAATATCAATTTTAGTTTTAGTTGTTTTTAAACAAACAGAAGGCAATTCTAAACTAATAGAAAGGGTTGAAGCAGACGATTTAAAAAATCAAGTTTTAGCTTTAAATCAACAAAAATCATTTTCACCTTACTTAGGTAAAACTTTTACAGGTTTTAAAGAGGCTCTAGGATTTAAAGAATCTCAAAACGATTACTTTAGAGTTAACCAATATGGGTACTTAGGAAAGTATCAATTTGGAAAAAGCACTTTAAAAATGATTGGAATCCATCATCCACAACTGTTTTTAAGTAATCCAGAATTACAAGAAAAAGCATTTATTGCAAATACGCAACGCAACAAATGGGTATTACGTAAAGACATAAAACGTTTTAATGGAAAATATATTAAAGGAGTTAAAGTAACAGAGTCTGGTATTTTAGCAGCTGCGCATTTAGCAGGTCCTGGAGGTGTTAAAAAGTTTTTAAGAAGCTATGGAGAAAACGGTTTTGCGGATGCTAATGGTACTACTATTAGATATTACATGAAAAAGTTTTCAGGATATGATACTTCAATAATTAAACCTTTAAAAAAGGTTAAAGTAAAATACGAAAGCGCTTAACTATTAGCTTTTATGAATAATAAATAGTGTTGGTCTTTTATGTAGGTCAACACTATTTTTTTTCCATTGACTTACCGTTTTAGTTTTTATAAACTCTGTTGGTAAAGTAATGTCGCATGCCACACAAATCTCTGTATGTTCTCCAAGTGTGTTACATAAGTCTTCTAATAGCTTATTGTTTCTGTAAGGTGTTTCAATAAACGATTGTGTTTGATTGTGCTCAAAGCTTAAGCGCTCTAAACGTTTTAGTTCAGTTTTGCGCTCGCCTTTATCAATTGGTAAATAGCCATTAAAAGCAAAACTCTGACCATTCATTCCAGAAGCCATCATTGCTAATAGGATAGAGGATGGGCCGACTAAAGGGACAACTTGGATATTGTTTTTATGCGCTAAACTGACTATGTCTGCTCCTGGATCCGCAATTCCTGGGCAACCAGCATCAGATATTAAGCCAATATTTATACCTTCTAAGCAAGGGTTGATAAAATTTGGTAAATCTACAGCTTCAGTAAACTTGTTTAATTCAAAAAGGTTTAAACTAGACTGTTCTTTTTCTGGAGCAATACTTTTAATAAATTTTCTTGCTGCTTTAGAGTTTTCAACAACAAATGTATCCATACTATCTATAACCGTTTTTACTTGAGATGGTAAAACATCAAAAGGGTTTGACTCTCCAAGTGTACATGGGATTAAATATAGTTTACCTTTTGTCATAATGTTGTAAAAGTATAAAGTTATGTAATAGGACTTAGTCGTTGGCTAATCTTTAAAGAAGCATCATTTAATAGTGCAAACACTTTTTCAAAACCTTTATCGCCTCCATAATAGGGGTCTGGAACATCTAAGTTTTGGTTTGGAAAACTTTCGTTTAAAATTAATTTTACTTTAGATTGTTGTGCATCATTATCTGCTAAAGCTATAATGTCATTATAATTTGCATTGTCCATTGCGTAAATTATATCAAAAGCTATAAAATCTTGCTTTGTAAATTGTCTAGCACGTTGATTTGTAATGTCAATACCGTTTTGCTTTGCAATAGCAATTGATCTTGGGTCAGGTTTGTTACCGATATGGTAATTACTTGTCCCTGCAGAGTCTACAATAAATTTAGTGTTATCTAATTTAGATTGTAAGATACCTTCTGCTAGAGGAGAACGACAAATGTTTCCTAAGCATACCATTAAAATTTTAGTCATTTTAAAATGAAATTTATACCGAAAGCTTCTTAGTTAAATCCTCAACGTATTTTTTAAACTGCTTGTCTGTAGACGATAAGTTGTCCACCGTTTTACAAGCGTGTAATACTGTTGCATGATCACGTTTTCCAATTTGAGAACCAATACTTGCTAAAGAGGCTTTAGTTAGTTTTTTAGCAAAAAACATAGCTAACTGTCTAGCTTGTACAATATGACGTTTTCTAGTTTTAGATTGTAAAGTATCTACATCCATTTGGAAATAGTCTGATACAATTTTTTGAATATAATCTATAGAAACTTCTCGTTTTGTGTTTTTTACAAACTTTTCAACCACTTGTTTAGCAAGCTCAATATTAATTTCTTTTTTATTGAAAGAAGATTGAGCAATTAATGAGATGATTGCACCTTCCAGCTCTCTGATATTTGATTTTATGTTTTTAGCAACATATTCAATAATATCTTCTGGCATCTCAACACCGTCTCTATATAGCTTGTTTTTAAGTATTGATACACGTGTTTCAAAATCAGGAGTTTGTAGCTCGGCTGATAATCCCCATTTAAATCTAGATAATAAACGTTGCTCAATATCTTGCATGTCAACAGGTGCTTTGTCACTAGTTAAAATAACTTGTTTCCCGTTTTGATGTAAGTGATTAAATATATGGAAAAATACATCTTGTGTTCCTGACTTACCAGATAAGAATTGCACATCATCTATAACTAACACATCAATTAATTGATAGAAGTGTATAAAGTCATTTCTGTTATTCTTTTTAACGGAGTCAATATATTGCTGAGTAAATTTTTCTGCAGAAATATATAAAACAGTTTTTTCTGGATATTTATCTTTTATATTAACACCAATAGCGTGCGCTAAATGTGTTTTACCTAAACCAACGCCACCAAAAATTAATAATGGATTAAAAGATGTTCCACCTGGTTTTGCTGATACAGCTAAACCTGCACTACGTGCTAAACGGTTAGAGTCTCCTTCTAAAAAGTTATCAAAATTATAATTTGGATTAAGCTGAGATTCAATTTTTACGTTTCTTATCCCAGGTATAATAAATGGATTACGTAACTCAGGATTTTTATTATTTAGTGGTACATCTACATTCTGAGAACGTACAGCACTTCTATTAGAACTTGGAATTTTTTCTGTAAAAGGTTGTTTGTTGCCATATGTGTTTTCCATTTTAATAATGTAAACCAATTTAGCGGTTTCACCCAACTCTTTAGTTAAAGACACTTTTAATAGCTTAACATAATGTTCTTCTAGCCACTCGTAAAAAAACTTACTTGGCACTTGAATACTCAGCGCATTGTCTGCAAGTTTAACCGCGACTATTGGCTCAAACCAAGTTTTGTATGCTTGTGGTTGGATATTATCCTTTATAAATAGAAGACACTTATTCCAGACCGATTGCGCAGTTACACTCATGTTAATTTTAAAAGGTATTTTTAATTAGTTAAATTGTCTTATATAGCGATAAGACAGCTTTGATTCTTAGCTTGGCAAATATGTGAACAAAAAACGTAAAAAAAAAATCATTTAGTATTGATTTTTTAGTTTTTTTTGTGCATGTTAACCAACCATTCGAAACTACAAAAAAAAAACAATATAATGGGTATAAAACAAGATGAAATTGAAATAAGAGTTAGATATGCTGAAACTGATCAGATGGGAGTTGTTCATCATGGAAATTACGCATTATATCTAGAAATGGCAAGGATAGAGTGGTTGCGTAAATTAGGGATTTCTTACCGTAAAATGGAAGATGATGGTGTTGGGTTGCCTGTAGTGTCGATGTCTATAAATTTCAAAAAATCAGTGCATTATGATGACGTTATTAAAGTGAAAACACAACTAAAAAAAATGCCAAGTGCTTTGGTCGAGTTTGAGTATGAAATACTGAATGATTTGCAACAAATTGTATGTACTGCATCTGTTGTGTTAGCTTTTATAGATATGAAAACTAAAAGACCAACCAGACCACCAAAGTTTTTTATAGAGGCTTTAAATAGTTAAGTCTTTAATTTTGACTTCGTAAATGGTGTCAAAAATATTAAAGATTGACTCTGCATCTTTTTTTCTAACAGAAATAGTGATTTGACAATCAAGTTCTAGTTTTTGGTTAATAACTTTAAGATTTTTCTCTTTTATAACACGCATGACTTTATTCATGTTTTTATAATCAAAAGAGATTAAAAACTTAATGTTAATAGTACGCTTAACAATTTTTGATGCTTCAAGTGCTAATTGTGCACCTGTTTTGTAGGCATTAATCAATCCACCTACTCCTAATTTTACACCACCAAAGTAACGGACAACCACAATCAAAATGTTGGTAACATCAAAGGATTGTATCTGACCATAAATTGGCATTCCTGCACTGTTATTAGGTTCGCCATCATCATTTATCCTGTAAACTAATTTTTTTTCATCTGTCCCTAATTGGTAAGCGTAGCAAAAATGTCCTGCTTTTTGGTGTTGTTGTTTTAGGTTTTCTAAATATAATTTAACCTCGTCTTCATTTGTAATAGGAAAGGCATATCCAAAAAATTTAGAGTTTTTGTCCTTAAATAAGATTTCTTCAGACGGTTTTGTAATAGTTCTGTAAGTATCCTTTTCCATGTGTCTAAGATAATGTCACTAATATAATTGATAGTATGGCAAAACCAATCCCAATCCAGTTTTTAGTTAATAAACGTTCTTTAAACAATAATAATCCAATTAAAGTGGTAAGCATTACAATTGCAACATTATTAACTGTAAATATTGTCGAACTCTCAAAGTTGTCTGCATTTAATGCTTTTAATAGCATGTAAATCGAGTAGTAGTTAACTATCCCTAATATAATTCCGGACACAACACTTTTAGGGTCAAATTTAAATTGTTTTTGTATCGCTTTCGCGGAAAGTAAGCCAATACCGATTATACCAGCAATAAAAAAGATGGTTGCCGAAAAAATAGGAATCCCATTTTCTGCTAAATATGTTGTTTCAATGTATTTTATTGAAGTGTCAATTGTACCAGAACCTAAAAACAAAATAATAGGCAGTCCTAATGATTTTAATGAAATAAGTTGGTCTGTTTTAGCTTTTATAGATGCTAAATACACTGCTATTAAAGCTAAAATAATACCTGTTGCTTTTAGCCAGCCTAAACTTTCATTATAAACAAATAAGCCAAAAATTATAGGGATTACAACGCTCATTTTACTAGCAACAGATGCAACTGATAGTCCGTTACGTTGTGCTGTAAGTGCCATGACATTAAAAATAGCTATAAATAAAAATCCTAATCCAATTGCTCCAAAAAGCCATTTAGACTGGAGTATATCACTAACTACAATAGGTGCATCATAACTTAAAATACCGCATACAAAAGCAGTAAAATAATTAAAAACTATAGTTTGCAGCGTATTTATATTGTGTTTTCCAACAGTCTTAAATATGACAAAAATTAGTGTGGACGCACAAATGCTTAGTAATAAATACATTAAAATAATTCCTTTTTAATAGTAAATAAATCAATAACATCCTCTGTTTTAGGATCGTTATTCCATACTTGAAACCCTAATTTACTTGCGGTATCAGTGTTTTCTTTAGTGTCGTCTATAAAAAGGCATTCTTCTGGTTTTAGATTATTTTGGTCCAATACAAACTGAAAAATATCAGCATTTGGTTTACGTAATTGTATCTCGTGTGATAAGTAAAACTTGTTAAACGCTTTTTTAAAGTCGTCGTAAAACGAGATGTGTTTCTTGATACAATCTATATGCAACTCGTTAGTATTACTTAATAATATAAGAGTATATTTTTTGTCTTTAGCTAGTTGTTGTATAAAGTCTAACCGTTTAGATGGAAAGTCACAGATAATATAATTCCAAGTATCTATTAATTCTTGTTTTGAAATATTAGGAAAGTTACCTAAATAAAAATCTATAAACTCGTTAGTATCAATCAAACCTTGTTCGTAAAAGCTATTAAAAGCGATAAGCTCTTCAGATAATTCGTCAACTTTAAATAATTCTAAAGCATTTTTCATGGCGCCTTCTTTATCTAAATTAATAAAGACATCTCCAAAATCGAATATTATAGTTTTAATCATAGTCTTAGTCATTGGTCAATACAAGATATAGTGACGTTATTTTTTGTTATTAGTAAATAGTCTTAAAGTGTCTTCCAGTATTTTTTCTTCATGTAGTAGATGACCTTTCAATTTTGGTGCTTTTACACCGTCTTTAAAATCAACTTTTCCAATAAATACTCTAGCTTCATCCCAAAGACCTGCATCAATAAATAGTTGTAGTGTTTTTGCACCACCTTCAATTATTATAGAGTTAATTTGATATTTGTTCAACGTTTCGCAAATTTGTTTTGCTATCGTTTTTTTAGAGTTAAAATTAATACCACTTCGCATAGATCCTAATATATTAGAGTTAGGTGGATGGATTGTCCATTGGTTTTTTTCTAAATCTATTTTATTAATAGCGTCTTTATGAAAAATGACTAAAGTTTCCGCTTCAGCGTTAAAAACAGATAAAGTTTTATCTAAGCTATTATTTTTATCTAAAACAACTCTAATAGGGTTGCTTCCTGTCCAATCTCTAATATTTAAGGTGGGATTGTCCTGTAAAACAGTGTTAGTGCCAACCAAAATGGCTTGCTCTTCTGCTCTCCATTTATGGACTAATTGTCTAGAAAATGAGTTGGTGATCCAAACTGGTTTTTTCTCATCTTTAGTTTTAGGAGCAATAAAACCATCGTTGGTTTCTGCCCATTTTAAAATAATATAAGGACGTTTTTTGTTTTGAAAAGTAAAAAAACGTTTGTGATGTGCTTTGCATTCAGATTCTAAAACTCCGATTTTAACATTGCGACCAGCTTCCATTAATTTTTTAATGCCTTTACCAGCAACTTCAGGGTTATCATCTACGCAACCAATTACAATATTTGGTATTTGATGATGAATAATATAGTCGCTACAAGGCGGTGTTTTTCCGTAATGACTACAAGGTTCTAAGGTTACATAAATTGTAGCTTCTTTTAATAAAGATTGGTCAAGCACACTGTTTATAGCATTGACTTCTGCATGATTCCCACCGTATTTACTGGTGTAACCTTCTCCAATAATTTTGCCATTATGTACTATTACACTACCAACCATTGGGTTTGGACGTGTTTGTCCTAAACCATTTTTGGCAATTTGTAACGCGCGTTTTATGTAAAATTGGTCAGTCAATTATAGTTTGATTTTAACGTCTTCGGTTTTATCAACTCGATAGGTATGAGAAAAACCTAACACTTTGTATTTGATGTCTCCAAGGTATTGAACTTTCATCTTTTTATTAAGAAAACTACCTAATAAGCTACTTAAATTTTTATTACTTAATAGGCTGTCTGTTGGTATTTTTGCTTGTAACGGAATGCTAAATTCCTTTTTTGCAGGTACCTTAAAACTCTCGCTAGTTACCGACGCAAGTTCGTTATCGTTAATAATAACCTTAATTCCGTCTGTTTTTAATTGACCACTAATATTATTTGGGTTTAAAAAATAGGCATCCGCAGTTAGTGTTATAAATTTAGGGGTTGTATTTGATACTTTTATGTTTTCAACTTTAATAAACTCTGGTTTTTCCGATACTTTACAGCTAAAAAAGCAAGTAAATATTGTTAATAAGATTAGTGTTTTCTTCATGTGTGTTTTTTTAGATTTAATGTATCTTCATCCTCTAAAATAAGACACAAAAATACTATTTATAAGTGAGTAAAGCTACTATTGAAATAAGAGAAATCCAGCCAAAAGACAATCCGCAAATAGAAGCAGTTATCCGAGAGGTTTTTATAGAATATGACTTACCGTTAGTAGGGACAGCGTATGCAGATGCAGAAACACCTAAAATGTATGAGGCTTACGCTAATAAAAACGAAGTGTATTTTGTTGTCGTTGTAAACGGAGTTGTAGAAGGTGGTGGTGGTTTAAAGCCTTTAAAAGGATTGGAAGAGGAAGTGTTTGAAATCCAAAAAATGTATTTTTCTAATCGCTTACGCGGAAAAGGTTTTGGTAAAAAGCTATTTGAAAAATGCTTAGAAAAAGGAAAAGCATTAGGTTTTAAACGTGCCTATCTTGAAACTATTCCGTCATTAAAAGAGGCTATTCATATTTATGAAACCAATGGGTTTAAACACTTAAATGGACCGATAGGTGATACCGGACATTTTAATTGTGGAATTTGGATGGCAAAACAATTGTAATTATGTTAATAAAAGAATTAAAAGCGTTATTCCACAAAGAGCTAGATGTCATATATGGTAAGGACGAAGTATTCACTTTTTTCTTTATGCTAACTGAAAACTATTGCAATATTTCAAGATTAGATGTAGCACTTGATACAGGTATAAGTGTCACAACCGAGGAGCAAGTCCCTTTGTTTGAAGCTTTAGAGGCTTTAAAACAACATCAGCCCATTCAGTATATTCTAGGCCAAACCGAGTTTTATGGACTTCCGTTTAAGGTAGATAAAAACACATTAATTCCTCGTCCAGAAACGGAAGAGCTTGTTTCATTAGTCATAAAAAACTCAAAAAATCAATTACAAAATCCTAAATCACATTCTATTTTAGATATTGGTACAGGAAGTGGTTGTATTGCTATAAGCTTAGCTAAAAATTTGTTAGAGAGTACTGTTTATGCGCTTGATGTTTCCGCGAAAGCGTTAAAAAAAGCCAAAGAAAACGCTTTGTTAAATAACGTGGATATTACTTTTAAAGAAGGTAGTATTTTGGACTCGGCACAGTATGATTTATTATTTAAAGGATTAACATTTGATACCATTGTCTCCAATCCACCTTATGTCCGTAATTTAGAAAAGCAGGAAATAAATGCTAATGTTTTAGAAAACGAGCCACATTTAGCCTTGTTTGTAGAGGACGATAATCCGTTAGTGTTTTATGATGCAATAGCAGATTTTGCTTTAAAATATTTGAAAGAAAAGGGCGTGTTGTATTTTGAAATTAATGAATATCTTGGGAAAGAAACGGTTAATTTGTTGAAAAATAAGCGTTATAAAGAGGTTGAATTAATACAAGATATCTTCGGAAAAGATAGAATGATAAAAGCTATAAAACCTTAATGAAACACTTAGCTTTTATTTTTATTTTAATTATTTGTGCGAGTTGTAAAAATACAACTCACACAAAAGTTAAGTCTATTAAAACTACTGATAATGTTTTAAAGCAATTTGTGGAGGATTTTGAATCTAATTTTTTAGGAAGTGTTGGTTTTTTAGAACTTACAAAACCATATTTAATTAGTTCCAGAATATTTAATGAGGCCAATAAGTTACCTCCAAATTATATAAAAAACTTAAAGCTTCACGACATTTTTAAAGACAATGATACGTTAACAAAATACGGAATGACATTGCAAATTGGGTTTTATGATTCTATTAAATCTTTTGTCGTTTATCAATATAAAGAAAAGGAAAAAGTCAATTATAAATTGGTAAATTATACTAGTAACTATCAGTTTATTGATGCTTTGGATGTGTCGTATTTTGATTTAACAAAACAAATGAATCATACAGAAACTTATGTTTTTGATGATAAATTATTTTTGTATAATAAAGAGGCTAAATGCGCTGAAGCATTTAATTTACTAGAGGATGGACGGTTTGTTAAAAAAAAATCACCTGTAAAGTTTAATTACTTAGCGTTAAAAAAACATAGTAATGCCCAAGACTATTTAAGCGCATTTGACACAAGAGTTGTAAAGGCTAAAAATGGTTTAATAATCAGGGACTCTTTAGGTAATAAAATAGGAAAGCTTGATTATTTGCAAGCTGTTAATGTGTTAAGTTATTCTCCTGATAAAACAACAATTAACGATAACGGTACTAGAATAACAGGCTTTAAAGCTAAAATTGTTATAAATCCAGATTTGCTAAAAGCAGAGCAGAATTACTATGTAGACCCTTCCAATATAGGTTATGTTTTTGATGGATTTTTATTTAAACTTTATCAATATGAGGAAGGTGATTATAGGTATGATAGTTTATCTATTAATAAAAAATATATTCAGTCAATTGACTTAAGAGAATTATTAGAGGTCAAACAAATAAAGTTAGATAAGTATTTAAATAGGACGCTTAAAAAACCTAAAATTGTTAATGTAACAGATGCTTTTAAAACAGAAAAACTAGTGACATTAACAGCTAGAAATGGTAAAAAAATATTTTATAAAGACACAACTTATAACTCAGAATACAGTCCGACTAAAACGTATAATGTGATTGAAGACTCAAATTTTGAGGACACGTTTATCGTGCAATCCCATATGGTTTTTGATTATCAAAGATTTGAATTTATTAGCAAAGCTAATGGATCGCTTTTAGATAGTTATGCAGGAGGTTATCCAAATGCATCACCAGATAAAACTTATGTGGTATCTGTGGATTATGATGTAGAATGTCCAAGTCAACGCACATTATTTATTGACAAAATTATTGAGAATAAAATTATAAGAACCGTTGAAATTTATTATAATTTAGAAGGTCATAATGATTATATTAAATTTGAGAAAACAACAGATCCAAACGAAATCTATTGGTTAAGCAACTCTGAATTTATAATTAAGTTTTGGGGTGCAACAGAATGTTATTCGGATTCTGAAAACTATTTTTATTATAAATACAAGATTAATAATCAATTATTACAATTGTTAGAAGCTAAGTAAAAATGAGCATAGAACAAAAAATAAACACTTTACGTCAAGAGTTAAGAACGCATAACTATAACTACTACGTTTTAGATAATCCAACAATTAGTGATTATGAGTTTGATATAAAATTAAAAGAACTACAAGCATTAGAAGAAGCACATCCCGAGTTTTTTGATGCCAACTCTCCAACATTACGTGTAGGAGGCGAGGTGACCAAAAACTTTAAAACGGTCGTGCATAAACATAGAATGTATAGTTTGGATAATTCTTATTCTTTAGAAGATTTAAAAGATTGGGAAACTCGAATTAAAAAAATGGTAGATGGACCGGTAGAGTATGTTTGCGAGCTTAAATATGATGGAGCATCGATTAACTTAACTTACCAAAACGGAAGCTTATATAAAGCAGTAACGCGTGGTGATGGTACACAAGGAGACGAAGTGACTGCTAATATAAAGACCATTAACTCTGTGCCTTTACAATTAAAAGGTGACTATCCAGAAGCGTTTGAAATTAGAGGCGAGATTATTTTGCCTTATGAAGGTTTTATAAAAATGAATGAAGAGCGTATTGCAAACGGTGAAGAGCCTTATAAAAACCCACGAAACACAGCTTCTGGTAGTTTAAAATTACAAGACAGCGCAGAGGTCGCAAAAAGACCTTTAGATTGTTTGCTGTATGGGTTAGTAGGTGGAGATTTTGATTATAAAACTCATTTTGAAAGTTTAGAAAAAGCACGACAAATGGGGTTTAAAGTGCCTAATCAAATCAAATTATGCCAAACAATTGACGATGTCTTTAAATTTATAACTCATTGGGATACCGCTAGACATAATCTACCTTATGAAACTGATGGAGTAGTGGTAAAGGTTAATAATCTACATCAACAAGATGAATTAGGTTTTACCTCAAAAGCGCCACGATGGGCTATGGCTTATAAATTTAAAGCAGAGCAAGTAAGTACAGTTTTAAATACAATTACTTATCAAGTTGGTCGTACGGGAGCAATTACTCCAGTTGCAAATTTAGAACCGGTTGAACTGGCAGGTACCATTGTAAAACGTGCCTCTTTACATAATGCAGATCAAATAGAAAAATTAGATATCAGAGAAGGTGATACCGTTTTTGTAGAAAAAGGAGGAGAAATTATTCCAAAAATTATTGCTGTTAATTTTGAAAAACGCCCTGCAAACTCGCAACCAACACAATACATTACTAACTGTCCAGAATGTAATACTTTATTAATTAGGGAAGAAGGCGAAGCAAAGCATTTTTGTCCAAATTATAATGGTTGTAATCCACAGATTATTGGGCGTATCCAACATTTTATTTCTAGAAAAGCAATGGACATTGAAGGTTTAGGAGGAGAAACTGTAGCGCTTTTAGTAAATGCTGGATTGATACATAATTACGCAGATTTATATGACCTTACTAAAGCACAAGTTTTACCATTAGAGCGTATGGCAGAAAAAAGTGCTGATAATTTAATAGCAGGTATTGAAGCTTCAAAACAAATCCCTTTTGAACGTGTTTTGTTTGCTTTAGGTATTAGGTTTGTTGGAGAAACTGTTGCAAAAACATTGGCTAAACACTATAAAAGTATTGATGCATTATCATTTGCTTCGGTTTTAGATTTAGAACAAGTTAATGAGATAGGTATAAGAATAGCAGAAAGTGTGGTCGATTTCTTTTCAGACTTAAAAAATCAACAAATTATTAATAAACTGAAGTCTAAAGGGTTACAATTAGAGATTTCTGCAGATAAATTAGCTAGTCAAACAGATAAATTAAAAGGTCAGACTATTGTTGTGTCAGGAGTTTTTCATTCGGTTTCTAGAACCGAGTTAAAAAAATTAATTGAAGATAACGGAGGGAAGGTTAGTAGTTCAATATCTTCTAAAACTAGCTATATTGTTGCAGGAGACAATATGGGGCCAAGTAAAAAAGACAAAGCAGAGCAATTAAATATACCCTTATTGTCAGAAGATGATTTTTTAAAAAGTATAAAATCATAAGTTAAATACCGATTAAATGCTGTTTTTATCGATTAATTACATTTTTGTTGTATATTTGTAGTCCCAAATTGATAAAAATGAAGTTAACAAAGTTTAACATAGTATCGATAATCCTAGTGGTTCTCGTGATACTTGTTATGGTTGGTCGTGTATTTGATGTGCCAATGCTGTCTGATTATTCCTGGATTTTAGTGTTTCCATTGTTTGCTTATTTATACTACGGTCAAGCAAAACAGAATAATCATTTTTTCGGCTTTTTTCTAATAGGCTTTTCTATAGTTGAGATTTTAAAAACGGTAACCTATGGTTATAGTCAGTTTTTAAGTTACTATGTTGCTAATTATTTAGCGATAGCTTCTTATGCCTCCTTATTAATATTTTTGATTAAGGATTTTAATATCAAATTATTATTTAAGGCGTTTAAGTTACCATTAATTGTATTGGCAATATTTAATACCTACATAATTTATGTGTTAAATCAAATGATAATGCAAGATGAGGCTATAGTAATTTATTCTATGGATTTTGCTATAGAGGTTGCCTACAACGTGCTAATATTATTAGTTTTATCGTTGTCTTTAGTGCATTATCTGTATCACGAAACTAAGCAGGGTTTATTATTGTTTTTAGCAAGTGTTTGTATTGTGTTTTCAGAGATGGTACAAGTAGCATACTTATTTATTTCTTCAGAACAGTTATTACAGATTGCTTATACCTCATTAATAGGTGTCGGTTTCTATTTTCTATATATGTATATTAAATTAAAATATATAGATAATAAAAAGCAAGTCAATATCGCTTAGGGACTACACAATAATCGATGTGCCTTCTGCTTTTTTACTGTTGTCAGCATCAAAATAAAAGTCAATTTTACCTAGGTTAATTCCGTAACAACCCACTTGATTTACTAATACATTTTTACCTTCTATGTTTTGTGCTACAGTTGGTTTAGGTAAAAAAGTATGTGTATGCCCACCAATAATCAAATCAATATCTTTTGTTGCTTTAGCAAGGTTTAAATCGCTGATTTTTTCTGGTGTTTTTCTGTAATTATAACCTAAATGAGATAGGCATATAATTAAATCACATTTTTCATCAGTTTTTAAAATGCGTGTCATTTCTTGAGCAGCTTCAATAGGGTCTAAATACTCAGTTTCTTTGTACATTTTTTTGTCAACAAGTCCCTGTAGTTGTATGCCTAAACCAAACACACCAATCTTAATGCCTTCTTTTTTGAAAACCTGATATGGTTTTACATGGGTATCCAATATTGTGTTTTTAAAATCATAATTGGCAGACACAAAACCAAAGTCAGCATGAGGTAATTGGGCATATAGCCCGTCAATACCATTATCAAAATCATGATTACCAATAGTAGCTAGATCGTATTTTAGTTTACTCATTAATTTAAACTCTAACTCACCACCATAATAATTAAAGTACGGTGTCCCTTGAAAAATATCTCCTGCATCTAGCAAAAGCGTGTTAGGGTTTTCTAATCTAATGTTTTCGATTAATGTAGCACGTCTAGCAACACCACCTTTATTGGCGTTTCTGCCATCTTCAGGACCAAATGCATCGATATGACTGTGCACATCATTGGTATGTAAAATAGTTATTTTTTTAGATTTAGCTGAGGTTGCAAAAGATTGTAATCCATAACCACCAACTGTTATTAAAGCTGTAGCTGCTGTTGCTTGTTGTATAAAGTCTCTACGTTTCATTTTCGGGTTATTTAGTTTGGATAAATCGATCGTCAATTACTGGCTTAATAGTGTCTACTTTTTTAAAGTAGTCTATCATCGCGTTTCTAATTTTATAATCTAGGCTATATAAAGTGTCATTTATTTGAAAAAAACGCATTCTGTCACCACCACTATATAGATAATCATTAGTTGCTACATAATAGGTTTTGTCTTTTTCAATAGGCTTATTGTTTACTAAAGCTTCAGTAATATTATAATCTTTATCTAGGGTTAATTTAATACCACTAACTGGATGAGCGCGTTTTGCTTTACTTAAAAAATAAGTAAGGCTATCTATTTGTTGTCCTTTTAAAGCTACAACTACAACGCTGTTTTCAAAAGGCATAATTTCAAAAGCAGTTTTTGTTGTGATGTTTCCTTTAGAAATTATAGAGCGTATCCCTCCGTGATTTAGTAAAACTATATCAATATTTTTACCAGTTCTTTTATTAAAAATAGGATTGCTTTCTTTTAAAACAGCGTCTGCCATTAAATTACCAATAGCAGTATTTAAGTCACCATCATTTTTGCTATACGTTTGTGGTGCGTAAGACAAAATAGCATTCATATCTTTATTAACGCTTTCGCGGAAAGGCTTAATAAATGCGTCAATAGCTTCATCGGTAGCTAATGTGTCGGTAATTGGAATTTGTTTTCCTTCAATTTTTGTTAACGAGTAAGATTCTTGCTTACAGGAATTTAAAAAGAGAATTGAAAGCAGAAAAAAAAGATATTTGTAATTCATATTTAAAGTCGAATAATTTAAAGCTAATATAGTAACAATTACTACATTTGTATCAAAGCAATAAAGATAAATGATTTTAAAAGGATTTAAAGAAAAATCTAATAAAAAGTATATTAAAAATTGTGTGAAAAGCCGAGTTTTAACGCCTAGCACTGCTTTTGTAAATCGTATTGGAGTATTAGTAGATAGCCAAGAGTTTTCAGATTTAGATTGGATTAATAATTTAGCTAAAGACCTAAAGGTTAGTCAAAATAATATTAAAATACTCTCTCTTTTTAATAATAAAAAGGACCAAACATCTGTTTATACTAATACTTTTTCAGAAAAAGAATTAGGTTGGAAAGGACAATTTAAATCTCAAGTAGTAAAAGAGTTTGTTGCTACTAAATTTGACCTTCTAATTAATTTTTATGAAACCGAAGCTTTAGCACTTCAAGTTGTTACAGCAGCAACAGAAGCACAATTAAAAGTAGGAATGTATAATGCAAATCAGGATTTAAACGATTTGATAATTGATGTTAAACTAAAAGATAAATCAATTTTTAAAACAGAATTAATTAAATACCTAAACATTTTAAATAAATTAAATAATGAGTAACCCTTTTTTAGGTACAGGAATAGCAATAGTAACACCGTTTAAAGAAGACTTATCGGTAGATTATAAA
The DNA here is from genome assembly GCA_947503885.1 of uncultured Olleya sp. Classification (GTDB taxonomy): domain Bacteria; phylum Bacteroidota; class Bacteroidia; order Flavobacteriales; family Flavobacteriaceae; genus Olleya. Next base: position 459,718 of record CANNFD010000001.1, on the reverse strand, counting down.
GCATTAGAAAATATAGTAGAATATAATATTAACAACGGGGTTGATTATATCGTTATTTGCGGTACAACAGGAGAAAGTGTTACTATTACAAAGCAAGAAAAACAAGACATTGTTGCAGCTATAATTAAATTTAATAAAGGTCGTTTGCCTTTAATCTTAGGTATTGGTGGTAATAATACTGCAGCAGTTGTCCAAGAAATTAAAGCTACGGATTTATCAAATATTGCAGGAATCTTATCTGTGTCGCCTTATTATAGTAAACCTACTCAAGAAGGCATATATCAGCATTTCAAAGCTGTTTCAGAAGCTTGTCCAGTACCAATTATTTTATACAACGTACCAGGAAGAACAGCTAAAAACATGCTGCCAGAAACCACATTGCGATTAGCTAATGATTTTAATAATATTGTTGCAGTTAAAGAGGCTGGAAATGATATTTCACAATATTTAGAATTGTTAAAAAATAAGCCTGAAGATTTTTCAATAATTTCAGGGGATGACGATTTAGCATTAGGTGTTGTGTTGGCAGGTGGAGCAGGAGTAATTTCAGTAATAGGTCAAGCGTTACCAAAACCTTTTTCTACAATGATTAATCTTGGATTAAAAGGTCAAAATAAAGACGCTTACCAACTTCATTTTAAAATGATGGAAATAATAAATTTAATATTTTCAGAAAACAATCCAGCGGGGATTAAAGCGGTTTTAAATAACCTTGACTTGTGTAATAAAACAGTAAGATTACCATTGGTGCCTGCAACAAATCAATTGCAAAACAGTATAGACACTTTTATGAGTAATTTTAATAAAAGTTAAATAATACTTAATCCTATATCAAACTTGATTTCTTCAATTACTTTAGCAATCAAATTATATTTTTAAAATCCATTTAAATAGCGTATTTTTGCGCTTCGTTAAAATTTTATGAAGAATTTATTTTACATCTTAATTACATTTTTAGTTTTTACTTCTTGTAGCGAGTATCAAAAGGCATTAAAGTCTGAAGATGTTGGGCTTAAGTTTAAAATGGGAGAACAACTATATGAGGACGGTAAATATAACAAAGCAAGTCGCATATTTACTCAGATTGTTCCTGCTTATAGAGGTAAACCTCAAGCTGAAAAACTAATGTTTTTAGATGCCGATTGTTATTATCAAACAGAGCAGCACTATTTAGCAGGTTATAGATTTGAGCGTTTTGCATCATCTTATCCAAGAAGCGAAAAACTTGAAGAAGCCTATTATAAAAGTGCTTTAAGCTATGCACAATTATCACCAGTATATTCTAAAGATCAACATGATACCGATCATGCATTAGAAAAATTACAATTGTTTGCTAATTTATATCCAGAGTCTCAATACATGCCAAAAATTAACGAATTGGTAAAAGAGTTACAATATAAGTTAGAATTAAAAGCATACAGTATTGCAAAACAATACAATCACATTTCAGATTTTCAAGCTTCAATAAATGCATTTGATAACTTTATAGCAGACTTTCCTGGGACTACGCTTCGTGAAAAAGCGTTATATTACAGATTAGACTCAGCTTATCAATTAGCTACAAAAAGTGTAGAGTATAAAAAAGAAGCAAGATTAAATACTGCATTATCTTATTACAATAATTTTAAGAGAGCTTATTCAGAGTCAGAGTTTATTAAAGATGCTGATAAAATGGCAGAAAGTTTAAAAGAACAATTAGAACAATATAGTACCAAAAGCTAATATATTATGGATTTAAAAAAAATCGACGCTCCGTTAACAACTACGACGTACAATAGAAACGAAATAGATGCGCCAACAGGTAACATTTATGAAGCTATTTCTGTTATTTCTAGAAGAGCAGAGCAAATTAATTCTGAAATTAAAAAAGAATTAATAGAAAAGCTTGAAGAGTTTGCTACCTATAACGATAGCTTAGAAGAAATTTTTGAAAACAAAGAACAAATTGAAGTGTCTAAGTTTTACGAAAAATTACCTAAACCTCACGCTTTAGCAGTACAAGAATGGTTAGATGGTAAAATCTACCACAGAAACACAGAGCAAGACAACCAAGACTAAACATATGTCTATATTAAGTGGCAAAAATATACTATTAGGCATCAGTGCTGGTATTGCTGCTTATAAGACTGCAACATTAGTCAGATCATTTATAAAAGCAGGTGCAAACGTACAAGTCGTTATGACACCTGCTTCTAAGGATTTTGTAACACCGCTTACATTATCTACCCTTTCTAAAAACCCAGTACACTCAACATTTACTAGCGACCAAGACGATAATGCTATGTGGAATAACCATGTAGAATTAGGACTTTGGGCAGACTATTTTGTTATTGCTCCTGCAACAGCAAATACCTTGTCAAAAATGGCAAATGGGACCTGTGATAACCTATTATTAGCAACCTACTTGTCTGCAAAATGCAAAGTGTATTTCGCACCAGCTATGGATTTGGATATGTACATCCATCCCTCTTCTGTAAATACTTTTAAAAAACTTAAAAGCTTTGGTAATATCATGATTCCGGCAACCTCTGGTGAGTTAGCAAGTGGGTTAGTGGGACAAGGTCGTATGGCAGAACCAGAGGATATTGTAACTTTTATAGAAAACGATATTATAAAAGGGTTACCATTAAAAAACAAAACAGTTTTAATAACTGCAGGTCCAACTTATGAAGCTATTGACCCTGTTAGATTTATAGGTAATCATTCTTCTGGAAAAATGGGTTTTGAGATTGCTAAAGCAGCTGCTAACCTTGGTGCAAAAGTTATTTTAATTACTGGACCAACACATCAAACGGTTAAACACAGTTTAATTACTGTGATCCCTGTTGTTAGTGCTCAGGATATGTACGACGCTGCTCATCTTCATTTTAAAAATAGTGATATTGCTATTTTATCTGCAGCAGTTGCAGATTATAGACCAAAAAATGTAGCCACTCAGAAAATAAAAAAGAAAGAGTCAACGTTAACATTAGAACTGGAAAAGACTAAAGATATATTAGCCTCGTTGGGCGAAATAAAAACCAATCAATTTTTAGTTGGTTTTGCTTTAGAAACTAACAACGAGTTGGAACATGCAAAATTGAAGTTAAAAAAGAAGAATTTAGATTTAATTGTTTTAAATTCGTTAAACGACAAAGGTGCAGGTTTTAAGTCTGACACCAACAAAGTAACATTAATTAATAAGGAAGAAGAAGCTACCGTTTACCAGTTAAAATCTAAAACAGAAGTCGCTAAAGACCTTTTTAATACTATAATAAATACACTAAATGCGTAATCTTTTATTTCTATTTTTAATTTGTTTTAGTGTCACATTAAATGCTCAGGAGCTTAACGCAACTGTAGTTGTTAATGCACAACAAACAGGTGATGAAAACTTACAGCAGTTTAAAACATTAGAAAAACAATTAAAAGAGTTTATTTCTAATACTAGATGGACCGATAAAAAAGTAGAACCGCAAGAGCGTATTGATTGTAATTTTGTAATTAATATTGGTGAGTATTCTGGTAATAGTTACAAAGCAACATTACAAGTACAATCTTCTAGACCAGTATTTGGCTCTAGTTATACTACACCTATATATAATATAAACGATAAGGATTTTACTTTTGAGTATGTCGAGTTTGAAAACCTAACTTACAATCCTACGCAATATGCTTCTAATCTAATCTCTGTTTTGAGTTTTCATATTAATATGATTTTAGGTATGGATGCAGAGTCGTTTAAAAAAGAAGGCGGAAACGACTTTTTTAGACAAGCACAAAACATAGTAAACTACTCGCAACAAGAAAACTATTCTGGCTGGAAACTAGAGGATGGTTTGCAAAGTAGATTTGCATTAATTGATAACTTGTTATCACCTACTTTTAAAGAGTTTAGAACGGTAATGTATAATTATCATAGACGTGGTTTAGATACCATGAGCGACAACCAAAAAGACGCTAAAAACGAGTTGGTAATGGCTTTAAGTCTATTTAATGACATGAATAGAAGACGTCCAAACTCGTATTTACTTCGTGTGTTTTTTGATGCTAAAGCAGAAGAAATTGAACAAATCTTCTCTGATGGACCTAGTGTTGACATTGCAGATTTAGTGGAGATACTTAATAAAGTCGCTCCAATGCATTCTTCTAAATGGAGAAATATAAAATTTTAAATAGATTTATTTTCATTCTTAAAAAGCGAAAAACCAAAACTTTTCTCTTTTTAACTTTTAACTTTTCACTTTAAGAATGCTTACAGGATTAACTATAAAAAATTACGCACTAATAGACCAACTTCAGGTTAACTTTAATGATGGGTTTACCATTATTACAGGAGAAACTGGAGCAGGTAAATCTATACTATTAGGAGGTTTATCATTAATTTTAGGAAAACGTGCCGACCTATCAAGTTTACGCAATCCTGAAAAAAAATGTATTATTGAAGCTACTTTTGATATTTCAAATTACAAGCTTAAATCGTTGTTTAAAGAACAAGATTTAGATTACGATACACAAACAATAATTAGACGCGAGATTTTACCATCCGGAAAATCTAGAGCATTTGTTAACGACTCGCCCGTAAATTTATCTAACCTTCAAGCGTTAGGTGGACAACTTATAGACATACACTCGCAACACGAAACTATGCAATTAGTGGATGATGCATTTCAGTTTCAGGTGATTGATGCATTAGCAAAAACAGATGCTAATTTAGAAACCTACGCGCTGCATTTAAAACAACATAAAGTACTTAAAAAGCAATTAAAACAACTGCAGCAGTTTCAAGCAGAAGCTATAAAAGAGCACGATTATAATTCGTTTTTATTAAACGAGTTGGTAGAAGCTAATTTAAAAGAAGGCGAATTACAAGAACTTGAAGAGGAGTTTGAATTATTAAATAATGTAGAGGTAATCCAACTAAAATTGGAAGAGTCTAATGCGTTATTAAACCAAGAGCAAACAGGGGTTTTAACGTCGTTAAGAGAGTTAAAGTCAAGTTTGCAAAAACTAGCTTCAATCTCTAATACTTATCAAGATTTATTAGATAGGGTAACCAGTAGCTTAATAGATTTGGACGATGTTTTAGTAGATATAGAGCGCTTTGAGGACAAGTTAGATGCTGATCCAAATAGGTTAACGGTAGTCAATGCAAAATTGTCTAACATCAATAATTTACTGCAAAAGCATCTGGTAAAATCTGTTGAAGAGTTAATAGAAATCCGTGAAGCATTATCTAAAAAGGTTGAAGCTTCAGAAAATGCAGATCAAGATATTTTAGATAAAGAAAAAGAAATTAACGCTTTAGAAAAGCTATTAAATAGTGAGGCAAAAATTATTACAGACAAACGTAATAAAGCTATTCCGGATTTAAAAAAACAATTAGAAGCAATTTTAAGTCAATTAGGGATGCCAAATGCACAGTTTAATATAAGCTTAGAAGCATCAGAAACATTTTTAAACAACGGAAAAGATACGTTAAGCTTCTTGTTTTCTGCTAATAAAGGCGGACAATTTAATGTGCTAAAAAAAGCAGCTTCAGGAGGAGAATTATCAAGAATAATGCTTGCCATAAAATCTATTTTATCTAAATATGTAAAGTTACCAACCATAATGTTTGACGAGATTGACACAGGTGTATCCGGTGAGATTTCAAATAAAATGGCAGATATAATGGCGTTAATGAGTGCTAAAATGCAAGTGTTTAGTATTACCCATTTACCGCAAATTGCAGCTAAAGGAAACACACATTTTAAAGTTTATAAAAAAGACGTTAACGAGATCACAACGACTAACTTGGTAATGCTTAATTATGACGAGCGTGTTGTGGAGCTAGCACAAATGTTAGGGGGTACCCAATTATCGGACTCGGCAATAGCACACGCAAAGCAACTATTAAATTAGTGGCTTAATTTCCGCGAAAGCGAAATAAAAAAAATTTAAATACTATATTTGAAGTATATTATATTAAACTAACAAATCAACTGATAAACTATAAGTTATGTCATACAATTTATTAAAAGGAAAAAGAGGAATCATATTTGGAGCATTAGACGAAAACTCGATTGCTTGGAAAACAGCAGAACGTGTTCATGAAGAAGGCGGGACTTTTGTGCTTACCAATGCACCAGTTGCAATGCGTATGGGACAAATTAATGAGCTTGCAGAAAAAACAGGTTCTCAAATTATACCAGCTGATGCTACAAGCGAAGAGGATTTACAAAACCTTGTAGATAAATCTATGGAGATTTTAGGAGGTAAAATTGACTTTGTACTACACTCTATAGGGATGTCAATTAATGTTAGAAAAGGGAAACATTATACAGATCAAAACTATGCATGGACACAAAAAGGGACAGATGTTTCGGCAATGTCTTTTCATAAAACCATGCAGACTTTGTATCAAAAAGATGCAATGAACGAGTGGGGAAGTATAGTAGCTTTAACCTATATGGCAGCACAACGTGTATTTCCAGATTATAACGATATGGCAGATAATAAAGCCTACCTAGAAAGTATTGCACGTAGTTTTGGTTACTTTTTTGGTAGAGATAAAAAAGTACGTGTTAACACTATCTCTCAATCTCCAACACCTACTACTGCAGGTAGTGGTGTAAAAGGGTTTGATGGTTTTATCGCTTACGCGGAAAAAATGTCGCCATTAGGTAACGCAACAGCTATAGATTGTGCTAACTACACCGTAGCAATGTTTAGCGATTTAACAAAGCGTGTTACTTTACAAAACCTTTATAATGATGGTGGTTTTAGTAATATGGGAGTAAGTGATGCTGTTATGGATGCATTTGTAGAAGGTTCGGATATCTAAAATTTTACATATATAATTTATAAAGCCTTACCATTTTGGTAAGGCTTTTTTATGCATTTACATTTTAACTACGAAATAAGCTTTTTATCGATTTCACGCTCGTTTAGTACATTGGTTAGGAATTAATCAATATTTTTAAGGATTAGATACTAAATACTAATTAATACTAAGTTAAATATGAAAAAAATTACTTTATTATTTTTGGCTACCATGGTGTCAGCCATATCTTGGTCTCAATGTATTGTTGGGACTTCCTTTGGTTCAGAAACCACCCCAAATGACGGTACAGTTACAGGTATTAGTACTTGTACTTATGCGGGAGAATACAATACAATAAGCAATGTCATTATTGGCGATGATTATACTTTTACTAATACAGAAGGAGGGGTTGATAACTATGTAACTATTACAGATGCAACAGACACAGTTATTGCACATGGTATGTCACCATTAACAGTTACAGCTATTACTGCTGATACTGTTAGACTTCATGTTACTGTAGACGCAGCATGTACTACGGATTCTACATGTCATACAACAACAGTACAAAACTTAACAGTTGCTGCAAACTCTTGTGTAGACCCTATAGGTCTTACAGCTGCAAATTTAACTGACGTAAGTGCTGATATTTCTTGGTCTGCAGGAGGTGTTTCTGAAGTTGATTATAATGTTGAAGTATACCTAACAGGAGAAAGCGCTGCTGGAGGAAATGCACCAGTATTTGCAAATGCTAACGTTGCAGCTACAATGATAACTGCTACAGGTTTAGCAGAATCTGTTACTTATGATGTTTATATCACTGCAGCTTGTAGTGGTACAACAGCAAATAGTAACTTAGTTGGTCCTGTAACTTTTACAACGACAGCATCTTGTTCGGAAGTATCAAATATAGCTGTTGCTAACATTACAGCTAATGGTTTAGATATATCATGGACTTTAGGTACAGGTAATGACTCTGCACTTGTAGAAGTTTATAATGCAGGAGAAAGTGCAGCAGGAGCTAACGCAGCAGTGTACTCTAATGCAACAGCAACAGGAGGTATGGATACAGCTTCTGGTTTATTAAGCAATACACCATATGATGTGTATGTGTCAGGACAATGTGGAGCTACTGTAACAGCAGTACAAGGTCCAGTATCATTTACTACAGCTTGTGATGCTATTGTTGCGCCTTATACAGAAGATTTTGAAACTTTTACAGTAGCTACTACAGCTTTCGCTTCAGAAAATTGCTGGTCAGGTACTGGAGGAGCTTATTTTTGGGAACTAGCAGCTGGTACAGATACTAGTTCAGGAGATACAGGTCCTGCGCCTTCAGTTACTACTGGTAACTATCTATTTACTGAAGCTTCTGCAGGGGGAACTGGAGATGTTGCAGAAATAAATGCACCTTTAGTAGATTTAACACCACTTACTACTCCTGCCTTATCTTTTTCTTATCATATGTATGGTGCAGTTATGGGTAATTTAGACGTATTAGTAAATGGTACTGTAGAGTTTACTCTTGCAGGACAACAACAAACAGCAGAAACTGATCCTTTTGTAACAGCGTTTGTAGATTTATCTGCATATGCAGGTCAAACAGTTCAAGTTGTTTTTAGAGCTACTAGTGGAGGTACTTGGGAAGGTGATATGGCAATTGACAATGTGTCTTTTGCAGAAGCACCATCTTGTTTTACTCCGTCATCAGTTACAAATACTGCTTTAAGTGATGTTTCATCTACTTTTACATGGGCTGTAGGTGGTTCTGAAACGACTTGGGAATATGAAAATTTACCATCTCCTTCAACAGAGCCAGCGTCAGGTACGTCAACAACAGCTATGACAGCAACTTTTTCTTCTTTAACTCCTTCTACTGCTTACGACTTTTACGTAAGATCAGATTGTGGAGGTGGTACATATAGTGACTGGGTTAAAGTGACGTATTCAACTATTGCAACACCGCCAGCAAATGATGATTGTGCGGGTGTCATTGATTTAGGTACTTTAACAAGTCCTTTAATGTCAACAACGACTGACGCAACAAATAACTTTAATGTAGATTGTTTAACTAACGCATCTGCTCCTGATATTATTTATTCAATACTTGTACCAGATGGAAGTACTTTAAATATTGGACAAACAGAAAATGGATACGACTCTAAGCATAGATTAGCTTATGGAGCAACATGTCCTGGAGATGTGTTAATTGATTGTGTTGACGATCCAGATATAGGTAATATAGAGTGGGTTAATACAACAGGTTCAGATCAAACAGTATATTGGATTCAATCTGCTTTTTCTACTGGGTCAGGAACATTCACTTTAGAATGGTCTGTTGTAGCTTGTACGCCTTCTGTGGCTACTGCTACAGTAGTAGAAGACTGTGATGTGTCAGGTGGATTTAATATAGTTGTAGAAGTTACAGATTTAGGTTCTGCAACTTCATTAACAATTTCTGATGATCAAGGTAGTGTTTCTCAAACAGCTAATAATGTAGGTACGTTTACTTTTGGACCTTATGTTAATGCAACAGATGTTAGTATAACAACTGTTAATGATCAAGATAATAATTGTACAGAGACTTTTGCTAATTTAACTCAAGCAGCTTGCCCACCAGCTAATGATGCTTGTGCGGGTGCAGCTGTAATATCAGATTTTAGTAATGGAGATATGCAAGACGCTTCTGGAGCAACAAATAACGATGGTTTTATTGCTGTAACAGGTTGTGGATCTGCAAATGATGGTGTTTGGTATACTTTTGAAGTTGTCGATGCTGGAAATATTACTGTTGCTATTACTGACGTAGTAGGATGGGATCCAGAAATCACTGTTTTAGCAGGTGGTTGTGATGCATTTACATGTGTTACAAATGCTGATAGTGCAGGAACTGGAGGTGCTGAAACAGCTTCATTTACTGCAACAGCAAATACACAATATTGGGTTAACATAGGTTATTGGAGTGGATCAACAGATAATCCTGAAGGACCATTCACAATTAATCTAACGACTACAGATACTGCTACTTTAGGTACAGGTTTAAGTGTTGATGAATTCCAAAAAGAATCATTATTCTCTTACTATCCAAACCCAGTTAATGATAACTTAACATTAAATGCTCAAAAAGAGATTTCTAATGTGTCTGTTTATAACATGATTGGACAAGAAGTGTACAGAAATGCACCTAACAGTGTTAATAATAGTGTAGACATGTCTAACTTACAATCAGGAGCTTACTTTGTTAAAGTAACTGTTGATAATGTAACAGAAACAATAAAAGTAATTAAGAACTAATCTTAAACTTTAATACAATTAAAAGCCACCTTTTTAGGTGGCTTTTTTTATACGATTAACTTACATTTGTTGTATGAAATTAAGTTTTTCTTTTATTGTACCTGTATATAATCGCCCAATAGAAATTGAGGAGCTTTTAGAAAGCTTTGTCAAATTAAATGGGGACTTTGTTTATGAAATTGTTATCGTTGAAGATGGGTCAACTGTAACAGCCGAAGCTGTAGTAAACAACTTTAAAAATCAATTAAATATATCTTATTATTTTAAACCAAATTCTGGTCCAGGCGATTCTAGAAATTTTGGAATGAGACAAGCAAAAGGAAATTACTTTATAATTTTGGATAGTGATTGCTTACTACCAAGTAATTATTTAAACGAAGTGGTTTCTAGTTTAAACCATAACTATGTTGATTGTTTTGGTGGTCCAGATAAAGCACATACATCCTTTTCAAACCTGCAAAAAGCAATTGATTTTAGCATGACATCTGTAATTACAACAGGTGGGATTAGAGGTAATAAAGCTAGTTTAGACAAGTTTCAGCCTAGAAGTTTTAATATGGGATTATCAAAAAAAGCTTTTGAAGCCACAAATGGATTTGGTAATATTCACCCTGGTGAAGATCCTGATTTATCAATTCGTTTATGGAATTTAGGTTATAAAACCACCTTGATTCCGGAAGCATACGTCTATCATAAAAGGCGCATTTCTTGGTCTAAATTTTACAAACAAGTCAATAAATTTGGTGCAGTTAGACCAATTTTAAATAAATGGCATCCACAAACAAAAAAGGTGACGTATTGGTTTCCAACTTTGTTTAGTTTTAGTATTATAATCGGGCTTGTAATGGCTTGTTTAAAAATATATTTACCCTTATATTTAATACTATTATATTATAGCTTGATATTTGTTACAGCCCTTATTAAAACTCAAAACTTAGTGATAGCTTTTCAAGCATTATTAGCAGTTACAATACAGTTTTTTGGCTATGGTTATGGTTTTTTAAGGTCTACACTATTGTTAATGTTTAAAAATGAAACACCAGAAATAATATTTCCACATTTATTTTTTAAAACTAAATAATGCAAAATTTTAAAACTAAAGTATTAGGTTTATTTAAAAGTAAGAAGATTAATATCTTTTTACTGTTTTTTGTATTAGCGTTTTCAATTTTAGTTTTAACTAAATTATCAAAAGTTTACACTGCTACCTTAGCATTTAATGTAAAACCACAAAATATTAGTGATACACATGTAATTGTTAATACCAACCAGTCAAAACTTGATATCACCATCCAAACAACGGGCTTTAATTGGTTAAAATATGCTTTAAAAGCCCCAAGGTTAGATATTAACTTTAAAACTGATGTTTCAAAAAAAGACTCGACTTTTATTTGGAGTGTTTCAAAAGGGTATTCAAACATCAATAAACAATTTGGTAAAGACGAAACAATAATTAGTATAAACCCTGATACATTATTATTCAGGTTTGATGTTAACGCTATTAAGTATGTACCAATTATTTTAAGTACAAAAATCCAGTATGCTAAAGGGTACAATACTTTAGATTCTATTAGATCTAAACCAGATAGTATTAAATTAATTGGACCAAGTAGCTTATTAAAATCAATAAAAAACATTAAATCTCATAAAATAGAATTAGCTGATGTAAAGTCAGATATAAATAAAAGCGTAACTTTAAAACTAGATAGTTTAAATAAAGAGGTTTCAACTAATTTAAAACAAGTCAATTTATCTGTAAAAGTTTCAAAATTTTCTGAAGGTGTTTTGGATTTACCAATTCAGATTATTAATATTCCGGAAGGCTTAAAGGTCAATTACTTTCCAAAACAAGTCGCTTTAAGCTATACTACTAGTCTAGAAAATTTTAATACTATTAAAGGTGAAGACTTTAAAATTATTTGCGATTATAATGAAGCCTTAGGAAACTCTACATTAAAACCTAAATTAGTAAAGCAACCTAATAACGTTAAAAATGTAAGGTTACTTCAGCAAAAAATAGAATATATTATAACAGAATGACACCAAAAATTGTAGGATTAACAGGAGGTATTGGTAGTGGTAAAACTACAGTAGCTAACTTTTTTAAAGATTTAGAAGTGCCTGTTTATACCGCAGATACAGAAGCTAAAGCGTTAATGAATCGCTCCAAAGTTATAAAGCGTAAGTTAATCGCACTTTTTGGTGACAAGGCCTATTTAGACAATGCACTTAACAAACCTTACATTGCTAGTCAGATTTTTAACAATCAAGAGTTATTAAAAAAAATGAATGCTATTGTACATCCAAAAGTGGCAAAGCATTTTTCTAACTGGGTTAAAAAACAAAAAGCCATTTATGTAATTAGCGAAGTCGCTATTATTTTTGAAAACAATAGTCAACATAGATACGATTTTATAATTACAGTAGTTGCGCCAGTACAGACAAGATTACAACGCGTTATAAAACGTGATAACTCGTCTAAGGATAAGGTAAAAGCTATTATGAATAATCAATGGAGTGATCAACAAAAAATAGAAGGCTCCAATTTTGTTATTAATAATGAAGACTTAAATGCTACTAAACTTCAGGTTAATCAAATTCATAATAAACTATTGCAAACCCTTACAAAACTTTAAATTTTAACATTTTTGTTAATGTAAGGTTAAATGGTAAGATTGGTAAATGTTAAAATCTTAATTTTGGGTAATGAATAGAAGGATTTTTCTTGTATTAGTCGTTTTAATGAGCTGCTCTTTAATAGGTATTATTTTAGTTCAGGCTTATTATATCAACAATTCGCTTCAAAACACTGAAAAGCAATTTAATTTTAATGTTAGAAAAGCATTAAGTTATGTGTCTAACATTGTAGAAAACGAAGAGAAAGAAGATTATTTAAGAAAATTTAATGACTTATTAAGTAAAGGATCGATAAATGTAAACGATACTACTGCTATAATAAACATTTATATAAAAGAAGATAATCCAGACACTAATGAAACTATAATATACCGTAACGGTATTTTAGAAGAAAATTATAAAGTCTCTTCAGCGCTCTTTGACATAGGTTTAGATAGTTTAAACGTAAAACGAATTTTACAAAAAAGAGAAACCGAAATTATAGAAAACAATACAATAGATGGTAATAAAAACTTATCCTCTATGTTATCTAGATTAAGTAAGTTAAACGAAAGTACACGCATTGCGCTTGAAACAGTTTATAAAGATAAAGCGTATTTAAAGCCGATACACAAACGTGTGGATATTGATAAAATAAATCGATTATTAGCTTTAAAACTAATAGAAAATGATATTGATATTGGGTACGAGTTTGCTATATATAGTAACGATTTAGCAACAAAAATTAAAACTGAAGATTTTAAGCTTAATAAAGCGTCAACTTTTAGTGTTCCGTTTTTTTATAATGAAAACGATAAAAGTAACTACCAATTGCTAGTTAATTTTCCGGAGCGTAAAAAGTTTATTTTATCCTCTATTTTAACAATGTTAATCTTGTCAATAGTATTTACATTAATTATTGTAATAGCTTACTCAAGTGCATTATACCAATTAATAAGACAACGTCAAATATCAGAGATAAAAACAGATTTTATTAATAATATGACCCATGAGTTTAAAACGCCAATAGCAACAATTAATTTGGCATTAGACTCAATTAGAAACCCTAAAATAATTGATGACAAAGAAAAAGTCTTACGTTATTTAGGAATGATAAAAGAAGAAAATAAACGGATGCATGCACAAGTAGAAAATGTGCTTAGAATATCTAAACTTGAAAAAAACGAACTAAATATTAGTAAGGAGCCACTAGAGTTAAACGACTTAGTAGAAGACGCTATATCGCACGTGGAGCTTATTGTAGAAGATAGAGGTGGACATATAGAAACCCATCTAAATGCAGAAAGGTCTTCCGTGTTAGCTAATGAGACGCACTTTACCAATGTTTTAGTAAACGTATTGGATAATGCTATAAAGTATTCTCCAGAAGCACCAAAAATAATTGTAACCACAGAGTTAGCTGGTAATAATATTTTAGTGCATATAAGAGACCATGGAAGTGGGATGAGCAAAATAGCTCAAAAACGTGTTTTCGAAAAATTTTATAGAGAACACACAGGAAACATACATAATGTAAAAGGTCATGGATTGGGCTTAGCTTATGTAAAAAGAATAGTAGAAGACCATCAAGGTCATATATCAGTAGAAAGTGAAAAAGAAAAAGGAAGTACTTTTACAATAAAGCTTCCATTAATCTCGTAGTATTATGGATGAACAATTAAAAAGAATATTATTAGTAGAAGATGATCCAAATTTTGGAACAGTCTTGAAGGACTATTTAACAATGAATGATTACGAAGTTACCCATGCAAAAAATGGTATGGAAGGCTTTGAAAAATTTAAACGTGGTGACTTTGATCTATGTATTTTAGATGTCATGATGCCATATAAAGACGGATTTACCTTAGCAAAAGAAATTAGAGAAAAAAATGCAGAGGTGCCTATCGTATTTTTAACCGCTAAAGCAATGAAAGAAGATGTGCTAAAAGGTTATAAAGTTGGTGCAGATGATTATTTAAACAAGCCTTTTGATAGTGAGGTATTGTTAATGAAGATTAAAGCAATCATGCAACGTAAAGCAAACGATACTGTTGCAGATAGCAAACAATTTGAATTTAAAATTGGTGGTTTTGATTTAAACTCAAAACTTAGATTTTTAACATATAATGGAGGAGAACAAGTTAAATTGTCTCCAAAAGAAAACGAATTGCTTCGTATGTTGGCTTTACATGAAAACGATTTAATGCCACGTGAGTTAGCATTAACTAAAATATGGAGAGATGATAATTATTTCACCTCAAGAAGTATGGATGTTTACATTGCAAAACTTAGAAAGTATTTAAAATTAGACCCAAATGTCGAAATTTTAAATATTCATGGAGAAGGATTTAGATTAGTAGTTAATCAAAAAGATTAATTAAAAACAAATACTTTAAAAAAAGCCAGCAGTTATTGCTGGCTTTTTTTTTGTTTTAGTAAATAGAGTCTAAAATAGTATTTGCAACTTTAGGTTTATAATGACTACTCTCAAAGTAATTGCTAATTGAGGACGTCAAACTATTAACTCCAGAAAAATTATAGATATTTTCTTTTCCAAAAATAGAGTAGAGCAACGCTAATTGTTCTTTTTCCATTGGTATTTGATCGTATAATGGCGAAATTACAATTTTATAGTTAGTGTTATGTTTGTTTAGTATCGCTTTAATACTGGACAACAACGCTACTTCTTTTTCTGTTTTTTTTAATGTTGTTATAGAGGGTCTAGGTCTTTTATAAAACACCCCTTTTTGTTTTAACCTTTTGTAATAGCCTAAGCTATCCTCTTTAATTTCTTTTGCTAATCCGTAGTAAGAGTCGTTAAAAACAGGAGTAAATGTATCGGGATATTTGTCTATCCTCACATAATTTTTCATGTAGCTTCTATAAGTTTTAAAAAACTTAAAATCAGTGTAAGCTAGTATAAATCTTGGATTAAGATTAGCCTTTATATAACTCCCATAAAACTGTAGTTTGGTTACATCTCCAAACTCTAAAGGGTTAATTAGTAAATGCTCTAATCTTTTGCTAGTACCCGCTAATGTTTCTCTATCTATAACTATTAAAGTGTGGTCAATATTAGCTCCAATGCTGTCTAAAAATTCTATTTTTTTAAATATCCCATATAAATCTTCGCTATGTGCATCATAATGAAAAGGTACAGCATCATCGGGCAAGTATTTAGTCCATTGTGGTGTTTTAAAAGCTTGAGATCTAGAACTTCCAAAAATAAAGCTATTGTATTTAATACTGTCTTTATGTTTTAAGTAGATTTTTGTTGAAACCAACGACCTATTTAATGTGGTGATATCTTGATCATAATAATTATCATAATCTTTAAATATTTTAAAAATATCTAAGGACAAAACTATAATGATATACAACAAAATAGGAATAGAAAAAATCAATAATTTCCTTAAAAAAGAGTTCATTCTATTACAGTTTCAATTTTTGAAATTATCTTTTCAACAGGTGTTTTATAGTCAAACCAAAACGTGTCTGGTTTTTTTCTAAACCAAGTTAATTGGCGTTTTGCAAAACGTCTTGAATTTTTCTTAATTTCAGAAACTGCAAAATCTAAAGTCCATTCTTCATTTAAATAATTAAAAAGCTCTTTATAGCCAACTGTATTTAAGCTGTTTAAGTTATGGTAAGGTAATAATGCTTTAACTTCTTCAACTAAACCATTATTAACCATTATATCAACACGTTGGTTTATCCTATCGTAGATAATGTTACGGTCCGCTTCTAATCCAATTGTTATGGTATTAAATGGTCTTTTGTTTTTATCTTTATTTAAAAACGAAGAATAGGGCTGACCGCTACCAATACAAACCTCTAAAGCACGAATCACCCGTTTTGGATTGTCAATCGCGATAGTGTTGTAAGAAACTTTGTCTAAAGTTTTAAGTTGAAGTTGAAGCGCTTCTAAACCATCAGTTTCTAATTTTAAGTTTAGTTGCTCTCTAATAGATTTGTCTACTTCAGGAAAGTAATCTAAACCATTTGTAACAGCATCTACATATAATCCAGAACCACCAACCATTATAACAACATCATTAGTTTTATGAAGCATTGCTATACATTTGATGGCTTCTTTTTCAAAAGCACCTACATTATAGTCTTCTGTAATAGATTTGTTGTGTATAAAATGGTGTTTAGCAGCCTCTAACTCTGTAATAGTTGGTGCAGCAGTGCCTATGCTCATTTCTTTAAAAAACTGCCTAGAATCTGCAGATATGATTTCGGTTTTAAAGTAGTTTGCCAACTTAATACTAAGTGCAGTCTTACCAATAGCTGTTGGTCCGACAATTGAGATTAAATATTTAGTATGGTTTTTCACTTCTAGTGGTCTAAATGATAAAATTAGTTAAGATCACTTCCACAGGATTTACAAAACTCTGCATCGTCATCATGATTATTTTTTAGGCAATTAGAGCATTGTTTGGTGTTTAAATGTAGTGCTTTAGGAGTAGGCGGTACTTTACCGATAGTATCATCGTCTTTTTTCATGTTTTTAGAATACTCGGCAGAAACAATTCCTGTTGGTACTGCTATAATACCATAACCTAAAATCATGATTATTGTAGTAATAAATTGACCTAATGCTGTTTGTGGAGCAATATCTCCAAAACCAACGGTTGTTAAGGTTACAATACACCAATAAACACTTTTAGGGATGTTAGTAAAGCCATTTTCTTCACCTTCTACAAGGTACATAATAGTTCCAAAAATGATGGATGTAACTAGTACTGCAAATAAAAATACAAATATCTTAACACGACTGGCAATAATAGAGTCGCGTAACTGATTGGATGCACCTAAGTATCTGGCTAGTTTTAATATCCTGAATACTCTTAATAAACGTAAGGCCCTTAAAGTTATTAAGGCATGCGAACCTGCAAAAATAAAAGAAATATACATTGGGATTGTAGACAAAAAGTCTATGATACCGTAAAAGCTAAAAATATATTTAAATGGCTTTTTAACCGTTATGACACGCAAAATATATTCAATACTAAAAAAAACAGTGATAATCCATTCTCCCACATATAAAGCATCATGGTATTGTAAGTCAATATACTCGACACTTTCTAGCATCACTAAAAGTATACTTGCTAGAATTAAAACCAGTAATACCACATCAAATAATTTACCAGCAGGTGTGTCTGCTTCATAAATAATATCATGTAGTTTAGCTCTCCAATACGAATTTTCTTTTGGCATACTCATAAGGTAAAAATACTATAAAAAAAGAGAATTAATTAGTTAGTTTCTAATTGAATAATTTTTAAGCGCTTATTCTTTCTTAAGTAACTTTGTATAATGTGTTGTTGGTCTCTATTATTCTCCATTGGGGTTATAATAGACTCTAAAATTTCCAAATTATTGATTTGATAATTTAGATTATAAAATCCAAAACCTTTAAAGACTCCGTTTTGTATTAATATGGCACTACGCTCGTCTACCTCTCGACCACGATCAATAATGACCATATTTTTATTTTTATAACTGTATTTGTCCAATAAAAGCTGCACCCTTTTATTATAACTTTCTGGAGTTTCTTTTTCAATACAGGCGCCTTCACATTTTTTTACTTCGTAATTAAAACAACTAGTCTTTGTTTTATATATACCAGATAGCTTTTGACATAATTCATACTCCTCAACCATTTTTTCTAAAAAATGACGTCCACTTTGTCTAGTGCTAAAAGTAGTAATACAAGGTTTTCTGCCATCAGCTTTATCAATTGTTAAGTTTATATAACCATTATTATCTGTAAAACTGTATAAGGCATGTGTAAAAACACTTCGGCGTAAAGCCCTATTTAATATAGGTTTGTTACGTTTTATTTCTTCACTTTCTTTTAAAAGTGCGACTAGCTCACTTCCAGTGGGTTCATAAGTTACGGTTGCAACCTGCGCTTGCATTTTTTTAGACTTAGGTGTCGTACCAGTAAAATGTTGATTTACCCGATTTTTAATATTCTTACTCTTGCCAATATATATAACCTCTCCGTCAGCTTTATGCATATAATACACGCCAGTGTCTGAAGTTAAATTATCGATAATATCTATTAAACGGGGTTCCATTTGAAATTTTGGCTCTTTCCGTATAGATTCCTTTATAATAGTTTTATTAGTATCCTTGTTAAGTAATAATTTAAACAGCTTAACGGTTGCTAAAGCATCACCAGAAGCACGATGCCTATCCGTAACAGGTATACCAAGCGATCTAACCAGTTTGCCTAAGCTGTAAGATTTTTGATCAGGGATTAAGTCCTTTGCCAACTCTACGGTACATAGTGTTTTACGCTCAAACGGAAACCCAAGTCGTTTAAATTCGGTTTTTAAGATACGATAGTCAAATTTTGCGTTATGCGCTACTAGAATAGTATCTTCAGTAATTTCTACAATGCGCTTTGCAATCTCATAAAATTTAGGAGCATTGCGTAGCATTTTACTATTTATACCTGTAAGATTTACAACAAAAGGTTGGATCTCGCGCTCTGGATTTACTAAGCTAATAAATTGGTCTACAACCTCATGGCCATCAAATTTATAGATTGCTATTTCGGTTATGCCTTCTTCATTAAACTTACCACCAGTGGTTTCTATGTCAATTATTGTGTAAATGGAGTCTGTGTTTTAATTGTAATTTCTAGCGCCAAAGATACTACTTCCAACCCGAACCATAGTACTACCACAATCAATTGCTAATTGATAATCACCACTCATACCCATACTAATAGTTTTTAAATTAGAATGTATTGCTTTAAGTGAGTCGAAAGTTGATTTAAGTAAATTGAATTCTTGCCTAATTTGTTCTTGGTCCTCTGTAAAAGTAGCCATCCCCATGACACCTGTAACATTAACGTTTTTTAAAGCAGAAAAGTCTTCAGATTGAAGCAAAGCTGCTGCATCTTCTGGTGACATCCCAAATTTAGATTCTTCTGAAGCTATTTTAATTTGAAGTAAACAATCTATAACTCTATCGTGCTTTTTGGCTTGTTTATTTATTTCTTTAAGTAATTTAAAGCTTTCCACACCATGAATTAAATTTACAAACTCCGCCATGTATTTTACCTTGTTACGCTGTACATGACCAATCATATGCCATTTAATATCCTTTGGCATCTCTTGGTATTTGTCTGTCATTTCTTGGATTTTGTTTTCTCCAAAAATGCGTTGCCCAGCATTATAAGCCTCCATTAAATCACTAATGGGTTTAGTTTTAGAGACTGCAACTAATGTGACGTGTTCAGGTAAAGATTGTTGTATAGTATTAAGGTTTTGTTTTATACTCATTTTAATAGTCGCTTTCAATTAAAATTTGATCTTTAGGTAGTTTAAATAAAGATTTTTTAAGTTTTTTTCTTTTCACTTTTGTAGCTGTAATATCTACTGTAAATGCAGGAAAATTCATTTCTAATCTTAGATATATTGCTTGCATTAATTTAACAATTTTATCTTTATTAGAGGTTAAAAAAAACTTATAATACTCTGGGTTTAAGGCTAATTTATTAGAGTAATAATACGTTTTGCTACCATACTTATCATTGATGATTAGCTTATCACAAACATAACCTAAAATAGTATCAGTTTCTTTTTCAATTTGATAGGTAAAAGTAGCATTAGTTTTAGTATTTACTTTATAATAAAAAAGGGTGTCAGATTTTATATTGTTTTTAAAATAAACAAGGGTGTCTTTCGGGGTATATTGCTGATAACTCATAAAAGTCGAGTTAGTTTTTTCTAAATAAGCACCATCTTTAAAATAAGTTACTACATCAACACCCATAGTAGTTTTTAATTCTTCAATAGATAGCTCTGGTGTGTTTACCGTATAATTTATGTTGTAGGTTACAACACCTTCAAAATCTTGAGAAAAGATAGATGAAGTAAACAAAAAGATTAAAATAGTTAAAACTTGTTTCATAGTGCAACTTAAGTTAAAACTCATAAATAGTAACACCACTTCTAAGTTTAGGTTCTATATATGTGCTTTTTGGTGGCATGGTCAAACCGTCGTCTGCAATTTGTTTCATTTGGTGGATAGTTGCAGGAACCATACCAAAACCTACGGTATAGGTTTTACTGTCCACCATGCTTTTTAGGTTAACTATATCCCTTTTACCACTTGTGTAATGGATGCGGTTATCGTTACGTAAATCTGAAATTCCTAAAATGGGCTCTAATATGGTTTTAAAAAGCACTTGTGCATCTAATTCGTCTAAAGACGTGTTAGATTGATATTCTGTTTTTCTAAGGTGTAACGAGTAAAATTCGCCATCCAAATACATACTAAAATGATGTGGTTTTAATGGCTGATAAGGGGTAAGTCCTCGGTTTTCAATACGATACATTGTATCTAATTGTATCAAAAACTCTTCTTTTGTTAGTCCATTTAAATCTTTTACTAAACGGTTAAACTCGTGTATGCGTAATTCGGATTCCGAAATTAAATAACTCATAAAAAAGTTATACGTTTCATCTCCTGTATGATTTTTGTTTTCGTTTTTTAACTCTTCACAAAGTAATTGCGAAGAAGCAGAACGATGATGTCCATCTGCAATGTACAGTTTTGGCATTTTACTAAAAGCATCCGTAATAGCTTTTAGGTCTGCATCGTCTTCAATTAGCCATAAATAGTGGGTGTCTCTATAAGTTGTTGTAAACTCAAACTCGGCACGTTCTTCTTGTTTTTTTGCTATAATTTTAGAAATTGTAGCATTGTCAGGGTAGGTTAGTAGTACCGGTTCTGCATTAAAACCTACCGTTTTTAGATAGTCTTTAAAAACGGTTTCGCGAGAAGCGATAGTGTCTTCATGTTTTTTAATAATATTTTTATTGTAATCTTCAATACTTGCTGCTGCTACAATACCATTAAACACCTGTAAGTCTCTATCTACTATTTTATAAATATAAAAACAAGGTTTTTGGTCTTGCTTAAAAACACCATCCTCTTTAAACTCGGAATAACGATTTTTGACTAGTTTGTAACGGGCTTCTCCAGAGATTTCTTTATCGTATTTGTAACCAGGATTTACAATGTGTAAAAATGAAAACGGATTATGATCCAAACGTGCCTCTCTTTGTGCTTGTGTATAGCTTTGGTAAGAGCGTGACGCAACCAAGCTAACTTTGTCTCTGGTTGGTCGTACTGCTTTAAAAGGAACTATTTTGGTCATGTGCTGTTATGTTCTCTTTTAACTATATAAACTGTTTGGACACTTTTTCTGCTTTTCTGCTTTCTGAATAATCGTAGAATCCTTCTCCAGATTTAACACCTAATTTTCCTGCATTGACCATATTTACTAACAATGGGCAAGGTGCATATTTTGGGTTTTTAAAGCCATCGTACATTACGTTTAAAATAGATAAACATACGTCAAGACCAATAAAATCCGCTAATTGTAAAGGTCCCATTGGGTGTGCCATACCAAGTTTCATTACGGTATCAATTTCTTTAACACCAGCAACACCGTTGTATAAGGTTTCAATAGACTCGTTTAACATTGGCATTAAAATACGGTTTGCAACAAAACCAGGATAATCATTAACTTCTGTAGGTATTTTACCTAACGTTTTTGATAACTCCATTATAGTATTAGTTACCTCGTCACTAGTATTATAACCACGGATAATCTCAACTAATTTCATGATTGGTACAGGGTTCATAAAATGCATCCCGATTACCATCTCTGGTCTAGAAGTTACAGCTCCGATTTGTGTTATAGAAATAGAAGACGTGTTTGTAGCTAAAATAGTATCCTCGCCACAAGCCTGGTCTAATTGCTTAAATATTTTTAATTTTAAGTCTAGGTTTTCTGTTGCAGCTTCAACAACTAGGCTAGCATATTCAACACCTTCTTCGATACTTGTATAAGTTGTAATATTACCTAAAGTTTCTGCTTTATCAGCTTCTGTTATTTTTTCTTTAGACACCATACGGTCTAAATTTTTAGCAATAGTATCCATGCCTCGTTTTAAAGACGCTTCGCTAATATCTATTAATTGTACTTTAAATCCTGATTGTGCAAAAGTATGAGCAATACCATTACCCATTGTTCCTGCACCTATAACTGCAATATTTTTCATTAAATAAGTTTATTTTATTAACTCCCGTTGTAATGGGATGCTATATTAGTGTGTTTGTTATTTTTTCTTTTTTCCAAATAACGCTTTGACAAAAAAATCGACTATGTAAGACAAAAGCGTTTTTTTCTTTCCTTCATTTTCTTTTTTATTTGTCATGGTGTTTAAATTTTAAAATTGATCAATAATCATGGTTGCTACACGCAAAGCTTCTGTACCATCATGTAAGGTTACAATTGGCGTTGTGTTGTTATTTATAGCATTTGCAAAAGCTTCTAGCTCATCCAAAATAGCATTGTTTGCAGCAATTTCTGGGTTATCAAAATAGATTTGCTTTTTAACGCCTTCTGCATTTTGCAATACCATATCAAAATCTCCTGGATTTTCTGGAGCATCTTTCATTTTTACAACCTCACATTTTTTTTCTAAAAAGTCAACAGAAATATAAGCATCACGTTGAAAAAAACGGGTTTTACGCATGTTTTTAAGCGAAATTCTACTAGCGGTTAAATTGGCTACACAACCATTAACAAACTCGATACGTGCATTAGCAATATCAGGTGTGTCACTTATAACCGAAACGCCGCTTGCCGAAATATTTTTTACTTTAGATTTTACAACACTTAATATAATGTCAATGTCATGTATCATTAAATCTAAAACCACTGGTACATCAGTCCCGCGCGGATTAAACTCGGCTAAACGATGGGCTTCAATAAACATTGGACTATCTATTTGGTCTTTTACAGCAATAAATGCAGGGTTAAAACGCTCGACATGTCCAACTTGTCCTTTAACACCATATTCTGCAACTAAAGCACGTAAGCCTTCAGCTTCTTGTACTGTATTGGTAATAGGTTTTTCGACAAAAATATGTTTGCCTTTAGATATAGCTTGTCTAGCACAATCGTAATGAGAAAGGGTAGGGGTGACAATGTCAACAACATCTACCGCTTCAATTAAACCTTCAATTGTATTAAAATATTTGTAACCAAATTCGGCTTCTATTTTTTTTGCATTGTCCTGATCAGCATCATAAAATCCAACGAGTTGAAATTTTTCTGATTGATTTAATAATCTAAGATGAATTTTTCCAAGGTGACCAGCACCTAATACACCAGCTTTTAGCATAGTTTGTTCTGTTTTGAACAAAAATAAGTTTTTTTGCACAGTATTTTATATGAATCTGATAATTATATATAGGATTTAAGACAAAATTATAAATTGATTGAAAACCTTTTGCACTTTAAATATTTGAAGTAATTTTATGCTCTAAACTATCCACTACCATTGAAAGATACTTTTAAACATAAAGGCTTACGTCAACAGCTTGTTGCTGTGTTGAAAGACAAAGGAATTACTAATACGGCTGTTTTAAATGCAATTGGCAAAATACCAAGACATTTGTTTATGGATTCTAGTTTTTTGGATCATGCGTATCAAGATAAAGCGTTTCCTATTGCAGCAGACCAAACTATTTCTCAACCTTATACCGTTGCTTTTCAAACAGAATTAATGGAAGTAAAAAAAGGCGACAAAGTGTTAGAGATTGGTACAGGTAGTGGTTATCAAACTGCTGTATTATGCGATATTGGAGCTAAAGTTTATAGTATAGAAAGACAACAAGAGTTATTTAAAATTACAAGTCGCTTTTTACCAAAACTAGGCTATCGTGCTAAAAAACTAATTTTTGGTGATGGCTATAAAGGTCTAAAAGAAGAAGCCCCTTTTGATAGTATTATTGTTACTGCTGGTGCCCCTTTTGTGCCTAATCCTTTATTGGCACAATTAGCTATTGGTGGGCGTTTAGTTATCCCAGTTGGTAATGAGGTGCAAACTATGACACTTTTTGTTAGAAAAGGACCTAAAGACTTTGAGAAAACTGAGTTTGGCGAGTTTAGATTTGTTCCGCTTTTGGAGGATAAGAATTAATAATTATAGAGGGTTTTTAGGATGGTTCGTTTAATTTCTCTGATAAAAAATCGTTTCAATGTTTTTTATCAAGCGTTAAACGAAGTTAGCGGTTTTTTCTGACAAAATCAAGCTTTAATTAGCAGTGCTTAAATTAGTTAAAAACTAAAGCCAAACATAAAGGTATCGTTTACTAAACCGCTTCCTTGGTAAGCTCTGACATAATCGACACGTAAAAAACGCATTTTACCCCAACCTAAATTGCTTAGACCAAGTGAGTATTCGGTATAAGGCTTGTTTTCTTTTGTGGCTGCTGCATTAAAACCTGCAACTAGGTTAAAATTAAGCTTATTTAACAACGGGATTTTGTTTAAAATGTAACCTTTAAAGTTGTGTTCGGCATGTATTTCGGCGTAAGCCTTATTAGTACTTAACGCATAGTATGGTAATATCTTAAAGGCATTAATGTAATTACCATCTATAACTGTATTGGTTTGGTTACCATTAAAGTGGTGGTAGTCTACAAACGCAATGTTATCTGCATTATTAAATACACCTCCTTTTGCTAAATAGGTTAAATCACCCTTGTTGCCTAGATTTAAGCGTTGGTATAATTGTCCCTTAAATTGATCAAAATTATAGTTGTCAATATTGCTTCCAAACCCTTTTTGGTAACCTAAATATAAGGTCGGAATTTTGCTGTTTGGTAGGTTGTATTTGCCAAATGGGTAACTCATGTAATTTTGTCCAAAGTTAATACGTGTATTAAGATTAAACTTCATGATGTTGTGCGCATCAAAGGACGCGACTCCGTTTGCAGTAGGATCTAGCGGATTGTTACTAGTGTAATCTCTGTCATCTTGCGGATACCAAGCTTGGTCTGTAGTATTAAATAATGGTTGCCTGCGGTTATAACTTAAGTCAGAATATAAAAACAAACCATTTACCAGCTCTTGACTATAATTAAGTTGTACATAGTTACGGTCATAAATTTTTAGGTAATTTTTTTCTGCCCACAACGAATAAGACGTGTTTAATAACTCTAAACTTTTAAGGTTTGTGTTAAACTGCTCCGCCTTACTACCTCCTGATAGCGAGACAAATGCTCTGTTTTTATTATCAAATCTGTAGTTTATATTGCCGGTTGCCCTAAGTCTGTCGTCAGAAAACCCATAGTTTACTGAAGAGGACATATTAAAATATTCTGGACTGTCGTCTTTAAAGCGTTTTTTATAGCTTGCGGTTAATGCGCTATTCCAACCTTGTACAGTGTTAAAGCCTAATTTACTAATAGGCGAGGAGATACTAAAAGAAGTCTTGTTATACGTGTCATTGTAACTATATCCACCTAGAATATTACCTAATTTAAACTTGTTGTTAACTTGATCTACCGAGTCTAAATAGGTTTTAGATTCTCTAATTAACTGGATGCTGTCGCGTCTTACATAATCGTCAGCTTCGACAGTTGTTAGTGGTACTGGTCGTTTTTTATCCCAATATAACGAGTCTTTTTTGTTGGCATTATCTTCAAATGACAAGACTTCTCTTGTAAAATTTTTTTTATCAAAATTGGGGTTAAAATCATAATCACTATAAGCTGCTGTAAAACGTCCATCGCCATTAAATCCAAAAATTCCGAATTTAAAATCGAATAATTGTGTGGTTTTTACCCATAATTTGTCCGTGTTGTAATAGGTAAATGTTTGTTTAATCTTAAAATAATCAACTGCTGGTATTTGTGCTTGTTGGCCTGTTAATGTAACATCTGTACCAAACAGACTCCATTGGTCTTCCACGATATAAATAAAGCCACCAAATGCTTTGTCGTTTTTTCGTTTTGGTAGTAATTCTATCTTATTTATTAGGTTTCCTAAGTCATCATAAAATGTACCAACTAACTTATATTTATAGTAATTAAAAGCAAAGTCCGAAATAGGAGACACAATCTCGCTACCTAACTCAAAGGTGTTTTGATAAAAGTTAAACTCGACATCAGTCGCATTATTAAAACTAAAACCATTACTGTCTCCACTAATTTTGGAAGCTATTATGGTTTCTTTTATAGGTTTTGGCGATTGATATTCTAATTTTGAAATTGTTTCTGATAAGTAAACAATACCAGTTCTTGTAGAGTCTAACGCACCATCTAAATCACCCACTTCTTGACCCATTATTTTTTCAGGTACATCGACCATTTTTAGTAATCCTCTAGAGTAAAATTCGGCTTTAAAAGCGTTAAGTTTATTAAGGTTTTCTTTACGCTTAGCAATAGTTTGTCTAATAATTTGATTAGCAGGATTTTCTTCAGAATTTATTACGACTTCATCTAAATTAATATCTTCTTCTGTTAACACAACATCTAATACAAATGGAAATTTGTTTACAGAAACTGTCTTTTTTAAAGTCTTATATCCTAAATACTGAAAGGTAATTGTATGCGTTCCACTTTTTGAAATGTCTAATAGATAATTACCATCATTATTGGTGGTGGTCCCGGTGTAGGTGTTTTCTATAAAAATATTAACCACAGGAAGTGGCTTATTTTGTTCAGAAGTTACAGTTCCGGTAATTTGTGCAAAAGTAAGAGTGCTTACTAGAGCAAATAGGGTTAGAAGTGAGTATTTCATATAAGTTGGTTGTTTATAGTATAGACGTAATTTTTTATAAAATGGTTGCCTACCCTCAAACTTAAAACTTAATGAAGTTGAAAATTGTTATAAAAATTATAATTTTTTAATTAATTATAAATTTTCTTAATTCGGTCTAAGTCACGTTTATTGTCTCTGTCCTTAATAACCTCTCGCTTATCGTACAGTTTTTTACCTTTAGCTAATGCTATGTCTAACTTGGCTAAACCTTTATCGTTTAAAAATAAACGTAATGGTATAATTGTTAAACCAGAAGTATTGACCTCTTTAAGTAGTTTTTTTAGCTCTCTTTTATTTAATAAAAGTTTACGCTCTGCTTTTGGTCTGTGGTTGTAGTAATTACCATAAGCATATTCTTGGATGTTCATGTTAATAACAAACAGCTCCCCTTGCTCATTAAATTCGCAAAAAGATTCTGCAATGGAGGCTTGACTATTTCTAATAGACTTAATCTCTGTTCCGGATAAAACAATTCCAGCAGTGTATTTGTCTAATATTTCATATTGAAATTTAGCCTTCTTATTAAGTATGTTTATCTTTTTCTGCATTGATGCAAAGCTAATAAAATAGAAATAAAACTAATGTTAATTGTGCTGTCATTTTGCACATGATTTTAAAAGCTGTTTGTTATTAATATTGTATTTAATTATCAATTTAAATGAATTTTAATATAGCTATATCTTTAAGAAAACAGTACCACCTTGTACTTTTTTAACGTTCACTATTTAAAAGTGTTATTGCATTATAAAATTTTTAAACAAGTCCAGAATAACCAAAAACATAGACCAATTATAATACTTTACAATTTTATAAAACTTAATTAAGCTAAATCTAGAGCAATTTTTATCATGTCTTTAAACGTAGTTTCACGCTCTTTACTTGTTGTTTTCTCACCTGTAACAAGCGAGTCTGAAATGGTTAGTAAAGTTAATGCATTGACATTGTGTTTAGCAGCTACTGTATATAAACCAGCAGTTTCCATCTCTACACAAAGCACACCAAATTTGCTCCATTTTTTATAAGACTCAAAATCGTCCGCATAAAACTCGTCAGACGTAAATACGTTACCAGCTTTAATCGGGATGTTTTTTGCTTTTGCAGCTTCAACTGCATTTTGAAACAATGTAAAACTTGCTGTAGGCGCGTAATCTGCACCACCAAATCGTAACTCGTTAACACCAGAGTTTGAAGAGGCAGCCATAGCTAACACAACGTCTCTAATTTTTACATGTTCTTGGTACGAGCCAGCGCTACCAACACGGATTAAGTTTTTAACATCAAACTGTGTGATTAGCTCATGCGCGTAAATAGAAATACTTGGCACACCCATTCCTGTGCCCATAACAGATACACGTTTACCTTGATATGTCCCCGTATAACCTAGCATCCCTCTAACTTCATTAAAGCAGACAGGGTTTTCAAAAAAAGTTTCGGCAATCCATTTTGCTCGTAATGGATCTCCTGGTAATAAAATAGTTTCTGCAATATCTCCTTTTTGGGCTCCAATATGTATGCTCATGTTAATTAGCTTAAGTTTTTATAGATAAAATTTAAGGTATTTATCTTAATAGTTAGTAGTTGTTTTTTGTCGAAGATTGGCCTGTTACAATAGCAATTCCGTTTGAAGTACCAATGCGTTCCACACCAAGATTAATGTATTGTAAAGCGGTTTTTGTGTCTCTAATTCCTCCTGAAGCTTTTATTTTAGTAGTACCGTTGTTAATCGCGTTTTTCATTAGTTTTACAGCCTCTACAGTCGCTCCGACAGTACCAAATCCAGTAGATGTTTTAATAAAATCTGCTCCTGCTTTTATTGCTAATTGACTGGCTTTTGTTAGTTCTTCATCGTTTAAATAACACGTTTCTAAAATCACTTTTAGTACGTGGTTAGGCATCACATATTTTACTGCTTGAATGTCTTTTAAAACCGTTTCAAAATCCAAACTTTTTAAAAAACCTAGGTTTAAAACCATATCAATTTCATCAGCACCGTCTTTTAAAGCTTGTTTGGTTTCTTCAACCTTAGCAGTTGTACTCATAGCTCCTAACGGAAAACCAATGACGCTGCACACTTTAACGTCGCTATTTTTTAATTCGGCTTTAGCCAAACTAACATAGCAGCTGTTAACACAAACGGAAAAAAAATTGTGTGATATAGCTTCGTTGCAAAGTTTTATAATGTCTGATTTAGTTGCACTAGCTTTTAAAAGGGTGTGATCTATGTATTTGTTTAATGGATTCATCTAAAATTATTAAGACCTAAAGTTAATGGTTTTTTTATTAAAAAATAGTGTCATTAAGACTCAAAATTTATTCTGTAAAAACAATATAAAAAGTTAAATAAACAATGACAAAAGTCATCTTTTAAGCATTAAGACAAGCCTAAATTTGTCTAATAAACAATCAATAAATCAATTATATTATGAAAAAATTATTTTTACCCTTAGCATTACTTTTACTTTTATCTTTTAAAGTAGCTGCTCAAGACGATAGCAAAGGTTTACAAGGCGCATGGTGGGCTTTAGGTCAATTAGAATATAGTGATGACGAAGCAACAGATGTTAGTAAATTTGGAATTATGCCAGTTATCGGAACGTTTATTTCGCCAACAGTAACGGTAGGTTTAGGAGTCGGATATAACTCGACGACAGTTGGAGAAGCCGATGCTATAGATGCTATTACTTTAATGCCATTAGTTAGAAAATATTGGAATATCAACGAGAAATTTTACATTTTTGGTCAAGCAGATGCACCAGTTGTTATTTATGATGGCGCTACAGGATATGGTTTAAATTTAAGACCCGGAATTGACTTTTTTGTATCTAACGTTTTAACACTAGAAGCTACTTTTGGTCAATTTGGATATAACGTTGTGTCTCCAGATGAAGGCGATTCGGTAGGAACTACCTCTTTAGGATTTGACTCAATGAATGTTAATTTTGGTATCAAATTATTATTTTAAAAAATTTAGTCTGTTTACTTATAAAAGCCACTTATTAAGTGGCTTTTATTTTGCTTAAAAGTCTTTAGTGTACTATTTATTTTATATTTATTAAAAAAAAAAATAGAAATGAATACTGTAGCGATAGATATAGATAAAGAATACGATTTAATTTGTGTTGGTGGTGGGATTATGAGTGCAACTTTAGCGCTGATGTCTAAAATTTTAAAGCCAGAATTAAAAGTGTTAATTGTCGAGCGTTTAGATGATGTTGCTCAAGAGAGTTCTGCTGCATGGAATAATGCTGGAACAGGTCATTCTGCGCTTTGCGAGCTTAATTATTGTCCAGAAATAGACGGAGAAGTTTCGATAAAAAAAGCCATCACGATTTGTCAACAGTTTGAAGAGTCTAAACAATTTTGGAGCTATTTAGTAGCGCAAGGTTTTATTGATAATCCTAGTGGTTTTATTAATCCTGTACCGCATCATAGCTGGGTTATAGGTAAAGACAACGCAGACTATTTAGAGCAGCGTTATAATGCCATGAAACAGCATTTTATGTTTGATACTATCAACTTTACTAGGGATAGTAGCATAATGCAACAATGGTTTCCGTTGATTATGCATAACAGAAAAGCGGATGAGGTTATGGCTGCTTCTAGAATTAATAGAGGTACTGAGGTTAATTATGGCGCCTTAACTAAATCGTTGTTTGATATTTTAAAAACGGAATATAATACCCCTGTATTATGTAATATGGAGGTTAAAGATATTGATCCAAGTCCGGATATTGATTGGACTGTCCAAATGGAAGATCTTAAAACCAATAAAAAGTATAATCTAGAATCTAAACACGTTTTTATTGGAGCAGGAGGGGGTAGTTTGTTATTGTTACAAAAGGTAGAAATTGAAGAAAAAGAAGGCTATGGCGGTTTTCCTATTAGTGGAGAATGGTTAGTCTGTAAAAACCCAGACATCATAAAACAACATAACGCCAAAGTCTATAGTAAAGCTGGACTTGGCGACCCACCGATGTCTACCCCGCATTTAGATACGCGATATATAAACGGAAAACGCGAACTGCTTTTTGGTCCTTTTGCAGGGTTTAGTCCTAAATTTTTAAAAGAAGGGTCTAATTTTGATTTGTTTAAATCGGTCAATTTTGATAATATCTCTCCTTTATTAGGTGCCTTTTGGCATAATTTACCATTAACTAAGTACCTGATAGAGCAAGTTACATCGTCCCATGAAGACCGGATGGAGGCGTTAAGAAAATTTGTTAAAGATGCAAAAAGTGAGGATTGGGAAATTTTAGTTGCCGGTCAGCGCGTGCAAATTATTAAAAAAGACGAATTTGAAACTGGAGTTTTACAATTTGGAACCGAAGTAGTTAGTAGTAAAGATGGAAGTGTAACGTGTTTGCTTGGGGCATCTCCAGGCGCATCAACAGCAACTTCAGTGATGATTGAAGTTTTAGAGAAAGCATTTCCTGAAATTTTACATTCTGAAGAAGGTAAAGCATTAATGAGTAAAATGATTCCGTTTTGGAATGCTGAGGTAACGGTAGACTTGTTTAAATCTCAATTAGAAAAAAGTAAAGCAGCATTACAATTGTAATTGATTACAAATAGCAAGTTAAAATTAGATATAAAAAAAAGCAACACGCCACTTTAAGTAAAGTATTGTGTTGCTTTTCAACTAACCAACCATTATGAAAACGTTACCTTTTATGGTTTATTTTGCATTAACAAAACTTTAATAGTTTTGTAATGTTAAAAGGCAACAATTATAACTCTTATAATTCTTCTGAAACTAAATCACCTTGATTTCTAAAGACTAATTGTCCGTCAAAAGCATCTAGTAAAATTATACTATCTGTACTTACGTTTCCAGATAAAATCTCTTTACTTAATTGATTTAGTACTTCTTTTTGTATAACACGTTTAACTGGTCTTGCTCCATATTCTGGATTATAACCTTTATCTGCTAAGTGCTTAATAGCTTCTGGTGTTGCATCAAAAGTAATCCCTTGTTTTGCAATCATTTTAGTAATGCCTTTTAACTGTAAGCCTACAATTTCTGTAATATTATCTTGCGTTAAAGGGGTAAACATAATAATGTCGTCAATACGATTTAAAAACTCAGGTCTAACCGTTTGTTTTAATAAGGCTAACACATCTACTTTTGCACCTTCAATAGCAGTGTCAACATCTTTAACAGCTTCAAAACGCTCTTGTATTATTTGGCTCCCCATGTTGGAAGTCATGATTATTATCGTGTTTTTAAAGTCTGCAATTCGTCCTTTATTATCAGTTAAGTGTCCTTCATCTAATACTTGTAATAAGATATTAAACGTGTCTGGGTGTGCTTTTTCTATTTCGTCTAAAAGTACAACAGAGTAAGGTTTACGTCTAACCGCTTCGGTTAATTGTCCACCTTCGTCATAACCAACATATCCTGGAGGTGCACCAACTAGTCTGCTTACTGCGTGACGTTCTTGGTATTCACTCATGTCTATTCTAGTCATTGCGCTTTCGTCATCAAACAGATATTCTGCTAATGCTTTCGCTAACTCGGTTTTACCAACACCTGTGGTTCCTAAAAACAAGAAGGTTCCAATTGGTTTTTCAGGGTTTTGTAATCCTGCACGACTACGTCTTACAGCATCACTAACTGCAACGATAGCTTCTTCTTGTCCAACAACACGCTTGTGTAATTCGGCTTCAAGTTTTAATAGCTTTTCGCGATCTCCTTGTAGCATTTTAGTAACAGGGATACCTGTCCACTTTGCAACGACTTCTGCAATATCCTCATAGGTAACTTCTTCTTTAATTAAAGAGGTTTCCGATTGATTGTCTTGCAAGTTTTTTTGAAGCTTTTCTAGTTCTTCTTGAGCTTCTTTAATCTTTCCATAACGTAATTCTGCTACTTTTCCGTAATCACCATCACGTTCAGCTTTTTCAGCTTCAAGCTTAAAGTTTTCAATTGCTTGTTTTGTGTTTTGGATGTTATCGACTACTTCTTTTTCGCTTTTCCATTTCGCGTTAATTTCGCTACGCTCTTCTTTTAAATTTGCTAAATCAGAACTTAAGCTTTTTAACTTCGACTCGTCTTTTTCGCGTTTAATTGCTTCAATTTCAATCTCTAGTTGCATGATTTTTCTATCCAAAACATCTAATTCTTCTGGCTTAGAGTTTATTTCCATACGCATTTTAGCAGCAGCTTCGTCCATTAAGTCAATTGCCTTATCTGGTAAAAACCTGTTGGTAATATAGCGTTGTGACAACTCAACAGCACCAATAATTGCATCATCTTTAATACGTACTTTATGGTGAGTTTCGTATTTTTCTTTAATACCTCTTAAGATAGAAATCGCACTTTCTGTATCTGGCTCATCGACCATTACTTTTTGGAAACGACGCTCTAACGCTTTGTCTTTTTCAAAGTATTTTTGATACTCGTCCAAAGTCGTTGCTCCAATAGCGCGCAGTTCTCCACGTGCTAAAGCTGGTTTTAATATATTAGCAGCATCCATTGCACCTTGACCACCACCAGCACCAACAAGGGTGTGGATTTCGTCAATAAACAAGACGATATCTCCTTCACTTTCTGTAACTTCTTTAATAACAGCTTTTAGACGCTCTTCAAATTCTCCTTTAAATTTAGCACCAGCAATTAATGCTCCCATGTCTAGAGCAAAAATTTGTTTATCTACTAAATTTTCAGGGACATCACCATCTACTATTCTATGCGCTAAACCTTCAGCAATTGCAGTTTTACCAGTTCCTGGTTCTCCGACTAGTATTGGGTTGTTTTTGGTACGACGAGATAAAATTTGAAGGATTCTTCTAATTTCTTCATCACGACCAATAACGGGGTCTAATTTACCGTCTCTTGCTAATTTGTTTAAGTTTTTAGCGTATTTGTTTAAGGAATTATAAGTTTCTTCTTGACTTTGAGACGTTACTCGGTCTCCTTTTCTAAGTTCGTCAATAGCAGCTTTTAGTCCTTTTTCTGTTACGCTTTGATCTTTTAGCATTTGTGCTATTTTACTGTTTGATTTAAAAACAGCTAAAATAAAATGCTCGATAGACACGTAGTCGTCATTCATTGCTTTTGCAATAATCGAGGCTTCATTTAGGGTTTTTCCTGCTTCTCTGGATAGCATAAGGTCTGCGCCAGAAACTTTAGGAAAGCTTTCTAATTGTTTGTCTAATGCTAGTTCTAATACGTTAATGTTAACATTTAATTTTTTTAAGATAAATGGTAACACGTTTTCATCAACCTCAAAAATGGCTTTAAAAAAGTGTTCGTTTTCTATTTGTTGATGACCATAACTCTGCGCAATTTGTTGCGCACGTTGTATGGCTTCTTGCGATTTAATTGTATAATTATCTGGATTCATATATAATGTTTTTTAATTTCCGCTACAGCGAAAATGTTTTGTTTTTTATTGATTTACACTAGCTATAAGTCAATTACCTTACCAATTGTAAATGCAAGACAAAATGTCTGTTAAACACTGATTATCACTGACTTTTAGTCAGTCTGGTTGAGTGCTAATTTTATATAAGTTAATCAAAACCAATCAATATATTAAGTGATTTGTATTATAAAAATGATATTTTTGTTTAACTTATTACTGTTTTAATTGCTAAAAGTAAAATTACGATGTTTGGAAAATTATTTGGAGGATCAAAAACACCAAAAGAAGAAAAAATACTTCCTTGGAAAAACTTAACAGATGTTGCTCAGTTAGAAGAAATAGAGCAATTATCAAATAAGAAAACGCAGGTTATTTTTAAACATTCTACACGTTGCGGAATTAGTAGTATGGTTATGAATCAATTTATTGAAGCTTTTGATGTGGACTTAAATTTAGATTTATATTACTTAGATTTATTAAATTATAGAACGGTTTCCAATGAAACGGGCTATAAGTTTCAAGTAATACACCAATCCCCTCAATTATTAGTAATTAAAAATGGAGTAGTGGTTGCGCATGCTAGTCATGGAACAATTAATGAAATTAATCTTGATAAATTGATTTAAATTATGAGGTACGTTTTACTTTTAATTATTGTTTTGATGGTATTTAGTTGCGACCAAACTAAAGAAAATCATGATGTGCCTTCTAATAATTGGAAAGCGATGAAATGGAGTAAGACGTTATCAGACACATTAGTATCTGGAGCAACTTATTTGTCTGTATATTCTCAAATTTATAGTGTTACCGAACATAAAAGACATAATTTAACTGCTACGGTTAGCTTAAGAAATGTTAACAAAAAGGATACTGTTTTTATTAAAGAAGCAGATTTTTTTAATACTAATGGCGATTTAATTAAAGCCTATTTTACCGAAACCATTTATGTTAAACCAATGCAAACTATTGAAATTGTAATAGACGAAACTGATATAGACGGTGGGACTGGAGCTAATTTTGTATTTGATTGGTCAGCTAAAAAAGGAGCTATTCCTCCTTACTTTGAAGCTGTAATGATATCTACTTCTGGTCAACAAGGATTATCTTTTACTTCTAAAGGTGTAGTGATAGAGTAGTTAGTTGCTAAATTAAATGAAACATCTTTAAGACTTGATTCAAAATAAATGCTAATTTAAACTCATAAAAAATGAAATACTTAAAATACATCTTAATTATATTGGCAATCTTGGTTGTTGGGTTTTTTCTTATTGGACAAATTAAATCAGAGGTAGCTTATGAAAGTGAAATAATGGTTAATAAGTCATTAGCAGAATCTTGGGCAGTTAGTCAAGATGAAGAAAAAATGTCTGACTGGTTGGATGGTTTTCAAAAAATTGAACATGTTAGTGGTACTCCTGGTACAGTTGGAGCAGTTTCGGATGTGTATTTTGTAACTAATGAACAAGAGATGATTATTAGAGAAACAATTACTAACATTGTCCCTAACAAATCGATATCAATGAATTTTACATCTGATTTTATGGATATGGATTATACAATTTCTATGGAGTCGATTAATGAAAAAACAAAAATAAGTTCAAGTACTTCTAGTGTTGGAAATGGAATGGTTTCTAAGTCAATATTGGCTTTGGTATCAAGTTCTCTAAAAACACAAGAAGAGACTAATCTTACCAATCTTAAGAATACTATCGAGGGAAACACGAAGAACTATTTTCCAATTGAAAACTAATTATTAAGCGACTAAATCAACAATTCGACTAAAAACTCTGTGTTGTATTAATGTATATTAAGTTTAATATTTTATACATCTAGACTATTTTGAATTTTCATTTAAAAAGCTACATTTTCTTATATTATAACTTTAAATCTGTTTTTTTATATGAATCGACCAAAAATTAAAATAGAGAAAAGCAAACTTGATAAGTCTATCGAGGGTTTGACTTTTTTGCTTATTGTGATTTCGGCTGTTTTAATAGGTATGTATTATCAGCAATTACCTGAAAAACTACCAATTCATTTTAATTGGCCTTCAAAAGATAAAAATGGATATGGCACTAAAGATATACTTTGGGCAAGTCCAATAATTTGTGGGGTTATAGCTGCTGCTATTTATAAATTAAATCAATATCCTTGGGTATTTAGTTATCCGACAGCTATAAATGAAAATAATGCGAAGTATAATTATAAAATGTCAACACAAATGTTACGTGTTATAGGGTTGATTATAGGAGTTATGTGTCTGTTTCTTACTTCGACTTCCATTTTAAATGGTCTTGGAAATAAGACTGAATTTGGAAATTATTTTGAACCCTTCTTTCCGATTTTATTAGTTGGAATTCCGATTTTTTATATGATTAAAATTTTAATCAATAAAAAAGTATAGAATAAATACCGTTTACGGTTTATTGGCTAAACATAGTCTGCTGTAAATAATACATAAAAAAACTCCCAAATCACTTTGAGAGTTTTTTTTAGTTAGCTTTTAAAACTATACCTATTTATAATATCTTTTAATTTAAATTTTAAATCTTCTCCAGTATCATAAACCATTTGCTCGTTACTTGGAAAACGGACTTTTCTGTTTCTTAATAACTTTAAGTCTTGGTCATTTAAAGCTCTTTTATCTCCTCTAACTGTACCAAAAGTGTTTTCAAATATAAACTCACTATCAATAGGAAAATGGTCTAAAATTTGGTTTTGCTTTAAATCTTTGTAAATTACTTTAGCAATAACTTGAGTTGATTTAAATTGATTAATTTCTAAAAGTCTAGCTTTAACATTAACTATTTTGTCTTGTTTAATATCATTACCTAAACTGTCCTTTGCAACGTTACCATTAGCATCTAATTGGTATTCCCAACCATCAACAATGTCTTTTTTGCGTAATATTTGTTTTTCGGTAATACGCTCTGGTGATATATTAATACGTTGTAATTGTAATTGCATCGCGTAGTCATAATCAATGTTACTATTAGAGTTAGCATGATATGCTGTCCAAAATTGATCTAAACCATAGGTGTCAAAATTTAATAAATCTGCTTCCAAACGTTGTGGTATGATTTGACGTGTTTGGTTTTCAATAGTAACTAAAACAAAATCAGTCCCTTTAAAATGTGCAGTTTCCATTAATTGTCTAACGTCTTTATAATTAGCATTTATAGCTTCAATGTCTTCTAATAAGTCATATGCTTGACGGTTATCAAACTTGTCATCAGATGCCATAAGGCTTAGCGCTTGAGTATATTTATAGTCAGATACTTTGGCTCTATAATCTATAATTTGATCACTATAATCATTAAAATTTAGCTTTAATGTTTTTCTACCAATTTTTAGTGGCAACACTGGTTTTATAGCGTTTTGACGCGCTTCTAAGTCTAGATAAGTGTTATAAATAGTTTCAAACAACTCTGGATTACCATCTTTAGTTAAGTGGTTAATTTTGTTTAGGTCGTCCTCAACTACTTTGTAATACGCCTCTTTTAAAATCACAACATAGCTTTGCTTACGCTTTTTGTCTTTGTTGGTTTCTAGTTTTTTTAGTGCGTTACTAATTGCTAAATCATAATTACCAGAATGTAATTGTTTTTCGATTTGTTTTCTTCCAACACAAGATGTTAGTACCAGAAGAAGTACTGTAATAAGAGTAAAGTTTCTCATCTTTTTTGGATTTAATTGGTTTCTATTTTAGTAGAATTTCAATTAACGTGCCAAAACAAAAAAGAAAACCCTTAAATTGTGAGATTTAAGGGTTAATCTTTTAATATTAAGCAAGTTATTATTTGGTTTTTTTAGCTTCAAAAATTGGTAATAGTTTAGTTTTAACTTCACCAAAACCAATACGCGTTCCATCTTTTTCACAATACCCTCTCATAATAACAGTATCATTATCATTGATAAATTTACGCTCTGTTCCGTTATTTAGTTTAACAGGTTTTTCACCTCTCCAAGATAATTCTAACATCGATCCGTAGCTATCTGGTGTTGGTCCAGAAATTGTACCACTACCCATCATGTCTCCAGAGTTTACTGGACATCCGTTTACTGTATGATGTGCTAATTGTTGCGACATGCTCCAATACATATGCTTAAAGTTAGATTTACTAACAATAGTTTCTTTTGCTTTTTCAGGTTGGATTGCTACTTCTAAATTAATATCGTAACTCTTTTTTCCTGATTGTTGCAGGTAAGGTAATAGCTTTTTAAGTGGTTTTGGACTGTCTGCTTTAAAAGGCTGTAAAGCATCTAAAGTAACTATCCAAGGAGAGATTGAAGACGCAAAGTTTTTAGCTAAAAATGGTCCTAATGGCACATACTCCCATTTTTGGATATCACGTGCAGACCAATCATTAAATAACACTAATCCAAAGATGTATTCTTCAGCTTCATTAACAGGGATTGGTTCTCCTAGGTCATTAGCATCTGTGGTGATAAACGCCATTTCTAATTCAAAATCTACTAACTTACTAGGACCAAAGACTGGTTCTGTAGCGCCAGCAGGTAAAGTTTGACCTTGTGGTCTATGTATAGGGATGCCAGAAGGTATGATGGAGCTACTTCTACCATGATAACCAACCGGAATATGTAGCCAGTTAGGTAATAAGGCATTATCAGGGTCTCTAAACATTGTCCCAACGTTAGTTGCGTGTTCTATACTTGAGTAAAAATCGGTATAATCTCCGATTTGAACAGGTAATTGCATTTCAATTTCGTCTAAACGAAATAAAACAATCTCTTTATGCTTTACATTATTTTTAAGCGAATCATTGTCTGCATCAAAAATTTCTGCAATTCTATTTCTTACTAAACGCCATGTTTTACGTCCATCTGCAATAAAATCGTTTAAAGTATCTTGAAGAAAAATATCATCCGTTAATGGGATGCCTTCAAAATAACCTAATTGGTGTAAAGCCCCTAAATCTATAGCTGTATCTCCGATTCGTGTTCCAATAGTGATGATGTCATCTCTAGTTAAGAACACCCCAAAAGGAATGTTTTGAATAGGAAAGTCAGAATTTTTATCCACGTGTAACCACGATTTTCTATCTGGATTATTTGCTGATAATGGCATAGGTCTAATTGTTGATTTGTTGTTTATAAATTCTAAGTAAATATATGTTTTTTGAACTATTTACAAGCAGTATTTCTTATTTTTGATAAATATTTAACGACAAAACGGTTTTCGCTTTAAGCGAAAATTAAAAAACATACAATTATGCAACGCGACGAACAGATTTTTGAATTAATTCAGGCAGAAAAAGAACGCCAAATACATGGTATAGAACTAATTGCATCAGAAAACTTTGTTAGTGACCAAGTTATGGAAGCTGCAGGGTCTGTGCTAACTAACAAATATGCAGAAGGTTACCCTGGAAAGCGTTATTATGGAGGCTGTGAAGTAGTTGACGAGGTGGAGCAATTAGCAATTGACAGAGCAAAAACTTTGTTTGGTGCAGCTTATGCTAACGTACAACCACAC
Source organism: uncultured Olleya sp. (assembly GCA_947503885.1). Lineage (GTDB taxonomy): Bacteria > Bacteroidota > Bacteroidia > Flavobacteriales > Flavobacteriaceae > Olleya. The sequence goes on along the minus strand of CANNFD010000001.1, from coordinate 419,507 downwards.
TCAGGAAGTCAAGCTAATACTGCTGTGTATCATGCAGTACTAAAACCAGGAGATAAAATTTTAGGTTTTGATTTATCACATGGTGGACATTTAACACATGGCTCTCCTGTAAACTTTTCAGGTAAATTATACAACCCTGTGTTTTATGGTGTTGACCAAGAAACTGGAGTTTTAAACTATGATAAAATTCAAGAGATTGCAACTCGCGAAAAACCACAATTAATAATTGCTGGTGCGTCTGCATACTCTAGAGATATGGATTTTGAGCGTTTTCGTAAAATTGCAGATAGCGTTGGTGCCTTATTATTAGGAGATGTGTCACATCCAGCGGGACTAATTGCTAAAGGTATTTTAAACGACCCGTTACCACACTGTCATATTGTTACAACTACAACACATAAAACATTACGTGGACCTAGAGGTGGTATGATATTAATGGGTAAAGATTTTGAAAACCCATTTGGATTAAAGCTTAAAAACGGAAAATTAAGGATGATGTCTTCGCTTTTAGATTCTGGAGTATTTCCAGGAAATCAAGGTGGACCGTTAGAGCATATTATTGCAGCTAAAGCAATTGCATTTGGCGAAGCGTTATCAGAACCGTTTATGCATTACATGCTACAAGTTAAAAAAAATGCAGCAGCTATGGCAGAAGCATTTGTTAAACGTGGTTATAAAATTATCTCTGGTGGTACAGATAACCACATGATGTTAATTGATTTACGTAACAAAAACATTACAGGTAAAGATGCCGAAAATGCATTGGTTAAAGCAGACATTACTGTTAATAAAAACATGGTGCCTTTTGACGATAAATCACCATTTGTAACTTCTGGAATTAGAGTTGGTACAGCTGCTATTACAACTAGAGGGTTAAAAGAAAACCAAATGGAAGCTATCGTAGATTTAATTGATCAAGTGATTATGAATCATGATAACGAAGATAAACTAGACGAAATTGCAATTAAAGTTAATGCAATGATGAGTGAGTTACCTTTGTTTGTAGCTTAGTATATTATAATTATATATTTCGCTTTCGCGGAAAAAAAAGCCTGCTGATATAGCAGGCTTTTTTGTTATACTTTTTTGAATAAGTCTTCTAAACTTTCAAAGTCTTTTCTTTTATAACGTATACCATCTTTGTTTCTAATATACCTTAGTAAATCATGTTTAGGTCCTGAAGTCCAAAAAAACCAAGTGGCTTTTAGTTCTTCTTTTTCCTTAATATACACTTCACCAGAAAGTGTATTGTTAAATGGTCTTATAGCAGTATCATAAATAGCTACTTCGTTATTTTTATTATATACTTCTCTTAAAAGTGTTTTCTCCTGTTTTACAGATTTGAAAACTGTATCGAAATTTGTTTCATCTGTTTTATAAAGTAACACTTCATCTATGGTATCAACTGGGTATATTTTACTTTCATTTTCCATAAAATGAATAACAACATAGTTTTCACCTATTGGATTGTTTAAACTAAAATTCCCCTCAATAACATCCCCGTTTTTTAAGGTCATTTCACCTAAATAGGGCTTGTTAGGTTTATCATTTATATTCTCATTAATGAGATGGGTAATTAAAAGAAGGTTTAAAGCTTCTTGATCCGTGTTAGATTTATTTTGTCCGAATATTACTGTTGTAAAAGACAAGAAAAAAATAACTAATAGAGCAGGAGTAATTGTTTTAGCTTTCATAATAAGTGGGTTTATAACGTTAGATGTTAGTGAAAACACAATTATTATGCCAAAATATTGTTAAAACTTCAAGTAATTATAAGGTGTTATTCAAAAGTAACATGCTGATACGCTCCTAAATCTGGACTTGCTGTTCTGTTAACACCTAAAATATCATTTGGTACTTGCGTTGCAAAGGTCCCATTACCTTGACCATTAGCTGCAGAATCTGAACCAATTATTAAATCATTTTCAAACGCGTCTCTAAAATTAGGGTCTTCATTAAAAAGCATGTTTTCATAATGTGTGGCATCATCAAAATCATAATTTGGGCTAGAAAAGAAGTTACTGTTATCCTGAAAACGTAATAAGCAATTAGTAAACTTAAAGTTAAATACGACTGCGTCGTCTTCAATCTCATCAATTAATAACTCAGGGTTGTCGTTACCATAAATAATACAATTACTAAAATTAGCTTCAGTTAGATCTGAAACAAAAGCAGTGTTATCTGCATCAATAACAAAATTGTTAATTAATAGGGCAGGAAACTGTCTAAAACTACTGTTCCAATAGTTAGCAATAGTAGAGTGGGTGACGTTGTATTTTCCGCCTAAAGTAGCTGCAAAACTTGCTTGACCAGCATTATTTAACACTAAATTTTCTGCTGTTATTGATGTGTTTCGTCCTAAGATACCAAACGTGCTAACATTATATATTTGCGAATTGGTTATAGTTAATTTATCTGTTGTTGCATCCGCATTACCATCTGATAAAACACCAACTGTTGCATTTTTTATAGTCGCGTAATTGATAGTGTTGTTTAAACTGCCTTCAAACAACCAAATGGTGCCCCATTGTCCTGGGACATTACTAAATAGTGGCTCTAAACGATCGCCTTCAAAAATCACTTCGTTTTCTAATGCTTCTTGGTCTGTACTTAATGCACCGTTAATATTTAAGGTTGCGCCTTCAGAGACTAATAATCCTGAGTTAGCATGAAAATGCACACGGGCACCAGCATTAATTGTTAGTGTTTCGCCAGTTGGCACAGCAGCATAGCCATAAACCACGTAAGGTTTTTGGTTTGTAAAAGTTAACTCGTCTGGTAGTAGCTCGCGACCTTGTATTTCGGTTTCAACCGGTTGTCCATCGATTGTTAGTGTCAAGGTTTCAATGACGCCTGTAGTATTATCTTTGTCTGGATAGATAAACACAGCATCCTTTACTAAAGTGACTAAATCCACATCTTGTAGATTGCTTCCAGAATCAAAAAGAATCTTGTCGGTGTATAAAAATTCGTTTGTTAGTAATGGTTCGTTAGAGGTGTTAAAAGTAGTTTCAATAAATACAAACAAACTATCTTTTGCTAATATCTGTACGTTATCAAAGCTTTTTCCTGCTTGACCGTCTAGGTTTAATCGATACCCCGAGTTTTCGCCATTTTGTAATTTTACATTGGGTATTGAGATGTCTTCATTACTATTATTATATACTTTAAGGTTGTAAGTACTAGACCCAATATTTGCAAAAATAGTATCTAAATATACAGTGTCTTTTGAGAATTCTAAACTTCCAGTACTAGCCTGAAACTCGAAATCCTTACGACAAGAACTCCATAATAAGATAAATCCAACACAGCAGATAAAATATAGCGTACGCTTCATAAATTGTAATTGTAACTTTGGTCGACTAAAATATAACTTTTTTAAAGGGTATTTAGTATGTGTCTTTATTTTTATTGAAAAAGCAAATTAAATTCGGCGCCAGACTTAATTAAAATATCTAAAAGATAAATGGCTTTAGCTTCTTTTAATAATTCACTATCTAGCTGTTTGGCTTCAATATATTGAAAAAACAAGTTGGTATTATCTTCAGGGATATTTAAGGTGTCTTTTAGTAGCTTATTATTAAATAATTTTGAGGTTTCAAACAGTTGTTTAAAATCCTTATAAGTTGCTACCACAACAGGTGTTGCTTTGTTTTTGTTTTTAAACAGTTTGCCAATTAAACCAATTATTTCAATAATATCTAAACCTTTATTATTTAGTTGTCCGTAAAGGTGTGGATTGTTTTTTTTATCATTAGCTAATTGATTGCCCAGTGTTGCTTGTGCGGTTTCAATGGTTCTGAGTTGTTCTTTATATGCGGTAACTAGTTTGACTTCATCCAAATTATTAACTACAGCTTTAAGCTCGATTACTAAAGGTTCTGTACTATGAATAGTTTTAATAACTACCTTTTGATTTTCGTAAAAAATAGAACTAAAGCTTAGTGTGTCATTGACTTGTCCTACTATATAAAACTGTCCTGTACTATCAGATAAGGTCATCTGTTTATTAGCTAAGTTTTCAATTTTAATAGCACTAACAGTAGCGATTGAGTCGTAAACAACACCATTAATAGTTTGTGCGGATACGCCAACGGTAGTTAAAAAGACTATTAAGTAAAGTAATGGTTTCAATGGGTTTTATGGTTGTTTGTATTCCAAAAGTAGAATTATCAATCAACCACAAATTAATATTAAGAGACTTTAACAGCTAAATTATAATCTTTTAACAGTTGGCATTACATTAATTTTCAACGATTTTTACCTCAAATAGTTTATCCCAACGCTTTCCTGTTAAGAAAAAGGTTTTTGTGTCTGGATTGTAAGCAATCCCGTTTAAACAATTTTCGTTAATCGAAAAATTAGGAATCTGTTTGGTTAAAAAAGTACAGTCTATAACTGCCTCTACAGCACCATTTTTAGGATTGATAATGGCGATTCCGTTTTTTTCCCAGATGTTAGAATAAATTTTACCGTTTACCCATTCAATTTCGTTTAATCGTCCAATTTTTCCTTTGGTAGTGCAAACTTGTATATGGTCTTCTTCCACTAAAGTGTCCGCGTTTAAAGTCCAAATAAGGCTAGTTCCGTCGCTTTTATATAACTTGGTTCCGTCGTTAGCAAAACCCCAGCCTTCTTTACTTTGTCCATAATTAAAGCTCCCTTTTTTCTCTAGGGTAGTGGCATCGTAGGTAAACCCTTTTTTACCTAACCATGTCAGATGGTATACGGTATTGTTAAGTACGGTAATCCCTTCGCCAAAAAAGGCATCAGGAATAGCAGTCTCTGCAATAACATCTCCAGTTTTATAATCTAATTTTCTAATTTTAGATTCGCCACGCTGTCCAGTACTTTCATATAACACCCCATTATTAAACTCTAAACCTTGGGTAAAAGAGGTGTTGTCGTGCGGGAAGGTATTAATTACTTCTACGGTTAAAAATTTAGGAGCCACATCACTTAATAAAGCAATAGTTTGATTGATAATTGCAGTTTCGCCATCAAAATTTACGGTTGTTTTTAGGTTATGTTCGCCTAACTTAAACTCTGAAAGCGGTTGTTTAGCCTCAAGCTTTTTTCCGTCTAACTCATAACTCACTGAAGTAACTTCTAAGTTTTTAGGATTTTTAAGTGTTATTTCTAACGTTTTATCAATGCTAATTGTACCATTTTGGGCATTAGTTACCACTGAAAAACTCTTTTTTTGTGCTTCAATATCATTACCGCAAGCGGTTAGTAATAGTGTTAAAAATATGACTGTAAGGTGTTTAAATGCTTTCATTTTGTAAAAATATTTGAGAGCAAGTTATTTATTAAAATTGATTATAAAAAATGATTGTGAAAATATTAAAAGTTTGTATATTTGCACCTGGCAAGTCCTACACAACCAGCTCCTGTTGAATCCTCCAGGTCGGGAACGAAGCAAAGGTAAATGGTCGTAGCGGTGTGATGTAGGTAGCTTGCCTTTTTTTGTGCCTTAAAGTGTCCTTTTTAAAACAAAGGAATTTATTATAAAAAGAAGATTTGTTAGTGTAAACTAGCAAATCTTTTTTGCTTTTAAGGCCTTTTTATCAATAGCATTATTAATTTTACAATTCTAAATTTATTATTTAAAAGTCATGTCTAAAGTCGTATTAATTACTGGAGGATCTTCTGGAATTGGAAAATCTATAGGTGAGTATTTAACTGAAAAGGGGTTTATTGTTTATGGTACTAGTCGTAATCCAGATAACTACAGTAATAGTAAATTTAAACTAGTAGCTTTAGATGTTAACGATACGGTAACTATTGCAGCAGCTGTTAAAACGGTAATTGCTGCAGAAGGGCAGCTGGATGTGTTAGTTAATAACGCAGGTGTTGGAATAAATGGTGCGATTGAAGAAATTCCGCAAGAGCAAATCCAACATAATTTTAATACTAACTTTTTTGGACCGATAAACGTTATTAAAGCAGTCCTACCACAAATGAGACATCAACAGTCTGGTTTGGTTATAAATATTACTTCTATTGCTGGTTATATGGGCTTACCTTATCGTGGGATTTATAGTGCTAGTAAAGGGGCTTTAGAGTTGGTTACGGAAGCGTTACGTATGGAAACTAAAGATTTTGGAGTTAAGTTTACCAATATTGCTCCCGGTGATTTTGCAACTAATATTGCTGCAGGTCGCTACCATGCACCAGTTTTAAAAGACTCGCCTTATACAAAATATCCTAATGTATTAAAGGACATTGATAAGCATGTAGATAATAGTAGCTCGCCAATAGCAGTTGCTAAAAAAGTACATCAGGTTATTAATACAAAACACCCTAAAATACATTATAAGGTTGGGGCAGCGATGCAAAAATTTTCGATAGTATTAAAGTTTTTATTACCAGATAAACTGTACGAAAAATTATTACTGAATCATTATAAGCTTTAAAATGAAAAAAAATCTAGCTGCTTTATGTATAGCTGTAGGATTTACATTGACTAACTTAGTTACATTTAAATATGTTTGTGTTACTGACGAGCGTTGGCCAAAATTTTTAGGTTTTCCGTTTGTGCAAAGTACAGATAGCACATGGGTATTTTCTATGTCTGGCGATTTGTTTATTAAAGGGTTTATCGCTAATATTTTATTTTGGAGTTTGGTGTTTTATGGTCTAATCCATCTTTTAGACAGCGTTAAACATCGTGTTTATAGGATTTTTGCTAAAAGCACTATTGTCCTATTGTGTCTGTTATCCCTAGTGGTTATTTATTTTGAAAGCACGGTTTTTAATTGGAACCTCCAATGGGATCATGATAATTTTAAAATGAATTATTATCAAGAGGATTTAGATTGCAAACAAACTTTTACTTTTTTTGATTAAATGTTAATATCATTTGATATCATTATTTTACAACCAAAACTTAAATTGTAACTTTGCATTGCGTTAAGGATAGTAGTGGCATCCTTTTTTTGCTGCCATAACTAGCAAAAAAAGATATAACGGATAGCCTGACCCTTGTGGTAACGCCCAAATTATAAAACACAACTTAAATATATTTTAAAATGAAATTTTTTATTGATACTGCCAATTTAGACCAAATTAGAGACGCTCAGGATATGGGTATTTTAGATGGTGTTACTACTAATCCATCTTTAATGGCTAAAGAAGGGATTACTGGTCACGATAATATTATGAAACATTATGTTGCTATTTGTAACATTGTGGATGGTGATGTTAGTGCGGAAGTGATTTCTACGGACTTTGAAGGTATGGTTAAAGAAGGTGAGGCGCTTGCAGAATTACATGATCAAATCGTGGTTAAATTACCAATGATTAAAGATGGTATTAAGGCTTGTAAATACTTTAGTGATAAAGGGATTAAGACTAATGTTACATTAGTATTTTCTCCGGGTCAAGCATTATTAGCTGCTAAAGCTGGTGCAACTTATGTATCCCCTTTTATTGGTCGTTTGGATGACATCTCTACAGATGGTTTAAACCTAATTGCAGAGATTAGACATATCTACGATAACTATAATTTTGAAACTGAAATCCTTGCTGCTTCTGTACGCCACACCATGCACGTAATTGACTGTGCTAAATTAGGTGCAGATGTTATGACAGGTCCTTTAAGCTCTATTGAAGGGTTATTAAGACACCCATTAACGGATAGCGGTTTAGCTAAGTTTTTAGAAGATTACAAAAAAGGAAACTAATTATAGTAAAAAGTAATTAGCGTAATGTAAACAGTACTTAGTTTACATTTATCTATTAAATAAAAAAAATCCCAAGCTTAGCTTGGGATTTTTTAGTTATTGTAATTGTTGTGTCGTGTCTTGGTCGTCTATTCTTTTCCAGATATGTTCTGAATTTAGATAAAAACTACCAATAAAATCAAAATTACATTGTTCTGGTGCTATAATGGATAAAAAGGGTTGTCCTTTTTTACCTCTGTATAAATGGTAGGTGTCTCCAATTATTGGCTGAAAACTAAACTTAGCGTTATAGACCAAGTTGTTGTATTCAAGCTCATCCATCATTTTATCGTATTCGGCTTTTAGCTCTAAATACTTGGCTTTAATTTGCTGATTGGCTTTGTGTACGTTTTTGTTTTTCCAAGTCACATTTTCTGTCACTTTTATTGCAGGTGCACCAACATTTGTTGCGTAGGGTTTTAAAGACGCATCATATTTTTGTGTCTCTTGGTTAAAGACAATACTATCAGGTTTTTTAGTGTCTGACATCCTTTTTCTTTTTTAACAAAGATACTAAATAGCTACTATTTAATAGGGTTAGGGTGGTGGTTATCCGTTAAATGTTTACTAAACTTTGCTTGTAGTAGCTTTAGTTTTGGGTGGATATAGGTTTTGCAAAACGGTTTGTTTGGATTATTTTTATAGTAGTTTTTAAATTGTACTTCTGACGGTTTAAAGTCTTTAAAAGGAAGTGTTTTGGTAATTATAGGGGCGTCAAATTCTGATTGTAATTGGGATACTATGGTTTGCGCTTTTGTGTGTTGAGCTTCGGAAAAATAATAAATAGCAGAGCGGTATTTATTGCGCATTGAATGGTTAGAGGTACTTTTATGTGTGTGTAAGTGAATTTGAATTAAGCTATCAAGAGTGATTGTTTCTGGATTAAAATGAACAATAACAGCTTCTGAAAAAGCAGTGTTGTGGTCTGTTGAAGCTACAAAACCTTGTTCTACTTTATTTACCCCATTTAATGCCTGAAATACTGCTTCGGTACACCAATGACAACCGCCTCCAAATGCTATTTTGTTAATCATTACGTTTATATAAAATTTATAAACAGCTTACTATTTTATTGCTGTTACGAGCTGCAAGACAACATAGAGCACCCCACTTTGTTTCTTGCCCATTCTGGTCGTTTTGCAAACCATTTTTCGTGTTTTGGTTGCTCTGCATAGGGGTGTTTTAAAAGGTTAAACAGCTCTTCGATTAGTCTGTAATCTCCTTTATCGGCATCGTCTATTGCTAATTGTGCCATATAATTACGTAGGACATATTTTGGGTTAACGCTGTTCATGTTTTTAATTCTTGCTTCCGCAGAAATAGGGTCTCGTTGTAAACGTTCGGCATAGCTTTCAAACCATAAATTCCATCTGGTTTTTATGGCTTCAGACACCTCTTTTAGATTATAAAACGCGTCTTTAACGACCACTAAATTTTGTGAAGGTGTTGTGGTGTTAAACAAGGCTAGATTTCTGAAAAAGATAGTCATATCCGTTTCTGTTAACTGTAAGCAATCCTCTAATTCTTGAATCAGATTGGCATCCAATTGTTCTTGGTTAGACAACCCTAATTTACTACGCATCATTTGAAGGTATTGGATGTCTTTTTGTGTAGCATAATTAGCTAAAACAGCTTCTAGTCCTTCTGCTTCTTCAATTAACGGGTATAATGCGTTGGCAAGTTGGTACAAATTCCATTGTACAATATCAGGTTGTGTCCCAAATTGATAGCGTTTATGTTGGCTGTCTGTAGTGTTTGGTGTCCAACCAGGCTCATAGCCTTCTAGCCAACCATACGGTCCGTAGTCTATGGTTAAACCAAGGATAGACATATTATCAGTATTCATCACGCCATGTACAAAACCAACACGTTGCCAATGGATGACCATCTCTAAACTTCGAGTTGCTACGTCGTTAAAAAACTGAACGTAGGTTTGTTTATTGATTTCTGCTTCTTGATGCGATGTTGCTGTGTTTTTAGAAGCACTAGTTGCGATCAGGTGCGGGTAGTGTGTTTTTATGGTATAATCGACTACCGTTTTTAAAGTCGCTGTGTCTTGTCTTGAAGCAAATATTTCAAAACTCCCAAAGCGTAAAAAACTTGGTGCTAATCGGCTTACAATTGCGCCTTTCTCATAATCTGGATTACCGTTATAAAGGACGTCTCTTAGTACTTGGTCGCCGGATAGTGCAAGGCTTAATGCACGTGTGGTTGGTATGCCTAAATGGTACATAGCTTCGCTACATAAATATTCTCTAACCGAGCTTCGTAGGACCGCTAACCCATCTGCTGTTCTAGAATAAGGTGTTGCTCCAGCCCCTTTTAATTGTACTTTCCAGTTTACATTATCATGCTCAACTTCAAATAAATTTATAGCACGACCATCTCCTAATTGACCTGCCCAATGCCCAAATTGATGTCCGCCATAGCACATCGCGTAAGGCGTTGTGTTTTCTAAAACAGTATTACCAGTAAAAACGTTTAAAAAGGTTTTGCTTTTAGCATCTTGATTGGTCAAACCAATTGTCTCTAATAGCTCTGGTGAGACGTGGATAAGCTCTGGTTTTGCGGTTTGTTTTGGGGTGACATAACTATAGCAAGCTTTAGTGACTTGGCGTCTGCTGTTTTCCGTAATGGGATCTGCTGGTAGTTGTGATGTAAATGTGTTATTTATGTTTAGTTTCATGAAAAGCCTTTATATGACAAAGATAAGCAATTGCTTATCATACTGTATAGTCGTGACTTTTACTGATTACTTACTAAATAGTAGAGAGGTTATTCATGAAGTACTAAAAACGGAACATCTGTTTGGTAGCTTATATCTTTTACTTTATTATGAAATAATATTTGCTGAAAATAGTTTAAGTTTTTAGCAACCATAGCTATCATGTCTATGTTTTTGCTTTCTACAAAACATTGGATGGCTTCTTCAATTTTTGAATTAGTTAAAAAATGAAAACTGTGTTTATGGTGGTTAAAATAATCTTCTAAAAAGTCTTTGTTTTTTTCTTGATCACTATTTAATGTGGCCTCTTTTTTTCTAACATGTAAGACTCTGACTGCTGCCTCAAATTGTTCTATAATTTCTATAATAGGATGTAGGGTAGTTACACCATAAAACTGTAAAAAATCTGAAGGGAAAGCTATTTGACTAATGGGCTTAAATGTTGCGTTTTCTGGAATCACTAAGGTATTGCACTTTACTTTAGTAATAATATCCGCTGTATGGCTACCAACAATTAACTTTTCTAATCCAGACGCCCCTTTTGTACCCATAATAATAAGGTCAATCTTTTTTTCTTTGACCTGTTTTCTAACCGTATCAATAAAGAAATTAACCTCATGACATGCAAAAAAAGAATGGTTTGTATTATTAGGAAAACGGAGTGCTATTTTTTTTAATAAGCTATTAAGTTGTTTTTTGGAAGGTTTAGTAAACACATCTTCAATAACAGCATGGTCAGTATCATCGCTTAAATCATTGATACTTACCTCTGTCAAGGGGTTAACATGCAATAAATAAAACGTACAGGTTGTATTCGAAAAAAAATTGAGCGCATACTCAATAGCATTCCAAGAGTTTTCAGAAAAATCTGTAGGTAATAATATAGATTTCATTTAATAATGGCTTATTAAACAAATCTAGGTGTAACGCATAGTTTAAAAAATGATAAAAATCATATTGTCTTATTTAGGACTGCTATTAGTTAACTTCTTTAAGTTTTTCTAAGTCTATGATTTTTATATTGCGTCCTTCTATTGCAATTAAGCCTTGTTTTTTAAAGGTGGAGATTGTTCTAATTAACGTTTCTGTAGCGATTCCTGCTACGCTTGCTAAATCGTTTCTAGAAATTTTTATAGGCTCATTAGGTTTGCAATCTAACTTATCGGCAAAGGTCAAAATTGTGGTCGCTGTTTTTTTATATACCGAGCTGTATGCCATTTCTAATAATTGGTTTTTAACACCAGAAATATCGTCGGTAAGCAATTGGATAAGCTCTAAGGTTAATTTGTGGTTGGTATTTAAAATGTTTTTAAGCTCGTTTTTAGAAAGCCCAACTAGTGTTGCCTCACTAATTGTTGTAGCTGTTTCTTGGTACGGGATGTTTTGTGTAAACGACGTGTAGCCAAACAGGTCATCTTCTTTATGTAAGGCTGTGGTTAACTCTTTACCTTTTTCATCTAACTTATGGCATTTTACAATCCCTTTAGTTATTAAATAAATGTAATTAGAGTTTTGCCCTTCTTTATAAATAATTTTGTCTTTAGCGTAATTTATAACCTCTCCATTATCATCAAAAAAGTTTTTTAAATCGTTTAAATCTCTAAGCTCATTAGGATCGTTTTCAGTTTTTTCTGATTGTCGTCGGTCTTCTAATATTGCAGCTTTAGCAATTCGGCTTTCAATAGCACTAATAATTTCTTCTTCACTAAAAGGTTTTGTAATATAGTCGTCAGCCCCTAAATCCATTCCTTTTCTAACATCTTTTCGTTCTGTTTTAGCAGATAAAAAGATAAACGGAATATGTTTGGTTTTTTTGTCCTTAGCAAGACCTTCTAGGACTCCGTAACCATCTAGTTCTGGCATCATAATATCGCAAACTACAATATCAGGTTGGGTTAGCATTGCGGTTTCTAGTCCTATTTTTCCGTTAGATGCGGTGGTAACAGCATAGTCAGACAGCTCTAAAAGCTCTTTAGTATTTTCTCTTAAAACTGCATCGTCTTCAATTAAAAGTATGGTTTTCATTAGTGTGCTTTATTGGGTATGGTAATGGTAAATGTGGATCCTGAGTTTTCTTTACTTTTAAAACTTATGGTGCCTCCTAAATTTTCTAAATGTGTTTTTGCAATATTAAGCCCGATACCAGTACCTTGGTTTAATAAGGCGTTTTCGGCTCTAAAATAACGATTAAAAATATTTTTTTGATCATTTTCAGGGATACCAATACCTTGGTCAATGATGTCAAAAGTGGTGTTATTTTTATCCTGTTTTACCTTAAGTTCAATGGTTGTGTTTTCTGGCGAATATTTTATAGCATTATGCACTAGGTTAGACAGTGCTAATTCGATAGTTTTTTCATCCTGAATTAATGAGATGTCATCAATATTATCTGGGTATTTTATTTTCTGACCTTCCTTTAAAAGCATATTAGCATTGTAAATCACCTCGTTTACAACTTTGCTTAGTCTAAACTCGACAAATTTATAATTGACTTTACCGGTTTCTAGTTTTTCAACAGACAGAAAATCATTTAAAATATTATTTAAGTATTGGACTTTACTATTAATCGTGTTAATGTGCTTATCTCTTTTGTCTTGTTGCTCTGTTAATTTGTATTTGCTTAATAGCATAGAAGACGTTAAAATACCTGTTAAAGGTGTTTTAAATTCGTGCGATACTAGAGATAAAAATTTTGTTTTTAAGTCGTTTAATTCTTTCTCGGTTTCTAAAGCTTCTCTAAGTTGTTTGGTACGCTCATCAACAGTGTTTTCTAGCTTGTCGGTATAGTTTTTACGTTCGGTAATATCAATGACTAATGCCATTACATATTTTTTATCAGAGACATTAAATGGGTTTAAACCGACCTCGACCGGAAAGGTGCTACCATCTTTTCTGGCAGCAAAAAGCGCTTTTCCTTTACCCATGGACCGTTTTTCGCTGTGTTTGTAAAACGAATTAAAATGGTGACCATGTCCTTTGTGGTAATTGGTAGGGATTAAGGTTTCTAGTGGTTTTGAGTTTAATTCACCTCTTTCATACCCAAACATGTCTTCGGTAGACGAGTTTACAGCAATAATGGTTTGGTTTTCGTCAACAATTAAAATACCTTCTGAAATGGCTTCGTATAAAATTTCAAAAACTTCTTTATTATTTTTAAGCATACAGTATTTAGAGGGTATTTAATTAAAAATAAAATTACAAAAAAAAGAGAGATTACTAAACATTTTACTGATTAATATCAGTTTTTGTCTGAAACATTTTGGTTAACTTTCTATTATAATATTTAAGACATGAATACAGAGGATATTAAGCCTATAGCGTTTTATCAAAACCTTGGCAAATTGTTTTATGCAATTGCAAGTAGTGATGGAGCTGTTGAGGATTTAGAGGTTAATGCCTTAAAGACAATGGTAGCAGCCGAGTGGTCTATTAGTCCAGAAACCTTTGCTATGGTTGATTTTTTTAATTGGTTGCATCATGATCAAGATTATGACGCAGCAACCTGTTTTAAAAGCTTTGTAAATTATTTACACAAAAACACCGTGTTATTTACACCAGCAAGACAAGCACTAATCCTAAAAACCGCAAGGCATATTGCAGGTAGTTTTTCTGGTACTAATAAATCAGAACTAATTTTACTTGCTAAATTGGAACTAGAGTTTAAAAAATTAAAAGTAAACACTTAATTAATTTAATGACAAAACCCTGTGTTATTTGAGGTTAAACTATAGTTTGACAGCTTTTAATTAGTTAATAATTAACGTTTTAAACTATGTGTAGTGGGTTAAGTTCTGTAACTTTAGTAATAAATAGATTACTCACAATTAGGTTTATATTTTAGATATGAAAACAGAACATAAATTATTAACACGTATTACCGAGTTAACTTTAACTATTAAAGCTAACTATCCGGAATTGTATGGTTTTTTAATGGAAGATCCAATTACAATTCCATCTATTGCACATCCAGTGATTAGTATTACTGTTTTAGAAGACTACTTGGACACTTTAAAGCAAGTATTAAGTCATCACACTTTACATCTTAAAACAAAATAAATGGCAGTGATAGATTATTATAAAACCTTAGGCCTTTCAAAATCCGCAACAGAAAGCGAGATTAAAAAAGCTTATAGAAAATTAGCGCGTAAATACCACCCGGATTTAAACCCTAATGATAAAGACGCAGAAAAGAAATTTAAAGAAATTAATGAGGCTAACGAGGTGTTAAGCAATCCTGAACATCGAAAAAAGTACGACCAGTATGGCGAGCATTGGAAAAACTCCGAAGCCTATGAGCAAGCCAAACAGCAGCAACAACAACGTGCGTATCAAAGTCAATCAGGAAGTGGTGACGCGTATTCTGGTCAAGATTTTGAAGATATATTTGGCAGTATGTTTGGTGGTCAAGCTTCTGGTGGCCGACAAAGACATGTGCGATTTAAGGGGCAAGATTTTAATGCCACACTTCAATTGGATTTAAAAGATGTTTTTAAAACCCATAAACGTACAATAACCGTTAATAATAAAAACTTACGCATTACTATTCCTGCAGGTGTAGAAAACGGTCAGACCATTAAAATTAAAGGACATGGTGGTAAAGGGGTTAATGGAGGGCCTAATGGCGATTTGTATATTGAGTTTGCCATCCAAAACCATTCAAAATTTAAAAGAGATAAAGCCCATTTATACACCACTGTGGATTTAGATTTATATACTGCACTATTAGGTGGTGATTTGATGGTAGATACTTTTGACGGTAAAGTCAAACTAACAATTGCGCCAGAAACCCAAAACGGAACTAAAGTTAAGTTAAAAGGCAAGGGATTTCCTAAGTATAAAAACGAAGGAGAATTTGGCGATTTATACATTACCTATCAGCTAAAAACACCAACAAAACTGACCGATAAAGAAAAAGAATTATTTACTCAACTTCAAAACCTTAGATAATTATGGCAGCTACAGATTTAATTTCTATAACGACCATTTGTACGCATTATAATGTGCCCAACACCTTTATAAAGGCTTTACAGGAGTACGAGTTGATTGAGGTGGTAGTAGCGGATAATGACCGTTTTATAAAAACAACACAAATTAACGAGATTGAAAAAATGATCCGTTTACATTTTGAACTTAATATAAATTTAGAAGGATTGGATGTCGTGTACAATTTATTGCAACGGGTAGAACGCTTGCAAAATGAAGTCACCACTTTGCATAATAAATTACGATTATATGAAGATTTATAATTGACCGACAAACCGCAAACACTACAACTATTTAATACATTAAAAACCATGTTTAAAAATTTAGAAGCTAAAGAAAAAGACTATATTTTAGAAAACAATTACATTGGTCAACTGGGGTATATATTTAATAACACCCCTTTTGTAATACCCATCACTTATTTTTTTGATAAAGACAGCAACGCCATTATATGCTACTCTGGCGATGGGCATAAAATGAATGCTATGCGTAAACACCCTACAGTATCACTATTGGTTTCGGATGTTGACACTATTACTAACTGGAAATCGGTATTGGTTCATGGGCAATTTGAGCAACATTTTGGGAGTGATGCCAAAGCCTATTTGCATAAATTCTCGTTAGGGATTAAAGCTATTATTTTAGAAAAAGAACAGACTAAAGCTAATTTTATCAGTGACTTTTCAAGTAAAATTTACAAGGACAATATCCCGGCTGTATTTATTATAAAAATTGAAACCGTTACAGGAAAAAAACGAACTGACTTTACAATCTAATTAGTTGGTTACAGGCATAAAAAAAAGAGCTACTTAGTAGCTCTTTTTTTTTATTAATTATATTTTTCTGTTGAAAAGAGGTATGACGCTAACCTTAGTCCATTAGCCTTCATAAGGGATAATTAGCAATGGGATGGTTGGGTTGGAACCTACATTTTTAATCACAGGCTCATTAAGTAAGTTTTCAATAAAACTATGTTCGTAGTTTATTAATGTTAAAAAGTTAATGTCTTCGTCATTAATAAATTGATTAATAAGGTCCGTTTTACTAGTTTCATCAGGCATCCAATATAGACTTATTGGAGAGGCATTTAAAAAGTCTTTTAATCTGGTTAGATTGGTGTTTTGTAGTTCGGTAAGTTGGTCTTCATAACCAATATGTGCAATTTTAATTTCAGACTGGTGTATTGCTGCCAATTCTTTTAAAGGCGCTAATTCTTTACCATTTTTACGATTGTAATCGGTTGCAAATCCAATGTTTTTAGGCGCTTGATACTCGTAAGCATCTGGGATAACAACAACGGGACAGCTCTTAATTCTTTTAATCACATTAACGGTATTACTACCAAAAATAATTTGTGACGATTTTGTAACCCCTTTAGTACCCATAAACAAGAAGTTAATAGCGTATTTGTCCACTACAATTTCAATCGCTTCTCTTAGTGACTTAGTAGTAAAAATAGTTTCAAACGTATGGTTTGGATTGGTGTTATTGGCTTCAATTTTAGTTTTAAACGCATTTAATTCTTTTCTAGTAGCGTCTTGTATAGTACTAATGTATTTAGAGGTAATGTAGGTCCTGGAGCTGGCAACATCTGCAGTCCAAGCATGTAACAGGTAAAATGTGCACGATTTATCACTATAAAGGTGTTGTGCATATTCTAGCGCGCTTAACGCGTTACCTGAAAAATCTGTAGGAATTAAAATGGATGTTTTCATAAATTAATTTAAATTATTTATAAGTTGATGGAATGACTAAAAACGGCACCGTTAAGTCAAATCCGATTTGCTTAATCTTCGATTTAAAAAATAAGTTTTCAAAAAATGAACGCTTATTGTTCAGCATCACCAATATATTAATTTTTGTGGTCATTTGAAAGGATTTTAGCGCTTCAGATACATTTTGATTGTCAACACTATGAAACAAATGGGCAATATTGTTAAAGTAGCCTTCTAATGTTTTTCGATTAGCCTCTTGTTGCGGTGTTAATTCCTCTTGATATTTGACATTTAAAACATTAACTCTAGCATGATAGGCAGTTGCAATAGCTAGGATAGGTTGGATTTGTTTTTGCTGAAACGGTATGTGATAGTCAGACGGAAATAAAATATCATGAGGTGCTTCAAACGTAAACGCATCAGGAATAGCCATTACAGGACATTTTGCCGAATTAATCACATGGATGGTATTAGAGCCAAATAAGACCTCTTTAATTCCCGACGCCCCTTTTGTACCCATTATAATCTGATCCATCACCCCAGCATCGTATAATTGACTGATCTCGTCAGTTAAGGTGTTAAAAGCCGAGAGTTGCGCAATGGTATGCTTAGGGTTATTAAATTGGGACTCTATTTTTTTAGCCAATGCGTCTAGTTTGTTTTTAGAAGTATCGACCATAGCGTTAAACACATCCACCTCAAAGGTGTTGTTATTCATATACTCCGAGTGGTAAATCACAGGAGTATAAGTATGCAATAAAGTAAATACACAGTTTTGGTTTTTATATAGTTGAAGCGCGTAACTAATTGCATTCCAAGAATTATCCGAAAAATCTGTAGGTAATAGTATTTTTAACATGATGTGATGGTTTATAAATTAGCGTCTTAAATTTTGCATGACTAATAAAGGCGCTCCTATTTTTAAGCTAACCTTGTCAACAGTCGAGTGAAACAAGATGTTTTCTAAATAGGAATGTTGTGTATTGACCATGATTATAAAATCAAACTTGTTTTTGGTAGCATAGGTGTTTATTGTTGCTTCAATATTTTTACCTTCAATACTATTATAAGTCAACTCGTTTTTACAAACGGTTTGTTCTAAAAACGTTTTGTTGTCTTCCTGTCTAAGGGATAAGTTGCTGCTTCTAGAAACATAAAGCAATTCTATTTTTGTTCGGTAGGGCGCTAGTAGGTCGCATAATAATTTTAATTCTCTACGTTTATACGGAATCAAAAAATTGGTAGGAAACAGTGCCTGTTTTGGTGGGCTGTACTTATAGTCTTTTGGTATTGCTAATACCGGACATTTTACATATTTTAAAACCTGTAGGGTGTTGCTACCAAAAGTAATACTGTTAGTGTTGGACTGTCCTTTGGTCCCCATAACAATAAGATCTATGTTTTTACTATCTACTAAAACATCCGCTTCATCAACAAGCGCATTATTAGCCGATATTGTAATGTATTCAAAGTTTGGGTTAGGCGATAACTGCTTAACGGTTTGTAATAGGGTTTCTAAATTGGTTTCGGATTGTTTTTTAACACGTGCCAAAACCGCCTTATAATCATCACGGGTAACTAAGTCTTTATGATTATAGACTTCCGTTTGGTAGGCATGCATAAAATAAAACTTAGTCTTTTGATACTTAAAAAATTCTAAAGCGTACCTGATGGCGTTCAGCGCATTTTCAGAAAAATCTGTAGGAATCAATAGTTTGGTCATAATTAACGTGGTTTTATAATTAACTTAAATATAAGTCTTTCACACTGTTTAAACTATGATATTTGTCAGCTTATGGGCTTAACTGTACGTTGTTTTAGCCTATAAAAAAAGCCAGGAGCGTGACCTGGCTTTTTTTTGATTAATAGCATGTAATTATAAAAGCTTTAACTCCCTTTTAATTACATTATAAATATACCCCTTAATTAGTTTAAAAACTATGATAATAGTCAGATGTTTTCTGCTTTATAGACTACCCTAAAACAATCCCTCTAAGCGTTTTAAATTTAAATACAGCACCAACTACCATGTCGATGTGTAAAAAGTGCTTAAAACGGTGTTTAAAATAGCGTATTATAGTTTTTTTAGTGGCAATTGACGTAAAAGGGTCAATTTTTGATTTGGACTTATTAACATTGGTGTGATTAATTTGTATTTCATTCAAATACAATATGTTAAGTCTAAAATGTCATTTTAGGATATATGGTAATATTATACCGTCCAACTACTGTTTTTGGCCTAAAAACACCTGTATTTACACCCTGTTTTCTACCATGTAACCGTTAATAACTTTGTTTTCTAGTTAGCAATGTTTTTATAATCTTTGTACTGTCAGTTAGGCACTTAGGTGTACTAAGACAAAATATTTTTTATTAATTTTAATTCAAATTTAGAAAGCCTATGGCAATTAAATTTAAGGCGCAAGCCAAAAGAAATCCTCAGGACATTACGTTACCTGAGAAGTACTACGCATCGGCGATAGCAGATGGCGAAGTAGATTTAGATGTACTATCGGAGCAAATTGCTTACGAGTGTACTGTAACCGAGTCTGACTGTTATGCAGTATTACTCTCGTTAGAGCGTAATATCATCCGGTCATTAGATCAAGGTCGTATAGTTAAACTAGGACGTTTGGGTAATTTTCAAGTCAGTGTCAGTTCTGATGGTCGTGACACACCAGAAGAAGTTAACGCTAGCTTAATTACTAAAGCTCGTGTTTTATTTAGACCTGGTAAACGCTTACGCAGTTTGCTAACAGATTTAAGCTACAAAAAAGCCAGTTAGAATCTCGTAGTTTATTTTTGTGATAATAAGGTCTTGAGTGTTTCTTACCACTCAAGGCCTTTTTTTATGCGCTAAAATTAGCTGGGTTGTTGCGCAACTTAGTGCAGCACGTTGCGGTACTTTACTAGGTCAGTTGCCCAACACCGTTAGTCGTGTTGCGCACCTTATTAATTGTTAGGCCTTTTTTAGTGGTACAGGTGGGAGTATTAAGGGTTGCAGTACTTTTTTACGAGTTTAGATACACAAACTGGATTAAAAGCTGCTAGAACGCACTATTATTTACGCCAATTATAAGCATAAAAAAAGCCTAAAAATGCAGTTAGAATCTCGTTTTTTAGGCTTGTTTTAATAAGGTCTTGAATGTTTCTTACCCATTCGTGTAATAAATTACAGTACAAATATAAACATATCCATTTATATAATCAACACCTAGTGTTAAATAGTTGATAATTAGTAGGTTGTTAGGGTAGGCGTAATTATTCGGTGAAATGCACTAAAAATAGCCTGTTTCTATAAGGTTACATTTTAAAAAAGTTTTATATTTAGACTCTCCCTTTTTTTTCTGATTGTATAGTTTTTTACAAACAAATAACAAAATAACATTTATTTATAGATGAATAAATCCGCACACAATAAATTAGTATCCTTTATTTGGTCTATTGCAGACGATTGCCTTAGAGATGTCTATGTACGAGGAAAGTACAGAGATGTGATCTTACCAATGATAGTTTTACGTCGATTAGATGCTCTATTAGAACCTACCAAAGACGCCGTTCTAGAAGAACTAGCTTTTCAGCGTGACGAAGCTAAGTTTACAGAATGGGATGAAACCGGTTTACGTGAAGCATCTGGTTATGTGTTTTACAATACCAGCAAATGGACACTTCAAAAAATAAAAGACACCGCGACCAATAGTACCCAAATTCTACAAGCTAATTTTGAAGACTATTTAAACGGTTTTAGTCCTAATGTGAAGGAAATTGTAGATAAATTCAAACTGCGTAGTCAAGTACGTCACATGGCAACCAAAGATGTACTGTTAGATGTGTTGGAAAAATTCACGTCACCATATATTAACTTAACCCCTTACGAAAAAGAAGACCCAGAAGGTAGAAAACTACCAGCCTTGTCTAACTTAGGAATGGGCTATGTGTTTGAAGAGTTGATTCGTAAATTCAACGAAGAAAATAACGAAGAAGCAGGAGAGCACTTTACACCTCGTGAAGTGATTGAGCTAATGACACACATTATTTTCGACCCAATTAAAGAGAGTCTTCCACCAGTAATGACCATTTACGATCCAGCTTGTGGGAGTGGGGGAATGCTTACAGAATCTCAGAACTTTATAAAAGACGAAGAAGGTGCTATTAGAGCTATGGGTGATGTCTATCTCTTCGGAAAGGAAATCAACGACGAAACTTACGCCATTTGTAAAAGTGATATGATGATTAAAGGGAATAACCCCGAAAACATCCGTGTGGGTTCTACCTTATCTACCGATGAATTTGCAGGAACCACCTTCGACTTTATGCTATCCAATCCGCCTTATGGGAAATCTTGGAGTAGTGAGCTTAAATACATCAAAGACGGTAAAGATGTTATAGATCCCCGTTTTAAAATAATGCTTTCAGATTATTGGGGAGTGGAGGAAGAGGTCGATGCCACGCCACGTTCTTCCGATGGGCAATTGTTGTTCTTAATGGAAATGGTAAACAAAATGAAACCATTACACCAAAGCCCAACAGGAACACGTATTGCTTCGGTACATAACGGAAGTAGTTTGTTTACGGGTGATGCTGGTGGAGGAGAGAGTAATATTCGTCGTTATATTATAGAAAACGATTGGTTAGAAGCTATTGTGCAATTGCCAAACAACTTATTCTATAATACAGGGATTACTACCTATATCTGGATTTTAAGTAATAATAAAGCGGCACACCGTAAAGGAAAAGTGCAGCTAATAGACGCAGGAGAATTATACAGAAAACTGCGTAAAAATTTAGGAAACAAAAACTGTGAGTTTGCACCAGAACATATAACGGAAATTCTGGAGGTGTATAACGATATGAAAGCTGTGGAAAGCCAAGGCGAAAACCAAATTGCGGCTCAGATTTTTGATAATGAAGATTTTGGTTACTACAAAGTGACGATTGAACGTCCAAAACGTTTGAAAGCACAGTTTACAGCAGAACGCATGGAAAGCTTACGCTACGATAAGTATTTAGAAGAACCAATGAAATATGCCTACGAAACCTTTGGGGAAAGCGTTTATGAAGACATTAGTGCACACGCAGAGGAACTTTTAGAATGGTGCGACCAAAACGATTTAAACCTGTCTTCAGCTAATAAAAAGAAACTAATTAAAAAGGAGACTTGGAAAAAGCACCAACACCACGTAAAATTAGCGAAGCAGTTAGAAGCACACTTTGGCGATACATTATATAACGATTATAATGTTTTTGAAAAAGAGGTTAATAAAGTTATCAAGACAGATAAATTAGACGCTTCAGCTTCCGATAAAAAAGCCATTCTAAATGCAGTTAGTTGGTATGATGCCGAAGCCGAAAAAGTTATTAAAAAGAAAGAAAAATTAACGGGCGATAAACTACAAAATCTTCTTATCCACTTAGGATGCAAAGAAGAAGATTTAGCGGATTTTGGATACTATCCAACCGATAGAAAAGGCGAATATATCACCTACGAAACCGAAAGTGATTTAAGAGATACAGAGAATGTTCCGTTGAAAGAAAGTATTCATACTTACTTTAAACAAGAAGTTCAACCCCACGTAGAAGAAGCTTGGATTAATTTAGACAACACCAAAATAGGTTATGAAATCAGTTTTAATAAATATTTCTATAAACACACACCTTTAAGAAGTATAGAAGAAGTGACACAAGACATTCTTGAATTAGAAAAGCAAAGCGAAGGATTAATTCATGAAATTTTAAACTTGGTGTAATGGTAGAAATAGAAAATAAAATACAGACTTACGAGAGTTATAAAGATTCTGGCGTGGAATGGTTGGGAGAGATCCCTGAACATTGGAATGTGGAAAGAGGTAAATGGCTATTTGAAAAAATGGATAGACCCGTTCGAGAAGAGGATGAAATTATTACATGTTTTCGGGATGGTGAAGTAACTTTAAGATCAAATCGAAAAACTTCAGGATTCACTGTTGCTCTAAAAGAACATGGTTACCAAGGTATAAGGAAAGGTGATTTAGTTATTCATGCAATGGATGCTTTTGCTGGAGCAATAGGCGTTTCAGATTCAGATGGTAAATCTTCGCCTGTATATTCTGTCTGTACCGAGAGAATTGAAGGTACAGTTAATCAATATTATTATTCCTATTTATTAAGGGATTTAGCACTTAACGGAATAATACTGGCTTTAGCCAAAGGAATTAGAGAACGTTCAACAGATTTTAGATTTAATGATTTTGGAGAATTATTATTAATGTTACCTCCCCTCCAAGAACAAACCGCCATCGCCCAATTTTTAGATGATAAAACCTCGAAAATTGATCATGCGGTATCGGTAAAAGAAAAGCAAATAGAACTGCTCAAAGAACGCAAACAAATCCTTATTCACAAAGCAGTAACCCGTGGTTTGGATGATTCCGTACCACTAAAAGACTCTGGCGTGGAGTGGATTGGGGAGATTCCTGAGCATTGGGATATATTGCCAGGGTTTATGGTTTACAAAGAAAATAAAACCAAGAATGATGGGATGAAAGAAAATGTAGTCTTGTCATTAAGTTATGGAAATATAGTTATTAAACCTAAAGAGAAGTTAATAGGATTAGTTCCTGAGTCATTTGAAACTTATCAAATAGTTAAGCCTGGTGATATAATTATTAGATGTATGGATTTGCAAAATGACAAGACAAGTTTGAGAACAGGAATAGCTGTTAATGACGGAATAATTACAAGTGCTTATTTAAATTTAAATATTATTAATAATAATGTTTCTGCTTACGTTTATAATTTTCTACATGCGTTGGATACTACAAAAGTGTTGTACAAGTTTGGAACTGGTTTAAGACAAAATTTAAGTTTTGGAGATTTTAAACACTTACGAATTCCAGTACCACCACGTCATGAACAAGAAGGAATTGTAAATTATATTGAAAATATTACTCAAAAAATAGAAAATACTATTTCCTTAAGTCAACAAGAAATTGAGAAGTTAAAGGAGTATAAGAGTAGTTTAATTAATAGTGTGGTTACGGGGAAGGTGAAGGTGTGTTAAAAATAGAAATATGAAACAATTAATAGACCCAAATGACATACATACAGCAGCAGCTACTTGGAGTGGTTTCATCTATCAGGGAAAAGTAGCATTGTACCATGTATTACACCTTTTGAATACTGATGTTAACGCCCTAAATTATTCATTACAATTAGATTCTTTAGAGGATTTTGCAATTGTTGATGATGATATAAACCCAATAACTCTACATCAAGTAAAAGCAATGAAAAGTAATTTATACTCTGCGTATAAAGAAGCTTTTGATAAATTAGAAAAAAGATTAAAAGAATATCCGTGTAATGGTGCTTATTTTCATATTTCTACTCAAAACGAGAAAACCGATGCACAAATTAAAGCTATTCATCCCACAATTAATATTTATAATTATGGCGGTAATTCTTTCTGTCAATTAAAAGATATAAATAGTCTTTGTGAAGAACAGATAGCCTTATATTTAAATAATAATCAATTAGCACATCATAATAATGTAGAGAATGTATCTGCTTTACGTAATGGCTTAGAGTCTCTTATCTGTTCTCAAATAATTGAAATACATGCAAATAATCACACATGTAACGGGTTAACAATATCTGAGGGTGCTTATTATTTTATAATTCCTCTTGAAAATTTTAAAGAGAAATTAGTAAGTGACCCAACAACAATTTTAAATGAAAATTATTTTGTCATTCTTACAAAAAAAATCATAAATAATTATTATTTAGAATTTTGTCATGATATTGAAGAAGAAGGTGAAGTGACAGGGGCAGAAAAAACCAAACTAGCTAATTATTTAACACAAATTAATGGGCTAGATGATAAATCACTTGTGAAATTTATTCAATCTATATTACCTCATAGAGAGGTCAAATTAAATTCAATATTAGATTTTAAAAATTATAACATTGATAGCGAAGAGTTCAGGGATGCTTTTCTACAAATTTTGCATCAACTCGTAGAGTCTCAAGGTAAAATAGGTGATAATCTTACATGGATAGGGAATGATAGCTTGACATATACAGCTACAGCTATAAATAGCTCAAATGCAAGAATAAAAAGTGTCTGTAGAAAAATTTACGAAAATATTAATGAGGTTGATATAGAAGTGCCATATGAAAGTGATAAACTGATAACATCGTCAATAGAAGTAGAATCAATTGAAAAGGAGCTTAATCATCAAACTCAAGTTGATAAAAATATAAATAATGTTAATAATGTAACAAAATGGTCTAATGTTTCATTGATAACTTTAGAAAACGCTAAAAAAAATATTAAATGAAAGATTTAATCAAAATATTATTTGACCTACATAATTTTAAATTAATCGAATTAGAGTTTGGAGACTTATATATTTCAAATGATGATAGGAAATATTATTGGTTGGTTGTAGAGCAAAGTGATGTATCTAAAGTTATAGAATTACAAGATGAATGGTTTGTAAAATCTAAGGAGTATATAGTTACAAAGGAGTTTGATAAAAACACATCATTATTAGTTTTAGCGAATAACGATAAAAATGAAATTCAAAAAAAAGAAATTTTATCAATAGAAGAAGACCCTTTTCAGTTTAAAAAATATGTGTTATTGTTCACATCCGATATTTTAAAGCAACTCTTAGAACAAACTGAAAATGGTAATCCAGAAAAGATATTAGAGTTAATTGTAAATGAGAGTGTTTTTAATAATTATAAGAACAATTATTTAGAACCTACTTGGAGGCATTTATTGTATAACCTTGCACATAAATTACCTTTTCTTAAAATTAATGTAGAAGTTAATCAAACGTTAGAAAATCTATTTGAAGAAGCAGAAAAAACTTTAGTTGAAAAAGGATTGTTAGAATATAGTGAATTTATTGAAAAACAACACGAAGAGAGGATGTTTTCGGATTTAGAGAGCCTTGATTTAGATCAATTAATTGAACTATTAGATAATAAGAATGATAATGGGAATTAAGATAAAAAAACTCTATATAAAAAACTTTAAAGTTTACAAGGAGGAAACTTTTAATTTTGAAGACAAAAGCCTAATTGTTTTTGATGGTCCCAATGGATTTGGTAAAACGACTATTTATGATGCTATTGAATTATTATTTACGAATCAAATAAAACGTTATAAACGATTAGAATACTTAGTAGACCGAAGAGAAAGTAGAAATGAAAATCCACTATATAATGCAGAAGGTACAGATGGTGAAATTACATTAAAATTACAATTTAGTTTTGATGATGTAGATTATTTTATTGCTGTAAAAAATGTTCAAGCATTAGAGCCAGAAATAAATTTTAACCATTTTAAATTCTATCGCTTAAATAATTTTGAAGAGGTTATTGATGATTCAAAAGAAGTTAACGATAGCTTTCTTAAGGAAATGCTAGGTTTAAATTATAAGCAAGATTTTGAATTTATTAATTATGTAGAGCAAGAGGATACTTTTCATTATTTAAAATCTAAAGAACAAGAAAAAAAGAAAAATATAGGCTATTTGTTTAATACGCATGATTTTAATTTGAAAATAGATAAATATTCAAACTTAAATGATGCTATTGAAAAACAATTAAAAGGGGAGTATGGTTTACAATCACAAATCAAGTTACTTGATGAGTCTATTAGTAAAATTAAAGAATCTTTAAAAAAAGCAGATTCTATTTCATTCAAAAAATTGTTTGTAGATAAAGATTTTGAATGGGATAATGAGCAAATTGATTTTAACAAAATTAGCTATAATCAATTATTTAATGATGATGATAATACTTTTCAACAACTTGAAAGTCTTATATTAAACAAAAAAGATTTTATAAATTATCTTCATAATAATAGTATTGATAACCTTTTAAATAATGAGGATATTTTACAAAATTTCTACTATTATCAAGGTTTCAGAAAAGAAGAAGCAAAAATAGAAGAGGAGGCTGATTTTCTAAATGATGTTATTGATTTTAAAGAGTTGTTCGAACAATTTGAAATCGATGCCATAATTGAAAATGATTTCAATATACCTGAAAATATTCTTGCTAAATATAGAACTAATGATATAATAGTTAAATATCAACTTATGTTGGATGAGTTAACTAGGGATTTAAAGAATTCTAATTCAGCTGAAAAAATATATTCAAGAATCTTATCATCAAGAGATAGTTTAAAATCACACTTGCTTGATTATCATAAAAAGCTAAATAATAATGGTATTTGTCCATTATGTGGTAAAGATTACAATTCTAGTGCAGAACTAATAAGAAATGTAGAAGCACAAAGAACAGAAATTGAATTATTAAATAAAAATCTAGACCAAAAGCTTGTTGATGCCACTAAAACCTTTTTGACTTTCGTTAAAGACAGTTTGTTTGCCGAATTAGATAAGTTTACCAAAGATTTTGTTTATAATCAGGAATATTTCAAATCAGACTTTTTCGAAATTGAAACGAATAGAAAACTTGATAGGATTGAAGATAAATTAGAAAGTCTAGATATTAATTATTCTGGAATTATTTCAACTGAAATAAAAGAAAATATAAGTGGTTTTGAGTTATTTAAAAGTATAATTGAGACTCTGAAACTGAAATATAATCAAGATAATATTGATTATTATTATAATGATGTTTTTGGAAATTTCTTTTCTTCAAATCAAATACTTCTTCAAGAAATAACTTTAGAAGACTTAAAAAATAAAAGAAAATACATTGAATGGCAATACTCAATTTATCAGAATAAAATACTTATTGAGAAACAAGAAGAGTTTACTATTTTAAATAATAAAAACAAAAAATTATCTGATTATCAGATCCAAATAAAAGCTATTATAGATGTTCTAAATGAATCTCTAAGGAAATATAGTAGCCAGTTAATAAAGGATATAGAATTGCTGTTCCATATATATTCTGGTAGAATTGTTCAAGATTTTCAAGGAGGGTTAGGGCTATTTATAATAGATAAGGTAGATAAAATAAAATTTGTGTCTTCACCATCTAAAACTTATGACGCTATTTTTTCAATGAGTACTGGTCAATTATCAGCACTTATTTTATCATTTACACTTGCTTTAAATAAAAAGTACTCAAAAAGTAAATTATTGCTAATTGACGATCCAGTTCAAACAATGGACGATATTAATACTGCTGGATTTGTTGAGTTATTAAGAAATGATTTTTCAGATAGACAGATAATCCTATCTACCCATGAACAAATGTTATCTAATTATGTAAGATATAAATTTAAGAAATTCAATATTGATTCATTAAGTCTAGATTTAAGTAAAATAAATAATAATTCAGATGCATAGCCAAACCAACGAACAAGCTTTAGAGGCTGCTATAGAGAAAGCCTTAACTGGAACCTGCTTAGAGGATATGAAAAAGCAAGGACAATCTGTTGATGCTGTAAATGAACAGGCAGAGCTGTATAGAACAGGCAAAGGTTATTATATTGGTCAGCCTTCTAATTTTAATCCGCAGTTTGCTATAGACGAACAATTCTTTTGGGATTTCCTTGAAACCACCCAAAAAGAAGAATTAGAAAAGCTACAAAAGCAAAGCGATTGGAAATTAAAAATCCTAAATCGCTACGATCGTATGATTAAAAAATACGGAGTGCTGCATTTGCTTAAAAAAGGCTTGCAAGTAGATGATGCCAATTTCACCTTGTTTTACCAGCTACCATTAGCAAGTAGTAGTAAACAAGTAAAAGATAATTTTAATCAAAACCGATTTAGTGAAACAAGACAATTGCGTTATAGTGTAGATAATCCAAGAGAAGAAATTGATTTGGTATTATTTATAAACGGCTTGCCTATTGTAACAATGGAATTAAAAAACCATTGGACAGGGCAAAATGCTAGAGTACATGGGCAACATCAATATAGAACGAAGCGAGATAACAAACAGCCTTTATTGCAATTTGCACGTTGTGTAGTACACTTTGCTGTTGATACCGATGAGGCTTACATGACGACCAAATTAAATGGAACTAAAACATTTTTCTTACCATTTAACAAAGGGAATAAACACGGTAAAGGAAATCCAGAATTGCCTGCCGGTGCTACCGGTCATAGAACGAACTATTTATGGGATGAGGTGTTTACTAGAGAGAGTTTAGCCAATATCATTCAACATTTTGTACGCTTAGATGGAAAAAAGAAAGACCCATTACAAACCAAAACCTTATTTTTTCCACGTTACCACCAAATGGATGTGGTGCGTAAAATTATTGCAGATGCCAGTAAGAAAGGGGTAGGGCAAACCTATTTAATTCAGCATTCTGCGGGTTCTGGAAAATCAAATTCTATTACTTGGGCGGCATATCAACTCATAGAAACCTATCCAGAAAGCTTAAATACGCCTGGTGTTACAGATTTAGAAAAACCCTTGTTCGATTCGGTGATTGTAGTAACAGACAGACGTCTATTAGATAAACAAATCCGTGATAACATTGCAAGTTTCTCTGAAGTTAAAAACATTATTGCACCTGCCTATTCGTCTAAAGAATTAAGAGATAGTTTAGAACAGGGCAAGAAAATTATTATAACTACGATTCAGAAATTCCCATTTATCATAGATGGTATTGCAGATTTAAGCGATAAGCGCTTTGCGGTCATTATAGATGAAGCACACAGTAGCCAAAGTGGTTCGGCTCATGATAATATGAATCGTGCTATGGGACAACAGATCGATGAAGAAGATGAGGTGGATGCTCAAGATAAAATAGTACAGGCCATGCAATCTCGTAAAATGAGAGGTAATGCATCCTATCTAGCTTTTACAGCAACTCCTAAACCCATTACTTTAGAGAAATTTGGAGTCAAAGATGCCGAAGGTAAATTTAAACCGTTTCATCTATACTCAATGAAACAGGCTATTGAGGAAGGATTTATCCTCGATGTACTAGCGAATTATACAACCCTTAAAAGTTATTACGAAATAGAGAAGTCTATTGAAGAGAATCCTTTGTTCGATTCTACCAAAGCACAGAAAAAATTACGTGCTTATGTAGAACAACATCAACAAACCATCAATACCAAAGCTGAAATTATTCTCGACCACTTTATTCCTAAAATAGTTAACCAGAAAAAACTAAAAGGAAAAGCCAAGGCTATGGTAATAACTCAGAGTATCGAATCGGCTATTCGTTATTATAAAGCCTTAAAAAATATTCTAAAAGATAAAGGCAATCCGTTTAATATAGCCATTGCCTTTTCAGGAACTAAAAAGGTAGATGGAATAGAATATACGGAGGCAGAACTAAATGGCTTTGCAGAAAAGGACACACGGTTTAAGTTTGATGAAGACGAGTATCGCATTTTAGTAGTCGCCAACAAATACCTTACGGGATTTGACCAACCAAAGCTATGTGCCATGTATGTGGATAAGAAATTACAAGGTGTATTAGCAGTACAAGCTTTATCACGATTAAATCGAGCAGCCTCTAATCTTGGTAAGAAAACAGAAGATGTCTTTGTCCTAGATTTCTTTAACTCTACAGATGATATTAAAAAATCATTTGATCCATTCTATACGGCAACTTCTTTAAGTGAAGCAACAGATGTAAATGTATTACATGAGTTAAAAGAGGTTTTAGATGATGTAGGTGTTTATGAATGGAATGAGGTAGAGGATTTTAATATTAAGTTTTTTAATAAAGAGGATGCACAAGTATTAAGTCCAATTATAGAAAGAGCAGCCGAACGTTTTGTTCATGAATTAGAATTAGAAGACGATGATAAAGCCGATTTTAAGATTAAAGCAAAACAGTTTGTAAAAATCTATGGGCAAATGGCATCCATAATGCCTTATGAGATTTTGAATTGGGAAAAACTATTTTGGTTTTTAAAATTTCTAATTCCAAAACTGCCTGTTAGACCAGATGATACTAGCGGTTTAGACGAGTTATTAGAGTCAGTGGATTTATCAACTTATGGGTTAGAACGTGTAAAGCTTAACCAAACCATTGGACTGGATGATTCAGAAACAGAAGTCGATCCTCAAAACCCAAATCCTAGAGGAGCACATGGTCAAGAAGATGAAGAAGATCCATTAGATTTGATAATAAATAGTTTTAACGAACGCTGGTTTCAGGGGTGGGAAGCGACTCCAGACGACCAGCGTGTGAAGTTTATTAATTTAACTAAGTCAATACAAGCGCATCCAGATTTTCAGTCAAAAGTAGCAGAGAACAGTGATGCTCAAAACAAAGATTTAGCCTTTAAAAAAATATTAGATGATGTCATGTCTAAACAGCGTAAGCAAGAGTTAGACTTATATCGCTTATACGCAAAAGATGAAGCTTTTTATCAAGCGTTTTTTGATACAATGAAGCGTATGTCTAGTGTAGGGCAAAATAAATAATAATATTAAAAAGAGGACATAATAATGAATACTGAATCGTTCAGAAAAGGAGAGGAGTTTGAACAATTTGTACAAAATAATTTATTCCCTGAAAAGGATTATACTTTAGTACACAGGACAGATAGTTATGAGCAAAACAAGAACAGATTTGCTGAAGACACTTTAAAACCTGATTTTAAATTTAGATGTAATAAAACCCAAAAAGAGTTTTATGTAGAAGCTAAGTATCGCTCAAAATTTAAAGCAAATAAAAGAATTGATGTTATTAGTTTTCAGCAATTAAATAGGTTTAAAGGTATTAAAAATGAGGAAAATATTCCAATTTTTATAGTGGTAGGTTTTGGCGGAAGCCCTTCAAAACCTAAAGAGTTAAGTTTAGTGCCTATTGAAGAACTAAAATATTTAGAGTTATATCAATCTTTTCTTAGAACCTATACTTTTAGGCATTCAATTATAGATAGTGCATTATTAAATTTAGATTCGGTAACTAGTAGTCATCAAGTAAAGTCAGACCCAACTAGCCAGGAAGCTTCAAATAAACCACTAGAAGACAAAAAGCCAAATACTACATTAAGGGTTGCTGTTGGTGTTTTGCTTATAGCAATTGTTTCTATGATAGGTTTTTATTCTTTTTATGAAAACACTGAAAGTAAAATAAAAAGAAAAACAGCTGAATATTATAAAAACATAGAGATTGGTAATATTGATGTCTTAGAAAATTATATAGCACCAAAAGTCAATAGATGGTATGATAAGTCAGACTTAACTTTAGCCCAAATTATTACTGAAACCGAAGCGTATATTAGTAAATACCCTAAAAGTTCGACCGAAATAAGTTGGGATACTTTTAAAATAGAAACATTAGGAGAAGATTATTTATGTACTTACAAATTAGTTTATAAGATTAAATCTAAAGGTAAATTTAAAGACAAAATTTATCATTTAAAGATTGATGCGGTTTGGGATAAAGACTTGAAGTTAAAAAGCATTAGCGAGCAAAGGTTGTAAAAAACTATACAAATATTTTAACAGATGGTAATACGACACCTAGGTTACGGATAAAAAGAATTAAAACTTAAGTTTAGCTCTCAATTTAGCAACAAACCCAAGTTTTTCTTTTGTTGTTACTTCAAAAGTTTCTTTAGTAGCATGAAGGCTAATAATAGCATTATCTCTATCTTTAAAATGAGACATATTTACAATAGTACTTTGACTTGTCTTTTTAAAGTTAAAGCTATTTAGTTCTTTTGAAAGTTCACTAATACTCTTACGTACATTTTTGAATAGTACCTCATCTTGTTTACCATAAATATGAACACAGTTTTTATCAGGTTGCTCTTTATGTATATTTCTAGAAGTACTAATGTAATACACTTGATCTGTTTTAAACCTTACATCTCTATTGCTGCCGATGTGTAAAGTAATAAGGTTGGTGTTAAGTGCGGTTTTTATTTTACCAATCAGCTTGTTTTTAAGTATTACTTCAAACTCTTTAACATCAAAAGGTTTGCTTAGGTAACCGGAGATATCCAGACTATTAATTATTTTTTTTTCGTTATTAGTAGTCGAGGTTAAAAAGATTATTTTCTTATTTCTTCCAATTTTTTGTGCTAATTCAATTCCATTGTACACAGGCATTTCATAATCTACAATTAGTAAATCGTAGTCGTCTGCGTTTACTTCTTCAAAAGCTTTTTTAGAACTGTCATAGCTTTTTATATGTTGCAGTTCGTAATCTTTAGGTAAAGCCTCTATTTTTGTTTTTACAGCACTTAAAACCCTTTGGTTATCGTCAACAAGAATATACCGTATCATTTAATTAAGGCTTAAGGTTAGTTCAGACAAATATTGATTATTAGGTAGTGTTTTGTGTTCTAATTTACTATTTGGGTAGTAGGCAGTTAATAATTGCTGTAAAGCATTTAATCCAAAATTTGAGGACTTAGTAACCTGGGTATCGAAATCTAAACGTTGTTCCGCACTATTTACTAAACAATAGCTGAGTTGCTTGTTCGTGTTTTCTTTTAAAACAATACTTATAAATGAGTTGTCATCGTTTAAACTACCGTGTTTTAATGCGTTTTCAACAAATGGAAAAAACAAGGTAGGTTTAATTTTTATATTTTTATTTTGTTCCTGCTTCAGGCTATTATCAAACTGGATGTTAGTGTTGGGTTTAAGATATTTGATAAGGTCTAAAAACATGGTGATATGCTCTAACTCTTCTTCTAAAGAGGTGTTTTCTTTATTTAAAGCAGACACGTTATAATCTAATAGTTTAAATATGTTTTTTAAGGCTTTAATTGGTGGTACTTTGTTTTTGTTACCACCCATTTTATAATTGATGCCTAAAAATGACTTATAACTATTATCTGTCTGTTCTATATCATCATAAATCTGACTAATTACGTTTTTAATAAAATGTGCACCAAGTCTTGTGTTGTTAGCCTCAACATTTTTATAG
Organism: uncultured Olleya sp.; assembly: GCA_947503885.1. GTDB lineage: Bacteria > Bacteroidota > Bacteroidia > Flavobacteriales > Flavobacteriaceae > Olleya. The sequence goes on along the minus strand of CANNFD010000001.1, from coordinate 385,520 downwards.
TTTACAAAAGTTTCATAAGCTCTTTTTTGATGGTTAATGGCTTCTTTGTGCTTTGCTATTTCTTTTTCTTTTTCACTCAAAAAAGAATAAAACTTTTGCTTATAATCTTCCATTTGTTGCTCTAATTGAAAGATTTCTGAATTTCTTTTAGAGACTTTTCTTTCTAACGACTCTACTTTTCTTAGTTGTTCGTCATATTTAGAAAGCGTTAATTGACTAGCCTCTAATTGTGTTTTTAGTGAGGCATTCTTTTTTCTTAAGCTTCGCTTTTTGTATGCATTGTACCAATTTCTAATTAGTAGTAAGATTAATATCCCTAATACTACTTCTATCGGTTCAAGTTGTTTTAAATACTCTGAAAAAGCATCCATATAGAGGTGTAGGTTTTTGGTGGTTGGTTGATTAAAAAGCTGTTTTTTTTGAGGCTCACTTTTTTATATCACAAAAAAGCGGGGCGATATCCCAAATATAGTCCGTCTGTCACAAACTAGAAAATTTAATTGTAATCATCTTGATATTTACAGTATTAACAAGGGTTTAGCATGGTGCTGAGCTTTTAAAACTTTAATTAAATACAATACTATGAGTAATTCAAAACAAAACAACCATCAAGCAAATCAAGGTAATGCTAACAAAGGAACATCTGGAACAAATGCAGCAAATAGTAAAGTGCACGGAAACAGAGGTAAACAGTTAAATCCAAATCAGAATGCTAAAAAGTAATTATTAATAATAAATAATAAAACCACGTCTTTGGTGTAAAGGCGTGGATAACTTAAAACTATAACCAATGAAAAACAAAATAACATTAAGTGGATTTGCTGGATCAGGTAAATCTACTGTAGGAAAACTAATTGAAGACCAATTAAAATTTGAATTTATATCTGTTGGAAATTATTCTAGAGCATTTGCAAAGCAAAAGCATGGAATGACCATTAACCAATTTCAAAAACATTGCATTAGCCATCCAGAATTAGACAATTTAATTGATGATAAATTTAAAACAGAATGCAATAGTAAAGACAATATAGTTATTGATTATAGGCTTGGGTTTCATTTTATTGAAAATGCTTTTAATGTACTATTAAAAGTATCAGACCAAATGGCATCAGACAGAATAAGTTTGGGTAATAGAGTAGATGAAGTAACAAGTGCAGAAGCAATTAAACTAAGGAACGAAGCTATGAGAACACGTTTTTTAAAGCGCTATAATGTTGATTTTACCGACGACAATAATTATGATTTAGTTATTAATACAGATAATTTTACACCTAAAGAAGTTTCTCAACAAATAATTAAAAATTACCAAGAGCGTAAGGCTGTAATCACAATACCTAGTATCAATTTCCATTTATGGGAACCGTGTAATATGCGTTGTAAGTTTTGTTTTGCAACTTTTCAAGATGTTAAACAGACTATTTTACCAAAAGGACATTTACCAGAAGCGGACGCTTTAAAAGTAGTAGAAAACATAGCAGCAGCAGGCTTTGAAAAAATAACGTTTGCTGGAGGAGAGCCATTATTGTGTAAATGGTTACCAAGTTTAATTAAAAAAGCTAAGCAGTTGGGTATGACTACCATGATTGTAACTAATGGCAGTAAATTAACTGACGCATTTTTAAAAGCTAATACAGACTACTTAGATTGGATTGCGGTAAGTGTTGATAGTTTAGAAGATGAAAATAATGTTAAAATAGGTAGAGCAATTACAGGAAAAAGACCATTAAGCAAAGCATTTTATTATGATTTAGTGGATACTATTAAAAAGTATGGCTATGGCTTAAAGATTAACACTGTAGTAAATAAAGTAAACTATAAAGACAACTTAACAGAATTTATAGAGTACGCTAATCCGCAACGTTGGAAAGTGTTACAAGTATTGCCTATAGTGGGGCAAAATGACACTAAAATTGATGAGTTTAAAATAACAACCGAAGAGTATAACTATTTTTTAAAAATACATACAGATGTAAAAACAATAGTGCCAGAATCTAATGACGAAATTAAAGGAAGTTATGTAATGGTTGATCCTGCGGGACGCTTTTTTGATAATGCTAAAGGGACTCACAATTATAGTAAACCTATTTTAGAAGTTGGTGTAAAAGAAGCTATTAAAACTATGGATTATGATTTTGATAAGTTTTTAAAAAGAGGTGGCATTTATACTTGGGACACTATTGAAACTCAGGATTTAAGAAAGGAGGAAGTAAATCAATGAGAAATTGTATAGCAGGTTTTTTTAAATCAGAACATTTTACTTTCCGACAATGGGATAGAACTATTAATGATAAAGTACTGAGCTCTATCTTAAAAAATGTTGACACAAATAGAAGTAATACGCTTCTTATAGTGAGTAGAAAAGTATTAAAAAAGATAAATATTAAAGCAAATAAAGAGTTGTTTATTAAGGTAGATAACAACATTTTAATCACATGTTTTTATTGTAAATTTCATGAGTATTATCCTAAGAATAGAGAGCAAAATTATTTAATAATAAATGAAATATAAAATTATGAAGAAAATTTTATTAATAAATATGGATGGTGTTTTAGTAGAACTAGAAGACGGACCTTTTAGCGAGAATAAAAACAAAGAAGGTTTTTTCTTGAATAATAAACCAATGGAAGGTGCAGTAAATGCTTTTAAAGTATTAAGCGCTAAATATAATTGTTATGTTGTCATAACTCCAGTTTGGAGTAATCCACACTGTTGGATGGAAAAACGATTATGGTTGGAAAACATTTAGGAATAGAAGCAAAAAATAGACTGATTTAACACACCATAAAAACCTTGTCAAAGGTGATTATATTATTGATGATACTAAAAATCTCGTTAAGCAAATTTTGTTTAACGAGATTTGATATTAATAGACTGTAATAATATTAGTTAATCTCCATAACTCAACCGCTCACGAATAGTTCCATCTTGCCTATGGATAATGACATCGGCTTTTCGTTTTTTAGCAATACGTTTAGCTTTGTTAATGGCGGTGCTTTGTTTTCGGTGTTTGGAAGTAATACGTTTATTGCCTTCTCTGCGTACTGCCCAATCTCCGTCGTAAGGCACAACATGTTGGTGCCAGGTTCTTGTTTTATTGCGAGCGCTTTTAAAATAAGCCTCAAAAAGCTCGCTTATAATTTGTATCCAAGATTTTAGTCTATTGTTTTCAGGCATGGTGTAATAAAATGTAAGCCGAAGATAGTATTTTTTGATAAACTAATGGGCGACGTTATTTTGCAGTATAAGCATTTCTATTATCTTTATTTTTATCAACTTAAAACTTAACCCGATTACATGCAAATACAAGATTTACCAGGCAGTTACAGCGTTACAGGAACTAATCAAGACGAAGCAGCTGCAAGCTACACCGGAACGCTGACATTAGCTTTAGATGTCAACCATCGGGTAAAAGCGACGTGGCAGATTGGAGCTGAGCAAACCCAATCAGGCACAGGTTTTTTTAAAGACCAACTCTTGGTGATTAACTTTAAGTATACAGGTGAGGATAATAAGGTGTATAAAGGCGTTGTGGTGTATAAATGTTTGACTAAAGATGTCTTAGAGGGCTTTTGGTCGGAAAAACACGGTAACCCCTTATATCTAGGTACAGAACGTTGTTTTAGGGTGGGGACCCAAAAGGAGGTTATTAATTAGAGTTACTCATATTTCTTAATATTTTTTGTACATCTAAATTATCTTTTTGCGGAAATAAAAAAGGGGTCTAGATTTTCAGGAGTATTGATTTGTTCCGTTTTGTCAATAAAGCCATAGCCCAAGGATACATTATTTTTAATTAGCACAAAAGCCTCTTCATGGCTATGTCTGCCTTGTTGTTTTAATGCTACGTTTCCTGGTTGTCAAAAGACCACTTCTGGTGAACGTGAAGTACAAAAATCACTACGTAAGGCTTTATTAAAATACAACTTTCATAAAGATCAAATGTTATTTGAATAAGCTTATGCCTATATCAAGGCGTATTAGTAGACTTTTGCATATTATTATATTCTTAAGGAATGTATTAGTAGGCCAGAACTAGCAATAATTTACAACAACGTTATCATAGTTATAGCTAACTGTTAAATGATTGTTAAGTTGTTGTTTTTAAGGCTTTTTTGTGAATTTTGGGACATCTAAATAGCGTTTTGTTTCGTAATTTTATAAACATTAAATGCTATCTGATATGAAACTATTTAAAGCACTAAAAAAACAACTACAGAAGTTGACATTTGGAAGACTACAAAAGCACCAAAATGTACAAAGTACCCTACCTAAAACTTTAATTTCCAAATCGTTTTCAAAAGATGAGGATACGTTTATGTTTATATAATATAAACGATTTTAAATCTACTTGAATATTAGCGTGTTTTAGTGCTGGTGTTTTTGGTGTACACTTTTTGTAATTAGAAAATAAAATATCTACTAGCTTTGTGCAAACAAGATTGAACAATAATTAACATTAAAGCACTAGTTGGTAGCTTAAGTATTGAAGGTAGTAATCAAGATGAAACTAATTTTAATTACTTTTTATAAAGGAAGGGATTGTATATCCCGTCAAGGTTATCTATTACAAGCATAGAAAACCAAATCAAGCGTTGCTTGATTCATTTTTTTGTTTCATACAAAACGCCAAAGTAAAACTTTGTATTTTGTATAAAATGCTAAAAATTAACGTTGTAGGTTTTTATAAAGGGAGGGATTGCATATCCCGTCAAGGTTATCCAATACAAGCATAGAAAACCAAATCAAGCGTTGCTTGATTCATTATTTTGTTTTATACAAAACGTCAAAGTAAAACTTTGCATTTTGTGTAAAATGCTAAAAATTAACGTTGTAGGTTTTTATAAAGGGAGGGATTGTATATCCCGTCAAGGTTATCCAATACAAGCATAGAAAACCAAATCAAGCGATGCTTGATTCATTATTTTGTTTCATACAAAACGCCAAAGTAAAACTTTGCATTTTTGTATAAAACAAAAAAACCATAACTTTCGTTATGGTTTTTTTTTTGCGGAGAGTAAGGGATTCGAACCCCTGGAGGTGTGACCCTCAACAGTTTTCAAGACTGCCGCATTCGACCACTCTGCCAACTCTCCAGTAGTGTCTCATTAGGTATTCCCTAAATGCGAGTGCAAATATATATAGGATTTTGGTTCTTTTCAAATAAAAAATGCTTTATTTTTTAAAAAACTGAAAGTCAATAATATAAAAATCAAATTTTAGTGTCGCAATTCAAAATCTATTCGCATTTAATGCTTTTTAGGAGCTTAAGAAGTTTTATTTTTGCATAAAAAAGGAGTAATGGATATTATTAAGCAACTTGAATGGCGCTATGCTACTAAAAGTTTTAATTCTGAAAAGCTGGTCTCGGATCAAGATATAAACACGCTTGTGGAGGCGTTTAATTTAACAGCGACGTCGTATGGGTTGCAGCCTATAAAATTAGTGGTGGTTAAAGACAAAGCCTTGCAGGAGACTTTAGTTCCGTTAGCTTTTAATCAAAAACAAGTTGGAGAAGCCTCACACGTTTTAGTATTTTGTATCAAAACTGTAATGGATACAGCGTTTGTCAATGCTTATTTTGACCGCATAAAAGCCATTAGAAACACACCAGATGATATTTTAAATCCGTTTAAAACATTTTTAATCAACGATTTTAATGTAAAGTCTCAAGACGAAAAAGAACGTTGGGCGACTAAACAAGCCTACTTAGCATTGGGTAATTTAATGACGGTTTGCGCACTACTTAAAATAGATGCATGCCCAATGGAAGGTTTTATGCCTAAGGAATTTGATGAGGCTTTACAATTATCCCCATTGGGATTACAGTCGGTATTAATCATGCCTATCGGATATCGCTCTGAGACCGATTTTATGGCTGCCTTAAAAAAAGTAAGACAACCTATAGCAGATAGTGTTATTATGAAGTAAGACAATAAAGTGGCAAGATTATTGTTATTTTATAAAAAAGAATATTTTTGTATAGTTATAAAACCATCATTTTAATGAAAAAATTACTGCTTTTATTTATAGTAACGCTATCCATGACTGTCAATGCACAGGATTATGATGACGAGGAGATGTCTAATTTAAATTGGTTGACCGATTTAAATGACGCTAAAAAAGAAGCAGTGTCTTCTAAAAAACCAATTTTAATTTATTTTACAGGAAGCGATTGGTGTGCCCCATGTAAAATGTTGAAAAAAGACTTTTTTAATACCGAGGCTTTTGAAGCTAAAGCAGACCAGTTTGTATTAGTGATGATTGATATGCCTAGACGTACAGATATTATCTCTAAAGAGCAGCAAGAAAAAAACAACAAAATTGTGAGCAAGTATAATACCTCTGGAGGGTATCCTAATTTGGTAGCTTTAAATGATAAATTAAAGGTTATTGGCGAGTTATCCGGCTATACTTTTTTACGTGAAACCGATAGACATTTTGCGTTTATCGAGTCTATTTTAGAAAATTACTAAACAAGTTTACTAGTACATATAGTTAAAACGCCTAAATTTAATTTAGGCGTTTTTTTTATTGCTTAAATTCTGTTAGCTTTGGCTAATAACCAATATTAAAGAGATGCCAGGATTTGAAAGCTTTGGAGATTTAGAGCGAAAAGAAGTAGAAGATGTTTTAGATAATGGGGTATTAATGCGCTATGGATTTGATGCGATGCGCAATGGACATTATAAAGCAAAATCGTTAGAAGAAGAATTACAAAACACCTTACAAGTTAATCATGCCCAATTAGTTACTAATGGGACTGCTGCAGTCTCTGTAGCACTAGCTTTAGCAGGTGTTGGAGCAGGAGATGAGGTTATTATTCCATGTTTTACCTTTGTGGCTAGTTTTGAAGCTATAATGATGCTTGGGGCTATACCAGTTTTAGTGGATATTGATGCTACCTTAACTTTAGACCCTAATGCTGTAAAAGCAGCGATTACCGATAAGACTAAAGCCATTATGCCTGTGCATATGTGTGGGAGCATGGCGGATTTAGATGCACTTAGTGCTATAGCAAAAGCCCATAATTTAAAATTAGTAGAGGATGCTTGCCAAGCAATTGGTGGGACTTATAAAGGGACTGCTTTAGGAGCTTATGGTGACTTAGGATGTTTTAGTTTTGATTTTGTAAAAACCATTACTTGTGGAGAAGGCGGTGCGGTTGTAACTAATAATGCAACTTATGCAAAACATGCAGATTTGTTTACCGATCACGGACATGACCATATAGGGAATGATAGAGGTGCAGAGGGGCATCCGTACTTAGGATATAATTTTAGGATTTCAGAATTAAATGCTGCAGTCGGTTTGGCACAAGTCCGCCGATTGAAAGATTTTATTGCCATTCAGAAAAAAAACTATACAATATTAAGGGACGCTTTAGCGACAATCCCAGAGGTGACTTTTAGGACCGTACCTGAAGGAGGAGAAGAGAGTTATGCGTTTTTAAGCTTTTTTTTACCGGATTTAGAAACTGCACGAAAAGTTTCAGCAGGATTTAAAGCAGCTGGCGTAGATGCTTGTTTTCATTATTATGACAATAATTGGCATTATGTAAGAAAATGGGAGCACCTAAAAGACATCAAAACTTTATATCCTGTATCTAAAGAGGTGACCAACGGATTGGCGTATCTTAAAACCAAAACGTTTGACCAATCGGATCATTTTATAGGTCGAAACCTGTCTTGTTTGATAAAATTGTCTTGGACAGAAGCCGAAGTAAAAGCACGTGCACAACAAATGGTTACAGCCATACAGCAAGCACTTTAGTAGATATACATTAATAAAAAAGCTCCAATGTTTTACATTGGAGCTTTTTTTATGAGGTAAATAGTGGATTAGTAATTTACATACTCTACAATCTCCAATCCATAACCAATCATACCCACACGTTTTGTTTGTTGCGAGTTAGAGATTAGTTTTAATTTATGAATGTTTAAATCGTGTAAAATCTGAGCCCCAATTCCAAAATCCTTACTATCCATTGCTATAGCAGGCGCTTTAACAAGTGTGTTAGGCTTTTGTTCGGTTTTTAGTTTGGACAAGCGCTGCAATAAATTCATTGATGCAGATTGCTGGTTGATAAATAAGATTGCGCCTTTTCCTTCGTTGTTTATCACTCGGAACATGTCATCTAGTTTCTCGTCAGCATTATTGGTTAGTGTCCCTAAAATATCATTATTAACTAAAGTTGAATTGACACGCGTTAAAACAGTGTCATTGCTAGACCAATCTCCTTTAGTAAGTGCAATATGCACTTGGTTATTAGTGGTTTGTTGGTAGGCTCTTAGTCGGAAGCTACCAAATCGCGTTTCGATATTAAAATCTTCTTTTTTAACAATTAAAGAATCATGATCCATTCGGTAGGCAATCAAATCTTCAATAGAGACTAATTTTAAGTCAAACTTTTTAGCAACTTCAATCAGTTCTGGTAAACGCGCCATAGTACCGTCTTCGTTCATGATTTCTACAATCACTCCAGCGGGTTGTAAACCTGCTAATCTAGCAAAATCAATAGCAGCTTCGGTATGTCCGGTTCTACGTAATACACCACCTTCTTTAGCCACTAAAGGAAAAATATGTCCTGGACGTGCTAGGTCAAAAGGTTTGGTCTCTGGATTGATTAAGGCTTGTACGGTTTTAGAACGGTCTGCAGCCGAAATTCCTGTTGTAACACCTTGACCTTTTAAATCTACAGATACTGTAAAAGCAGTTTCCATATGGTCCGTGTTATTAGTCACCATCATATGTAAATCTAATTCTTTACATCTTTTTTCTGTTAAAGGCGTACAGATTAAACCACGACCATGAGTCGCCATAAAATTGATCATTTCTGGTGTTACTAATTCAGCAGCAGCTAGAAAATCACCTTCGTTTTCTCGGTCTTCATCATCAACAACTATTATGACTTTTCCAGCTTTTATATCCTGAATAGCCTCTTCAATAGTATTTAATTCAAACGTTTTTTTATGTTCTGTTTTTGTAGTAATCATGTCAATTGTATTGAAATGCAAAGGTATTGCATATTTCTTAGTTTGTATAACTAGGGGTTTAATTTTTGACGTCTAAAATAATGGGTTATAGGATATAATAGTATCCCAAGTACCGTTATTATAGGGTTGCCTTTACGTTTAGTTAATTTTTGTAGTGACTTATATTCGATTGAGGTCTTAATGTAGTTGAATAAAAACACGATATATGCAATCGCACTTATTTGAATTCCTGCTAAAGCAACCATCGGTAATTTATTGTTTTTAAACACAAAATATAAAATGAATAATACTAAAGCGATGACATAAAACACAAAGCTTAATTTAGATAAGGTTTTGTAGTTTTTAGTATCGGCTTCTTCTAATGTAATAGTAGTAAAGGATTCTGTGTCTTCCGAAGCTGTGGCGCTAGTATAATAATCGGTCCCCGTAGCTAATTTTTGTGCACGTAAAAAATGCGTTAACGGATAAGTGATGACTCCTAATAGTTTTTGAATTAGCGCTTCTCCGCCAGTCTCCGTATAACCTATTAACTTGTTATAGGATACAGTCGATTTTATATAATTAAAAAGAAAGACGATAAAAGCTATTGCACTAATTTGAATACTAGCTAAAGCACCCATTGGCAATTTATTGTTTTTAAAGACAAAGTATAATAGAAATAATACAAGGCTTAAAACAAAACTGATAGTACTAATTTTAGATAGTGTTTTGTAACTGTTTTTTTCTTGTTTTGGTAAGGTTACAACCGTGTAATCTGGATCTAAGGATGTGCTTAAAGCGTTGCCTTTTCCAAATTTAGTTGTATACCAATCTTTTACAGGTTCTATAATATGGTCAAACTCAAAAATACCTCTATCCTGTGTTGCACGTTTAGTTAAAAAGATACTTAAAGGTAACATGATTAAAGTTGAAAACCATGCGGAGAGGGCGGGGTTTAGTTTTCCGTTTTTTGCACTATTTTCTGCAAATAGTCCGATAAAGTGGTAACTTAAAAATAAGACAATAGCAATTACCATAGGTAATCCTAGTCCTCCTTTACGTATTAAAGCGCCTAGTGGTGCCCCTACAAAAAATAAGATGATACAGGCGACCGCTAAAGCAAACTTTTTATGAAGCTGGATACCGTGTTTATATATATTAGAGCTTTTAATTTGTAAATTATTGGTCTTTGATTTTAAGATTTGTTGCGTACTAGAAACGCTATTGACTGCATAATCTAATACTTGCACTTTACGTTTGGTATTAAATAAGTCCAAAACTTCGCCATCATAAATACTGTCTTTAATTGAGTTGACGGTTAAGTTTAAAGTTGGTAAGTTAGTCCTGTTGTAAATAGAATTTGAAAACTCGTCAACGACTTCTATACGGTCAACTTTTAAGGAGTCGATAGTATAATTTAACTCGGCAACATTAAGCATTGTGTACTTATTGTCAACGTTTTTCTCGTTTAAATCAATGTTATTTAAATCTGATAAATCAATACTTAATATGTGTTTTTTAAACGCGGCTTTACTGAATGGTTTTTTGTTTCGTTCGACAGCTTTCCTAGGTGGTGTATCATCATAATAGTAACCATCATGAAGGATTAGCTTTAACACGTTAGAATCTTTCTCGCTTGCTAATTCGCCATGGTCTGCTACAATAGTGGTAAAATTACCAGACATACGACTAGACCCTTTTTTGTGTATGGTAATGCCTTTTAAAAAGCGTCCGTTTTCACCAGATTTTTCTTCTACTTTAATATTAAAAGCTTCGCCAATATCATTAAACTGTCCTTCGGCAATAATCATTGCAGGTTTAACGTTGGCAATATTTTTACGTAGGTTGTAACTGTTGTATTCTGCCCAAGGAATAACGTTATTACTAAAAAAGAAGGTTAAAACAGAGAGCCCAACAATAAAAATCCCTAATCCGGACATAGCACGTTGTAATGAAATACCAGTCGACTTCATTGCAGCAAACTCATAATTTTCGGCAAAATTACCAAAAACCATAATGGAGGCTAATAGAATGGTAAGGGGTAAAATTAATGGAATTAGAGTAGGGGTAATGTACATTAAAAACTTAAAGACGGTAACCATGTCCAAGTCTTTACCTGCTAACTCTTTTATGTATAGCCATATAGCTTGTAAAACAAAAATCAGCATGAGTATAACAAACACGCTGATAAAGGTTTTAAGATATGTAGTTAATATGTACCTATCTAATATTTTCACTTAGAATTAATCCAGTTTATTGATGTAATAGTCTTTATACTTATTTTTGTCAAAGGTAAATAAGGATTTTGATAAAGTCTCATTAGTTTTAAAAGAATTAACAGTCAAAGTTGTTTTAGTGCTGTTTTTTCCTGTTTCGATTAATCTATAAATGTGTTTTGTTTTGATATCAATACCTAATAACACATTTTTGATTTCAGAGTTTGAATCAATAGGAGTTAATTTTACATATTGAATTTTTCTACCACTAACATTTTGAATGATATCCATCTTATAGGTAAAACCTTCTTTGTAAAACGTTAGCATTTTACTAGGTGTAATAGTGCTTTCATCTTGATCACTCCCCTTAGAGATGGTTACTTCTTCGTCTTCCGAGCTGATACTATAAATGTTTTTGCCATCATAAATACGAGTGATTCCTAAAATATTAAGAAGGTATTTTTCGCCTTCCATAACAACGCTTCCTTTAGTTTCTTGTTTTATATTTTCTTCAGAATTTTCTAAAACATATTTAAAGTCAATGGAGATGTTAGTGTAGCTTTTTGCTTTTAAAGATACATCATCAAGTAATTTTTTTGCTTCATTGTCTTGAGCAAAAATAGTACTGGTTGCTAATAAAAATAATACTAATACTTTTTTCATTTTTTAAATGTAATTTATTTTTTTTCGTTTTCTAATAGTTGATCAAGTGCTACTAAATCCGTTACTAAAACCTGTCTAGCTTTACTACCTTCAAAACCACCAACAATACCTGCTGCTTCTAATTGGTCTATTAAACGACCTGCACGATTGTAACCAAGTTTTAATTTACGTTGTAATAAAGACGCAGATCCTTGTTGTGCTGTAACAATAATTTCGGCAGCATCTTTAAACAAAACATCTCTGTCTGATATATCTACATCAAGACTTGTGCCATTCTCTTCTCCAACATATTCTGGAAGTAAGTATGCATCAGGATAGGCTTTTTGACCACCAATAAAATCGACAATTTTTTCTACCTCTGGCGTGTCTACAAACGCACATTGTATACGTATCATATCATTACCTTGAGTATATAACATGTCACCACGTCCAATTAATTGATCCGCACCTCCTGCATCTAAAATGGTTCTAGAATCTATTTTACTAGACACTCTAAAAGCAATACGTGCTGGGAAGTTGGCTTTTATAATACCTGTAATTACGTTTACAGACGGTCGTTGCGTTGCAATAATTAAGTGGATGCCAATTGCACGTGCTAGTTGTGCAAGACGTGCTACAGGGGTTTCTACTTCTTTACCTGCAGTCATAATTAAATCGGCAAACTCATCCACTACCAAAACAATATATGGTAAATAGGCATGACCATCGTTTGGATTTAATTTACGGGCTTTAAACTTGGTGTTATACTCTACAATATTACGACATAATGCATTTTTAAGCATTTCGTAACGGTTGTCCATCTCGATACATAACGAGTTTAGGGTATGTATAACCTTAGTGTTGTCTGTTATAATAGCCTCTGCTTCATCAGGAAGCTTTGCTAAATAATGTCTTTCAATTTTATTAAATAAAGTTAACTCTACTTTTTTAGGGTCAACTAAAACAAACTTTACTTCTGCAGGGTGCTTTTTGTATAATAAAGAGGTTAGTACTGCATTTAAACCTACAGATTTACCTTGACCTGTTGCACCAGCCATTAATAGGTGAGGCATTTTGGCTAAGTCAATTACCAAGGTCTCGTTACTAATCGTTTTACCAATTGCTATTGGTAAGTGCATTTCTGTTTTTTGAAATTTTTGTGAAGCAATCACAGAACGCATGGAAACTATGGTTGCATTTTTATTTGGAACTTCAATACCAATGGTTCCTTTACCAGGAATTGGTGCAATAATACGTATTCCTAGCGCTGATAATGATAACGCAATATCGTCTTCTAGGTTTTTAATTTTAGAGATACGGATACCAGCTTCTGGAACAATCTCGTATAAGGTTACTGTTGGACCTATGGTTGCTTTTATACTAGAAATACCAATCTTGTAGTTATTTAAAGTGTCTACAATTCGGTTTTTATTTTCTTCTAATTCTTCTTGATTGATTGTAACTCCTTCGTTATCATACTTTTTAAGTAGGTCTAAAGGCGGAAACTGGTAGTTGCCCAGCTCTAAAGTAGGGTCAAATTGTCCAAAATCTTCGACTAGTTTATTGGCTAAATTATCAGTTTCAGAAATTTCCTCTTTTGTTGCTTCAACTTCCATTTCTACCTGAGGTTCTTCAGTTTCAGCTTTAGGAACTTCAATTTCTATTTTATGTTCAGATTTTTCAGTAGTAGCCTCTTTTTTAGGCGTGTCTTGGGTAAGTTCTATTTCTGTATTAGATTCTATTTTTGAATGATTTGATATGGTAGGTTCGACCTTTTTATTTACTTCAAATGCTGATTTCATTGCTTCAGCTTCGTCAGAATACGAATTATCTACAGGTACAAAATCTTCTTTAAAATCGTCCTTAATATTATTTTTTGCTCTTTTAAATATCGCTGCAATACGTTGTGGTGTAAACTTAAAACGAATCGCTAAATAAGAGATAAAAGCAAAAGCGAGTAATAGGATAGTCCCTATTTTACCTATATAATCTTGAAAAAAGCTATTAATTTCAAAACCGATGGTTCCGGAAAGGCTATCATTTTTGTGCGTAAAAAATCCAAAGAATACAGAGATCCAAATCACTACTAAAACACCCCAAAACCAGTGTTTACGTAATTTAGTTTTGTTTAAATCGGTTAAGACATAAATACCAGATAAAAAGGTAAGTCCAGAAAAGATAAAGGAGGCAACCCCAAACCCACGTTGTATAAACAAATCGCTAATCCAAGCACCAAGCTTACTAAGCCAGTTTGAGGCTTGGACGTCTCTAGATCCAAATTCGCTTAATGCGCTTTGGTCTATTTTACCAGTAAATAAGAAGGATAAAAAGGCAACAAAAAACAAGATGCCTAAAATAATCAAAAAGCTTCCAAGCACCAGCTTTTGCTGACTTGTAAGGGTTAAGTTAGGTGTTTTAAAGCCTACTTTCTTTTTGGTTTTAGTTTGTTTTTTTGCTTTCGCCATTATTGGGATTTAATTTGCGTAAAAATACAAATAGTTAACGTTTATCCTAACGGATAATTGTTTAAAATATCTTAGGAATATAAATAAACAGCCCGATAGTAGAAGCTGCTAATGCTGCTATAAAAACTGCGCCTGCAGCAACGTCTTTAATAATACCGATTTTTTGATGATACTCAGGATGCACAAAGTCTGCAATAGCCTCAATAGCAGTATTGACACCTTCAATACTCATGACTAAGCCAATAGCAAAGCATTGCATGATCCATTCGGTATTTGATATATTATAATATAGACCAGCGATGGTTACTATAATTGCAATACAAAATTGGATTTTTATGCTAGCTTCCGTTTTTAAAAGAAAGAGCATGCCTTTAAAGGCATACCCTATACTTTTTAAACGGTTTATAATAAAGGGGTCTTTTTTACTCATCTAATAATGCGTAAAGTGACGCTTTATAATTAGGTTCGTCAGCCACTTCAGGTACTTGCTCTGTGTATTTAACAATTCCATTTTCGTCTAAGACCACAACGCATCTAGAGTGTAAACCTTCAAAAGCACCAGAAGCAATTTCTAGTCCGTAAGCTTTACCAAATGCTCCTGATTTATAATCGGAAAGCATCATAACGTTATCAATCCCTTCTGCACCGCAAAAACGCGCTTGAGCAAATGGTAAGTCTCTTGAAATGCATAATACTTTTGTGTTTTCCATTTCTGCAGCTTCCTTATTAAAGGCTCTAACAGAAGCCGCACAGGTCCCTGTGTCTACGCTAGGGAAGATGTTTAAAATTACTTTATGACCTTCAAAGTCAGATATTTGTTGCGATGATAAGTCGCTTACTGTTAAGGTAATGTTTGGCGCTTTGTCCCCAACTTTTGGTAAATTACCTACTGTTTCTACTGGGTCGCCTCCTAATGTTATTTTAGCCATTTTTATTAGTTTTAATTATATATGTAGTAAAAATAATCAATAATGCTGTTTGTCAATTAGACTTAGCAAAATTTTAATACATAAAGTTAAGCAATTTAAAACTTAGAAATACTATAAAAGTGATGTCGTGTTAGTAAGCGGGTTTTGGCTATATTTATTTTTTTAAATAGATATATAATTATAACTAATAATGAGTAGGTTAGATAGGAGTAATGCTAAAGCAGAATAAAAAAAAAGTTATAAACTTGGTTTTTTATTAATTAGAGGTTTGTTTTTAGTTGTGTAAAGTCTTTAAGCTCTTTTCCGTCATAGCGGTATAAAACACCATATCTACCACCAAACCATATGTTTCCAATATTGTCCTCTGTTATAAATCGTATTTCAACAAGTTTTTGGGTTTTATCAAATGGTACTGGAGTAAATTTGTTACCCTCAAACCAAGAAACGGTACTTTCTCTAAAGCTACCTACCCAGAGTTTGCCTGTCTTGTCTTGATAAAAGCAAGATATGTTTTGCCAATCTTTTTCCTTATAGTTGTTAAAAATTCCATTTTTATAAGAAATTAAACCGTTGTCTAAAGTTCCAAACCAAAGGTTGCCTTTATCATCTTTAAAGCTTGAAAAAATCATATCATCAGAAAGTCCATCTTGTTTTGTAAAATGAGTGACTGTTTTTCCGTCATATCGACTTATTCCACCATGTGTCATTGAAGTAAACCAAATATTTCCGGAATTGTCTTCTACTATACTTTGGATGCAGTTATTATAAACCTTGTCATCAGGATGAATACGACCGTCGTATCTTAAAAATGAAATAAATGTTTTTCCGTCAAACCGGTATGCGCCACCCGAAATTGTTCCAAGCCAAAAGTGACCTTTTTTATCTTGTATTAGTGATAGTACTTCTTGAGTGTTTCTACTTGGTAAGCCTGTGTCTGGTGATGTATTTGGAGTATGTTTTTGAGGAAGCGGAAAATTAGTAAAATCCTTACCATCATAATTACACAATCCTTTGGAAGTCGCAAACCATATTTTGCCATTATTGTCTTCGATTACCGAGTTTATTTTGTTAGAACACAAGCCATCTTTAGTAGTAAAATTAGTAAAGGTTTTACCATCATACTTAAAAACCCCTTCTCTTAAAGTAGAGAACCACATATTTCCTGAACTATCCAAATAGCCATTTGTTACTACATCTCTGTCGTCATATTTGATAGTTATATTTTGGCTTTTAGTCGTATTAGGTTGTTTAACTTGTCCTTTACAAGAAGATGTTAAAATCAAAATGGTAACTAATAAAGCGACTGGTAAATAGCAATATATTCTATTCATTTTATTTTAATTGGTGCTTTTTAAGCTGTGGTTATTTTTTGCGTAATTATTTTCGGTATCTCATCATTATTTTATGAGAATCTGTAGTTTTTTGGTGGTAGTACATGATGTTTTTATCTATAGTAAGCGTTGGCGCTTCTACTAAATTTGAAATCGTTTTTGAGAATAGTACCTTAGGTGTCGAAAACGCTGAAGTGCGACTGTTTCTTACTGCGACACATATTTCAAAATTAGTATTTGATGTAATCTCACCTTTAAAATATCTAGTGTAATACAATTCAAGATTGTCACTACTTATACAAGGCGCATAATAAATATAATTGGGGTCCAAAACATTTTGTAAGATTGTAGCAGTATTTGGATGTGTATTAAATGTTGAAGGGTTTACTTTTTGTGCAACACCCATTACCGTTTCGCAAGGACCAACACAATTAGCATTGTCTAATCTTGCGTTTATAAAATATAATTCTTCTCCGTCAAGACTTATTCCATGATCCATTACTAGCCAACCAGGTGTGTCCATATTAAAGTCTCCTTGTACTCTTCCAATAGTAGTAATGTTTCCTGCATTAAAGTTGCCATGAAAAAGATTGTTTAGCTGGTTAGGGTAGTCTCTGGTTGATGTCCAATAAAAGTTTCCGTTTTGATCCATGTCTGCAACTGCATCTAAATGGGGAGTTGCTGCTTGATTAGCACCGGTTAGCTCTCCAACATAATTAAAAGTGGAATCGTTAACTCTAGTTGCATAATATAGCTTTGTATTTATACCGTCATTTAAATTATTGAAAAATAAATAGTTTCCGTTTGGAGAAATAAAGGGTTCCATAGCATCAAGAGACCATCCGTTAATTTGTACTTCAATCTCAGCATTAAACTCAGGATATAGCGTATTAGTGTTAGTAGTTGAAGGAAGATCGTTAGAAGAACATGAAGCAAACACTAGGACTATAAAAGGTACTATATAGGAGTAATTTATTTTCATGAGTAATTATTTAATGCACAAAGTTAAGAGGTGTATATGTGTCAATACACTTTGTCTTGTTATGTGTTACTGATGCTACAAGTTAATATAATATTTAACAAAGAAGGTGTAAAAGTAAGAAGATGCCACATTTTAGAATTACTAGTTAGTTGTTGTTTAAGTAAAAAAAAAAGCCACTTTGCGATAGCAAAGTGGCTTTTAATAAATACTAATTTTATTTTTCAATTACTTGTCAATAGAACCTAAAACACGTTTCATAAAGTTATTAGTTGCCTCTTTTTTAGAAGCTCCTTCTTTAATCATTTTGTTAACTTCAATTGCGCCATACATGTTAGAGATTAGCTCTCCAATAACGTCTAGCTCTTCATCTTTTAAAGAAGATACTTCCGTTAAGGCTTCTAAAGTTTCAATGGTTTCGATGATATAATCTTCGTCATTGTCTTCAATAAATTGAGTTAAGTGTTTTATTATTGGTAATTTCATTGCTATTTGTATTTATAATTTCCGCTAAAGCGAAAATTGGTGTTATGTATTATGCTACTTCGTCAACTAATGCTTTTAAAACGTCAAATTTGTTAGTCTGTGTTTGATTTACAAATTTTCCGTCTTTAAAAGCTGCAAAAGTTGGTAAATTATCTACAGTAGCTAATTTTCTTGACTCTGGAAATTTTTCCGCGTCAGCGATAACAAACGTTATATTTTCTAACTCGCCAGCTAATTTCTTAACTTTTGGTTTCATAATACGACAGTTACCACACCATGTTGCAGAATATTGCACGACTACAGTGTCGTTATTTGCAATAATTTCGCTTAGATTATCTTGACTTAATTCTTGTATCATAATATTAGTTTTTTTATTAGTGAGAAGCTAAATAAGCTGCAGTATCTTTAGCGTTAGCTTGCATTGCGTCTTTACCTTGTTCCCAGTTAGCTGGACAAACTTCTCCTTTTTCTTGAACGTGAGTTAATGCATCTACAATGCGTAAGTATTCTCCAACATTTCTACCTAATGGCATGTTGTTAACACTTTCGTGTTGGATGATTCCATCCTCGTCAATAATATAAGTTGCTCGGTATGTTACATTGTCACCTTCAACCTGTACAGTTCCAGTTTCTTCATCGTAAGTTTCGTTAGAGATATCTAAAATCCCTAAAATGCTTGATAAGTTTCTGTTACTGTCTGCAAGGATTGGGTAAGTTACACCTTCGATACCACCGTTATCTTTTGGAGTATTTAACCATGCAAAGTGTACCTCTGGAGTATCACATGAAGCACCAATTACTATTGTGTTTCTTTTTGCAAACTCTTCTTTAGCAGCTTCAAAAGCGTGTAATTCTGTTGGGCAAACAAAAGTGAAATCTTTAGGGTACCAGAATAATACTACTTTTTTATTGTTGTTTTTTGCTTCTTCAAGAACGTTTACTTTAAAAGTGTCACCCATTTCGTTCATTGCGTCTACATTTAAATCTGGGAATTGTTTTCCTACTAATGCCATTTGTTTATCGTTTTTTATTAATTAATATATTGTTTTTCTGATAACAAAAATACAGTAGTATTTTAATAAAACAAGCCTAATAAAATCTTTAAATCTTATTAGGCTATAAATTATAGTTATAGTAAGCGTGCAAAATGATAATTTGCAGTTATTTGTTTTTTAGTTGTCTGATTTTGATGTTTAAAGCAGCGAAAAATAATGTTGTAAAAGGGCTTAGCCAGTTAAAAATAGCGTAGATAAAATACTCGCCAACACCAACACCTAAAACTCCTGATTGATAAGCTCCGCAGGTATTCCATGGAATTAGTACAGAGGTTACTGTACCAGAATCTTCTAAGGTACGACTTAAGTTTTCTGGTGCTAATCCTTTATCTTGATAAGCTTTTTTAAACATCTTTCCAGGAATTACTAAAGCCAAATATTGGTCTGATGCAATTACGTTTAAGCCTAAACAGCTAATTACTGTACTTGCAAATAAGCCAAAGACTGTAGTGGCTAGTTTTAATAGCTCTCTTGTAATTCGGGATAAGGCACCAATTGCATCCATTGTTCCACCAAAAACCATTGCGCAACAAATTAATAAGATAGTCCAAAGCATCCCTTGCATCCCACCAGAGCTAAATAGGTCGTTAAGTTTGTCGTTGTCTGTAGTGATTTGAGTGTCTGTAAAAATAGCATTTATAACTGCTGAAATATTAGTATCTGATATACTTGCTAAAACCTCGGATTGAAAGATAAAGGCAAAAGCAGCAGCAAGTAATACACCGGTTACTAAAGCGATTAAAGGTTTTGTTTTAAATAGAATTAAAACAATAACAGCTACAGGTACAATAAATAATAACGGTGTAATATTAAATGTGTTTTTGATGCTTGTTAATAAACCACTTACATCCGCACTACCAGTAGTATCAATTGTAGCACTAATAATAGAAAACACTATTAAAGTGATAACTATTGTAGGTATTGTAGTAAAACTCATATATTTAATATGGGTAAATAAATCTGTTCCAGCCATAGCAGGTGCTAAGTTTGTAGTGTCACTTAAAGGTGACATTTTATCACCAAAATAGGCTCCAGAAATTACAGCTCCTGCAATCATACCTGGGTTAATGCCTAAAGCAGTACCAATACCAATTAGTGCGATACCAACCGTTGCAGAGGTAGTCCAAGAGCTTCCGGTAGCAATTGAGATGATAGCACATATTATAACAGATGCTGGTAAAAATATTGTTGGATTTAATACTTGTAATCCATAATATACCATAGCAGGTATTACACCACTAACTAGCCAAGTTCCTGCCAATGCCCCAACTAAAAATAATATAAGAATGGGTACAAAAACACTTTGCAAGTTTTCCCAAACTTCTTTTAGCATTAGCCTATAGTTAACTTTATTAAAAAAGCCAACAATAGCTGCAATGACACCTGCAATTAATAAAATAAATTGATTAGAATAGGTTCCTAAAGCTTCACCATCTGCAACAAATATGTTGTAAGCTAACATCCCCATTAATAGGATAACCGGAATTAATGCTTCCCAAATGTTTAGTTCTTTATTTTCTATTATGGTTTGATCTTGGGTTTCTATTTCCGAAAGATTGTCGTCTTGCATTTAGTTAGTTTTTTTGGATATGTAATGTTACGATTTTACAAGATGTTATGCAAATTGTATTCTGCACTGTAAATTAGCGACTTATAAGGTGTTTGTAACTTAATAACTCAATTGGGAATAAAAAAAAAGGCTTAGCCTAAGCTAAACCTTTAGTTGTTTTATGTATTAAAAACTAAATAATATTTAGCTTTTCCATACACGCTTTCATCATTTGATAAGTACGTTCTATATCTGCATCTAGTCCAATTGAAAATCTAATTAAACCATCGCTTAGTCCCATTTCTTTTTGTTCGTCTTCAGGTATCTCGGAAGAGGTAGAGCTTCCTGGAGCAGAGAATAGGGTTTTGTAAAATCCTAAACTTACTGCTAAATACCCTAAGTTTTTTTCTTGCATAAGCTCCATCAACGCATTGGCTTTATCCATTGATCCAACATCAATGGTTAACATGCCTCCAAAACCATACTTATCATTCATCATGCTTTTAAATAAATCATGTGATGGGTGTGATTGTAAACCTGGATAGACTGTTTTAAGACCTAGGCCTTCAAATTTTTCAGCTAAATAGGTTGCATTTACACTATGTTGTTGCATTCTGATATGTAAAGTGCGTAAGTTTTTTAAAATGGAAGCAGCGCGTAAGCTGTCCATAGTACTTCCTAATAGCATACATGCCCCATCGTTAACACTACGTAGGTCATTTATAAAAGCTTGAGTCCCACATACGACACCTCCAACAGTATCGCTTGAACCATTAATAAACTTAGTTAAACTGTGTATGACAACGTCTGCTCCTAATTGTGCAGGAGATATTGATAATGGCGAAAAGGTGTTATCTACAACCAATGTAAGGTTGTGTTTTTTAGCTAAAGCAGATAAACCTTTAATGTCAGCTACCTCTAATAAAGGGTTGCTTACAGACTCGCAATACAATACTTTAGTTTTTGGTGTGATTGCAGCTTCTACAACCTCTAGTTTAGTGATGTCCACAAAACTGGTGTCAATACCAAATCTAGGAGTAAAGTTTTTTAAAAAAGCATAGGTCCCCCCATAAATAGTACGACTAGATACAATATGATCGCCAGCACCACATAATTGCATTAAAACCGGAGTGATCGCTCCCATCCCTGATGCTGTAACATTAGCCGTTTCAGTACCTTCCATAGCAGCTAAAGCCTCGCCTAAATATAAATTAGAAGGGGTAGAGTGTCTAGAATATAAGTAGCACCCGTCTGTATTACCTTCAAAGGTGTCAAACATAGTTTTTGCTGATAAAAAAGTGTAGGTTGAAGAGTCTGATATAGAAGGGTTTACTCCTCCAAATTCTCCAAAGTATTGTAAATCCTGAATATTGTTTGCTGGTTTAAATTTCATGATAATGGTTTTAGTTATGATTACATCAAATATCACTGATTTTAGATTAATAATCAATAGATGGTGTTTTAATAGGAATATAAAACTGCTTTATTTGGTTTTAAGCGAAAAATAATTATGTAAATTTGATTTTTAGCACAAAACACTGAAAATTATTCGATTATGACCTTTGATATTATAGATAGAAAACTCCTACAATTACTGCAAACCGATAGTAAACAGACTAATAAAGAGTTGTCTAATAAGCTAAACCTGTCTGTAACAGCAGTTTTTGAACGTATAAAAAAACTTGAAAACAACGGTGTTATTAATAAGTATGTAGCACTAGTAAAAAAGGAAAAAGTAGAAAAAAGTTTTGTTGCTTTTTGCCACATCAAACTCTCGCAGCATATCCAAGAGTATGTTGTACAATTTGAAAAGGAAGTTACCAAATTAACAGAGGTTTTAGAATGTCATCATATTAGTGGCGATTACGACTACCTTTTAAAGGTAGTGGTTAAGGATATGGATGCTTTTAGAGAGTTTATGGTTGAAAAACTAACTAACATTAATCATATTGGAAGTACACATAGTATGTTTGTAATCAGCGAAGTAAAAAGTACAACTGCGCTACCTATTTAATTTTTTTTTATAAATTGGTTAAAATTTATCGCAATTAATCTTTTTAATGAAGTATTCGCAAATTAAAACACTGTATAATAATATTTTTAAATCTTATGAAAAACCGTCATTAGAAACACATATAAAAAAACTAATAGAGTTAGATCGTTATTTACCTTATAGCTCCACTTTTTTTTGTGTCACTAACACCCAAGATTTAAAATTTGAATACATCAGTAAAAACTTATGTAGCTGTTTGGGGATTGACCCCTCGCTACTAAAAACCCAGGGGATGCGTTATTTTTGGAGTCGCATCCACCCTGAAGATATTGAAGTTTGGTTAACCGCAATGAACCAGTTAATGGAATTTACGCTGTCTGAAATTAAAGAAACAGATCGTGATAAAACTAATTATACTTGGAATTATAGGTTTAAAGATGGTAATGACACCTATGTAAACATTGTACAAAACACGACGCCTTTAGCTTTTGATTTAGAAAAAAAACCTATAATAGGCTTAGCACACTACACTGTTTTAGATTCTAAAATTAAAATGGAAATCACTGCGTCTGCTAAGTTATTAAATGATAATAACGAATACGAAACTATCTATTTTAATAATTTTTCTCAAAAACTATTGCAAGGTGGTATTTCTAACAGGGAGCGTGACGTTATAAGACTATTAGTTTTAAATCATAGTAGTAAAGAAATCTCTGAAAAGCTAAATATAAGTCCGCATACAGTAGATACGCACCGACGTAACATCTTAAAAAAATTAAAAATATCGTCCACCGGTGAGTTGGTAGGTATGCTAAAATTTAATAAAAATCTTATTTAAATTTAAAATTACTCAATTTGAGTATTGCCACACTTGAAGATAATGTGCAATTTTACAGAGCTATTAATCTAAGTAGGGCAACCTATTATAATAAGTCTGTATTATATGTTTTGTGTAAAAATATATTTGCAGACTTATTTATTGTTTTTAAAATTCTATTTTTGTACAAAATTTTTAAAGCAATAAAATGGCACATAAATTACTGGTCTTCTGTTTAATATTTTCGTCTTTAACTTTTGCTCAAGACCAAAAAAAACCAGCTTATTTAGGAGTTAAATTAGGGGGTAATCTTGCATCTATCTCCGGTGATTTTTCAGAGCAATACAACTCTAGACTTAGTTTTCATATAGGCTTAACAGGAGAACTTGAAATAAACAACACCCTACAATTAGTGCCAGAAGTGCTATTTAGTTCTATTGGTGCAGAAGATGTTATACTTAATTATATAACCGTCCCATTAGTAGTACGATATTATCCGGTGTCTAATTTTTATTTAGAAACTGGACCGCAAGCAGCTTTTTCGGTTGGGGCTGTTAGAAAAGTAGGGTCCTCCAATTATTTTAATGACATTACTAATGTCAATCAAACAGATTTTGGTATTAATTTAGGACTTGGTTTTAAAACTGACACTAGAGTACTTTTAGGACTTAGATATTATTTTGGACTTTCTAATATTATCGAAGATCAAAGCTATAAAAATCATAACAGGGCTTTTCAGTTTTCAATAGCCTATTTATTCAAAAATTAGCCCAAACTGATTAGTTAATAATCATACAAAATCGTATTTTTGTGCCAATTTGAAATAATTAATAATTTCCGCGAAAGCGAAAAAACAAAATATATGAGTCAATACGACGTAGCAATTATCGGTTCTGGTCCTGGTGGATATGTAGCAGCAATACGTTGCGCACAATTAGGAATGAAAACTGCAATTATTGAAAAATATTCAACATTAGGTGGTACATGTCTTAATGTCGGATGTATCCCAAGTAAAGCATTATTAGCCTCTTCACACCACTATGAAGAAGCAACTAAGCACTTTGAAGACCACGGAATAGAAATTCCTGGAGATATTAAAGTTAATTTAGAAAAAATGATTGGTCGTAAGCAATCTGTTGTAGATCAAACAACAGGAGGTATTGACTTTTTAATGAAAAAGAATAACATTGATGTTTTTACTGGTGTTGGTAGTTTTAAAGACGCTACTCATATTACAATTAAAGGAGAAAAAACGACTGAGATTGAAGCCAAAAACATCATTATTGCAACCGGTAGTAAGCCATCAAACTTACCGTTTATTACTTTAGATAAAGAGCGTGTGATTACCTCTACTGAAGCTTTAAAACTTAAAGAAATCCCTAAACACATGATTGTGATTGGAGGAGGAGTTATTGGTTTAGAGTTAGGTCAAGTATACAGACGTTTAGGTGCAGAGGTTACTGTAATCGAGTATATGGACAGGATTTTACCAACTATGGATGGAGCATTGTCTAAAGAGTTAAATAAAGTCTTTAAGAAAGCTAAATTTAACATGATGCTATCGCATAAAGTACAATCTGTTGATCGTGTTGGAGATGAAGTTATTGTTAAAGCTGAAAACAAAAAGGGAGAGGTTGTTGAGTTTAAAGGAGACTATTGTTTAGTATCTGTTGGACGTAAACCTTTTACAGACGGTTTAAACGCTGAAGCTGCAGGAGTTAAATTAACTGACAGAGGACAAGTAGAAGTTAATGAGCATTTACAAACTAATGTATCTAATATCTACGCAATTGGAGATGTTGTTAAAGGGGCGATGTTAGCGCATAAGGCAGAAGAAGAAGGTGTTTTTGTTGCCGAAACAATTGCTGGTCAAAAACCACATATAGATTATAACTTAATTCCAGGTGTTGTTTACACGTGGCCAGAAGTTGCAGCAGTTGGTAAGACTGAAGAAGAATTAAAAGAAGCAGGTACAGCTTATAAAGTAGGTCAATTCCCGTTTAGAGCGTTAGGTCGTGCTAGAGCAGGAGGTGACTTAGATGGGTTTGTAAAAATCCTTGCAGATAAAACAACTGACGAAGTGTTAGGTGTACATATGATTGGTGCACGTTGTGCAGATTTAATTGCTGAAGCTGTTGTGGCTATGGAGTTTAGAGCTTCTGCGGAAGATATATCTCGTATGTCTCACGCACACCCTACATTTGCAGAAGCAATCAAAGAAGCTGCTTTAGCTGCTACTGATGATCGTGCTTTACATGTTTAAAAATTATTTTCTTTAAAAAAGGAATCTTAATTATAAAAAAAAAGCGAACCATTTGGTTCGCTTTTTTTATTACTTTTTATTACGCTTGTTGTAATTTTTATCTCCTCTGGTTTTAGGCTTTTTATATTTAGCAGCAATTTTAAATTTATAACTACCTCCTAAATTTTCTTTAGAGTTTTTTTCTGACTTTTCATGAAAAGCAGGTCCTGGCGCATCAATATCTCTTCGTTTGGTCGGATTGTTTCGTTCTTTAATAACTGTACGCTCTTCTTCAATCAATTCTGTAGAAATTTGTACACTCTCAGGGATTTCCATAACAGGAATTTCCATTTGCATTAACGCTTCAATCTTTGCAAGCGAGTCTTGTTCTTTTTCAGTAGAAAAAACAATAGCATGCCCTTCTCGTTCTGCACGACCTGTTCTACCAATTCTGTGCATGTAGTTTTCTGGGTAGTCTGGTGTATCAAAGTTAATAACGTGTGATACATTATCAATATCTAAACCACGTGCCATAACATCTGTAGCGACTAGAATACGGTTAACCCCTTCTCTAAATTGCTCGATACTACGTAGTCTATAGTTTTGTGTTTTGTTAGAGTGGATAACACATAGCTCTTCATTAAAAAACTCGTCTAAAGCTTCAAACAGTCTGTCTGCCATACGTTTGTTTGATACAAAGACCAATACTTTATTATAGGTTTCTGCATCCTGAAACAGATGTACTAATAAGTTTAATTTGGTATAATAATTTGGTACACTGTATTTAGTCTGTGATATGTTTTCTAAAGGGGTTCCAGAAATTGCAATCGATACTTTTTGTGGAGCAGTAAAAAAATCTGTAATTAACTCGTCAACATCTTCTGTCATTGTTGCAGAAAACATAATGTTTTGTCTGCGTTCCGGTAAAATATCAAAAATATTAATTAGTTGATGTCTAAAGCCTAAGTCTAACATAACATCTACTTCGTCAATCACTAAGCGCTCTAACGATTTTAATTGTAATACACGACTTACTGCTAAATCATATAATCTACCAGGAGTTGCAACAATAATATCTTGACCTTGTGCAACAGCCTGTTTTTGGGTGTTTATATTAGTTCCACCATACACACCAAGTACACGTGTATTTATATATTTGGCTAATTTTTCAATTTCGTCTACCACTTGTACGACTAACTCTCTAGTCGGTACTAAAATTAAAATACGCGGGTTATCTTGCTTAGAAAATTTAAGATTTTTGAGTATTGGTAACATATAGGCAAACGTTTTACCAGTACCAGTTTGTGCAATACCAACCATATCTTTTCCGCTAGCTACTACATTAAAAGCTTCTGCTTGTATTGGAGTTGGTTGCGTAAAACCTAAGTCGTCAATTGCGTTATATAAAGGGGTGTTTAAATTTAAATCTCTAAAGCTCAAAACATGTTATTTTAGCCTACAAAATTACTACTATTATTTTGTTTACCCTAAATGATGCTCATGTATTTGTATACTATAGCTTGCATTAAAGGTTTCATTAATAGGTAATTTGATAATACCCTCTTTTTCTGTAAGGTTTTGCGACGTGTTTTCAGCATCAGCAATGCCTAACCAAGGTTCTATACAAACATAGGGTGCATTTGGTTTTGCCCAAAGCCCTAAATAATTAAAATCGTTGAAGGATACATTTAGGATTTCGCCATGTGTTTTACTTACTAAAGCGACTTGACGTGACTTTAAATCTTTAAAAATTAAAGCATCTTTATTAAACAGGTCATGAGTTAAATGGATGCTGTTTTTAGTGTCAAAAGCCGGTTTTGTTTGGTCCGTTACTAAACCATTATCCATGTTTAGTAAATACGTTTCTGCGGTTTCTTCACTTTCAAAAACTAAGCTATAATCGGTGTAATTTTCATTATCATACAAAGGGCATTTAAATGCAGGATGTCCACCAACAGAAAAATAAATGGTTTTGTTATCCAGGTTTTTTACTGTGTGAGTAATTTTTAAAATATTATCTGTCAGTGTGTATGTAATGTTAAATTGAAACTTAAAAGGAAATATTTGTAATAAGTCTTGATTGTAAGTTAAACTAAAAGACAAACTATTTTCTGTTTGTTTAATAAGTTTGATAGCCTCGCTATGTCTTACAAAACCATGTTTTGGCATTTGATATTTATTGCCTTCAAATAAATAAGAATCCTCTTTTAACGCCCCAATAACAGGGAATAAATTTGGAGCATAGCTTTCCCATACTTCAGGATCTGCATGCCACATAAATTGTTTTTGATTTTTAACAGCAGTAATTCCGCAAAGTTCTGCACCTTTCGGTTTAACCAAAATTTTTAAAAACGCATTAGATAATGTAAACATCTTTTTTTATTTAATCTCATGCCCAAAATACTCGTTTTTTTGTCAATTCTGATTAACTTTACGCAACATTTTTAGCATTGAGAACGACTATAAAACATAAACTAACTAATCCTGAGCAATTCAAGCAAAATTTATTGGCTTGGAGCCAGCAATTTGATGATGTGGTTTGGTTAGACTCTAATCAATACCAACAACAATATTCTAATTTTGATGCGGTTTTAGCAGTCGATGCTTTTACAAGTATCCTAACTGATTATGACGGTGCTTTTGAGCGATTAAAAGAGTATCAGTCACTAACTAAAGACTGGATTTTTGGGTATTTGTCTTACGATTTAAAAAATGATGTAGAACAGCTAAAATCTAATAATTTTGATGGTTTAGAGTTTCCGGATTTATACTTTTTTCAACCTAAAAAAGTTTTTTTATTAAAAGGAGATATAGTCGAAATCCAATATTTAAAAATGGTGGATGACGAGTTTGAAACAGATATTAAAGCTATCGATGCATTTGATGACTTAACTACAACAGCTACTCAAGATCCAATTAAAATACATCTAAGAATTAGCAAAGACGAGTATTTTAATAAAATTGAAACCCTTTTGGACCACATAAAAAGAGGTGATATTTACGAAGCTAATTTTTGCCAAGAGTTTTATGCAGAAGGCACGTTAATTAACCCGTTAGACACTTATAATAAGCTAAACGCAATATCAAAACCACCTTTTGCAACGTTTTTAAAGCTTAACGATAAATATTTATTATCAGCATCACCAGAGCGTTATATTAAAAAAGAAGGCACAAAAATAGTGTCTCAACCCATAAAAGGCACTGCAAAACGCGACCCAGATTTTTTACTTGATTCTATTTTAAAAAACAATTTAGTAGCAGACGAAAAAGAGCGTAGCGAAAACGTAATGATTGTAGATTTAGTCCGTAACGACTTGTCGCAAACCGCTAAAAAAGGAACAGTAAAAGTTGAGGAATTGTGTAAGATTTACACCTTTGATCAAGTACACCAAATGATATCCACGATTACGTCCGAAGTGGAGGATACTATCCATCCAATTGATATTATTAAAACAACGTTTCCAATGGGAAGCATGACAGGTGCACCTAAAATTTCGGCAATGAAAATTATCGAAAGCCTTGAAGATACCAAACGCGGATTATATTCTGGAGCAGTTGGCTATATTTCGCCATCAGGCGATTTTGATTTTAATGTTGTCATTAGAAGTATTTTATATAATGCAACTAATAACTATGTATCGTATTCCGTAGGTGGTGCTATCACTGCAAAAAGTAGTCCGGTAAACGAGTATGAAGAATGTTTAGTTAAAGCAAAAGCCATGCGAACAGTTTTAGAGAGTTAAATTGAAATCGTTACATTTAAACATGCTAGAAAATTTCCAAAATCACATAAACAACACGTTTCCTTTTTTAAGAAAACGCAAACTTCTAATCGCAATTTCTGGAGGTTTAGACAGTGTGGTGCTAACTCATTTATGTAAGCAAGTAAATTTTGAAATCTCTTTAGCACATTGTAATTTTAATTTAAGAGGAACCGAAAGCGATAGCGATGAAGCGTTTGTTTTAGATTTAGCTAACAACCTAGATTTAGAAGTCTTTATTGAAAGTTTTGAGACCGAAACCTATGCCCAAAACAATAAGTTATCTATTCAAATGGCAGCTCGTGAGTTACGTTATAATTGGTTTCAGGATTTGGCACAACAGCTAGACTTTGACTACATTTTAACAGCACATCATGCAGACGATAATTTAGAAACTTTTTTAATTAATTTAACAAGAGGCACAGGATTAGATGGGTTAAAAGGTATTCCTGAAATTAATAAAAACATTGTTAGACCCTTATTAAAATTTACAAGAGAAGACATAGAAGTTTACGCAAAAAAAAATAGCATAAAATGGCGAGAGGATAGTAGTAATGCGTCAACCAAATACCTTAGAAATAAATTAAGACATGATGTAATCCCGGTTTTAAAAGCAATAAACCCTGACGTTTTATTAAATTTTAATAACACGTTAGACAACTTAAAGGACACCGCAGATATTGTTGAAGAAAGTGTGCAAGCTGTTTTAAAACGAGCCATAATTGATATGGACGACACCATGGTGAGTTATAAAATTAGCGAGTTTATTAAAGTGAATAATCCAAAAGCGTATGTATACCAAATTTTTAAACCCTATGGTTTTACACAATGGGATGACATAGTGGATTTGTTAAAAGCACAAAGTGGAAAGCAAGTGTTTTCTAAAACTCATAAATTATTAAAAGACAGAGAAACTTTAATTTTAAGTAAAATTGAGGATAACGACAATAATAGCCAAGATTTAATACCGCTAGAGGTTAATAGTAATACAGCAACAATTAATACACCTTTAGGTGTTTTAACATTTCAAACTGTAGAAAACCCCTCAAAAACAGACCAATCTACCATTTGTATTGATAAAGAAAAGTTAAAGTTTCCTTTAACTATAAGACATTGGCAAGAAGGTGATTATTTTTACCCTTTTGGCATGAAAGGAAAGAAGAAGTTGAGTAAATATTTTAAAGATGAAAAACTATCTTTGTTAGCCAAGAAAAAGGTTTTATTATTGTGTAATCAAAAAGAAATTGTTTGGGTAATCAATTATCGTGCAGATGATAGATTTAAAATAACAGACCAAACTAAATCAGTATTAAAAATTAAATTATTATAATGAAGCACCTAACAGCTTTTGTACTATTTTTTATCACTTTTTTAAGTGTTAATGCCCAAGTTTTAAAACCAGTAAAATGGAGTACAGAAATCCAGAAAGTATCAGAAGAAGAATTTGTTTTAGTTTACAAAGCTAATATTGACGACCATTGGCATTTATACTCGCAAACCCTACCAGAAGGTGGTGCTTTGCCAACCGAGTTTATTTATGACTCGATTAATAAAACTAATAATTTTGAGCTAATAGGTAAAGCTTTTGAAAGCGAATCCATTACACAATTTGATAAAGTATTTCAAATGGATTTAACTTATTTTGATGGCGCAGCTACTTTTGCTCAAAAAATAAAACTATTAAATCCTGATTTAAAAGCTATTAAAAGTGAGATTTCATATCAAGCTTGTGACGATTCAAAATGTATATACGAGTTTGAAACAGTTACGTTTAATACAGGAGAGGTAAAACAATTGTCTAACGATGTTGCAATGCTTATTAATGGGCAATCTAAAGCAGTAGTTAAAGACGTAATAAAAGACGCACAGGAGTCTAAAGATAAGTCAGTAGCAAGTAATTTAACCAAAGAAAAACCTGAAAGCAAAGGGCTTTGGGCAACATTTTTTACTTCATTCTTTTTAGGCTTTTTAGTATTGTTAACACCATGTGTGTTTCCAATGATACCAATGACTGTGAGTTTTTTTACTAAACAAAGTAAAACTAAAGCAGAAGGTAGAAAAAATGCAGTCCTATACGGTGTTTTTATAATTGTTATATACACACTTTTAGGTACTGCAATATCGGCAGCATTTGGAAGTAATGCGATGTATGCTTTCTCAACAGGAGTTACATTTAATGCAATAATGTTTATCGCTTTATTATTATTTGCGTTTTCATTTTTAGGGGCTTTTGAGATTATGTTACCAAACTCATGGGTAAATAAAGTAGATAGTGGCTCTAATAAAAAAGGAGTTGTTGGTATCTTTTTTATGGCATTAGCACTAGCAGTAGTGTCTTTTTCCTGTACATTTCCAATTGCAGGAACCGCACTATTAGATGCAGCTACAAAAGGTGGAATTGCTCCAATTATTAGTATGCTTGGCTTTTCTTCTGCAATAGCATTACCATTTGCATTATTCGCTTTTTTCCCTAGTTGGTTAAACTCACTACCAAAATCTGGTGGATGGTTAAATACGGTAAAAGTCTTTTTAGGATTTTTAGAATTAGCATTCGCGTTTAAGTTTTTATCAATGGTCGATCTAGTTTTAGACTGGCATTTCTTAACAAGAGAATTATTCTTAGCAATATGGATTGCAATTTTTGGTACACTAGGATTATACTTATTAGGTAAAATCAAGTTACCACACGATTCAGATTTACCACATATTTCTGTAGGAAGATTATGTATGGCAATAGTAACATTATCGTTTACATTTTATTTAATTCCAGGACTTTGGGGTGCACCTCTAAAATTAATTAGTGGTTTCCCGCCACCAATGAGTACTAATAGCGAGTCTCCATATGGTGTTGGTTTTATGAAAAAACAAAACTCAAGTAGCGCATCCGTTAAAGTATTACCTAAAAATGCACACCTTGGGCCAAATGACATTGTTGCATTTAAAAATTTAGACGAAGGTTTAGCTTACGCAAAAGAGGTTAACAAACCAGTCATGTTAGATTTTACAGGAAAAACGTGTGCTAACTGTAGAAAAATGGAAGAAAAAGTTTGGATAGAAGACAGGATTTCTAAGGTGTTAAATGAAGACATCGTGTTAATCTCATTATATGTTGACGATAGCAAAAAGCTTCCAAAAGACCAGCAATACGAGTCAGAATTAACCGGAAATACGGTTAGAACTTATGGACAAAAATGGTTAGAATATCAGCAAGTCAATTATAATACCAATGCACAACCTTTATACGTTATTAAAGACACTGAAGGTAATGACTTAAATAAAGCAGTTGGTTATACACCAGATGAAGAAGAATATCTTACTTGGCTAAAAGAGGGAGTAAGTAATTTTAAATAATAAATTAAAAATCCTGCAATTGCAGGATTTTTTTTTCTGTATAGACTTTGTATTGCATAGTTGTGTACACCTAAAATTAAACTGAAAAAAAAGCAATAAAAGGAATCAGTTGTAGTATTTTTAGATTCTTTTTTTTTAAAGGAATTAATATGAAAACAATACAAGGACAAATAGTAGATATCCCAAACCAGCGCATTTTTAGTGGTGAAATCACTATAAATTTAGGTAAAATAGAATCTATTTTAGAAACAGAACATGATGTAAAACAGTACATTCTACCAGGTTTTGTTGATGCACACATACATATTGAAAGCTCGATGTTAGTACCATCAGAGTTTGCTAAAATAGCAGTTAAACATGGTACCGTGTCTACCGTTAGTGATCCACACGAAATTGCAAATGTATTAGGTGTAAAAGGTGTAGAATTTATGATTGAAAACGGAAAACAAACTCCGTTTAAATTTAATTTTGGTGCACCTAGTTGTGTGCCAGCTACGACTTTTGAATCTGCTGGAGCGGTGATAAATTCGGACGATATTAAAACCTTAATGGCTAATCCAGATATTAAATATCTAGCCGAAATGATGAATTATCCTGGGGTGTTATTTGATGATGAAGAAGTACTTAAAAAGATAGCTTGGGCAAAACACTTTAACAAACCAGTAGATGGACACGCACCTGGTTTAAGAGGCGATGATGTTACTAAATACATCAATGCAGGAATCTCTACTGACCACGAATGTTTTACCTATGACGAAGCGCTAGAAAAGCTTCAAAAAGGAATGAAAATTTTAATTAGAGAAGGTAGTGCAGCTAAAAATTTTGACGCCTTAATCGATTTACTTCCAGAACACTTTCAAAACATGATGTTTTGTAGTGACGACAAGCATCCAGACGACTTATTGCTAAATCATATTAATGCACTTTGTGCAAGATCAGTAGCAAATAATATTGATGTGTTTAAAGTCTTGCAAGCAGCTTGTATTAATCCAGTTAAGCATTATAATTTAGATGTTGGTTTATTACAAAAGGGCGATGCAGCAGATTTTATTATTGTTGAAGATTTAAAAGACTTTAAAACATTGCAAACCTATATTAACGGAGAGTTGGTGTTTGATAACGGAACCTCTTTAGTGAAGCATGTTACGTTTGAAAATCTTAATAATTTTAATACCGAAATTAAAACGATCGATGACTTTAAAGTAAAAAGCTCAACCAAACAAATTAGAGTTATTGAAGCTTTAGAGGGGCAATTAGTAACTAATCAGCTAATAGAAGAAGCAACTATCCAAAACGGAAACTTAGTCTCCAATACAGACACTGATATTTTAAAAATGACAGTCGTTAACCGTTATAATAACGACGTACCAGCGTTAGCATTTATCAAAAATTTTGGCCTAAAAGAAGGGGCTATTGCAAGTTCTGTAGGGCATGATTCTCATAACATAATAGCAGTAGGTGTAAGCGATGAAGCCATTTGTAAAGCAGTTAATTTAATTATCAAAAACAAAGGAGGGATTTGTGCAGTGTCAGATACGGACCAACAAATAGTATCACTTCCTGTTGCTGGGATTATGAGTGATAAAAATGCTGAAACTATAGGTCACGCTTACGCGGAATTGGATGCGTTTGCTAAACAATTAGGGGCAACATTAAATGCACCTTATATGACCTTATCTTTTATGGCGTTGTTAGTTATTCCTTCACTAAAATTAAGTGATAAAGGGTTATTTGATGGCGGAAAGTTTGAATTTACTAGTTTGGATATATTGTAATTAGATTGCAAGACAGTTTACCGATTTATAAAATTTCCGTTATATTGAAGCTATAAATATAATTTTGAGTTTTTATGAAAACCTTCTTTTTTACTTTATTTAGTCTTTTTTTTATTCCGTTAAGCCTTTTTGCACAGATTAATTTTGAAGAAAATATAGTGATTGATAACACGTATTATCCAGATAATCCAAGAGGTATTTATTCTGCAGATTTAGATGGCGATGGTGATTTAGATGTGATTTCTGCATCTAGTAATGACGATAAAATTGCTTGGTATAAAAATCTAGACGGTTTAGGTAAATTTGATAAATTAAAAGTAATTTCTAGTACAGCAAATGGAGCTTATTCGGTATATAGTGCAGACTTAGATGGTGATGGAGATATGGATGTGCTATCTGCTTCAAATATTGATGATAAGATTGCATGGTATAGAAATTTAGATGGTCAAGGTAATTTTAGTGCTGAGATAGTTATATCTACTAATGCAGATAGTGCGCGTTCAGTTTATGCTAGTGATATTGATGGCGATGGCGATATGGATGTTATTTCGGCTTCAAATAATGATGATAAAATTGCTTGGTATCAAAACCTTGATGGGGCAGGAAATTTTAGTACAGAATTAGTAGTGTCAACCACTGCAAATGGGGCTCGTACTGTATATTCTGAGGATATTGATGGTGATGGCGATATGGATATTCTTTCTGCGTCACATACCGATAGTAAAATTGCTTGGTATAAAAACACAGATGGTCAAGGCACCTTTGGTCCAGAAATAATAATTACTGATTTAGCAAGTGGTGCTATTGATGTTATAGCAAAAGATATAGATGGTGATGGCGATTTAGATGTATTGTCTGCTTCTTATTTTGACAACAAAATTGCTTGGTATCAAAACATAGATGGCTTAGGGACTTTTGGTGCACAACAATTAATTACTACCAATATTGATGATGCTAATGCAGTTTATGCTAGTGATATTGATGGTGATGGAGATTTGGATGTGTTATCAGCGTCATATAATGATAATAAAATAGCATGGTATGAAAACACAAATGGTATGGGGGTTTTTGGTGCACAACAAGTTATTTCAACTAACGCAACAGGTACTCAAAAGGTTATAGCTTTTGATATTGATGGCGACGGTAATGTGGATGTGCTTTCTTCCTCTTTAACTGACGATAAAGTCGTATGGTATAAAAACACAGATGGTTTAGGTGATTTTAGTTCAGAACGTATGGTGTCGTATAGTGTAAACGGAGCGTCTTCAGCGTATCCGACCGATATTAATGGCGATGGAAAAATTGACATACTATCCACTTCTGCTTATGATGGTAAAGTCTCTTGGTTTCAGAATAATGATGGACTTGGAAATTATGATTTACAGCAAATTATTTCTACAAATAGTAGCTCTAGCTCTATTGCTTTTTCTGCAGATATAGATAATGATGGCGATATGGATGTGATTTCTGCAGATGGTGTTGATGGAAATGTTGTATGGCATAAAAATATAGATGGACAAGGTGCTTTTGACCCGGAACAAATCATTGAAAATAATTTAAATAATGTATTTTATGTTTACGCAGCAGATGTAGATGGCGATAATGATTTAGACATAATTGCAGCAACCTCTGCTTATGTATCTCGAATAGTTTGGTTTGAAAATTTAGATGGTCAAGGCAATTTTGGAGCTTTGCAAACTATTGCAAATGATATTGATGACAGTAATCAAACTTCTGTTAGTGTTGCAGACCTAGATGGCGATGGTGACTTAGATATACTATCGTCTTCTGCAAATAATGATACAATTGATTGGTATAAAAACTTAGATGGTTTAGGCACTTTTAGTAGTCAAATTATTATCACAACTACTGCAGATGGTGCAGAGTCTGTGTCTGCTAGTGATATTGATGGTGATAACGATTTAGACCTAATAGTTACCAACCGTTATGGACAGGATAAAGTGGCATGGTATGAAAACACAGATGGTCAAGGTGCTTTTGGGGTAGCCAATACAATAGCATCTACTTTAGATTCTGCAACATCATTTGGTTTTGGTGTTGATATAGATAATGATAATGATATAGATGTTTTAGCAGCGTCTTCTGGGACAGGATACGATGAAATTTTTTATTATGAAAACACAGATGGTCTAGGGAATTTTGGGGCCAAGCAAATTATTGCTGATAATATTGATTTGTTGACTTCCGTTTATTTTTCAGATATTAATGCAGATGGAGAGATGGATGTGTTGGCATCGGCTTACGGAGAAAATAAAGTGACTTGGTACAAAAACATTGGGTTATCTGCTAATCAAATTAATGGTAGTGTTACTTTTGATGCAGATGCTAATGGTTGCGATGTTTCTGATGCATCATTACAAAACATCTTAGTTACTACAACCAATGGTTCGGAGTCTTTCTCTATGTTTACACTTGCAAATGGTGTGTTTCAGTTATTTCCTAGTTTAGGAGATTTTACTACAGAGACAATAATAAGCACATCTCCTTATTTTAATATTGCGCCTCAATCTCAAGTTTCAAATTTTACAGGGTTAGGTAACACAGATTATATAGACTTCTGCATCACGCCTAATGGGACATTTAACGATTTAAGTGTTGGTGTTTACCCAATTTTAGACGAGCCTAGACCAGGGTTTGATACCTTATACCAAATAGTATATAAAAATGAAGGAACCACAGTATTAAACGGTGATATATCATTTCAGTTTGACGATGCTAAATTAAATTTTTTATATGCCAGTCAAACAATAAGCTCTCAAACAACAAATACACTAACCTTTGATTATTCTAATTTAAATCCTTTTGAAACTAGAGTAATATATGTATTGCTTAATGTTTATGCGCCACCAACCACCCAGATAGATGATGTTTTAAATACCATTGTAACTGCAAACCCAGTTGCGGGAGATAACACGCCAGAAGACAATGTTTTTGATTTGTCACAAACCGTGATTGGCTCTTATGATCCTAATGACATTAGTGTTTTAGAAGGAGAACAAATTTTAATAACAGAAACAGATAAGTATTTACATTACATTATCAGATTTCAAAATACAGGGACTGCTAGTGCTATAAATGTGCGTGTTAATAATGTGTTAGACAGTAAGCTAGATTGGACCACTTTACAATTAGAAAGTTTAAGTCATACCGGACGTGTAGAAATTACTAATGGTAGTAATGTCGATTTTATTTTTGATAACATAAACTTAGCAGATAGTACTAATGACGAACCAAATTCTCATGGGTTTATAGCCTATAAAATTAAACCTAAAGACAATGTGGTAATTGGAGATACATTTTATAATACAGCAGATATTTTCTTCGATTTTAATCCTGAAATAACGACTAATACTGTGGCAACAACTGTTGTTCAAGAAAATTTATCAGTTGATAATTTTGAAATTTCATCTTTTGTAATGTTTCCAAACCCAGCAAAAAAACAGCTTAACATTTCGGGTAAAACAATGTTAGAAACGGTTACTATTTTAGATGTTAATGGTCGTGTATTAAAAACAATTCATAATTCAACTAACAATATTCAAATAAATATTACAGACTTATCCTCTGGTGTTTATTTTGTTCAGATAGATTCTGGACAGCAAAAAGAAGTTAAAAAGTTTGTAAAAGAATAGTCTTAATTTAAATAAGTAAAACCATAATATGCCAATTCTAAAAACAACTTACAAACCCTACTACATTTTTAGAAATGGACACTTGTCAACCATCTATTCTGGGTTGTTCCGTAAGGTTGAAGGCGTGACTCAAAAACGAGAACGTATTATTTTACCAGATAACGATTTTATAGATTTAGATTGGAGTTATACCAACAAAACCACCACACAGCTATTGGTTATTTTACATGGTCTTGAAGGTAACGCACAACGCCATTATATGTTAGGCGCTGCAAAAATGGCAATTCAAGATGGTATGGATGCAGTTTGCGTTAATTTTAGAGGGTGTAGCGGAGAGATTAATAACAGTTTTCAATCGTATCATTCTGGTAAAACCGACGACTTAGCTTCTGTGTTAAAACATATTACGGATCATTTTCATTACGATGCTATTTATTTAAACGGGTTTAGCTTAGGCGGAAATGTAATTTTAAAATATTTAGGCGAAACGCAACATGTGCCTAATCAAATAAAAGCAGCGGTAACTATATCTGTACCTGTGTATTTAAAAGGTTCTTTAGAACAATTGATGTCATCAAAAAATTATTTTTATTCTAAAAAATTCTTAAAAGATTTAAGACGAAAGTTAGTCGAAAAACAACGCTTATTTCCACAAAAAATTAAAAATGAAGACTTGGTATTAGTAAAAACATTAAAAGATTTTGACGATTTATACACCTCTAAAGCACATAATTTTATTGATGCTTATGATTATTATGAAAAATCTAGTAGTCTTCAGTTTTTAAAACACATTACAATTCCCACTTTATTAATTAATGCACAAAACGATTCTTTTTTATCAAAGGAGTGTTATCCAGTCGAAGCTGCACAGCAAAACCCTAATTTATACTTAGAAATGCCTAAATATGGAGGACATGTCGGTTTTTTTGATACCCAAAACACGTACTATTCAGAAAAAAGAATGCTTGAGTTTTTGAGTGATTTTTAGTTTTTAACTATCACAATTTAGATTAAAACTAAGCTTCAGTTTAAACGGTGTATTTTAGTAATTAAACTTTAGTTTATTCAGAAATAACTATCTTTAGTTCATAAAATATAATTCATGAGACATTTCCTTA
The DNA here is from genome assembly GCA_947503885.1 of uncultured Olleya sp. Taxonomy (GTDB): domain Bacteria; phylum Bacteroidota; class Bacteroidia; order Flavobacteriales; family Flavobacteriaceae; genus Olleya. Next base: position 346,186 of record CANNFD010000001.1, on the reverse strand, counting down.
TTTTACTAGCTTTAACGCTAGTGTTTTCATCTTGTAAAGGGACATTGCAACCTTCAACTGTAGCGACTGTTAAAGCAGTAAACACATACAATGTTGCCGACCATTACACAAAAAAAGAAGTAACAATTACCATGCGTGATGGTATTAAATTACACACCACAATTTATTCGCCTAAAGATACAACTAAGCAATATCCAATTTTACTGCAACGTACACCTTACAGCACAAGACCCTACGGAGAAAATGAGTTTAAGTCTAAAATAGGACCTAATCAATATTTAATGGAAGAAGGTAATATTATTGTTTACCAGGACGTTAGAGGGCGTTGGAATAGTGAAGGGGTTTATGACAATATGAGACCGTTTATACCAAACAAAACAGGTCAACAAATTGATGAAGCTAGCGATACGTATGATACTATTGAATGGTTAATAAATAACGTGGATAATAACAATGGTAATGTTGGGACTTGGGGGATTTCTTATCCTGGTTTTTACGCAACGTATTCAACTTTGTCTGGGCATCCAGCATTAAAAGCAGCATCTCCACAAGCTAGTATTGGAGATTTCTTTTTTGATGATTTTTACCATAATGGAGCCTTTTTGTTAAGCTATTGGAGAGCAACTTCGGTTTTTGGTTATATGAAAGATAAACCAGTTAAAGAAGCTTGGTATGATTTTCCAAATATTGGTACGGAAGACCAATACCAATTCTTTTTAGATGCAGGACCGCTTAGTAATTTAAATAAATATTTTGGAGAGGATAATGTCTTTTGGAACCAGATTAAAAGTCATCCCAATTATGACGAGTTCTGGCAGAGTAGAGGTATTATTCAGCATTTAAAAGATATAAAACCAGCAACTTTAGTGGTTGGAGGATTATTTGATGCTGAAGATTTATACGGTCCATTTAACACGTATAAAAGTATAGAAAAAAATAGTGATAATTATAACGGAATTGTCTTTGGACCTTGGAGTCATGGCGATTGGGCTAGAAACAGCGACCGTCAAGTAATTGGAAACATTCACTTTGGAGATAGTATTTCAGATTATTATCAGAAAAATATCGAGACCAAGTTTTTTAATCATTTTTTAAAAGGAAAAGCAGACGGTACAGTAGATTTACCAGAAGCTCATTTTTTTAATACAGGGACAAAACAATGGTCAGATTTTACAGCTTGGCCACCAGAAAATAGTGTTAAAGAAAACTATTATCTACAACCAAAACAGCGATTGACTCAGCAAGCAAACCGTATGATAGCTTCAAGCGATTTTATTAGCGATCCTAAAAAACCGGTACCTTACACTGAAGATATTAAGGTAGTATTTACACCACGTAAGTTTATGACGGACGACCAACGTTTTGCGTCTAGACGTCCTGATGTGCTAACTTTTGAAACTCAAGTTTTAGAAAACGACGTTACATTAGCTGGAGATATTTTAGCAAAATTACAAGTATCAACTACAGGTACTGCAGCAGATTGGATTGTTAAAGTTATTGATGTATTTCCTGCAGATACTAAAAACACACCTGATGTACAAGATCATTTAAAATTAAGTAATTACCATATGTTAGTAAGAAGCGAAACCATGCGTGGACGTTTTAGAAACAGCATGAGTAATCCAGAGCCATTTATACCAAACCAAAAAACAGCAGTAAATATAAAGTTACAAGATGTGTTTCACACATTTAAAAAAGGACATAAAATCCAAGTGCAAGTTCAAAGTACGTTTTTTCCATACATAGATATCAATCCACAAACTTATGTAGATAATATTTTTGAAGCAAAAGCATCAGATTTTAAGACCCAAACACATAAAGTTTATAATGATTCTGCAATAGAGTTTACAATATTAAAGTAATGTCTTGAAACTTTTTCCTACATTTAGTATCTAAACTAACCATTTTATGCTTAAAAAAGTTTTTGGAAGTGCTGTTTTCGGAGTTGAAGCTACAACAGTTACCGTAGAAGTAAATGTAGATAGTGGTATTGGCTATCATCTTGTAGGGCTTCCTGATAATGCTATTAAAGAAAGTAATTTTAGGATTGCAGCAGCGCTTCAAAATAATGGGTATAAAATACCGGGTAAAAAAATAATTATCAATATGTCGCCAGCAGACTTGCGTAAAGAAGGCTCTGCTTATGACCTGACTTTAGCAATGGGTATTTTAACGGCGTCTAAACAGATAGTTGCAGACAATTTAGAAGACTTTTTAATTATGGGCGAGCTATCCTTAGATGGTAATTTACAACCCATTAAAGGTGCTTTGCCGATTGCTATTAAAGCAAGAGAAGAAGGATATAAAGGATTTATATTGCCCATACAAAATGTAAAAGAAGCAGCTATTGTCGATGGATTAGAAGTCTATGGAATTGAAAATATTAAGCAAGTCATTAATTATTTTGATAAAGGTGAAGCTTTAGAAAGAACAATAATAGACACTAGAAAAGAGTTTGAAAAAAACTTAGATTTTCCTGAGTTTGATTTTAGTGACGTCAAGGGGCAAGAAAGCATTAAACGCTGCATGGAAATTGCAGCAGCAGGTGGACATAATATTATATTAATTGGACCACCGGGAGCAGGAAAAACAATGTTAGCAAAAAGGTTGCCTAGTATTTTACCTCCAATGACATTGCATGAAGCTTTAGAAACTACAAAAATACATAGTGTTGTTGGTCGTATAAAAGAGTCTGGTTTAATGGCTCAAAGACCGTTTAGAAGTCCTCACCACACAATTAGCGATGTCGCACTTGTCGGAGGAGGTGCTTATCCACAACCCGGAGAAATTTCCTTATCACATAATGGTGTTTTGTTTTTAGATGAATTACCAGAATTTAAACGTGGTGTTTTAGAGGTAATGCGTCAACCGCTGGAAGATAGAGAAGTCACCATTTCTCGAGCAAGGTTTACGGTAACGTATCCATCATCATTTATGTTAGTTGCTAGTATGAATCCTAGTCCAAGTGGCTATTTTAATGACCCTGATGCACCTGTTACTAGTAGTCCTGCAGAAATGCAACGCTACCTAAGTAAAATCTCAGGACCATTATTAGACAGGATAGATATACATATTGAAGTAACTCCTGTGCCTTTTGAAAAACTTTCTGAAGAACGTAAAGGAGAATCCTCAGTAGATATTAGACAGCGTGTTACTAAAGCACGTCAAATACAAACCACACGATTTGCAGATTTTGAAAACGTACATTACAATGCGCAAATGTCCACTAAACAAATACGGGTATACTGTAAATTAGAAGAAGCCTCTAAGCAATTACTTAAAACCGCTATGGAGCGATTAAATTTATCCGCTAGAGCTTACGACAGGATTTTAAAAGTATCCAGAACTATTGCAGATTTAGAAGGAAGTTTAGAGGTTAAAGGCAATCATATTAGCGAAGCTATACAATATAGAAGTTTAGATAGGGACGGTTGGTTAGGATAAGTTAGTTGATGTTTGTTAAAATTGATTTGTTTTTGTTACTTTACAAGAGCTATTAATCAATAAAACCAAATTTTATGAAAAACTTAGGAAGCCTAGTCTTTGGCTTACTTATTGGCGCAACTGCTGCGTATTTTTACTTTAACAATTCTAATCAAACACCACCTATGTCAACACCAAGTACACCTCCAAGCGGGATTATTTCTGCTCAAGATGCAAAAGATTTAAGCGATAACTGGACTAATTTAAGAAAAACTGTAAACGATTCTGTAGCATTTAACGAAGGTGATAACCGTTCGTCATGGTATTCTCTAGATGATTTATCAAGTTTTATTCAAACCGTAAAAACAACACATCCAAGTGCTAATGGATTACGTTTTTATTTAGGTGTTGATACAGCAGCAGGTTCCGGAGGATACACTACTATTTTTATGGTGCCAACAGAGCTTGATGCAAAAACAAAACAAAACAATGATATATCAGGTGCAGATGGACTTGATGAAGGAGACAAAGGGATGCCTCCAACAGCTGCATACCCTCAATAAAAAATTATTTGAAAGATTTTATAATACAACATTATAGTAATTTAATGTTGGCAGTAGAAGTTTTAGCAGCTGTTACTGGTTTGATACTTTATAATAAGTATAGCCAAACAGTTGCTAAATATTTTATTGTCTTTTTATGTTATGTAGTTTTTATAGTTGTAGTTGGACGTTATACTTTTTGGATAGAAAACGGTTTTTTTAATTTTTTAAAAGGGACGCTAATTGAAAAAAATTATTGGTGGTTTACTTTAAATTGGAAGATTGGCGCAGTCAGTTTTTTTAGTTGGTACTATCAAAAGATACTTAAAAACAAGTTGAATATTAAAATCTTAAAATATTCAACTTATTTGTTTTTAGGTGTTTCGGTTTTTACTATAATTACTAATATCAACTTCTTTTTTAATGGAAGTTTTCCTGTAATTGCAATATGTGGATGTATAATCATAATGCAATGTGCATTTTTCTTTTTTTTCGAAATACTTCAAAGCGAAGCTATTTTAAACTTTCATAAATCTCTTAACTTTTATATAAGTTGTGCTATTTTAATCTTTTGGCTAATTAAAACGCCTTTAGCTTTTTTCGAGATTTATTATAGAAAAATTGATCAAGATTATGTGCACTTAAGGGCATATATTAACTTAGTCGTTATATTTATAATGTATCTGACTTTTACGGTTGGATTTATAGTGTCAAAACCAGAAAAAGAAATAAAAAAAGAATTACATAAATAAAATGAGCAATTTTATATTTGAAAATTATAGTAATTTAATACTATCAGTAGAAGTTTTAGCAGCAATTACAGGAGTGATACTTTATAAAAAGCACAGCCATACAAACACCAAATATTTTATTGGTTTTTTATGTTATGTTGTTTTGCTTTCTATAGTTGGAAAATACACTTATCTAATTAAAGATGGGATTTTAAGTTTTTTAGAAGGGACATTATTAAATAAAAATTTTTGGTGGTTTACCTTATCATGGCAAATCGGAGCAGTTTATTTTTTTAGTTGGTATTATCAAAAAACATTAAAAACTGAACTAAATGTTAAAATATTAAAATACTCTACTTACATATTTTTATTAATTTCATTATGTATAATTCTAAGTGATTTAGATGCGTTTTTTAAAGGCTCATTTCCTTTAATTTCCATATATGGAAGTTTTATTATCCTACAATGTGCGTTTTTCTATTATTTTGAAATCCTGCAAAGTGATGCTATACTAAGTTTTCATAAATCTGTTAATTTTTATATAAGTACAGCTATTTTAGTATTTTGGTTAATAAAAACACCATTAGTATTTTATGAGATGTATTTAAATAAAGATGATTTAGATTTTGTATATCTCAATTCATATATAAACATTACAGTTATATATATAATGTATCTTACTTTTACAGTTGGACTAATAGTATCAAAACCAGAAGATGATTAATTTATTAATACAATTACAGACCGTAGAAGCTCCAATTTCCTCAAACTCAGAGCGTTATTTATTAATATATATGATTGGGATATTACTAATTGTATGTACTCTAATTATATTATTTTTTATCGTCTTTCAAAAAAGAAAAAATCAACTAATTTTAGATAAAGTAAAACAGCAAAAAGCATTTGAAGAAGAGCTTACTAATACACAAATAGAAATACAAGAGCAAACCTTAAAAAACATTGGGCAAGAGCTGCATGATAACGTGGGACAGATTTTATCTGTCGCTAACATGAACATGAGTATCCTAAATATGCAAGTTCCAGAGTCTATAAAAGAGTCTTTTACGGAAACTAAAAATGCTGTTAAACAAAGTTTAAGTGAGTTACGCTTACTATCTAAAACCTTAAACAGCGATGTGGTGTTAAACAGAGGGTTTGTAGCTTCTGTTACTACTGAAGTTGAGCGTTTAAATAAGTTAAAACTATTAGAAGCATCATTTATAATTACAGGTAATTCGGAAGTGTTTAATCAGCCTAAAGATGGAATAATCTTATTTAGAATTGTACAGGAGTTTATTTCAAATACTGTAAAATACGCCAAAGCTAATAACTTAATAATAACTGCAGATTTTAGCGATACAACTTTACATTTGACATTAAAAGATGACGGAATTGGTTTTGACAACGAAACCATCGAGCAAGGTTCAGGTCTTATAAATATAAAAAGCAGATCAGAACTAATTAAAGCTAAGCTTAATTTTACCTCTAAAATTAACCAAGGTGTAATGTTGACATTAACCTATCCTTATCGCACAGTTGAGTAAGACTTACAGCCACTTTAAAACTTTTTTTACAAAGTTTAATTTACCAGTATATGGCGCATAGCGTACAGGTAAATCTAACCAATTAGCCTTTTTAACAAGTCCCTTTTTGTGACTAAATGTATCAAAGGTGTACTGTCCATGATAAGCGCCAATACCACTATTACCAACACCTCCAAAAGGTAATCTATGGTTAACAAAGTGTATAATGGTGTCATTTATGCAACCTCCTCCAAACGAGTATCTTTTAATTAATTGTTTAGCTTTCGCGGAATTTGTGCCAAATACATATAAGCTTAAAGGTTTGTTATAAGACCATATAATGGCATCCAAATCGGCATCATTTTGATAAGAAATTACAGGAAGTATTGGACCAAAAATTTCGTCTTTCATCACTTCGCTATCTAATTCTGGTTCATCAATTAGGGTAGGAGCGATGTATAGATTATCAGCATCGGTTTGTCCACCAATAATACAATTTTGGTCAACCAACATTTTTGATAAACGCTCAAAGTTTTTTGTGTTTATTATTCTAGCAAAATCCTTTGATTGTTTTGGTGTTGAGGAGTAGGCTTGCTCAACTTCAGTTTTCATAGCTTGGTAAAAAGCTTCTTTTTTAGACTGATGGATTAAAATATAATCTGGAGCAATACAGGTTTGTCCTGCGTTTACAAATTTACCCCAAACAATACGTTTTGCTGTTAATTTAATGTTTGCAGTTTGATCAATAATACAAGGGTTTTTACCACCCAGCTCTAAGGTTGTTGGCGTTAAGTATTGCGCAGCAGCTTTAGCAACAATTTTACCAACATTTACACTTCCAGTAAAGAAGATATAATCCCATTGTTGTTGTAGTAATTTAGTAGAGGTATCCACACCACCTTCCACAACGGTTACATGTTCTGGATTAAAAACAGTTTTAATAATGTCATTGATTAAAGCAGACGTATTAGGTGTTAACTCGCTTGGTTTTAATATAACAGTATTTCCTGCAGCTATTGCACCAACTAATGGAGCTATTGCTAATTGATATGGATAATTCCATGGTGCAATTATTAAAACGCTTCCATATGGTTCTGCGTATAAATAGTCTGAAGACGGAAAGTTTAATAATGCAGGTGTGACACGTTTTGGTTTAGCCCACTTATCAAGTTTTTTAATGGTTAGTTTTAAATCCTGGATTACTACAGCTGTCTCGGTTAAAACGCTTTCAAATTCTGGTTTTTTAAAGTCTTTATATAATGCGTTGGTTATATCTTGTTCGCGTTTGGTTAGTTCTACTAAAAGTGCGTTTAAAAGTTTTTTTCTAAAGGATATGTCATAGGGTGCTCTGGTTTTAAAAAACTTTTTTTGGTCTTGTAGTAATTGCGGAATCATAGAATATTTTTATATAAAGGTACTATATTTTATCGGATAGTTGTAGTTGCGTTAGTGGTAGTAGTGGCATCCTTTTTTTGCTGCCATAAATGGCAAAAAAAGATATAACGGATGACACGACCCTTGTGGTAACGCCCAAATTTAAAGGCAAGCGTCCCAAATAGGGTCGTTAGGTAAGGGAGCAGTAATATCTAAATTATCTTTTGATACAGGATGGATAAACTTAATGTTTCTAGCATGTAGGCTGATGCTTGCATCTTTGTTACTACGGTCAAATCCGTATTTTAAATCACCTTTAATCGGAGATCCTATACTTGATAATTGCGAGCGTATTTGGTGGTGACGTCCCGTTTCTAGATTTACTTCTAGTAGATAATAGTTGTCCAGTTTTTTAATTATTTTATAATGCAGAATTGCTTTTTTGCTTTCTGGCACTTCTTTAATATAGGCTGTAGATTTATTGTTTTTGGGATTTTTTTTAAGCCAATGGATTAGAGTATCAGTTTCTTTTTCTGGTTTGTTTTTTACCAAAGCCCAATAGGTTTTAGAGATGTCTTTAGATACAAACAACTTATTTAATCTTGGTAAGGCTTTACTGGTTTTAGAAAATATAACTAGACCTGTTGTTGGCCTGTCTAAACGGTGAACGGTACCTAAATACACATTGCCAGGCTTGTTATACTTTACCGCTATATAGTCTTTAACAACATCACTTAAGGGTTTGTCACCCGTTTTATCGCCTTGTACTATATCTCCAGCACGTTTATTAACTACGATAATATGGTTGTCTTCGTAAATTACTTGAAGATTGTCTTTATTAGAAAGTATTTTTGACACTTTTTTTGGAATAAAAACCAATAGCTAATAGCTAAAAGCCAAATTAATATTGCTCTTTATCACTAGGGAAATCACCACTTTTTACATCGTTGCCATATTGTGTAATTGCATTGGTCATATCCTCGTACAAATTCATGTAACGACGTAAAAATCTTGGGTTAAATTCATGTGTCATTCCAATCATATCATGGGTTACCAATACTTGACCGTCAACACCATTACCAGCACCAATACCAATAACCGGTATAGAAACGCTTTGGGCAACTTCTTGTGCTAATTTTGCAGGTATTTTTTCTAATACAATTGCAAAACACCCTGCTTTTTCAAGCATTAAAGCGTCTTCTTTAAGCTGTAAGGCTTCTTGGTCCTCTTTTGCACGAACGGTATAAGTACCAAATTTATAGATAGATTGAGGTGTTAAACCTAAATGTCCCATTACAGGGATACCTGCATTTAAAATACGTTTGATAGACTCTTTAACTTCTTTACCACCTTCCATTTTTACAGCGTGACCACCAGACTCTTTCATGATTCTAATTGCACTACGTAAGGCTTCTTTAGGATCGCTTTGGTAGCTACCAAATGGTAAATCTACTACAACTAACGATCGGTGTATGGCACGCACAACAGAAGACGCATGATATATCATTTGGTCTAAAGTTATTGGTAAAGTAGTTTCGTGACCAGCCATTACGTTACTAGCAGAATCACCAACTAATATAACATCTGTACCAGCACCGTCTACTATTTTAGCCATAGTATAATCGTAAGCAGTAAGCATGGAGATTTTTTCTCCATTCTTTTTCATATCCACTAATGATTTAACGGTAACCCTTTTGTATTCTTTTTTTGCTACAGACATGTTTGTTTAGTTTTAAATAGATTGTAAATGTACTAAAATATAGGCGTATTGCTAAATTTTTCTTTAGTACTGAAAGGCTTATATTTACATCATATAATTCTAATTATTTATTATGAAGCTATTTGCTATTGTCCTATTACTATTGGTTTCTGTTATAGGTGTTTCTCAAAATGAAAACCAAAAACAAGAAAAGGTAATAGAAACCATTGAAGTATTTTTTGCAGGTTTCCACGCTCAAGATAGTGCGCTTATAAAAAGTGTGGTATTTAAGGATGCTATAATGCAATCTATATCCAGAAACAAAGAGGCTATTGTCACATTAACTACTTCTAGTTTTGAAGATTTTTTAAATCAAATTATTGCTATACCAGAAACAGATACATTTTTTGAAAGCCTAATTAGTTATAGTGTGCAAATTGATGGTAATATGGCAAATGTTTGGACCCCTTATGAGTTTTGGTATAATGACCAAAAAAGTCATTGTGGTGTTAACTCTTTTCAGTTAATAAAAGATAATGAGACTTGGAAAATAATTTATATTATTGACACTAGACGACAATGTAAAGAGTAGTTTTTTTTATTAGCAATCTGCCATATTTACACGGACAGCTAATCCACCTTCACTAGTTTCTTTATACTTAGTACTCATGTCTTTTGCTGTTTCCCACATAGTATCAACCACTTTATCTAAAGGGACTTTAACGTTTTTAGGATCAGTGTCTAAAGCTAACTCGGCTGCATTAATAGCTTTTATAGCACCCATACTGTTACGCTCGATACAAGGGATTTGTACTAGACCGCCAATAGGGTCACAGGTTAACCCTAAGTGATGTTCCATAGCGATTTCTGCAGCAATCATAACTTGTTCTGGCGATCCACCTAGTAAGTCGCATAATGCTGCTGCTGCCATAGCTGATGACACACCTATTTCTGCTTGACATCCACCCATTGCAGCACTAATTGTTGCGCCTTTTTTAAAGATGCTTCCAATCTCGCTAGCTACTAGTAAGAATTTTTTGATGTCTTCAAAATCAGCATCATGATTTTCTATAACCATGTAATACATTAAAACAGCAGGTATTACTCCAGCACTTCCATTAGTTGGTGCAGTTACCACACGACCTAAAGCAGCGTTAACCTCGTTTACTGCTAATGCAAAACAACTCACCCATTTTAAGATTTGTCTAAATTTAACCTCACTGTTTCTAATACTTTCTAACCACTCTTGTGGCGTAGTATAAGGCATTTCAATATTTAAACGTTTGTGGGTGTCAAAAGCACGTCGTCTTACGTTTAATCCTCCTGGTAAATTACCTTCAGTATGACAACCCGTAAACATACATTCTAGCATGGTGTCCCAGATGCGTTTTAACTCAAAATCAATCTCTTTGTCAGATCTAAGCGAGCGTTCGTTTTCTAGAACTATTTCTGATATGGATTTGTTTTCATTTATGCAATACGCTAATAGTTCTGAAGCTTTATCAATTGGGTATGGAAATTCTTTTTTTAGTTCTTGGTTTTCGGCATCAATCGTACGTTCTTCTTTAACAACAAAACCTCCACCAATAGAGTAGAAGGTGGACGAGTGGATTTCTTTTTCCGCGAAAGCGGTAAACTTAATTCCATTGGCATGAAACGGTAAAAAGGCTCTGTTAAATACAATGTCCTTTTTTTTGTCAAAAGGAATAATATGTTGATTATTTACTGAAAGTTTTTCGGTATTAGTAATGGACGCAATAATAATGTCTATGGTATCCGTTGGTATTCTCTCTGGATCAGCACCACTAAGCCCAAGCATTACAGCTAAGTCTGTAGCGTGTCCTTTACCTGTTAAGGATAAGGAACCGTATAAATCTATTTTTACACGTTGTACGCTTTCAAATAGGTTTTCTTTTTTAAGTTCGGCAATCCATCGCTCTGCAGCACGCCAAGGTCCTAAAGTATGAGAACTTGAAGGTCCAACACCAATTTTAAGCATGTCAAAAACAGAAATACACTCCATAATCACTTTGTCGTTTTAGTATTAAATAACAAATATAGTTTATTGTAAGACATTTTAATAAATAAAAAGTACTTGAAATCAATTAACATTCTGACATCATGTCAGTCAGATTGTCTTGGCATAATCATTGACTTATTGAAAGCGTAACAATTACAATACAAAATTTAAAATTATATAAAATTATGAGTAAGATTATTGGAATCGATTTAGGAACAACAAACTCTTGCGTTTCTGTAATGGAAGGTAACGAAGCAGTTGTAATCCCAAACGCAGAAGGTAAACGTACAACACCTTCAGTTATCGCTTTTGTTGAAGGAGGCGAAATTAAAGTTGGTGATCCAGCAAAAAGACAAGCAGTAACAAACCCAACAAAAACAGTTTATTCTATTAAACGTTTTATGGGTAACAAATATTCTGAATCTAAAAATGAAGCAGAACGTGTACCTTATAAAGTAGTTAAAGGAGATAATGACACACCACGTGTAGATATTGATGGTCGTTTATACACACCTCAAGAGTTATCTGCTATGATTCTTCAAAAAATGAAGAAAACTGCTGAAGATTATTTAGGTCAAGATGTAACTGAAGCAGTAATTACTGTACCAGCATACTTTAATGACTCGCAAAGACAAGCAACTAAAGAAGCTGGTGAAATTGCAGGTTTAAAAGTACGTCGTATCATTAACGAGCCAACAGCAGCAGCTTTAGCTTACGGAATGGACAAAAAAGGTACTGACCAAAAAATAGTAGTATTTGACTTTGGTGGAGGAACACATGATGTATCTATCCTAGAATTAGGTGATGGTGTATTTGAAGTATTATCTACAGACGGAGATACGCACTTAGGTGGTGATGACGTTGATCAAAAAATTATTGACTGGTTAGCAGACGAGTTTAACAACGAAGAAGGAATGGACTTACGTAAAGATCCAATGTCTTTACAACGTGTTAAAGAAGCTGCAGAAAAAGCTAAGATTGAATTATCATCTTCTGAGCAAACAGAAATCAATTTACCATACATTACAGCTACTGCAAGTGGACCAAAACACTTAGTACGTACTTTAACACGTAGTAAATTTGAGCAGTTAATTGACGATTTAGTAAAACGTACTATTGAGCCATGTAAAACAGCTTTAAAAGCTGCAGGTTTATCAAAATCTGATATTGACGAAGTTATTTTAGTAGGTGGATCTACACGTATTCCAGCTGTACAAAAAGCAGTAGAAGCATTTTTTGGAAAAGCACCTTCAAAAGGAGTTAACCCAGATGAGGTTGTATCTTTAGGAGCAGGTATCCAAGGAGGAGTTTTAACTGGAGATGTAAAAGATGTATTACTATTAGACGTAACACCTTTATCTTTAGGTATCGAAACTATGGGTAACGTATTTACTAAGTTAATCGAAGCAAATACAACTATCCCAACTAAAAAGTCTCAGGTTTTCTCTACAGCAGCAGATAACCAACCATCAGTAGAGATTCACGTATTACAAGGTGAACGTGCTATGGCAGCAGACAATAAAACAATTGGACGTTTTCACTTAGATGGTTTACCACCAGCACAACGAGGAGTACCACAAATTGAGGTGACTTTTGATATTGATGCTAACGGAATCATTAAAGTTTCTGCAACAGATAAAGCAACTAATAAGACTCAAGATATCCGTATCGAAGCGTCTTCTGGTTTAACTGAAGAAGAAATTCAAAAAATGAAAGCTGACGCTGAAGCAAATGCAGAAGCAGATGCTAAAGCAGCAGAAAATGCTAAAAAATTAAACGAAGCAGATTCTATGATTTTCCAAACTGAAAATCAATTAAAAGAATTTGGTGACAAATTATCTGATGATAAAAAAGCACCAATTGAAGCAGCTTTAGCTGAATTAAAAACAGCTTATGAGTCTAAAGATATAGCAGTAATAGAGCCAGCGTTAGAAAAAATTAACGAAGCTTGGAAAGTAGCTAGCGAAGAAATGTATAAAGCACAAGCAGATGCACAAGGTGGTCAACCAGGACCAGATGCAAACGCAAACGCTGATGCAAACGAAAGTAGCGACGTTGAAGACGTAGATTTCGAAGAAGTAAAATAATTACGTAATTCTGAACTTGTTTCAGAGTCACATAATATTAAAAACGCAGCCATTAATTTGGTTGCGTTTTTTTGTTAGTAAAAGATTCAATATAGAATTAAAATAAACTATGCACGCATAATAAATTATACTTATATTTGTTAAAATTAAATAATGATTATGGAAACTAAATTGACTCAGCTTTTAAATATAAAATATCCAATTATACAAGCGCCAATGTTTTTGGTGTCTAATGTAGCAATGGTAACAGAAGCGATGAAAGCTGGTATTGCAGGGTGTATTCCTGCACTTAATTATAGAACATTAGATCAATTAAGAGCTGCTATACAAGAGCTAAAAGCTAATAAAGTTGAGGGTGGATCTTTTGGATTTAACTTAATTGTAAATAAATCAAACATAAAATATAAAGAGCAACTTAGAGTCCTTTGTGAGGAAGGTTGTGATTTTATTATAACCTCTTTAGGTAGCCCAGAAGAAACCATAAACCAAGCTCATAAAGCAGGTATTAAAGTGTTTTGTGATGTCACAGATTTACGTTTTGCTAAAAAAGTTGAACAATTAGGTGCAGATGCTGCAATTGCAGTTAATAATGAAGCAGGAGGACATAGGGGTAACCTTTCTCCACAAGAGTTAACAAATCAATTAAGTCAAGCTTTAAGCATTCCGGTAATTTCTGCAGGAGGTGTAGGTTGTAAAGCAGATATTGATAAAATGTTAAGCTATGGAGCAGAAGGGGTATCTGTTGGAAGTCCGTTTATTGCATCTATTGAAGCAGGTGTTACAGACGATTATAAACAAGCTTGTGTGGACTATGGCGAAAAAGATATAGTTATGACTGAACGTATATCTGGAACACCATGTACAGTAATTAACACACCATATGTGCAAAAAATTGGGACTAAGCAAACCTGGATTGAACGCATTTTAAATAAAAATAGAAGTCTAAAAAAATGGGTTAAAATGATTCGTTTTTCAATAGGTATGAAAGCTACCGAGAATGCTGCTAAAAAAGCAACTTATAAAACGGTATGGGTTGCAGGACCTAGTATAGAACATACCAATGCAATTTTACCAGTAAAAGATATTGTAAAAAAACTAACAGTTTAATAATGGCAAATAATTCTAATTCAGTAAAAAAAATTATAGTTGCCTTTATTTTATCTTAATAGTAGTAGGTGTATATTATGATTTGATATACTAATCAAAAAAGATATTTCTGGAGATATTATATTTTCAAAATATCTTAATACACCTATTACTTTTAAAACAATTTATAGCCTTAGATGGAACTAAAACAATTTACGTTTTAAACATTATACTTTAAATCAAAATGAAGAGTCTACTATTAACTTTGAAGATGTAAAAACGGTAAAAAAATATCTTCTAGGTGACACCTTGTACTTTTATGCTGCAAAATCCTATTATAATCTGCACGTCGGAGAAAACTACTATTTGTAAGGGAGAGACACGTTAAGTAATGGACAAATAATCGAGTTTGAATATTACACTGCTTCAGAGTTTAATCCAGAAATATGGAATGTAAACAAGAGTTTCTAAACAGAAGCAATCATTCTACTCATTAACAATCTGAATATTAATGATTTTTTAAAATTTTGTAAATTGCACTTAAATGTCAATACATACTAAATTGATTAAAAAACTATTTATTTTAATAATTATAGGGCTTATAATTTTTATTGGCTTAACCTATTGGTCAACATCTTCAACAGATAAGACCTTTAAAAAATCCGAATTAATAAATTTTGATAATGTTGATGCTGTAGATTTTAGTACAATCGATACAGTATTAGTTGCAGCAAGTGCTTTATATAAAGCAGATGATATAAAATTGCTGTTTCAGGGAGAGCAATATAGAAAAGCTTGGGCAACACCAATAAAAGCTCCAGTTTTATTTTTAGACAGTTTATTTGGCGGTGTTAAGATAACCAAGGAAGGAGGCGGTAAACAAACCCATTCGTTAAAACTAAAAACAAAAAATAATACCGAGTTAACTTTACGAAGTATTAATAAAGACCCAGAACAATTAATTCCTGAATTAGCAAAAACCTTAGGGTTAGAAAATATTATTGTTGACGGTATATCTGCTCAACACCCTTATGGTGTTATTCTTGCTGCACAGCTAGCTAACAAAGCAGATATTATTAATACAAAACCAAAAGTAGTTTTTGTGCCAAAACAAAGACAATTGGGGCAATACAACGATAAGTATGGAAATAGGTTGTTTTTACTTGAATATGAAACCGAAGGGGAAACCAATTGGACAGCACTACAAAACGTCATTAGTTTAATTGATACCGATGACCTTCAAGAATTAAAATTAAAGCACCCCAATACAGTCTCTATTAATAAACCAGCACTTATAAGGGCTAGATTATTCGATCTGATTATAGGTGACTGGGATAGACATACAAAGCAATGGGGATGGGCAATACAGTATATTAATGAGCAATATATAGCTAATCCGATAGCAGGAGATAGGGACAACGCTTTTATTAATTTAGAAGGAATTATCCCAACATTACTCTCCAATGAAAATATTGTTAAAGAGTTAAGACCTTTTGATAACGAAATAGACTTTATGCCAGGTTTAGTGTATCCTTTTGATCAATATTTTTTATTAAATACTGATGTTTCTATGTTTATTGAACAAGCCCAAAAGTTACAATTACTGCTTAATGACTCTGTGTTAGAAGACGCTTTAAGTGTTTGGCCTAAACAAATCTCTGATATTGATGGCGAAGAGATAATTAATAAAATTAAATCTCGTCGTGATAATCTAGTGGGATATTCTAAAGCATTTAAAACTTCAATAGACAAAAAAGGTAAACTACAAGAAAACCTGAAAGGCTCTGAAGATTTAAATATTCCATTAAAACTTAAAGCCTGTTTTGAGTGTTTAAATAATTAATTATACAAGTCAGTTTCAAGTGTAAGCACTATTCTTTTAGCGCTTTGTTTTGTATTTTTACATAAAATTTTAAAGATATATGAAGTATACTAAAGCGCAAGTACTTGCAATAGCCAATAAAGCAAGTAAAAACACTTTAATGGAAACCTTAGATATCGAGGTTGTAGATTATGGAGACAATTTTTTAATATCTAGAATGCCCGTTACGCCAAAAGTACACCAACCCGATGGCGTATTGCATGGAGGTGCAACTGCAGCTCTAGCAGAAAGTGTAGGTAGTTTTGCGTCGCACATATTTTTAGATTCTGAAAATTTAATGATTAGAGGTTTAGAGATTTCTGCAAACCATTTAAAAAGCATTAGATCCGGTTATGTCTATGCTAAAGCTACCTTTTTACATAAAGGACGTACCACACAATTGTTAGATATCAGAGTCACGGATGAGGAGGATAACCTGATTTCTATCTGTAAATTATCAACTATTTCTTTACCTAAAAAGAAATAAGCAATGACTACTACAGATTTTTTTAATCAATTATCAAGTCAATATTCAAAATCACTTCCATTTGTAGCTTATAAAAAACCAAATGAAAGCGTTATAAAGGCAATGCTTCAGGATAATGATAAGCTTCATTTTACTCAAGATTTTAAAGATAGTGGATTTGTGTTTTCGCCTTTTAAAAATGAAGAGAGGACTGTTTTATTTCCTTTAGATAATTGCGAAGTTTTAGACTGTTTAGACGACATAAATTCAGTAAAAACTAAAAACAGTCTAAACGATTCGTTTACTACTTCATCTAAAACTAATCACATTAAATTAGTAGAAAAAGGTATTTCTGAAATTAAAAAAGGAAGCTTTGAAAAAGTAGTATTATCAAGTGTTAATACCGAAGCTTTTTTACCATCAGAAGCACTTATATTATTTAAAAAATTATTAGCAACCTATAAAACAGCAATGGTCTATTGTTGGTACCACCCAAAAGTAGGGTTATGGTTGGGCGCAACACCAGAAACCTTATTAAAAACAGAAGGTAATCGTTTTTTAACCATGTCTTTGGCAGGTACACAGCCTTACAATACTACTGCTGAGGTAGTTTGGCAATCTAAAGAGAAAGAAGAGCAACAATTTGTTACAGATTTTATAGTAAATAGTTTAAAACCCTCTGTAAGTAGTATAACTATTGGTAAAACTAACACCGTTAAAGCAGGCAAGCTATTACACTTACATACTAAAATTTCAGGAATTTTAAAACCCGAAAACGGTTTAAAAGCCATTATAGATAAACTACATCCAACACCAGCAGTTTGTGGTTTACCAAAACAAGACGCCAAACAATTTATTATTAAACACGAAGGTTATAATCGTGAGTTTTATACCGGTTTTTTTGGCGAAATCAACTTAAAACAGTCCAAAACCAGAAATACAAACCGTCGTAATGTAGAGAATAATGCTTATGCTACTGTCAAAACAATTTCGCATTTATTTGTTAATTTACGTTGCCTTCAAATTAAAAATAATCAAGCCTTAATCTATGTTGGTGGCGGAATTACAAAAGATTCTGTACCAGAAAAAGAATGGGAAGAAATCGTTGCCAAATCCAAGACTGTTAAAAACCTCTTATAATCGTTTTGTTTAGGTTATTGGTTTCGTATTTTTGTAGTATAGATGAAACACCCAAAAATTCCTTTAGCTCAAACCGTTATTCAGCTTTGTAAAGCTAAGAATATCCAGCATATCGTACTGTCTCCAGGAAGCAGAAACGCGCCTTTAACCATTGGATTTACTCACGACCCTTTTTTTAAGTGTTATAGTATAGTTGACGAGCGTTGTGCAGCTTTTTTTGCATTAGGAATTGCCCAACAAATTAAGCATCCAGTAGCGGTTGTATGCACCTCTGGTAGTGCAGTTTTAAACTATTATCCAGCAGTGTCAGAAGCATATTATAGTCATATTCCGTTAGTAGTTTTAAGTGCAGATAGACCCAAATATTTGGTCGGAATAGGAGATGGGCAGACCATAAACCAAGAGGACGTTTTTAAAAATCACATACAATACTCGGCTAATTTAAAGCAAGACTTAAATCCAGAAAAGCAAAACGCTTTCGCGGAAGACTTACCGATTATAAAAAGTATTGAGAATAAAATTGAAAAATATTTAGGGTTACAGCAAAGTATACAGCACCAAAACGAAACCGAAATAAATAAGGCCTTAAATACCGCAATTACTACCCAAGGACCAGTACATATTAACATTCCGTTTGATGAGCCTTTATACCAAATGGTAGATCAATTGTCTGTCAATCCGGAAGTAATTCCATTTTCTAATTCAGAAATTATTGAAGAGGATTATAGCGCTTTCGCGGAAATTTGGAATAACGCAAAACGTAAGCTAGTATTAGTTGGTGTTTTGCAACCTAACAGTATAGAACAGCAGTATTTAGATATTTTGGCAGAAGATGAAAGTGTTTTGGTATTAACTGAAACAACTTCTAATTTACATCATGCTAAATTTTGTCCGAGTATAGATAAATTAATTGGTGCATTAACAGAGGACCAGTTAAAAAAATTACAACCAGAGGTGTTATTAACTTTTGGAGGCTTAATCGTTTCTAAAAAAATAAAGAAATTTTTACGAGCACATAAACCAAAACACCATTGGCACGTTGCAAAAAACGGAGCTAATGACACATTTTTTGTATTAAACAAAGTATTTAAGCAATCTATAAATTCGTTTTTCACTCAATTCTTACCATTAACAAAAGCAGTTAAAAGTAATTATAACCCATTTTGGAGTGCTCAAATGGAAATTAGAAGAGAAAAGCATCAAGATTATATCGCTACAATTCCTTTTTCAGACTTTAAAGCATTTGATTTAATACTGTCAAGTATTCCTAACCAACATCAATTACAAGTAGGTAATAGTTCTGCAATTAGATACACACAACTATTTGATCTTAATCCAACACTTGAAGTGTTTTGTAATAGAGGTACAAGTGGTATTGATGGTAGCACAAGTACTGCAATTGGTGCGTCAGTAGCAAATACAAAACCTACAGTTTTTATTACTGGAGATTTAAGTTTTTTCTATGATAGTAATGCCCTTTGGAATAACTATATTCCTAAAAATTTTAGAATAATTGTTATCAATAATGAAGGAGGTGGTATTTTTAGGATACTTCCAGGTCATAAAAATACAGATAATTTTGATTATTATTTTGAAACCAAACATCAACTTACAGCAAAGCAATTAAGTAAGATGTACGGTTTTGAATATGTTAAGTCAACGACTAAAAATGACCTAGCTTTAGCTTTAAATGATTTTTATAAGGCTTCTGAAGCTCCAAAATTATTAGAGATATTTACACCTTCTAGAAATAACGATTCTATTTTATTAGATTATTTTAATTACGTAAAATAATTTCATCGAAAATTTAAGGCGTTGGTCTTAATTATGAAAATATTTTTTTACATATATAAATAGACCTAAAAAATTTGTATCTTTAAGAAGGAAAAAATATTAATTTAAATTTATAATTATGAGTAAACGTGATGAGTTAATCGCAAAGTACGCAACAGACTTAAAAGAAAAATGTGGTGTAAATGCAGACATGGACTTTTTAACTAAAGTTACAATTGGTTGTGGTCCATCAATATATAATAAAGATGCTGCAACGGTTTCAGGGTCTGACGATTCTGAGTTAGCAACAGTAAAAAATAATTTTTTAATCAAAAAATTAGGATTAAAAGATAGCCCAGAATTAGATAAAGCAATTGATTCTGTAATGGAAACATACGGTAGATCTAATAAAAATAAATACAGAGCTGTAGTTTACTATTTATTAGCTAAACACTTTAAAAAAGAATCTGTTTACAAATAGAACTGAAAAAAATATATAAAAAAAGCGTTACAGTTCTGTAACGTTTTTTTTATATGCTTACATTTGCAAAATGATACAAATAGGACAATTCAATACACTTGAAATTTTAAGAGACACAGAACCTGGATTATTTTTAGGTGATGCAGATAATAACGAAGTACTATTACCTAATAGATATGTTCCAGAATATTTTGAAATTGGTGAGAAAATAGAGGTTTTTGTTTATTTAGATAATGACGAGCGTATTATAGCTACTACAACCCAACCTTTTATTGTAAATGGAGAGTTTGCAATGTTGCGTTGTAACGAAGTAACAAAGTTTGGAGCTTTCTTAGATTTTGGATTGGTAAAAGAACTATTTTGCCCATTTAAAGAACAAGCCTTCCCGATGAAAAAAGGAGGTTGGTATCTTGTACATTGTTATTTAGACGAAGTTACTGAGCGTTTAGTAGCCTCAAGTAAAACTAATCGTTTTTTAGATAATAAAGAGTTAACTGTAGAGCAGTTTGATCAAGTAGATATTATTGTATCCCATCCAAGTGACTTGGGTATGAATGTGATTGTTAATAACAAGCACACTGGATTAATCTATAAAGACAATATCTTTCAAGATATAAGTGTTGGAGATAAACTAAAAGGAATTGTTAAAAAAATAAGACCTGGTAATAAGTTAGATATTAGTTTAGGCGAAATAGGTTATAGAAATATAGAACCTAATGCTGATAAATTAATGCAAGAATTAACAGATAACAATGGATATTTACCGGTTACTGATAAATCTAATCCAGAAAAGATTAAAAACCTTTTACAAATGAGTAAAAAAACATTTAAAAAGGCAGTAGGTACTTTGTACAAAAAAAAGTTAATCGAGTTAAAAGAGGACGGAATCTATCTTAACAAGCAAGATTAGAATTTTGGTTATTTAAGTTGTTTTTTTTTGCCCACTTTATTGCTTCGTATAAATCTTCAAAACGTTGAATTTCAACTTTTAAAAAAGACTTTTCCATTAAGGCATTAAACCAACTATTTTCATTTGTTGTAACAACAGCATAACTATTTAATTCGTAATGTTCATAAAACTTTGTCCAATCAGAAGGTTTTATTGAGTAGTTGTTAACTCGGTTAGAAATATAACAAAACCCCTTCTTTTGTCCATAAAAATCTAGCGCAGCATCAATTACATCTATTGCTTCTTCCCAAGTATAGGTAACACCTTCGTTAATTTCAGAAATTACGATACCTCCTTCTAAAAAATAGAAATTACCATATTCTGAGACATATACATCTTTGACTTCGTCTGATAGATTAGATTCTGTTATTCTCATAATTACTTACTTTTATATAAAAATACTTCACAAATAGTGTAGTATATAAATCTACGGTAGTATAATTTTGTTTTTCGATTAATCACATATTAAGGCGATTAAAAACATAAAAAAACTGCCAAAAAGAGGTTAAGGCTCTTTATTGGCAGTAGTAAGTGCCTATTAATTAGTCACTCAGGGAGTTATACTGGTTTTGATAACTTTTTTGATTTTGTAATAATAAAACTGTTGGTATAATTAAAAGCTTCAATTAAATTTTTAAAGCCTACATAAGGGACTTTACAAAATTGCTTTTCTATGATAATATTCATTTTATCAAATTGTGTATAACCAATTACAGTATAGTGTATTAAATTTGGGAATAATATATTTTGTTTTGGATAATCTAAAGCCTCGATAGAATAGGTGTTAATTCTGTTAGAAATTAAACCAAAATCCTTTACTGACCCATAAAAATCATAAATGGCATTGTAACATGATTGAGCATTTTCAATACTAACATGTACACCTTCGTTAATTTGAGCGACGACTAAGTTTTTAAAAAAATATAGGTCACCTAGTACAGAATTATGTTCTTTTATTACTTGAGTATAAATGTTAGAATCTTTTATGTTCATATATCTTATGATTTAATAGCAAAACAAAAATACTATGCATGCATAATTAATTTGACATTGCTTTGGATATAAATCATCACAATCGTTTAAATGCGTTTTTAAACGATAAAAAACATACTTAGATAGGGTTTTTCCTACTTAAAAATAGTTGATTATCAATGTGTTAGTTTTTATTGTGTCTTATTTACATTTTTAATTGGGGGTTGTGTCAAAAAACATTCATGTATTGAAATAGTTAAAAATACACCTATAAAAAATAATAATTATGTATTTTTATAGCTTCAATATTTAATGATGTTTTATGGATGATATAAATTGGCAAAAAGCCAAAGATTATGAAGATATTACTTATAGTAAATGTAATGGTGTTGCACGTATAGCCTTTAATAGACCTGATGTTAGAAACGCATTTAGACCAAAAACTACTAAAGAATTATATGATGCTTTTTATGATGCAGGAGAGGACACCTCTATAGGTGTTGTATTATTATCTGCTGAAGGCCCATCTACAAAAGATGGTGTTTATAGCTTTTGTTCTGGTGGCGACCAGAAAGCTAGAGGACACCAAGGGTATGTTGGAGAAGATGGATATCATAGATTAAATATATTAGAAGTACAAAGGTTAATTAGATTTATGCCAAAAGCTGTAATCGCAGTTGTACCAGGTTGGGCTGTTGGAGGTGGACACAGTTTGCATGTTGTCTGCGATTTGACTTTAGCAAGTAAAGAGCATGCTATTTTTAAACAAACAGATGCTGATGTAACTAGCTTTGACGGTGGTTATGGATCTGCTTATTTAGCAAAAATGGTTGGTCAGAAAAGAGCTAGAGAAATCTTCTTTTTAGGAAGAAATTACAGCGCTCAAGAAGCTTATGAGATGGGAATGGTAAATGCTGTAATACCACATACCGAACTAGAGACTACTGCTTACCAATGGGCGCAAGAGATATTAGAAAAATCTCCAACGTCAATAAAAATGTTGAAATTTGCAATGAATCTAACAGACGATGGTATGGTCGGACAACAGGTGTTTGCAGGTGAAGCTACAAGATTAGCTTATATGACTGACGAAGCAAAAGAAGGTAGAGATGCGTTTTTAGAAAAACGTAAACCAAACTTTCCAAAACAATGGATTCCATAACATATGACAGATGTAACCAAATGGCTCTCGGCAATGCGTTTGCGTACTTTGCCTTTATCAATTTCTGGAATTATTGTTGCTGCTTGTTTAGCAGAATATAATGGTGTTTTTGACCCAACTATATTAGTTTTTGCAATTTTGACAACTTTAAGCTATCAGATATTATCAAATTTAGCAAACGATTATGGCGACGGTGTAAAAGGTACCGATAATAATGAAAGGATTGGTCCTACTAGAGCATTACAGTCTGGTGCTATTACTAAAGAAGAGATGTTTAATGCAATTAGAATTAATGTTTTAATCAGTATTGCATTAACGGTAGCCCTTATTTTTTTCTCTTTTAGGTCAGAACATTTGTTATTAGCGCTTTTGTTTTTTGTACTGGCAGGTGTTTCAATATATGCAGCGATTAAATACACAATAGGTAGTAATGCATACGGTTATAAAGGAAAAGGCGATATTTTTGTTTTTGTATTTTTTGGCTTAATAAGTGTTTTAGGGTGTTATGTGCTATTTGCTAAAAAAATTGATCATGTTGCATTTTTACCAGCAATATCTATTGGTTTACTAAGTACAGCTGTCCTTAACTTAAATAACATGAGGGACATCGTGTCGGATGTTAATGCTAATAAAATAACTTTAGCAGTAAAGTTAGGAGCAAAACGGGCTAAAAGATATCATTATTTTTTAATCATTACCGCTATAGTTTTATCTGTATTGTTTGGTGTTTTATATTATACTTCACCATTTAATCTTATTTATTTTATAGCTTATATCCCTTTAGTGTTGCACTTAAAAACAGTTAAATCTGTAGAGAATCCTAAAGATTTTGATCCAGAGTTAAAAAAACTAGCATTAACTACAGTATTATTAAGTTTGTTATTAGGTATCGGACATTTATTATAATTTAATATCTTAAAAAATGAAAATCACTTTTTACGGTCACGCTTGTTTAGGTATTCAAATTGAGGATACTCATATTTTAGTAGACCCTTTTATAACCGGAAATCCTAAAGCTGCTCATATTGATATTAATTCGATTAAAGCAGATTATATTTTGCTAACACACGCACATCAAGATCATATTTTAGATGTTGAAGCGATTGCAAAACGTACGGATGCAGTAATTGTTTCAAATTTTGAAATCGTTTCTTATTTTCAAAAATTAGGTTTGGAAGGTCACCCGATGAATCATGGTGGGACATGGGATTTTGATTTTGGAAATGTAAAATATGTTAATGCAATACATACATCTTCATTTCCTGATGGTTCTTATGGTGGGCAACCAGGAGGATTTGTAATTGAAGGCGAACGTAAAAATATTTACATTGCAGGTGATACCGCTTTAACTTTTGACATGAAGCTAATACCAATGCAAACCAAATTAGATTTAGCTATTTTACCAATAGGGGACAACTTTACAATGGGGATTGCAGATGCTATTTTAGCTAGTGATTTTGTTGAATGTAATAAAGTATTAGGTTATCATTTTGATACCTTTGGTTATATCGAGATTGACCATGAAGCAGCAAAGCGCAAATTTTTTGAAAAAGACAAAGATTTAATGCTTCTTGAAATTGGTGAAAGTTTAGAGCTTTAATTTTAGTAATAAATTTAATTATCTAACCTGGCTTTTCATTACAAAGCGATGTAAAAGCTTAGGAAAAAAACGTTTTAAATACACGCCTAAAATTTCTTTTTTACCAATATAGACTTCAAATTTTTCCTTCTCAATAGCTTTTAGCATCCGGTTGCAAAAAACAGTAACTGGTAACCCGTTTTCTGTTGCAACATCTTGACTATTTTGTAAACTACCATCACCAACTAATGCGTTTTTAGCAATATTGGTATTGACAAAACCTGGACAAACAATAGTTACCTTAACATTATCCTTTTGGTGTTCCATACGCATAGCATCAAAAAAGCCATGTAATGCATGCTTAGCACCACAATATCCAGAACGATAAGGCGAACTGAATTTGCCCATCAGACTTGTTACAACAGCATAGTGCCCCGATTTGTTTTTAATAAAATGTGGAAGCAAAGCTTTACTTAGCGCAACTGTTCCTAAATAATCAATATCCATCAATTTTTTATCAACACTAATGTCTGTATCAATAATTAAAGAGCGTTGGCTAATCCCACCATTATTGATTAAAACATCAATTTTGCCAAAGCAATTAATAGCCTGATCAACCACATACTGCATTGTGTTATGATTTGATAAATCAAAAGCGACTATAGTAACATGTTCTGGATTTTGACATAATTGTTTAACAGCATTTAAAGCGGTTTGATTTCTTGAAGAAATTATTAATCGACATTCCATCTTGGATAAAGCGATAGCTAATCCTTTTCCGATACCACTAGAAGCTCCAGTAATCCAAACTACTTTATTTTTAAACGTCATGTAATCCTTTATTTTAAGGTGAAATTACAAAATTAATTAAGTATTTTTGAAATTGTTATGAAAGCAAGCTATCACAAACATATTTTAGAATTTAAAAGACCTAGCGGTACTTCTCGTGGTGTATTAAAAACCAAAGAAACTTGGTATTTAATTATAGAACAAAACGGTAAACGAGGTATTGGAGAATGCGGTATTTTAAGAGGTCTAAGTGCAGATGATAGACCTGATTACGAAGCGCAATTAAAAACAACTTGTCAGAATATTGATAAAGGGTTAGCATTTTTATATGCTGATAACATTGAGTTTCCGAGTATACAGATTGGTTTAGAAATGGCTTTTAAAAGTTTAGAAAGTCAAAAACAATTTGTTTTATTTCCATCTCCATTTACTAATGGAAACGATAGTATTTCTATTAACGGTTTGATTTGGATGGGTGACAAAGCTTTTATGAAACAACAGATTGAGGAGAAGATTTCGTCAGGATTTAGTTGCATTAAATTAAAAATTGGAGCTTTAGATTTTCAAACTGAATTAGATATTTTAAAGGGAATCAGACAAAATTTCAGCGAAAGCGATATAGAACTACGCGTGGATGCTAATGGCGCTTTTAAACCAACCGAAGCTTTAGAGAAATTAAAACAATTATCAGATTTTAATTTACACTCTATCGAGCAACCTATTAAAGCTGGTCAGTTTGAAGATATGGCTAAACTATGCCAGCAAGCACCTTTGGACATTGCGTTGGATGAAGAGTTAATTGGTGTTTTTGAAGACACTGATAAAAAAACACTATTACAAACTATAAATCCACAGTATATAATATTAAAACCTAGTTTTATAGGCGGTTTTAAAGGTAGCGATACTTGGATTAATTTAGCTAAAAAACAAAATATAGGTTGGTGGATTACAAGTGCTTTAGAGAGTAATGTTGGGCTTAATGCAATTGCGCAATACACCTATATTAAAAACAGTAAACTACCACAAGGCTTAGGTACAGGAAGTCTTTTTACAAATAATATTGCATCACCTTTACAGGTTAAAAATGGAACTTTGCAATATAATACTAATACTAATTGGAAATTTAATTTTTAAACTATGGATTTTATAAAACAAGCTTTTGCAGTCAAGCATGATTTTTGGCGCTATTTAGTGGGCTCTTTAATTATTGCGGTGTTTGCAACTGTTGGTCAATTTCCTTTTGCTATTGCTGCTATTTTAAAATATACAAGTAACGGAGGTGATGTTACAAACATGAACGAGCAAGATTTAATGACGGTTTTAGAGCCAAATTTAAATTTGTTTTTATTACTACTATCCTTTGCTTTTGGTTTTGTTGGGTTAATTATAGTTTTAAAAAGTATACATAATCAATCATTAAAAGCTGTTACTACAATTAGAGCAAAAATAGACTGGAAACGGGTCTTATTTGCTTTTGTATTTTGGGGTGTAATTACTTCTAGTATGTTATTTGTAGATTATTTAAGTGCTCCGGATAATTATGTTTGGAATTTTGAACTTAACCGTTTTATAATTTTAGCTATAATTGCTGTGTTATTAATACCTATCCAAACCAGTCTTGAAGAGTATATTTTTAGAGGTTATTTAATGCAAGGTTTTGGTGTTGCAACTGCAAGTAAACAGTTTCCTTTTGGTTTTATTTTTACCATTTTATCAATACCTATTAGTGCTTTTGTTATTACAACTTATGGTCTTGATCTATGGGAATCTATTGGATTTTTAGGGGCTTTAGTAGCTGCAGGTGCTTTGGTGTTCGATATTTTAAAAAAGAAAGGGGCTTTAGAGTCTGATCTTAATAAAAAACTATACGTTTCGTTAAAAAGAAAATGGGTACCATTACTAATAACATCTGTAATTTTTGGAGGTATGCATATTGCTAATCCCGAAGTAGGAAAATTGGGTTATGGTGTGATGATTTATTACATTGGAACAGGTTTGTTTTTAGGTGTTATAACTTTAATGGATGATGGTATGGAATTAGCCTTAGGGTTTCATGCTGCTAATAATTTGTTTGGTGCTTTATTAGTGACTGCAGATTGGACAGTACTAAAAACACACTCGGTTTTTAAAGACGTTTCAGAGCCAGGACAGGGTTTTGGAGATATAATAATACCTGTATTTGTAGTGTTTCCTATTTTATTATATATTTTTGGAAGGGTCTATAAATGGACTAATTGGAAGGAGAAATTGTTTGGTAATATTGAAGCACCAATCAAAATTGAAACTGCAATAGAAAACGATTATAAAATTTAGATTAAGTAATGACACCAACTTTTGATAAAGTACACAACAGTTTTAAATTAGACGGAAGACATTTTTCTTTTGAAGAATTAAAAGAAGTAGCGTATAGCTTTATAAAAGAAGGCGAATTGTTTGAGCAACAGATTGGTCATTTTTTGTCAGATTGGTTAGATGGCAACGATTTTATAGAGGTTAATACATCAGGCTCTACAGGAACACCAAAAACTATAAAACTTAAAAAACAAGCAATGGTTAATTCGGCTATTGCGACTGGAGACTTTTTTAATTTAAGACCAGGTCATACTGCTCTACTATGTTTGCCAGCAACTTATATAGCAGGTAAAATGATGTTAATTAGAGCAATGGTTTTAGGCCTAGAAATAGATAGTGTACAACCAACAACTACACCTGCTTTTGATACTAAAAAACACTATGATTTTTGTGCTATGATTCCTGCGCAAGCAGAACATACATTAAGTAAACTTAATAATATTAAAACGCTTATTATTGGTGGTGCACCAATGTCATTTAATTTAAAACAAAAATTACAAGTTTTAAAAACTAATGTTTTTGAAACTTATGGAATGACAGAAACAATAACGCATATTGCTGTAAAACAATTAAAAGATCAAGATAATAATTACTTTAAAACACTACCTAATATTACCATCTCCCAAAATAAAAAAGACTGTTTAGTAATTGAAGCTCCGCAATTAACACCAGAAAAAATAGTGACAAATGATGTTGTAAAACTACATTCTAAAACTACTTTTGAGTGGTTAGGACGTCAGGATAATGTTATAAATTCTGGAGGTGTAAAACTGTTTCCAGAACAGATAGAGGCCAAGCTTCAGTCTAAAATTGATGTTCGATTTTTTATAACTTCAGAAGCAGATACAACTTTTGGAGACGTTGCAATACTAGTCTTGGAAGCGGATGGTAATTTGTTAGATAAAGCGGTGTTTGCTGGCTTGACTTCAATAGAAATTCCTAAAAAAATATATGCTATTTCAGCTTTCGCTGAAACTACTTCAGGAAAAATTAATAGATTAAAAACACTAGAACAACTTAAAAAGTAACGTTCCCTAATTAAAAAGTAGACTTCACTCATTACTAGTTTTATAATCCTTAGTATGGTTATAGGTTTGTTTTAAACTTTAAAACAGCTCTATTATGAAAACAGGATTAAATTTGATAATTGCACTATTTATACTAGTACAATTACAGGCTCAACAAAAAACAGTCTCAGGAGTAGTAACGGACACTAATGGATCTCCATTACCTTCTGCAACCATATTACAAATTGGAACAGCTAACGGGACAACATCAGACTTTGATGGTAAGTACAGCATAGCAGTAAAAACTGGCGATGTATTAATTTTTAGCTACTTAGGCTATCTGTCTAAACAAGTTACTGTAGCTAATGCAAATACTATTAATGTTAGTTTAGAGCAAGACCAATCATTGGATGAAGTTGTTGTTACAGTTTTGGGTGTTGAGCGAGAAAAAAAGAAAATAAAAACTAGTATCAGTACCATTAAAGCCGAAAATTTAACCCAAGCTTCAAATCCAAATGTTGTAAATAGTTTAGCAGGAAAAGTGACCGGTTTAAAAATTAAG
Organism: uncultured Olleya sp.; assembly: GCA_947503885.1. Taxonomy (GTDB): domain Bacteria; phylum Bacteroidota; class Bacteroidia; order Flavobacteriales; family Flavobacteriaceae; genus Olleya. Next base: position 316,608 of record CANNFD010000001.1, on the reverse strand, counting down.
ACTAAAAATAATGGGATTAACCAATCTACAAGAATTGTGTTAAGAGGTAATAGGTCGTTGTCTGGTACTAACGAGGCACTTATTGTTATTGACGGTAAAATATCTTCTGCTAAAAAACTAGCTAATTTACCTTCTAAAAATATATCATCAACAAATGTTATTAAAGGTGCAGGAGGTTCTGCTTTATATGGATCACAAGGAGCCAATGGAGTCATTATTGTCACAACAATAAATGGTGCAAAAAAAAATGCTGAAATCCCTAAATTTGTGCAGAAAAATAAAGCGTTGCAACAAAAATTTTTAAATGAAAGTTATACTAAAATTCATGAAAATAAATTTAATTTAGCGACAATTGATCCACTTTCTACGTTTTCAATTGATGTTGATAAAGCAGGTTATAGTAATGTAAGACGCATGATTAACAATGGACAGTTTATACCTTCTAATGCTGTTAAAATAGAAGAAATGATCAATTATTTTGATTATAACTATCCACAACCAACAGGCAAGCATCCTTTTTCTATAAATACAGAAGTAGTAAAAACACCATGGAATAAAGACACACAGTTAGTAAAAATTGGGTTGCAAGGTAAAGTTTATGAAAACAAAAATTTACCAGCTGCAAACTTGACTTTTTTAATTGATGTTTCAGGGTCTATGGGTAATCAAAACAAATTACCGCTTTTAAAAGAAGCTTTTAAATTATTAGTAAATCAGTTAAGAGATAAGGATAACGTTGCAATTGTAGTCTATGCAGGAGCTGCAGGAGTAGTGTTAAAGCCAACATCTGGTAAACATAAAGACAAAATTATTGAAGCTTTAGATAATTTAAATGCTGGAGGCTCTACAGCTGGTGGACAGGGTATAGAATTGGCTTATAAATTGGCTGAGAAAAACTTTACTAAAAAAGGAAATAACAGAGTGATTTTAGCTACAGATGGCGATTTTAACGTTGGTGCATCAAGTAATGAGGCTATGGAAGCGATGATCGTTAAAAAAAGAGAAACTGGTGTGTTTTTATCCGTTTTAGGATTTGGATATGGTAATTATAAAGATGACAAGCTAGAAATTTTAGCAGATAAAGGAAACGGTAATCATGCTTATATCGATACAATGCAAGAAGCTAGACGCGTTTTTGAAACAGAATTTGGTGGTACATTATTTACTATAGCAAAGGATGTTAAAATCCAAGTAGAGTTTAATCCAAACCAAGTGCAAGCCTACCGTTTAATTGGATATGAAAACAGATTGTTAGAAGACGAAGATTTTGTTAATGATGCAATAGATGCTGGAGAGTTAGGTGCAGGTCATACGGTAACTGCTTTATATGAAATCGTTCCGGTTGGAATAGAAAGTGACTATGTAAAGGATGCTATAGATTTAAAATACACCAATAATCAAACCGTTAATAACACTTATGAGGATGAGTTGTTTACAGTAAAGTTTAGATATAAACAACCTGACCAAGATAAAAGTATTGAAATGGTACATGTCCAAAAAAATGAAACTAGCAAAGCAACAAAAGATATGAATTTTGCAAGTGCTGTAGCTTTATTTGGAATGCAATTAAGAGAATCTCAGTTTTATAATGATACTAATATTAATGATGTGATTGCTTTAGCAGAAAAGGGTAGAGGTGACGATAAATCAGGTTATAGAGCAGAGTTTATAAGATTAATTAGCACTTTTAAATAATATGTTTTTGGTTGTTTACATGTTGTTTAAAACAAAAAAAAGGAACGCTAAAAGCGTTCCTTTTTTATTTAAAATAGTTATTCATACTCATGATAAAAACTATTTAAAACTTTTTTGTTTTTTAATGCTTGTTTAAACTTTTCATGTTGATTCTCAAAAGTTTCTAGGTTAGTCCCTTTACAAATACCATAGGAGTAATGATATTTTATAATTTCAATATCTAAATCGGTCAATTTATAATCTGTAGTATAACAACCAGAGAAAAAGTTGTTACAGTCTATGTTTTTATTAAACTGAAAACGACCTAACGATTTAATAAAGTATTTTTTTAATTCTTTTAGTCTTAATGTTGGATTAAAAAAATGATCACGATTAAGCTTAATAAACAACTTGTATATCTGGTTTTTGTTATTCCAGTGCATATAATAATCTGAAAATGTATATTTATTCATTCTGGATTCATATTCATAATCACCATTGTAATAAATAATGTAGTTAGAATCTTCTACCTTTTTTACTTCTTTAATAGATAAAGAATCAATTTGACTTACTACGTTTTTAGCAAAAGACATAAACTCTTTTTTTACTTTTTTGTCTACAGACTCTGAAAAGTAAACAGCAATATCATCTTTCCAATATTTCATGCTAGATTTTTTATCTAATGTGTCATTAGCGTATTTAAATGCAATTGATTTATAAACATCTAAAAAAGTAGAGTCTTTATATTCATAAGGTACACTTCTTCCAGGTTTTCTAACATAGTCTTTTAATACTACTAAGGTGTCATTATTAACGTAGATAAAATTTAAAGAATCTTTAGAAGTTAAAGGTTTTTTAAACTTCTTTTTATAATTTTTTAAAGAGATCCTATATTGCACATTCTGAGCTTGTTCTAAGGATTGAGAGTAAACTGCTTGAAAAGTAAAATACAGTACTATTGATATAATTATAGATTTATTCATTGTTTAACTTTTTGTAGTAGTTTTCCATAGCTGTAAACACATTAAAATCCACTTTAAATTTATAAATAGTTTTATAATGATATTTAAGCATGACAATATCAAAAGCACCTAAAGTTTTAAACCCCTTATTTTTTCTATATAAAATAGAAGTGTCGTCATTAACGGTATAGCCTTTTGCTTGCAATAGTGAAATAAAAAAAACTTTTTTAAGATTATCTAAAATTGTGTGATTATCTAAAAATGATTGACTGATCGTTAATGTGCTAACGTATAATTTATAATTTTTGTTACCATGCCAATCATGGATAATTTTATAATACGGATAGTTTTCTAACTGTGCTTCTGTGTAATCTGATAATTGCTTTTCAGTTAAAGCAGTCACATCTTTACTAGATACTTTAAATAAGTAATTTGCTTCATTGATGTTGTTAGTAATTGATATATCTAGATTTTTAATATTTGGAAAAGAATTAATAAAAACTTTTAAATCTTCAATTATAGGTTTTGGTATTTTTTTATCAAAGTAAACAATTACAGGACCTGACCATTGGTGTATTATGACATTTTTATCTAATCCAAATATTAATTTTTTATACTTTTTTAGAAAATATGAATTACTAAATAAATCAAAATCATTTAAAAAATGAAGCGCTGTAGTATCTATTGTCTTAACTGTTTTATCTACTATTTTTTTTGAATCCTTAGGGAAAACAATGTCTAAAGTGTCTGAGTTTTTATATATTTTATAATCTGTTTTAAGATAATCTTTTAAATCTGATGATTGAGAATAACAACAAGTAAACGCAAATATAGCAATGACTAAAAAGATATTTTTAAAAATTATTTTCAATGTTTTGTTTTTAAAGTTAATAATTAAAACCGTTTTTTATATATCAGTTCTTCATTTAAATCATAAACACGCCAAGTACTAACTTGCTTGTCTTTTCTAAATTTACCAGAGATTTTTAAAACTCCGTTTGAATAATACTCTTTATAGCGACCATGTTTTAACCCATCTTTTAACTCTACAGAAAATCTAACATTACCGTTAGAATATTTTTTAATGAATTGGTCTGCTGTTAAATCTGTCGGATAGATTTCAGAGATATTAAATATAGTATTTTTATTTATTGAGTCTTCAGTAAGTATAATGGGTGTTGAAGGTAAAACAATAGATTGTTTTGCATCATCAAACGTGTAATTTAATTTTACAAAGTCTGGATTTTGATAGTCTAAAACTAGTTTGCTTTTAAAGTAATTTTTGTTTGGCGTAAATTGTAAACCAATTAACGGAAAACATATAAAATAGTCTTTATTAGCTTTTAATTGTTTTTTAGTAGCAGCATCTACAAAGTCGTATGTTGTGTTATATAAATTTGGTGTGTTTATATAAGCAAATACACTAGAGCGCTTGTCAAACTGGTCATCAAAGTCATTGTAAGCTTCAAAATTAGATAAGGTTTCTTTAGTAATGTATGAGTTAATAATGCTTTTAAGCGTGTTTGGCTCATTACTAAACACTACGTAATCTTCAATTATTGTAAAGTATGGTTTTTCGATATCTGAAAACAAATCTCCTAAAATAATTTTAAAAAAACCTTTGATGGACATAAAGTTTATAGGGTAACCTTTATAGTTTACCTCCTTAAATTTCACGGGAGTACGTTTTCTTATTTGTTCTAAAATATAATCTAAATGTTCTTCAGCATTTTCAATATCATTTGCTTTTAATATTAAAGCAACATCTTTTTTAGATTCTGACACATTGGAGTGGAGTTGTATTAACGCAATCTCATCATCAATCCAGCTCATAAAATGCTTTTTAAGATTAATTTTTAAAACATTTTCTATTTGCTCGGTGCCATCTAAATAGCTTTTAAATTGTGTTGGGTTTTCTTTTAGAATAGTTTCAAAATTGCTGTAAAAGTCTGTAAAACTAGTAAATGCAAAACTTAAGTATAAAGCAGTTTTTTTAGGAGCAATAGTACTAATAGTGCGTTGTCCTTTTCCTGATTTTTGAAGTGCTTTTAAGTAGGTAGTTGCTTGATTATTAGTATTGGTAAATCCATTTGCAACAATAGTGTTTTTATCTAAATCAAAACTAAAACCACTAAATTCAAAGCTTTTGCTAAGTGTTTCAGTTAGATAACCAGGTGTATTAGAAAATACTTTAATAAATTCATCTAAATAATCATATTGAAAGTATAAGCGAAACATGTCACTATAACCTACTTGTTTTTTAACTTCAATAAAATTAAGGTTTCTGCCAATTTCAGGCTGTGAATATTGATCAATTGAGGCTTCTACTAATTTATGAGTATAAGACGCAATCATTTGGTTTTTGATAAAACTTATATATAGTGTTTCATGGTTTTTAGTGTCATAAACTTCTGTAATTTCATGCTCATGATAATTACGTTTACTGACTCTATAATTGCTATTTATAAGTGTATTAAGGTTATTTTTAATCAAATTAAGCTTGGCAATTTTTTGTAAATCCACGACATATAAAAACCCGTATTGTTTAGGTGCATAAACGTGTGCAGATATTAAAAGTTCCCGATTACCAATACGGTTAAAAGTGCCTTGTTGTTGCTTAAATATTGTGTCTAACTTATTTAAGTTTTTGGCAAGAGTATTAAAATAAGTGTTGGTATTTAAGTGTTTCCAAATTTCACTTTTACTAATAGCATCCCAATTGTTTATTGGCTTTTGACTTTCAATAATATAAACAGCATCTTTAGGTACTAAATATATAGATTGTATGTTGTCGTTATTATCAAAATAAAACACATAAATCTGGTATAGACCATAACTGATAAATAATGTAAGAAGTAGGTAAATTAAGCCACGTTTTTTCATTGGCTTATACCTGTAAAACTCCCATATTAAATTGTTTTTCAATAGGAGCATGGTCTGCAGCTTCAATACCAATACTAATCCATGTTCTAGTATCTAAAGGATCTATCACACCATCAGTCCAAATACGTGCAGCAGCATAATAAGGTGATACTTGATTGTCGTAACGCGCTTTAATCTTGTTAAATAGCTCGTCTTCTTTTTCTTTAGTTATTTTTTCGCCTTTCTTTTTAAGTGACGCAGTTTCAATTTGAAGTAATACTTTAGCAGCACTATTACCACTCATAACAGCTAGCTCTGCACTAGGCCAAGCAGCAATTAATCTTGGGTCATAAGCTTTTCCGCACATAGCGTAATTACCAGCACCGTAACTATTACCTAATATTATTGTAAATTTTGGTACTACACTGTTACTTACTGCATTTACCATTTTAGCACCATCTTTTATTATTCCAGAGTGTTCACTTTTACTACCTACCATAAAGCCAGTAACATCTTGTAAAAAAACTAACGGAATTTTTTTCTGGTTACAATTTGCTATAAAACGTGTCGCTTTATCAGCACTGTCATTGTAAATAACACCACCAAATTGCATTTCGCCTTTAGCATTTTTAACCAATTTACGTTGGTTAGCAATAATACCTACAGCCCAACCATCAATTCTAGCATAAGCAGTAATAATGGTTTTTCCGTAGTCCTTTTTATATTCGTCAAACTCAGAGTCATCAACTAGACGCTTGATAATCTCTTTCATGTCATATTGATCTGCTCTAGATTTTGGTAAAATACCGTAAATATCTTCTGGATTTTCTTTAGGTTTTTTAGGCTCGTTTCGGTTAAAACCAGCTTTATCATAATCACCAATTTTATCAACGATACGCTTTATTTTTTCTAAAGCATCTTTATCGTCTTTTGCTTTATAATCCGTTACACCACTAATTTCGCAATGTGTAGTTGCGCCACCAAGGGTTTCGTTATCAATAGTTTCTCCAATAGCCGCTTTTACTAAATAGCTACCAGCAAGAAATATACTTCCTGTTTTGTCAACAATAATAGCCTCGTCACTCATAATAGGTAAGTAGGCACCACCAGCAACACAACTTCCCATAACAGCAGCTATTTGGGTAATCCCCATGCTACTCATTATTGCATTGTTTCTAAAAATGCGACCAAAATGTTCTTTATCAGGAAAAATTTCGTCTTGCATAGGTAAATACACACCAGCAGAATCTACTAAGTAGATAATAGGTAGTTTGTTTTCTATAGCAAGCTCTTGTGCACGTAAGTTCTTTTTTCCTGTAATAGGGAACCATGCACCAGCTTTAACAGTAGCATCATTAGCAACAACAATACATTGTTTGCCTTTTACATAACCCATTTTAACAACAACACCTCCGGAAGGGCAACCACCATGTTCTGCATACATATCTTCTCCAGCAAAAGCACCAATCTCTATGCTTTTCTTCTTACTATCTAAAAGATAATTGACGCGCTCTCTAGCAGTCATTTTGCCTTGTGCATGAAGTTTTTCGATACGTTTTTCTCCACCACCAAGTTTAACTTTGGCTAGTTTTGACTTAAGTTCAGAAAGTAGTAATTTATTATGATCTTCGTTTTTGTTGAAGTTAATATCCATTGCAGTTGATTTGTTTGACGTAAAAATACAAAAGATAATAGTTTAATGAAACTACATTTTGGCTAGTATTTAATTTTTAATTTTTTTATACGTAATTATATTTAGTTAATGTCACACTTTTATAGAGTCACCATAATTATAAATCAAGGAAATAGTTTCCTTGTAAAATATATTTGATTTTACTATCTTTGTTGCTTATTTAAAATATATCACATGAAAAAAATAATTGCATTTGGAGCCAGTAATAGCTCTACTTCTATAAATAAACAATTAGCAACTTATGCTGCATCTTTATTAAAGAATACAGAAGTTGAGATTTTAGATTTAAATAATTTTGAAGTCCCAATTTATGGTGTTGATTTAGAAAAAGCATCTGGTATACCTTTACAAGCACAACTGTTTTTTGATAAGATTGCGTCTTCAGACGGAATTATAATCTCTTTAGCAGAACATAACGGAGCTTATACCGCAGCATTTAAAAGCTTATTTGATTGGATGTCTAGAATTGAAGTAAAATTATTTCAAAAAAAACCAATGTTATTAATGAGTGCTTCTCCTGGTGGAAGAGCTGGTAAGTCTGTATTTGATATGGCTGCAGATAGGTTTCCAAGACATGATGCAATCATAGTTTCTACGTTTAATTTACCATCATTTAAAGATAATTTTCAAGACGGTAAATTGGTTAACCCTGAATATAATAGTAAGCTAATTGACGCTGTTAATACATTGTCGGAAAATTTATAAAAATTAATTAATGTCATGGTTATGGGGAATTTTGCTAAAGATATAAGCTCTAAATTTGAAAACAACAAAATAAAAGCAATGCTTAATATTTTGTATACTGCAAATCACATAACAAGTTTTCAAAACGATTTTTTTAAGCCTTTTGGTTTATCGCCACAACAGTATAATATTTTAAGAATATTACGAGGTGCAAAGCAACCAATAAAGGTGCAAACGATTAAAGAGCGTATGGTAGAGCGTGCACCAAACCTAACGCGATTAACCGATAAATTATGTGATAAAAAACTAATTAAGCGTATTGCTTACCCTGAAGATAGGAGAGTCGTTTTAATCGAAATCACTAAAAGTGGATTAGAGTTATTAGATACTATTAAACTTAACAATCAAACGCATCAGTTGTTAGATAAATTAACAGAAGACGAAGCCATATTGTTAAGTAATTTACTTGATAAAATGAGATAATATGAGAACAATACTTCACAAAGCATCAGATCGTGGTTTTGCAAATCACGGTTGGTTACAAGCAAATCACAGTTTTAGTTTTGCTCAGTTTTATAATCCAGAAAAAAATCAGTTTGGAGCATTACGTGTGCTAAATGACGATATTATTGCACCAGGTATGGGGTTTAGTACGCATCCACATGATAATATGGAAATTATTACTATCCCTTTAAAAGGGACATTAAAGCATAAGGATTCTGTTGGTAATAAATGGCAAACTATTGAAGCTGGAGAAGTTCAAGTCATGAGTGCTGGAAGTGGTGTGTTACATTCCGAAATGAATGCTAAAGAAGACGAATATCTTAGCTTGTTTCAGATATGGATATTTCCAAATAAAAAAGATGTAGCACCACGATATGACCAACGTTTTTTTAAAGCTGAAAACAGAGTAGGTAAATTACAAACCTTAGTGTCATCAATGGATAATGATGAGGACGGATTAAAAATCTATCAAGATGCTAAAATATCTAGAATAGATTTATCTGAAGGCGAAGCGTTTTTATACAGTACCCTAAGTGAAAAGCACGGTACTTACGTTATGACTATTTCTGGAGAAGTTTTGATAGGTGATAGTAATTTAAATACTAGAGACGCCATAGGAGTCTCAAAAACGGATAATTTTACTGTAAAACCGATATCAAATGCACAACTATTATTTATAGAAGTGCCAATGTCATTGAAAGACATTAAATATTATCAAAAAAGCATCTTAAATAGGATGCTTTTTTTGTTTAAATAAACGATATTTGTAATTCACATTTTACTAAAATAGATTATGGCAATGAACAAAAATACAGTGTTAGCTTGGGCTACCACAATTATGATAATAGTAGGATTAGGATTGATAGCATTAGGTGCTTTTAGATATGATGATGTTGCAGGTTGGGGCTTTGCTGCAGTAGGTATAGGCTTTTTTGCAATAGCTTGGGTATTTAATGCGCTTAAAGGTAGAGTTTAATAAGTTTTAGATAGTAAACCTATAAGTAGTTTCTACCTAACAAATCATTCAAAAAAATAACAAATTAACAAGATTATGGCTGACGATAAAAAAGTGATTTTCTCAATGTCTGGCTTGACCAAGACATTTCAAAGTGCGCAAACACCAGTACTTAAAAATATATACTTAAGCTTCTTTTATGGAGCAAAAATAGGAATTTTAGGTCTTAACGGTTCTGGTAAATCTACATTACTTAAAATTATAGCAGGAGTTGATAAAAATTATCAAGGAGATGTAGTCTTTTCTCCTGGTTATTCTGTTGGGTATTTAGAGCAAGAACCTCAATTAGATGATGATAAAACAGTTATGGAAGTGGTACGGGAAGGTGCTGCAGAAACTGTTGCTATTTTAGATGAATACAATAAAATTAACGATCAGTTTGGTTTAGAAGAAGTCTACAGTGATGCAGACAAAATGGAAAAACTTATGAATCGTCAAGCCGAGCTTCAGGATCAAATTGATGCGTCTAATGCATGGGAGTTAGATACCAAATTAGAAATTGCTATGGATGCGTTACGTACGCCAGATGGTGATAAAAAAATTGGTGTATTGTCTGGAGGAGAAAGACGTCGTGTGGCTTTATGTCGTTTATTATTACAAGAACCAGATGTGTTATTATTAGATGAGCCAACCAACCACTTGGATGCAGAGTCAGTACATTGGTTAGAGCATCACTTAGCACAATATAAAGGAACTGTAATTGCTGTAACGCACGATAGATACTTTTTAGATAACGTTGCTGGATGGATTTTAGAGTTAGATAGAGGAGAAGGTATCCCGTGGAAAGGTAACTACTCGTCTTGGTTAGATCAAAAATCTAAACGTATGGCTCAAGAAAGCAAAACAGCTTCTAAGCGTCAAAAAACATTAGAGCGTGAGCTAGAATGGGTTAAACAAGGAGCAAAAGGTCGTCAAACAAAACAAAAAGCACGTTTAAAAAACTATGACAAGTTAATGAGTCAAGATCAAAAACAACTTGATGAAAAACTTGAAATTTATATACCAAATGGTCCACGTTTAGGAACTAACGTAATTGATGCGATTGGTGTAAGTAAAGCGTATGACGATAAATTATTATACGAAGATTTAAACTTTAACTTGCCTCAAGCTGGAATTGTTGGTGTTATTGGTCCTAACGGAGCTGGTAAAACTACTATTTTCAGAATGATAATGGGAGAAGAAACTCCTGATAAAGGCGAGTTTAAAGTAGGTGAAACTGCTCAAATCGCTTACGTAGATCAAAAGCACTCTAACATAGACCCAGAAAAAACCATTTGGCAAAACTTTAGTGATGAGCAAGAGTTAATCATGATGGGTGGAAAAGAAGTAAATTCTAGAGCATATTTAAGTCGTTTTAACTTCTCAGGAGGAGAGCAAAATAAAAAAGTTAAACTATTATCTGGTGGAGAACGTAACCGTTTACATTTAGCAATGACGCTTAAAGAAGAAGGTAACGTATTACTTTTAGATGAGCCTACCAATGATTTAGATGTTAATACATTACGTGCTTTAGAGGAAGGTTTAGAAAACTTTGCGGGTTGTGCAGTTGTAATTTCTCACGACAGATGGTTTTTAGATAGAATTTGTACACATATCTTAGCATTTGAAGGAGATTCTCAAGTCTATTTCTTTGAAGGAGGATTTAGTGAGTACGAAGAAAATAAGAAAAAACGTTTAGGTGGAGATTTAATGCCAAAACGTATTAAATATAAGAAGTTAGTTAGATAAGTTTAACTACTTTATATAATAAAAAAAGCCTGCAAATTGCAGGCTTTTTTTATTATGGTTACTCTCTTTCAATATTACTCTTTTGCATACCAATCTAATTGCACAACATCAATATCAGTATTACCTTCATTAACTAAAGTTTTAAATCTTGATACATCACTAAAGCCCTCTGTCCCTCTAAAATGGTAAGGGTAAACTTGTTTAGGTTTAAACTCTAAAACAGCACTTGCAGCACTTTCTACAGTCATTGTGTAAGGCAAATTCATACATACAAAAGCCTTGTCAATGTTTTTAAGATTTCTCATTTCTGTGATGTCTTCCGTGTCGCCAGAGATATAAATACGTTCATTTCCAAAGGTTAAAATATAACCATTACCTCTGCCTTTTGGATGAAATTGTAAAGCCTCTTTACGTAAATTATACATTGGTAAAGCTTCAATTTTAAGATCATTAAATGTTGTGTTTTCACCATTTTTAAGCACTTTGTATTTTGGTTTAAAATCAACAGGAAATTTATCTATTACAGCTTGAGGAGCAATAATTAAAGCTTCGTTTAAATCAATATCTTTTAAAGTATCAAAACTGTAATGGTCACCATGTATATCTGTAATTAAGATAAGAGTGGGTTTATCTTGACTATCAAAAGCTTCTTTTCCACCTGTTGGGTCAACGTATATTGTTTCAGCATCATAATTTAAAACCATTGTAGCATGAGAGATAGGAATGATTTCTAATACCTTTTTAATGCTTAAGTTAGGCGTGTCTTCTGTTTTTACAGTTTCATTTTTAGTGGCTTCTTTACAACTAGTTAATAATAAAATGATTGTAAGTAAGGTAAATGCTGATTTTTTCATTTTAAAAGTTTTGTTTTAAAGATACTTACTTTTTTTAGGCGTAAAATAAATTGTAACATTTTTATAATAATTAATACTTATAATATGAGCAATAAATATTTCATAACTAATATTTTTTAACGAAATTGCTTACACAAATTTTGTCCAACCTTTAAAACAAGAATATATATGTCTGATGATTTTGATTTATTAGAAACAAACTCTAACGAAAAAACCGAGAAAGTAGATGTCAATTGGGGAAAAGCAATTGATACCATGAAGTCTAAGTTAGCGCAGGAGGACGATCCGGAAAGTCGTCAAAAAATCCTTAACGCCACATTAGATGACGTTGTTGGTATGGCAGAAAAAGATCGCACAACGCTTCTAGACGCTATTAAAGACCTAACAGATTATCAAGACGAAGTTGGTATATTATTCGAACGTTTTTCTTCTTTAAATGAAAAAGAACAGCAAGTTATTGACGATGCTCAAAAAGCATTAGAACGTGCAAAAGTAGAATTAGAAGATGCCCAAAACAAACCAGACACTTGGTGGAATAACCTTTGGGGACGTAAAAGCAAAATTAAAGCAGCCGAAAAAGCTTTAGAAACAGCCGAAAAAGTCCGTGCAGGCGCAGACAACAAAGCTAAAGCAATGTTTCAAGAGCGTATTGAGAGTGCAGACATCCAAACACTGTTAAGTGAGTTGTCATACAAATCTCAAGCAGCAATTACAAGACTTAAAAACCGTGAGGTCGAAATTAAAGAAGTAGAAGACAAGCTACAAGATGCTATAGTTGAAGCGTCTAAAAACCATACAAAAGCCTTAGAGAAAAAAGCAGAAACTGAAGCTAAATTAGAAACGCAATACGCCTTATTAAAACAAGCCCGTCAAGCGTTAGAAGAAGTAGCCGATAAGCAAACCACAGAATACTCTGAAGCCTTATCAAAAGTCACCAAACTAGAGCAAGAAGTAGAAGAGTTAGAAGGACTTAAAAACGCCTACACAACCCTTGCAGCATCTAAAGACAGCTTTGTACACAAGCATAATTTAACTATTAAAGTATTAACTTCTTTACGTAGTAACTTACAGACGCATCGCGCAAAATTAAAGTCAGATACTGAGGAGCGTGTAAAGTATTACGATGGTTATGTAGTCGCTTTAAAAGCACGTACGGATCAAGAGTTTGCTGCTATTTTAGAGCATTTAGGTGTTAAAACTGACGAGCATATCGGAGAGACTCTAGCGTCAATGCATACAGCAAGTGCTAAAGCCCGTCAAGAAATGATGGACAATATTCCAGTGCACGAAAAAGTAATGCAAGGCGTGTATCGTAGTTATGCAGAGGCTTTACAAGAGATTAGAGCTAAAGATGTGGACATCCAAAAGAATTTTGCAGACCGTTACGGTATCGATATGAAACAAATTTTTGAAGAGTATTACAACTCAGATAATACAACGCCTTCAGGAGATGATGCACCAGCAGGAGCACCAAAACCAGAAGCATCAAACGACGATTTATTGTCTTAAAATTAGTTTAGCGTTACCTGCTTTAGCTTTTAAGGGCTAAAGTAGGTCAGGCTTTACGTTATATCTTTTGCAAAAAAAGCAAAAGGATGCCACTACAATCCTTAACGCGCTTACTAAAACCTTAAATAGTATATCAATAAAATAATCATTTATAATTATGTCAAAACAATTAAGACTAGTAATTGCAATCATAATCATGATAGGTTTTGTTTTAAATGGTATCTACATCCTAAAAATCAGTAATACACTTATAGGTCAAATAATAGGTTGGTCTAATATTATCTTTTTTGGAGGATTTTTTCTTTGGGCTTTCTTTAAATATATAACCAAGAAAAAAAAGGTTAATCACAATTAAAACAATCAAAGTATAACAGACTTAAAACTGTTTATAACAATTGAATATTGAACATTTAAAATGAGTATAAACCACATCGTCACACCTTTAGATTCTGCTATTTTAGATAGTAAAGACCAATATGTGTTTTATCATAAAACAGTGGACTTTGCCTTAAAAGAGTTAATTGTAGGCGTACAACAAAACGGATTGTGTACACCACAAGAAGTAATCTTTTTTAAACAATATTGTGATTTATTATTGTATTCCATCGAGGCCATGCGAATCAAATACATGTATGACCAAGAAGATAACATGAAGGTAGATGTTACAGATTCTGGCTTCCCTAATTATTTGGAGTTTAGATATTTGTATAACGATTTATCATTACGTGATAATTATTTAAATAAATTAAAAGACGTTTCAGTAATTCAAGACGAATTTTTAGACCAATTATTGCGTAAAAAACAACCAGTTAGACGCGATAAATTATTTCAAGCAGCATCCATAGTATATTACACATCAGTGGAGCAGCAATATATATTTAACCGTTTTGTACAAGGTAAAATAATTAAAGCTCCAGAAGGTAGTCAAGCAGAGTATATGACTAGTTGGAGTTTTTATGACGTATCACTAAACAGACCCTTTATTTGTTACATGTATTTTGATTATGATGGTAAACATCCATTAAATGACAAAGAAGAAATATACGAAGTTTTAAAAACCGTTGCAGATCGTAAAATGAATATGGATACTATGGCATATGGTATTGATAGACGCTTAAAAGATGTGTTTCCAAAGTACATCAAACGTTTAGATATAGGCGCTTTTCATAACGTTTTTGCAAAGGACGATAACGATTTAACACATACCATTTTAGAAGCGATAGGTAAAAAGGTAATCCCTTTACAATCCTATGCGTTATCCTTTAAAATACACGAAGTGTTTTCAGGAAGCACCTTTAAAGAAGGTGGTTATTTTAGCAAACAAACACTTCAAAATTGGAGTACACCAATCAAGCAAGGCTATGTGTTTGCACCACATCGTATCATTCAATTATTATATAATAAAAACCCTGAAACTATGAATAAGTTGGCAAAGCCACCATTTCAGGTATCTGATTTAATAATAGAAAAATAAAATCAATTACAGTTAGGCGTCATTAGTTATAATAAAAGACTAAATAAACATGGAACACAATTCAACTTTCCCTATAAAAAAATCAGAATTAGACGTACTTCGTGACGAAGCATCTTCTTATCTTAAAAGTATTAGTTGGGAGCAAGGCTCTCGTGCTAAAAATAAGGATAAAGATGCTAAAGACGAGTCAATTTTATTATATCTATCTAAAGCAAATAATGGTTCGTCCGCGTCAACAACTTCGGTTTCAAAAACAATCTTAGCTTTAAAAAAACGCTTGTTACCAGATTCGGTAGCCATACCAATTCTATTAAATCAAACTTTGTATGCTGTTCAAGAAGGTTTAACATTGGGTATTTGGATAAAAGACAGTTATTATGATGCATCAGGTTTATCAAGCCTTAACGAGCGTAAATCTGCTTTAGACAACGATGGTAAACGCGAGTACGAAAGTAAAATGCAAACAGCAACAGCTTTTATGTTATTCGCTTCAGCGTATAAAATATTACATGTATTAAAACCACATGCTTCAGACGATTTAAGCGTCATGAAACAAAAATTTGCAGGTATTCCAGAACTGTCTTTAATGTCACCTTTAAAAGGGGTGTCTTGCGCTTTATTTTATTACGATAAATACTTAGCACATCCAGAAATTATAAAGTCCGACAAAGACGTTGCTGATTTTACAGTAGTTTATTTTGAAGCTTTAATTGCCGAAATTAGTCTACGTAGAAGCAGTTTAGAATATACGGAGACAATCCTTGATAGAACCTATAAATTAGAAAACAGTGATTTTGCTATTTCAGGTTGGGAAAACACGTTTCAAGGTACTGCAAAAAGTATCGAGTTTAATAAAATTCAATTCGAGCAAATCGTTGGTAACAGGGATGCAAAGCATTTTGCACGTCGTTTGACAGAGCGTATGTTAAGCTACGATTTTGAAGCTAAGAAAAATCCATTTCAAGAATTAGGTGGTTTTATGCCTGTTTTTATGGGTTACGGGATTCCTGGAACAGGAAAAAGTATGTTAATTGCTGCAATAGCTACCAGATTAAAAGCGCATTGCGATAATTTAGACATTCCGTTTTTATTTCATCCAATGCCAGATACGTTGATTAGCACCTTTCAAGGAGGTTCAGCAGAAAAAATGGTAGACTGGATGAAGCCAATGCAAGATCCAACAAAGCTTATTTTTGCACCTATTGATGATGCCGAAAATAATTTGCAAGAACGTACAGCACAAGGTGTTTCGGCAGGTGTAAAAGAAGTTATTGGAGTCTTTTTAAGATATACAGAAGGTGCTTATGCAGTAAATTATGGTAACAGCTCAATTGGGTTGTTTACTAACCTTCCAGAAATGTTAGATAAAGCAGTAATTTCTCGTGTGCAAGGTCGATTTAAAATTGATGGCGCACGTACCGAGCATGACTTTTTAGACCAAGACCATTTATGGTGGAGAAAATTAGACCAAACCATGCCTGATTTTGTTAACATGCAAGGACCAAACGATTATAAATATTTACAAGACCAAGGGTTAGCAAGTAACATGGGAGAAATCCTAAACCTGACTGATAAACCTACAGAATTGCGAGTGTTTGATGCCTATGATAAAGCCGAAAAACAGCATAAAACAAATTCACATTTATTTTATGCAACGCTTTATAAAGAGATTCAAAAAATCTTTCCGTTTTTCTCTTCTCGTGATGTTAGAAATATTCAAAGTGCAGTTTCATTACGATTAACTGATTTTGATTTAGAACAAAGTTGGTTTGATAATCCAGAAACCTATTTTAAGAAAGATTACAATACTAAATTTAATATGCTTCAGGAGTTAATGAAATCTAATATGAAAGGTTTAGATTTTTCTGAAATAAGAAGACAGGAAGTGGTAAGATATTTAGACAACGTAGCAACTATTGCAGACACTGATTTTAAACGAAAAGTAGACGCTAGAATAAACCAGTTAAACATAGAAACTAAAGCTAGAGAATTATTTAGTAATGACCAATAGAATAAAAGATATCGTCATAAACACCTTGTACAAAGGTTGGGCAACTTTAAACGAAGTCTCATTTTTATATAAAACTAAAAATGAAATTTGGGTTGCTCAAAAACGAGAGTCTTATAACAGAGGTGATGGTGCGACAGCTTTGCTTTATAACAAGGAGAAACAAACCATTATTTTAAATAAACAATTTAGAATCTCTACTTTTTTAAACGATAACAACTCTGGTTTTATGATAGAAACTTGTGCTGGAATGTTAGATAACGACCAGCCTGAGCAATGTATTATTAGAGAAATTGAAGAAGAAACAGGTTATAAAGTTGACCATGTTACAAAGTTATTTGAAGCCTATTCGTCGCCCGGTGCATTAACTGAAAAACTACATTATTTTATGGCTGAATATACTGATGCTATGAAAATTACAAATGGAGGGGGAGTTGATAGCGAAAATGAAGACATTGAAGTTTTAGAAATTAAGTTTTCTGAAGCACTAGAAATGGTTAAAAACGGTAAAATTGTTGACTTAAAAACAATTGCATTATTACAATATGCACAAATCAATACTATTCTGTAATGCAAAAACTAAAACAAGCAAACCTATATAGAAGCGAGCTAATCCCGATAAGCGGAAAATTAGTTGAGCGGTATAATCAATGCCTGAAAAAGTTAGGTTTTACTCCAACTAAACTAACTCAGTTTTCAATTGATGGAATTGGTTATAGTCCAGAAATAGCAGAAGAAAAAGGGACTACAATGTATCTTAATAATGGCGAAGCTAATCCGCATGCTATAATTATTTCACCTTTACAAAAAGGAAAACCTGTGTACTCTGAGTTTCATAGTTTTGATAGAGAAATGATGAAACAAGTGTTTCAAGTCCATGGAGATAAAATAAATGATATTACTAGGGACTCAGCAATTTGTATCGATTTTGACCAAAATATTGATGCGTATTATGAGCCTCTTGATGTGCTTAAATACGGTAAGGTTAATATTAAATTTCATCTAATTAATAACTTAGATCAAATTCAAAAAGACCAACAAAAACTAATTGAACTGTTTAAACAAGGTAATAATTTTATTGACGAAACCTTGCATGCGCAACTATTAGACTCTGCTAAAACTTATGGAGATTTACGTGGTCGTGATTTAAGTTTACATAGTTTGCAATATCAAACCGATTCGTTTTACACTAAATCTTTTGGTGGTGTGTACGTGTTGCGAGATTTTATAACACCAATTGTAGTTTTTGAAGACCTAAAATGGTATAAACAAGCTATTAAAGATACCACACATGATGTGATTATTTTTCATATCCAGCAGCCAGAACTAATGGAAAAACTCCGTGATCATGTTATAATCGAGCATGATTTAGAAGCAGCACTAAATACAGAGCGATACCAACGTATTAAAAAAATGGAGTTTGCTATGGCTTTAAAAGATACGCAGCATCCAATAAAAGATATTTTAAATGATGCAGTATTATTTAAAAGTTACCTTAACAGGTTAGATATTGAGACTAGAAAACGTATAATGGGTGTAGAGTTATATTTGGATAAACTTGCAATAAGTAATCAATATAAAATCTCGGATATTATAGAGAAAAATTTGTTTAATGCTTTGCATTTACCCCATTCTTCTTTGACAGCTAGACATCAAGATTTAATCTGGAAATTACTAATAAATGTATCACCTCGTGACGTATTGTTTTTGTATTGGTATGATAAAGAAGAGTTTTATAAACAATATAATACTTGGGACGACTCTTTTAAAGACTGGGTTATTGAGACTATTAGTAACAATATTTAATAATTATAGACTAATTTAGTATAACAACAATTAATCACTAAAATAATGGGCTTAGAAATCATCATATTTTTTGGAGCAATACTTTTCGGAATTTTTATTTATTGGACAGAGTCTAAAAGTAATAAAGTATATCGCTTTTTTAATAAAGTCTTTAATAGTAAAGAGCTACAGATGAAACCTACTGATAAAAAAGGCTTTATTTATAAACAAGATGTATTACCACGTGTATTATTTGTTGCATTTACGTTTTTAATTGTTGCTTTAATTATAGAATTTTTAACGCCAATAGCAATCTTTAGTAGTTATTTAGGTGTTTCTGCTTTTGCTTCTGCTATTTTCGGAACTTTAATTGGGACTTATGTTGCAAACTTTGTGCTTAAATCAGGACAAGTTATAGAAGAGCAATCCGACTCGATTGAAGATGTTGTAAAAGATGGATTAAATAAAGGAAAAGAGTTTTTGGAAGATTTAAAAAACAAGGACACTAAAGTAGTTGATGAAGCTAAAAAAGAAATCAAAGAACAATCAAAAGCACCAGAAAAAAGTGCTAGAGAACGTTTGAAAGATAAAGGTTTGATGTAGGTTTTTACAAGGCAAAAGGAAGTAGTTATTTAACTAAAGATTAATTAAAGTATAAAAACTATTCGGTTAAAAGTAAAAAAGGCTATTAACCCAAAAATAAAGTATATGATTAAAAAGTATTGGAATCAAGGAGGCAAACAAAAAGCAGTAGTTATTGTTTTAGGGCTAATTATTTTAGCATTATTGTTTTTTTTAAGAGATGATTATCAACCCTTGTTGCTATTTATCCGTAAGTATATTTTTATCATTTTATTTAGTGGTTTAGTATTGTTTTTTGGGTTACGCAGTTTCCGTAAGTCCGCATCAACAGGTAAAAGATTAGGTATATTAAGTTTGCTTTTAGCATTTTTTGGATTGCTTTATTTTGTAGGTTGGCAGTATCAGTTTTATGATTATATTAAAACCTATAATGTGTTTAACAATTTAAATAAAGTTGAAATAAATGAGTTGCCATTAACACAAAACGAACGTATCCAACCCCTTCGTAATATTTTTTCTATGGCTAATGAAAGCGTAGGAGAAACCAAGGATGTATCATTACCACATTTAGTTAGAGTTGATGGTCAAAACAAATGGACTATGGCAATTCAACCTACTGAAAAGTATGTTTGGCAAGGGATAAGTGATAATACAGAAGAGGTGTTTGCTGTATCTAGCACAACTCCTTTTCCGCGTTTTTCTAATGAAAACCGAATTCCGGTAACGTTTTCTATTGGAGAATCATTAAAGTTTAGCAGAAACACTTACAATGCAGTTGTACAACGTTTTAATCCATGGATGTTATTTAATTATGAGCCTAGTGATACGTTTTATATGAAAAATGATTCTGGACAATGGGTTGAGGTAGTTAGTCTAATAAAATGGGAAGGATTCTTTTTTCCTTACCCAACTTTTGGAGGTGTAATGGTTATTGATAATGGAGCACACGATTTTAACGATTATATTGAACGTGTCACTATAGGGAAAGGGACTTTTATTAAGCCTGAAAACATGAAAAATCATCCTTATTTAATAGGTCAAAATACACTATCAGAAAAAGTATCTAGATTACAAGCAGAGTCTTTAAAGTTTTTAGGTGGATTTAGCGATCCATTACCATGGAATATGGAAACTGCTGTTAAAATCCCTAATTTACCTAACGATCAAAATCAACAACCATTTGTTACTGATTTTGATTTTTCAGACTCAAAATCCGATGCTTATAACGGACTATACCATTGGTTTGGATTAGAGCCAGTAGGTGATGAGCGTACCAGTTTAACATTTAGTGTGTTTGTGCCAGCAGATGGAACAAATAAACTTTATTATTATGATCATGCTTCAAAAAAACAAGGTTATGCAGGGGTTTCCGCAATGCCTTTAAAGGTAATTGAATCCAGAAAAGAATACGATTGGTCTGTAAATAAACCAGTAGAGTTTAGACCTTATATTAAAAATATAGCTGGTCGTAAACGCATGTTCTTTTTAGGAACAATTTCTTCTATAAAAGAAGAAGGTGCTCAATTTGACGGTTCTGCAACTCCAGATTTAGCATTAATAGATAGCGAATATAGAGACGTTGTGTGGATCGATGCTAAACATCCAAGCCAATGGGAAAAATCAGTGTATGACCAATTAAACGAAGCTTGGAGAGCAAGTGAAGGAATTGACGAATATTTTATGGATGATGATAAAGCGGTTGAAGCAATAATGAAAGACTTAAATAATCAATATATAGCAATAGATACTACAGATTTTAAAGAAAATATTAAAAACGATAAAGAGTCTTTGGAAGCGCTTAAGCGTAAATACGATTCTATTGTAAAAAAGCGTGAAGCAGACCAAATTGCTAAACTCAAACGTAAGCTAGACTCTTTAGAAAGCTTAAACTAAACGTTTAAATCTTCAAACAACTCAAAACCAATAGTTTTATTGTAGTTTTTTTAAATTACCACTCTCTTTTTGTGCGTAAAAAACGACGAATAGCAAATAAATTGGTATCAATGGATATGTAATTACTGTTTTTAGATTTACATTTGCAATCGCATTAATCAAGTTAGCAATTAAAGTTAGCTTAAACCCCATTTTTAACCATGTTACTATAAATCATTTAAAAATGAAATTAGTGACTTAAAAATACGCTTATGAAACAAGTTTACATTTTTTTATCATTTTTAATGTTTAGCATTTTTACAATTAATGCTCAAACAACAGTAGTTACAACTGGGGTAACTAATCCATATAGATTAGCATTATCTGGTAACGATTTATATATATCAGAATTTAATTCTGGTGTAATTTCTACCTTAGATATTACTGCACCTTTACCTACTACAAAAACTAATATAGTAAGTGGTTTAAATTACCCAATGGGTTTAATAACTGCTGGAGATGTTATATACGTAGCAGAGCATTTTGGAAACAAAATTTCTAAAGTAGATATGTCTACGCCAGTACCAACGGTTACAACAGTAATTTCTGGTTTAAACAGACCTACAGGTTTAGCGTTAAAAGGTGATTTGTTATATTTTTCAGAAAAAGGAAGTAATTCTGTTTCTAAAATTGATATTACAGATGCAACTCCTACAGCAACATTAGTAGCATCATCACTAAACTCACCATTCGCAATTTCTTTAAAAAACGATATATTATATATTGCAGAACAAGGTGCAAATAAAATTTCTAAGATTGATGTTACTTCTGGAACAACAACAGCAACAGATGTTTTGGGCGGTTTTGCAACACCGACAGATATAACAATTAATGGAAACAATCTTTATATAGCTGAATATTCAGGAAGTAAAGTTTCAGTAATTGATGTATCGATTGCAGTACCTGCTAAAGTAGATTTAGTTTCAGGTCTAAGTACTCCTAATGGTATTGCAGCTAATACTAGCGAACTTTATATAGCAGAATATGATGCAAACAAAATTTCAAAGTTTTTATTCCCAACACTATCTGTAGATACATTTGTATTAAATGATACTGTTAAGTTATACCCAAACCCTTCTAGCGATTATATTAAAGTATCTAATATTGATAAAGCTGTTGGATATGAGGTGTATAACAGTTTAGGACAGCAAGTTTTAAAAGGTAAGGTTGAAAAAAATCAGAGTATTGATATCCAAAACTTATCTAGTGATTTATATCTTTTTAAATTAGAAGATGGTAACACATTAAAGTTTATCAAAAAATAAATTATTATACTTAGTATTAAAAAAAGCACTAAATAATTATTTAGTGCTTTTTTTATTGGTGTAAATCAAACTCCATTTTAATATTTGATCTTACATATGGCGAATCTTTTTCTAGAGGTACCTCTTTAAATCCAAACTTATTATATAAATAGATGGCATTTTCTAGCTTCCTGCTAGAGTATAGTAGTAGTCTTTTAAAGTTCTGTTTTTTTGCAAAGCTTATACAGTGTTGTAATAGTTGTTGGCCTATTTTAAAACCTCTAAATTTAGGTGATACTGCCATTTTAGTTAGTTCAAAGCCAGGCTCATTTTTTAAAGGCATAAAAGCATATGTCCCAACTATTTGATCATTTAATTTAGCAAAAAAGATGTAGCCTCCTTTATTAATTATATACTGCTCAGGGTTACTTAGCACGTCCACATCAAAAGGCTCCACATAAAAATAGACTTCTAGCCACTCTTTATTTAATACATAAAAGTCTTTAGCGTATTTTTTATCAAAAGGTATTATAGAAACTTCAGATTGCATTTAATACAGTAGGTAAATTGTAAAAAGCAATAACAAAATAGAAATTACCGAAATAAAAAAGGTCAGATTAAAAATCGCTTTATCAGCTACTTTTTTTCTGATTAAATCTACAATCATCCATAATGGGATAGCAATACTTAGTAATAAAGCTGGAATTGTTAAAACCTCTGTCAGTTTAGTAAACCATTGTATTTGTACTTGATTAATGTTTAAAAAAAGAAGGGTGATAATAAAAGCAAAGACGATAAAAGCTATGCTTAGTCTTAAGTACTCTATTTGAAGCTTAGTCATTTTTATTAGAGTTTGAACGTATAAAATCAGTTATTAAATAGCTAACTAGTTTACCTACTTGAGCAGCTTTTTTATTTTTAGCAATTGCTTCGCAAATATGCAAATAGCTAACGTTATCTAGATTTGCAAAATGATGTAAAAACTGTCTTGTCTTTTCTGCGGAAAAACCACTTGATGTTTGTGCGCTACTAGGAGTGTTTATTATAGCATCACAATCTATTTCAATTCCAAAATTAGTAGTATTAATATGTTTTTCTGCACGACGTAATTCTTTTTTAAACTTTATTTGTTGTCTTACAGCAATCGCTTCGTAAGTATTATAGTCTAGATGTTTATTTTCTTCAAATTGACTAAAAATGTCGGATGATGTATAATTTTCATGTAATCCAAAAGCAAAATAGCGTTTTAAAAAGCCTTCAGCGTAAGCATAACTAAAACCATTACCACTATGTCTGCCTTCTAAAGCTCTAAAATCTGTATGTGCATCAAAATTTATACTATTTACAGGTTGTTTTAAAGCTAGGCTAGTCCCTTTTATCATTCCGTAAGCATTGTTATGTCCGCCACCAATTGCAATTGGTGTTTTACCAGCGCTAACTATTGTGGTTACTAAATCCACAACATGCTTATCTATTTGCGCAACTAGCTTTCTAGATTTTGAAATATGTTTTGGGTTATCTTGATTTAGTGTCAAAAGCATTTCTTGCTCTGTGGTAAAATCTAAATGTCCAAGTACTAAAACCTTTTTTGCAGGATTAAAATTGTTGCTTTGCGTATTTAACAAAATTTTAATTGTTGCCTCCCAAGTGCTTGAAGTGCCTGATTTACCGTGATTTGCAAATACACCAACTGATTCGGGAAGACCAAAAATAACATAGTCGACGTCCAAAGTTATAAGTGTGTCGTATATATTTGAAACACTGGTTAACGTTGTAACATGTTCACCAAATTTGGTTTCGCCAGAACGTGTATTTAGTAGGTTGTTTAAAGTTGAGTTATCAAATAAAACTAATTTATCCATTTACTTTATATGTAGTTTTGAAAAATTAAAATTACGTTTTTATTATTAAAGTTTAAACTAGAACAAAGAATTAACATTTAGAATTTAAAAACAAATCAATATGTCAAATAAAACAGCAAGTACAGGATTAAAAGTAGCATTAGGTATAGCTTTAGCCTTATTTATAGGTACCGGGATTTACACATCGACTTTATACAAAGACAAACAACAAAATGAACAACAGTTAACGCAAGAAAAAAATGATGTTTTAAAAGATTTAAATGTCATGGTTGCTAAGTATGATGTTGCATTAAGCGAAAGTCAAGTAACTAATCAAAATTTGATTGAAGCTAGAGCGCGTATTCAAGGCTTAATAGACTCGTTAAAAGTCGCAGAAAATAACGTTAGCAGCTTATGGAAGTATAAAAAGAAATACTTAGCATTACAAGATGAAATGGATGCTTTATTATCAGAAAATGATAGATTAAAAGTTGAAAACATGCAATTAGCAACTACTTTAGATAGTACAAATGTTAGATACGAGCAAAGTAAAATGTTTAATGATTCATTATTAATACAAAATACAGCACTTGCAGGAGTTGTTGAAAATGCAGCAGTATTAACAACAGCTAATCTTAAAGGTTTTGGAGTTATTGAACGTAATAACGGTAAATTAATACCAACCGAAAGAGCAAGACGTAGTGATAAAATTAGAGTATGTTATACAGTTGCTAAAAATAAATTAGTACAATCAGGAGATAAAGAACTGTACGTGCAAGTGATTGATCCTAAAAATAACATTCTTGGAGCAAACGAACAGATTAAATTTGGCGAGCAAATACTTAATTATAGTATTATTAGTAAGTTTAACTATGAAAATGGAAATCTAGATATTTGCGAGTTTATAACAAATAATACAGATGATGATTTTGAAAAAGGACGTTACCAAATAAATGTCTTTAATTCTAACGAGTTGGTATCAAGTTCAGAATTTACACTAAAATAAAACTTGAGCTAATATTAATTAATTATCCCTTATTAAAAACCTGATAACTTTAAGTTTTCAGGTTTTTTTTTATGCACTTAATCTAGCAATGCAAAGCTCTCTAATTGCCCACAAATCATTAAAAGTATAATTAATAGCTTCAGTTTTAATCCAGTTTTTTATAAAATTTTGATGCATATTTAACTTATAATCTCCAATATTTGAAGGCAGAATTTGTTCTTCAAATAAAAGTGAATTCTGAAATGTGTTTTTAGATGATCTTGTTCTAGTAACATCTATAATCTGATTGTTAACTTTTAAATAAGTATGAGCTTCTGGAATGTAGTCTAATTTATAATGTTTTAATACCGAAGCTATTCCACTAGTATTAAGGTTATTCATTTTATAAACACCTAAATAAAGCTTGATGTGTTCTTGCTTATTTTCAATACCCAATTGCTTTAAAAAGGCGTGTTTGGTAGAGCATGTTCCTTTATTCTCTTTTAAAACTAAAGTAAAATCGCTTCTTTCTGTGTTTCTTCCGTAAGGTAATTGATGGATGTAATTTAACACTGCATTAAAATCTGTTAATCCTAAATTGATTGATAATTTAGAAAGTAAAAAAGCAGGATTAAGTTTAAAATTAGATAATTTCTCCATTTATAATAACTGTTTCAATATGGTTATCTCCAAAAGCATATGGTAAATAGTTATAGCTTGATATTGGTTTTGTTATAATTAGATTAGCTTTTTTACCTTTAGTAATACTTCCATATTGATTAGAAATCCCCATTGCATATGCGCCATTTATAGTGGCTGCATTTATTGCTTCTTCTGGTGTTAACCTCATTTTAATACAAGCTGTACTTACTACAAAATTCATGTTACCTGATGGTGTAGAGCCTGGGTTATAATCTGAAGCTAAAGCTAAGGGTAAACCAGCATTAATTAGTTGTCTTCCTTGTGTGTACGGAATACTTAAAAAATATGAGCAGGAGGGAAGTGCTACAGGCATAGTATTGCTGTTTTTTAAAGCCTCTATATCCTCTTGGTTTAACTCTTCTAAATGGTCTACACTTATCGCATTATACTTTACAGCCAAAGCAATACCTCCAAAAGCATTAAATTGATTAACATGTATTTTAGACGGTAAATTATACTGTTGTCCAGCTTTTAAAATTTGCTCTGTATCGTTTAAATCAAAATATCCTTTTTCGCAAAAGACGTCAATATAATTTGCTAAATTTTCTTTAGCTATTTGTGGTAGCATGACATTAATAATTTGATCTAAATAACCTTGCTTATTTTCTTTAAATTCAAGAGGTAGCGCATGAGCACCTAAAAAAGTAGCTTTTACTTTTATTGGAAAATCTTGTTTGATACGTTTTATAACGCGCAACATTTTAAGCTCTGCGTCTGGAGTTAATCCGTAACCTGATTTAATTTCAATAGCTCCGGTACCTAGTTTCATTACAGCTTTAACACGTGTTATGGATTGGTTGTATAGGTCATCTTCACTTGTGTTTTGAAGTGTTTTTGCACTATTTATAATACCTCCGCCACGATTTGCAATATCCTCATAACTTAATCCATTAATACGGTCAACAAATTCTTGAGATCTATCACCAGCATAAACGATATGTGTGTGAGAGTCACACCATGTTGGTAATACAATTTTTCCGGTAGCATCAATAGTTTTATCAGCTGTAATACCATCTACATTTTTCATGGAACCATAATCGATTATAGTATCATTTTCAATTAATAGATAAGCATCTTTAATGGTTGGGAGTTTTTTCATTAAGTCACCAGATATTTTTAAAACGTTTTCTTCTCTTACCTGGACTAATTCTTGGATATTTATAATAAGTGTTGACATAAAAATAGACTTAAATTTAAGTTCAAATATAGATAAAATGCATAGCATTGAATAATTCTAATTACATTACTTATCACATCATTTTAAATGCTTTATGTCGAAAAGTTTTAAAATCAATCATTTAAAAGGTTACTTTTATACTGTGTGTAAATAAAAATTATGATTACTGAAATTTCAAAAAATTATAATGAGATATATGATTATGTATCCTCATTTTACCCTGTTTCAGAAGCTTCTTTTAAGCTAATGCTTGACATATCAGAAGAAGTTGAAGTAAAAGCAGGAACTATTTTAGATGACATTGGATATGTCCCTAAATACATTTATATGATTAACAAAGGTGTGATGCGCTCTTACGTTAGGTTAGAAAATGGTAAGGAAGTCACCAAGTCTATATTTGTCCCACTTACATTTTTAGCCTCTTTTGATGCTTTAATTAATCAAAAACCTTCTGGTAGTGTTTATGAAACACTAACGGATTGTGAGATTTATAAAATAGATTATTACAAATACAAAAACCTATGTAAAACTAATGCAGAAATATTAGGATTTCATGTTAATTTTTTACAGTTTTTATTATGTCAAAATGATAAAAAACATATAGAATTACTTACTATGAATGCTAAAGAGCGCTATTTAAAACTAAGAAAAGCGATTCCAAAAATTGATAATTTAATCCCTCAATATCAAATTGCAAAATATTTAAGTATTACCCCTGTACAATTAAGTAGGATAAGGGCCAAGCAATAATATTGCATTTATTAACATATGTTAATGAATAAAT
The DNA here is from genome assembly GCA_947503885.1 of uncultured Olleya sp. Classification (GTDB taxonomy): domain Bacteria; phylum Bacteroidota; class Bacteroidia; order Flavobacteriales; family Flavobacteriaceae; genus Olleya. The sequence goes on along the minus strand of CANNFD010000001.1, from coordinate 288,609 downwards.
TAATTATTAGTTATAACCTTGCAATGGTCAAATAAGCCATCCCTATTTAAATTAATAACTAACAAAAAAAAACCGATAAGATTACTTATCGGTTTTTTTGATTTTTTTACTTTAATTAATTGTGTATTATTTTAAAGTACCTACCATATTTTCTGGTTTAACCCACTCGTCATAATCTTCAGCAGTTACGTAACCTAAATTAATAGCTTCCACTTTAAGTGTAGTTCCGTTTTTATGAGCTGTATTTGCAATTTCAGCAGCTTTGTAATATCCAATTTTGGTATTTAAAGCAGTAACAAGCATTAAAGAGTTATTAAGTAGCTCCTTAATTACTTCGTAATTAGGCTCGATACCAGCAGCACAGTTAACATCAAAACTTACACAGGCATCACCAATTAATTGTGCAGATTGTAAAATGTTAGCAGCCATCATTGGTTTAAATACATTTAGCTCGTAATGACCTTGTGTGCCACCTACAGTAATTGCTACATCATTACCCATAACCTGAGCACAAACCATTGTTAATGCTTCACATTGTGTTGGATTAACTTTACCTGGCATGATTGAGCTTCCAGGCTCATTCGCAGGAATTGTAATTTCTCCAATACCAGAACGTGGTCCCGATGCCATCATACGGATATCGTTAGCAATTTTATTTAAGGATACCGCTAATTGCTTTAATGCGCCATGACTCTCTACAATAGCATCATGTGCAGCTAACGCTTCAAATTTGTTAGGTGCAGTTATAAAAGGTTGTCCTGTAAACTCTGCAATATACTCTGCTACACGTTTAGAATAGCCATTAGGAGTGTTTAAACCTGTTCCAACAGCTGTACCACCTAATGCAATTTCGCTTAAATGTGGTAACGTGTTTTCTAAAGCTTTTAATCCATGATCTAATTGAGACACGTATCCAGAAAACTCTTGACCTAAAGTTAAAGGTGTCGCATCCATTAAATGCGTACGACCAATTTTAACTACATTTTTAAAAGTTTCAGATTTCTTTTTTAAAGTATCACGTAATTGTTTTACACCTGGAATTGTGTTTTTTACAATTTTAGTATAGGCAGCAATATGCATTCCTGTTGGAAACGTATCGTTTGAGGATTGTGATTTATTAACATCGTCATTTGGTTGGATTGTTTTTTCTCCTTCTCCAATTGTTTTGCCTGCTAATTGATGCGCTCTGTTAGCAATAACCTCATTAACATTCATGTTAGATTGCGTACCAGAACCGGTTTGCCAAATCACTAACGGAAATTGGTCATCATGTTGTCCTTTTAAAATTTCGTCACATACTTGTGCGATAAGATCTCTTTTTTCAATTGGTAAAACACCAAGCTCACAATTGGTGTAAGCAGCAGCTTTTTTAAGATAAGCAAAACCATAAACCACTTCTAGTGGCATTGATGCTACGTTACCAATTTTAAAATTATTTCTAGAACGTTCTGTTTGTGCACCCCAAAGCTTGTCTGCAGGTACTTTAACTTCGCCCATGGTATCTTTTTCTATTCTATATTCCATTGTAAAGATTGATTAATTTTAAGATTGCAAAATTACAAAATTTAGATAGGTTAATTTGGTCTGGTTATATTTTTTTAACTAAATTTAGGTTAATTAAAGGCCTATTTTAATTTATATTTATAAAATGAATGTTTAATAACAGTAATTGTCTTTGCTTGTTTATGAAAAGGAGAAGGTTATTAACAACTCTGTTAATAATTTTAAATTTTGTATTGTTTAAAAACCAACTTTACTTTATATTTGCAGTAATAATATAACAAGAAACAAACGCATTATGTTCGAATTTGACCAATATTTAGGCTTTTTAGCATTTTTAACTATCTTAACCATAGGGTTTTGGTTAATGATTTTTTTAATAACTTTTGTTGTTCCTTACTGGATCGGTGGAAGTTTAATTGAGCGTTTAAACGAAATTAAAGAAGAGAAAAAAGCTAAGCGTAACGCTTAATTTTAATCAAACTATATTAAAAAGGGAAATTCATTTCGAATTTCCCTTTTTTTGTGCTTAACATTATGTTATTATTTAAGTGGTATTAAACAAAAAATGCTGCTAGTAAAATTAACTAGCAGCATTTTTATTTATTATAAGGTGAGATTTTTATCCTTCAAAATCTTCATCACCACCATAGCTTCCACGTTCTGTGCGTTTTTTCTTTTGGTTAAATCTATAAGTAAACGCTAAGTTAAAACTACGCTCTCTCCATTGAAACTCGCTATAAGCATCATAAGTTGGAGTAGAGGTTGTTTGTTGACGTTTTCTACTGTTAAATAAATCGTTTACGTTAAAAGCAATTGATGCTCTGTCATTAAATAAGTCTTTACTAAACGCCATAGTAGTAGTAAAAATACCTTCAGATTTATTTTGTGCATCTTCATTAGGGCCTCTATAGTTTAGGTTTGTTTGCCAATCAATTTCTCCTGGTAAAGTATATTTATTATTTATTCTGGCAAACCAGCTAGAGTTAGAGTTATCTAAAGATAGTCCATTTGGAGTATCTCCTTTAGTATCATTTTGGAAGAAGTTAAAGTTTCCATTTATACGCCACTTTCTAGATGGGTTGTAAGTTAATGTAAACTCAAAACCATATCTGTCCTCTGTCGCTAAGTTAATAGGTGTACGTTGTATAATAGGATATTGTTCTCCATCAACAGTAGCAAACTCTCCAGTATCAAAACTAACATAGTTAAATGCATCAGTTGCATGAGAATAGTATAAAGAAGAGTTGAATGTGAATTTTCCAAAACGCTTTAAATATCCTAAATCAAATTGTCCAGAGTAACTTGGGTTTAAATTAGGGTTACCTTGAAAATAATTTGTTACACTAGATCTAGAAGGGAATGGGTTTAAAAAATATCCACGAGGACGACGTAAACGTCTTGCATAACCTAACGTTACGTTTTCTCTATCAGAGATCTCATAATTTAAATTTACAGTAGGGAATAAACCTGTAAAGTTTCTTTTATTATAATCTCCTGTAGTTGGTTGGTCAATAGTTAATTGAGTATTTTCTAAACGTAGACCTAATAAAAACGAAAATTTATTAAACTTACTACCGTATTGCGTGTAAACTGCGTTAAGATATTCTCTAAAGTTTAAAACGTTTGTTAGGTCAGTACTTAACTCAAATTGGTTTGTATCTGTGTCTAATAATTCTACTTGAAAATCTGTTGTAGTCGTATTAAAATTACCTCTATATCCAGCTTCAAATTGACTGTTTTCTCCAATAGGTAATACGTAATCTGTTTTTAATAAAATTTGTCTTTGATCTTCTAATGATGCAACACGCTCTGAGGTTACATCGTTGACTTGTACTAAAGAGTTTTCGTTTTCTGAGCTGTCTTCATATTGAAAATCAAAAGTTAATACATGTCCACTATCATCATAATTTTTTTGAAAATTTAAAGCGTACTGTATTGTTTTATCTTTTTCTACTTCAGGGTCTAAACGTAATGTTGTGGACAATAAGTTTCTGTTAGAGTCAAACTGTTCTGAAAAGTTTGTTGTTTTTCTTTCATTATCACTATCTCTATATAAAAAAGAAGTTGTTAAAGAAGCAGTTTCATTAACATACCATTCTACTCCAAAGTTAGTAGTTAGTCCTTTTCTTATACGATCAAATTCATTTGTTTCGTCTAAAAAGTTACCTGAAGACTTATATTGAGTTGAAGAAAAAGAGTTTCCTGGAGCTTCTCTGTAACTATAACCAGAAGTATTAAAAATATTGATGTCTCCAGTTCTATAGTTTATGTTTCCGTTAATTCCCGCAGATGGGTTATAACCAACATTAGTTGTAATAGCACCATTTAATCCTTGTAATTTACTACGTTTTAGTATAATGTTTAATATTCCTGCAGTTCCTTCTGACTCATATCTAGCAGATGGAGATGTAATAACTTCGACTCTATCTATAGATTCTGCTGGTAATTGTCTTAAGGCGTCAGTAGAATTTAAGCCTACTAATCCTGAAGGTTTACCGTTAATTAAGATACGTACGTTATCATTTCCACGTAAAGCAACATTACCCTCTACATCTACTGAAACCGAAGGGACATTATCTAATACATCACTTACGGTACCACCACGTACAGTTAAATCTTTACCTACGTTATATATTTTTTTATCAAGTCTAATTTGTACAGTAGTTTTTTCTGCAACAATTTCAACTTCGTCTAAAGCTTCAGCATCAATTGATAAATATTGAGTCTTAAAAGTTTCGTCTTTTGTAATTGATTTATTAGGAATATATTCAGTTTTAAAACCTATATATTCAAAGCTAATATTATAAGTTCCTGTTTTGACTTCAATTGCATAATTACCGGATGCATCAGTAATTCCTCCGGTTAAATCTGATTCGTTTTTAGTATTTTTAAAAACAACAGTTGCATATTCTAAGGGTGCATTTGTGTCTTCTTCTAGGATTTTTCCAGTAATGGTTACCGTTTTTTCATTGTTGTTTTGTGCAAAAGTTAGATTTAAGCATAAAACGAGTAAGCAAAATGAAATAATTTTTTTAGTCATGATATTTATAATTTCTTAAAATGACCGCAAAAATACCCATTGGTTTAAGCATGGGAGGTTAAAGGTTTGTTAAATAAAAAAAGCTTCATTTATAATGAAGCTTTTTGTTGAGGGATGATGTCAAATATACGTTTTGCAGGCTTGCCAATTACTGCTTTTTGTCCATTTATTACTATCGGTCGTTCTATAAGGTCTTGATATTCAATCATAATATCTATTAGATTGTCGTCGTCAAATAGGTGGCCTTCATCTTCAAAATGTTTAAAGTTTTCTATCCAAATTTTACTGTCTTTTCTAATCAACTCTACTGGTTTAACATTTAATATGTTAATTATTTTAACAAGTTTTATTTTATCTAAGGGTTTGTCTTGGTATTTAATAACTTCATGGTCATGTTTATGAGTTTCTAAAATTTCAAGGCAAGCGTTTGAGTCCGAAGACTCAGGGTTGTGATATATAATTATCATTTTAGTTTAAGGGAAAGTTAATGTTGCTATTAATCAGTTTGTTTTACTATAATATAGTTTTAATTATTTCTGTTGGTCTACCTATTACTGCTTTATTATTGTTAGTTACAATTGGTCTCTCTATTAGCTTAGGGTTAGCTACTAAAGCATCAATTATTTGATCATCAGTTAGTGTTTTATTTTTATAATTTTCTTTCCAAATAGCTTCATTTTTTCTTACCAATTCTAAAGGTTTAATTTTTAAAAGGGCGATTAATTGTTCTAGCTCTTGTTTAGTTAAATTATCATCTAAATATTTTACAATTTCAAAGTCTTTATTAGTGTCTTCTAAAAGCTGCACACCTTGTCTGGACTTACTGCATCTTGGATTATGATATATTTTAATCATTATTAAAGGTTTTGATTATCTACTTCTTGTTGTCCCATCATCATGAGGTATGCTTTTAAAAAGGGAGCAATATTACCATCTAAAACAGCATCTACATTTCCGGTTTCATGACCGCTTCTTACATCTTTAATCAATTTATATGGATGTAATACATAGTTTCTAATTTGGCTTCCCCATTCAATCTTCATTTTACCAGCTTCAATATCGTCACGTTGTGCTAATTGTTTTTGTAATTCAATTTCATACAATTGCGACTTCAACATTTGCATAGCTCTAGATCTGTTATCATGTTGTGACCTAGTCTCTGAACATGAAATTTGTATTCCTGATGGTTTATGTGTAAGTTGTACTTTAGTTTCAACTTTATTAACATTTTGGCCACCAGCACCACTTGAACGTGCAGTTGTAATTTCTATATCTGCAGGGTTTATTTCAATTTCAATTGTATCATCAACTAATGGATATACATAAACAGAAGCAAAACTGGTATGTCGTTTTGCATTACTATCAAAAGGAGAAATACGTACTAACCTATGGACTCCGTTTTCGCCTTTTAACCAACCAAATGCATATTCGCCTTCAATTTCTAAAGTTACGGTTTTAATTCCAGCTACATCACCTTCTTGAAGGTTAAGTTCTTTAACTTTAAAACCATTTTTTTCGGCATACATTAAATACATACGCATTAGCATATTAGCCCAATCACAACTTTCTGTACCTCCAGCGCCAGCAGTAATCTGTAACACAGCACTTAAGCTATCACCTTCTTCAGATAGCATGTTTCTAAACTCTAAATCTTCAATTAAAATTAAAGCTTTTTCGTAACGGTCTTCAACATCTTTTAAAGACGCTTCGTTTTCTTTAAAAAATTCGAATATAACCTCAAGGTCCTCTATTAGTGTTTTGGATTGATTATAATCGGTTATCCATTTTTTTTTCTCTCTAATGGATTTCATGACTAACTCAGCACTTTTTGAGTCATTCCAAAAATTAGGGTCAAAGGTCTGTTCCTCTTCGTTTTGAATAGCTATTAATTTAGCATCAATGTCAAAGATATTGTCTCAACAAAGTAAGACGTGTATTAAGATCTTTTATGTTTTCTGAAGTTATCATAAGCTATCATTAGGGTTTAAAACAAAAATAGAATTATTACTAAGATTTAAAAATATTTACCAACAATTTTTAATAGTTTTATACTAAAAATTTAATGTATGAATATAGATTTAAGAAGCGATACTGTAACTAAGCCTAGTCCAGAGATGTTAGAGGCAATGCTAAAAGCTAAAGTTGGAGATGATGTTTATAAAGAAGATGAAACAATAAATGCTTTAGAACAAAACATAGCTAAATTATTTGGTAAGTCTGATGCTTTATTTTTCCCTACCGGAACTATGGCAAATCAAACAGCAATTAAGCTACATACTAATCCAGGAGACCAAGTAATTTGCGATAAATACGCACATATTTATAATTACGAAGGTGGAGGAGCATCCTTTAATAGTGGGGTGTCTTGTAAGTTAATAGATGGTGATCGTGGTATGTTTACAGCGCAGCAAGTTATTGAGGCAATAAACCCACCAGATTTTTACCACAGTCCACTAACAACTTTAGTAGAAATTGAAAATACAACTAATAAAGGTGGTGGTGCGTGTTGGGATTTTGAAGAAATTTTAAAAATTAAGCAAGTCTGTAAGGATAATGCATTAGGTTTTCATCTTGATGGAGCAAGACTTTGGAATGCTTTAGTCGCTAAAAATGAAAGCACAAAACAATACGGAGAAGCTTTTGATACAATATCTGTTTGTTTAAGTAAAGGTTTAGGTTGTCCTATTGGATCTGTTTTAGTAGGGGATGGAGAATTAATGAAAAATGCAATGAGAATTAGGAAAATACTTGGTGGTGGAATGCGCCAAGGAGGTTTTTTAGCAGCAGCAGGATTATATGCTCTAGAAAACAACCTAGAAAGACTTAAAAAAGACCATAAAAAAGCTAAAGAGTTAGCAGATGCTTTAATACTATCTTCGTTTGTTAAAAAAGTAGAACCTGTAGAAACTAATATTGTAATTTTTGAGCTTAATGATAAGTATACAGAAAAAATATTTTTGGAGTTACTTTCTGACAAAAAAATTAAAATAATTGGGATGGGGAATAATAAGTTAAGATTGGTTACGCATTTGAATTATTCTAATAATCAGCATGATAGAATGCTTAAAGTGATCAAAGAATTGTGAAAAACATAAACATTTAGTTTTAAAGCTTTTGAATTATAAATTTTAAAAAGTTATTAATCCGAATAATGACACGTTTCATCGAAATGTTAGTGCAATACCAATAATAAACAGTGCTAATAGTTTGATATTTATTTTTTTTGCTTGAAATTAGAGAACAGTCGTTATTAAATCGGCACATTAATTTTTAATAAATAACCATTTAAATTAACAAAAATGAAAAAAGTATTACTAACATTTTTATCTTTTGTTGTTTGCACATTTGCATTCGCACAAGATTTACCAACAAACCCTGAACCAGGAAAATGTTACAAACGTTGTGTTACTCCAGATGTGTGGGTTAACCAAGATGTAACAGTGCAAGTTGCACCAGCATACAAAAAACTTAAAGTAGTTCCTGCTCAATACAGAACAGAGAATGAAGAGTTTGTTGTGCAATCTGCAGGACAAGAATTATCAGTAGTTCCTGCTAAGTACGAAACTCAAACTTTTGAAGTAGTGACTCAGGAAGCATCTCAAAGATTAGAGAAAATTGCTGGATCTACAGATACAACTACTGAAGAAATGCTAACTCAAGAAGGTTACCAAGAATTAACAGTTGTACCTGCAAAGTATGCTACAGAAAACTTTGAAGTAGTATCTAACGATGCCGGACAATCTTTATCAGTTATTCCTGCTAAACTAGGAACTGAAAGTTTTGAAGTTGTTGTTCAAGAAGCTAGCCAACGTTTAGAAGTTGTACCTGCACAATATGAAACAAGAACTGAAACTGTAGTAGTTCAGGCTGCTTACACTAAGTTAGAAACTGTTCCTGCACAATACGAAACAAGAACAGAAACTGTAGTAGTAAATTCTGGAGGGCAACGTTTAGAGGTTGTACCTGCAAAATGGGCTACAGAAAATGTAGAAGTTGTTGTACAACCTGCATCTTCAAGAGTAGAGATAGTTCCTGCACAATATTCAACTGAAAGTTTTGAAGTGGTTGTTCAAGAAGCTAGTCAACGTTTAGAAGTTATTCCTGCAAAATGGGGAACTGAAACATTATCTTATAAGAAACAAGAATTTGGATCTACATTATCTATAGTTCCTGCTAAGTTTACTTCTGGTTACCAAACTATCGAAGTTAAGCCTGCAACTGCTAAATGGGGTATGAGTGATACACCTGCTGCAGATTGTCAGTCTAACGATCCTAACGATTGTAGATACTGGTGTTACAAAAATATACCAGCACAAAACATTACAGTTAATACAACTGAACTAGCATCTGATGCACAAGTAATAACTAAGCCTGGATGTGATCAAGGAAGTAATAACGCTGCAGATTGTGGTATGGGTACTTACACAAGACGTGTTGTTCAAACTCCAGCTACAACTAGAGTAATTGATATTCCTGCTGTAACTAAAACAGTTAAGAAAACAGTAATGACTACGCCTCCAACTACAAGAGTAGTTGAAATTCCTGCTGTAACTAAAACTATCAAGAAAACAGTATTAGTATCTCCAGCTACAACTAGAGTAATAGATATTCCTGCTGTAACTAAAGAAGTTAAAAGAACAGTAATGGTAACACCTCCAACAACTAGAGTTGTAAATGTACCAGCTGTAACTAACGAAGTTAAAAGAACTGTTATGGTAACGCCTCCAACAACTAGAGTTGTTGAAATTCCTGCGGTGACTAAAACAATGAAGCGTACTGTAGTAGTTGAGCCAGCTACAACAAGAGTATCTGAAATACCTGCTGTTACTAAAACAATGAAGCGTACGGTTATGGTGACTCCACCAACTACAAGAGCAATTGATGTACCAGCTAAAACAACTACAATTAGAAAAACCATCATTACTCCAGAATCAACAAGAGTAGTTTCTATTCCAGCAACTACAACTACAATGAAGCGTACAGTTATGGTAACGCCTCCAACAACTAGAGTAATTGAAGTACCTCAAAAAACTACAACTTTAAAGAGAACACTTTTAGCTAGCGATGCTAGGGTTGAAGAAGTTACTGTACCTGCAGTTACTAAAACTGTAACTAAAGAAGTTTTACAAACTAAAGGAGGATTAACTTCTTGGGCTGAAGTAGACTGTAAATTAGTTGAGTATAATGACTTAAACATAAACTGGAACTTAGGTTCTGCAACTTTAACAGGAGCAGCTAAAGCAGAAATTGATGCTAAATTATTACCAGTTCTTGCTAATGGTGTATCTGTAGAGATTGCTTCTCATACTGATTCAAGAGGTTCTAAAGAATCAAACAGATCTTTATCAGAAAGAAGAGCGCAAGCTGTAACAAATTACTTAATTTCTAAAGGTATCAACTCTTCAAGAATTGTATCTAACGGATTTGGTGAGTCTAGATTAACTAACAGATGTTCTGATGGTGTATCTTGTACTGAAAGAGAGCACTTAGCAAACAGACGTACTCAATTTAGAGTAATTGATGCTAACTAATCATTAGTTAATACTTTTCATATATTAAAAAAGGAAGCCAATTTGGCTTCCTTTTTTGTTTTAATTAGTTGTTTTTTATTTAAACATATCCATCCCTGGTATATTTGGCATCCCGTCTTTAGCAACAGCAGCAACCTCAGTTTCGTGTACGTTAGTTGCTTTTTCAATAGCTTTATTAAGTACTAAAATAAGATAGTCTTCTAATTGTTCTTTATCCTCTAAAAGTGTATCGTCAATAGTTATAGCCTTAATATTACGATTAGCAGTAATGGTTACTTTAAGTAAGTCGTCATTACTTTTTTCATCAATTAAAACCGTATCCATTCTTTTTTTTGTTGCCTCTACTTTTTGTTGGGTTTCTTTTAATTTACCCATTAAATCTCCAAACATTTTTAATATATTTTAATTGTTAATTATGCAAACTTATTAATTATCTAATAAAATTTGATTGAATAAATATGAATAAATTTTAAACAAACTAATTTTAAACTTTACATTTGCTATTCTCAGTAAACAACTTAAAACAAATGACAAGAGTTTCCACTAATGTTTCTCCACCTACAGCTAAAAAAGTAGAAAAAAAACTAATTAAGCATAATGATTTAAGAGTAGATAATTATTTCTGGCTAAACCAAAGAGAAGACCAAGAGGTTTTAGACTATCTTAATGCTGAAAACGAGTATACTGATGCTGTTTTAAAACATACAGAATTTTTTCAAAAATCACTTTTTGAAGAGATGAAATCTAGAGTAAAAGAAGATGATCAAAGTGTCCCATATAAATTAAATGGGTATTGGTATATCACTAAATATGAGCTAGGTAAAGACTATCCGATTTATACTAGAAAAAAAGAAACTTTAGAAGCTGAAGAAGAAGTCTTGTTTGATTGTAATCAATTAGCAGAAGGGCATAGTTATTTTAAATTAGGAGGTATATCTATCAGCCCTGATAATACTTTGGCTAGTTTTTCAGTTGATACTGTAAGTAGAAGGCAATTTACATTATATGTAAAAAACCTTAAAACTAATGAGGTATATAAGGATAAAATAGTAAATACTACAGGTAGTTCTACTTGGGCTAATGATAATAAAACCTTGTTTTATACCAAAAAAAATGAGGTAACTCTTCGTTCTGACAAAATATATAAACACAAATTAGGACAAGGCTCAGAAACAGATACATTAGTTTATCATGAAGAGGATGACACCTTTAATACCTTTGTTTATAAAACTAAATCTAGAAAATATTTGGTTATTGGTAGTTCTAGCACACAAACTACCGAGTATAGGTTTTTAGACGCAAATACTCCTGATGCTGAATTTAAGATGTTTCAAAAACGAGTTAGAAATTTAGAATATTCTATTTCTCATTATAATAATGATTTTTATATCATAACAAATAAAGACAACGCTACTAATTTTAAGCTTCAAAAAGTTAATGAGGCCAATACAAATAAATCTAACTGGGAGGATGTAATCCCACATCGTAATAATGTGTTGTTAGAAGATATAGAAATTTTTAAAGATTACTTAGTTGTTAATGAGAGGGAAAATGGACTAAACCAATTACGTATTATTAGTTGGGATGGAACAGAAGATTATTATTTAGATTTTAAAAGCGAAACTTATACCGCACAAATAGGTAATAACCCTGATTTTGATAGTGACTTTTTAAGATATTCTTTTAACTCTTTAACAACACCAAGTTCTATCATTGATTATGATTTAAAAACTAAAATCAAAACGATTAAAAAAGAACAAGAGGTTTTAGATGAAAATTTTAATAAAGATAATTATATTTCAGAAAGGATTTGGGCTACAGCTAGAGACGGAGTTAAAATACCAATGTCTATTATTTATAAAAAAGGCATAAAATTAGATGGTAATAGTCCATTGCTTCAGTATGCCTATGGGTCATATGGTGCGACTATTGATCCTTATTTTTCTTCTATTAGACTTAGTTTGTTGGATAGAGGTTTTATTTATGTTATTTCTCATATTAGAGGAAGTGAATACTTAGGACGTCCTTGGTACGAAAACGGTAAACTAAAATCTAAATTAAACACATTTACAGATTTTATTGATTGTTCTAAATATTTAATTGAAAAAAAATACACCTCTAACAAACACCTTTATGCAATGGGTGGTAGTGCAGGAGGATTGTTAATGGGTGCGATTATTAATATGAACCCAGAGCTTTATAACGGAGTAATTGCAGCAGTACCTTTTGTAGACGTCGTTACAACAATGTTAGACGATAGTATACCATTAACTACTGGAGAATATGACGAATGGGGTAATCCAAATGAAGCAGATTTTTATCATTACATGAAATCTTATTCACCATATGATAACGTAGTAGCAAAAGCTTACCCAAACATTTTAGTAACAACAGGATTGCACGATTCTCAAGTACAATATTGGGAGCCTGCCAAATGGGTTGCAAAATTAAGAGACTGCAAAACAGACCAAAATTTATTATTATTAAAAACAGATATGGATGCAGGTCATGGTGGTGCTTCAGGACGTTTTGAAGCTTTAAAGGAGGTCGCTTTAGAATATGTGTTTTTATTCGAATTGGAAGGAATTAATAATTAATCAAAAAAAATGCTTATTTTTGCAAGGTTTTGTGTTTTTAAACTCAAAATAAGTAGCTTTTAAACAGCATTTATGGAACAAAATAAACAAGTTTTTGATAGTGTATTAGATCTTATTGGAAATACACCAATGATAAAACTAAAAAAAATAACTTCAAGTTTTAAAGGAAATTACCTAGCAAAAGTTGAAGCTTTTAATCCTGGGCATTCTGCTAAAGATAGAATTGCATTATATATTTTAGAACAAGCAGAAAAACAAGGTATTCTTAAACCTGGAGATACAATTATTGAAACAACTTCTGGTAATACAGGTTTTAGTATTGCAATGGTTAGTGTTATTAAAGGATACAATTGCATATTAGCTGTAAGTTCTAAATCTTCAGCAGATAAGATAGACATGCTTAAAAACATGGGGGCTAAAGTATATGTTTGTCCTGCAAATGTTAGTGCAGATGACCCAAGAAGTTATTATCAAGTAGCAAAACGTTTACATGAAGAAATTAAAGGGTCGGTTTATATTAACCAATACTTTAATCAATTAAATATTGATGCACATTACCATTCTACAGGACCAGAAATTTGGAATCAAACAGAAGGTAAAATTACTCATTTAGTAGCTTGTAGTGGAACAGGAGGGACTATATCTGGTACTGCAAAGTATTTAAAAGAGAAAAACCCAAATATCAAAGTTATTGGTGTTGATGCCTATGGTTCGGTTTTAAAAAAATATCATGAAACTAGAGAGTTTGATGATAAAGAGATTTATCCATACAGAATTGAAGGTTTAGGTAAAAACTTAATTCCGTCAGCAACTGATTTTGATCAAATAGATACTTTTGTTAAAGTAACTGATGAAGAAAGTGCGCATACAGCAAGAGAAATAGCAAATACAGAAGGATTATTTGTAGGTTATACTTCTGGTGCAGCAATGCAAGCTTTAAAACAACTTAATGAATCTAATGAATTTAAGGCTACAGATAATATAGTTGTTATTTTCCCTGATCATGGATCAAGATACATGAGTAAAATATATAACGACAAGTGGATGAATGAGCAAGGTTTTTTTGATAACATAAATGAAGAAGCTGCTCAAACCATAGAATATGTAAAGTAAAAAATATAACATTTCACAAAAGGTTAATCTTAGAACAATAAGATTAACTTTTTTGTTAATAATAGACAGGTTATTTGTTATGCACGTATAGTAAAAAAGTATAATTTTGTAGCATCTAACTAAATTTTAATAGCTTAAGCTAATCTAACTAATGATAATAGCTTAAAAATCGCGTTTTACAATGAAAGATTTATTTGAAAAAATATACAAAGATAAAGGACCACTAGGTAAATGGGCTGCGCAAGCAGAGGGTTATTTTGTGTTTCCTAAATTAGAAGGAGAAATTTCTAACCGTATGAAATTTCAAGGAAAAGAAGTAATCACTTGGAGTATTAATGATTATTTAGGATTAGCAAATCATCCTGAAGTACGTAAAGTTGATGCAGAAGCTGCAGCACAATACGGATCAGCATACCCAATGGGAGCACGTATGATGTCTGGTCACACAGACTTGCACGAGCAGTTACAGAATGAGCTTGCTGAGTTTGTTCAAAAAGAAGCAGCTTACTTATTAAACTTTGGTTACCAAGGTATGGTATCTACAGTTGATGCTTTAGTAGGTAAAGACGATATTATTGTTTACGATGTTGATGCGCATGCATGTATTATTGATGGTGTTAGATTGCACCATGGTAAACGTTTTACGTACAAGCACAACGATATGGAAAGTTTAGAGAAAAACTTAGAACGTGCTACTAAAATGGCTGAAACTACTGGTGGTGGAATCTTAGTGATTTCTGAAGGTGTTTTTGGTATGAGAGGTGAGCAAGGTCGTTTAAAAGAAATTGTAGAGCTTAAAAAGAAATTTAATTTTAGATTATTTGTTGATGATGCTCACGGTTTTGGAACCTTAGGTAAAACAGGAGCAGGAGCAGGAGAAGAGCAAGGTGTACAAGATGATATTGATGTTTATTTTGCAACTTTTGCAAAATCATTAGCTAGTACTGGTGCTTTTATTGCTGCAGATCAAGAAATTATTGATTATTTAAAATATAACTTACGTTCTCAAATGTTTGCTAAATCATTGCAAATGCAATTGGTTGTTGGAGCATTAAAACGTTTAGATATGTTACGTACAATGCCAGAGTTAAAAGAAAACTTATGGAAAATTGTAGACGCATTACAATCTGGACTTAAGGATCGTGGTTTTGATATAGGTACTACACAAAGTTGTGTAACTCCTGTATATCTTAACGGAAGTATTCCGGAAGCTATGGCCTTAGTTAGAGATTTAAGAGAAAATCACGGAATTTTCTGTTCAATAGTAGTGTATCCTGTAATTCCTAAAGGATTAATATTATTAAGAATGATTCCTACTGCAACACATACTTTAGAAGATGTAACAATCACTTTAGATGCTTTTGATGCAATTAGAGAACGATTAGAAAACGGAACTTATAAGCGTATGTCTGCTGCTTTAATAAAAGCGATGGGCGAGTAGTCTTATTAAAACATATGTATAAAAAAAACCGATTCAATTGAATCGGTTTTTTTATATAATTAGTATTTGTAAAAACGTTTTTATATACCCTAATTAGAGTTCTTTTTTATAAGTACAACGTTTTATATAAACTTCTGGATCAAAATGTTTCCAGATTTTATGGATAGCTTCGTTGTCTTCTAATTCTGGAGTCCTATAGCACGTTTTAATTCCTTTTTCAGTAAAAGTATTGTAATATTCGTTAAATATAACAGCGTGTACCCCTTTGTTTTGATAATCAGGATGCACACCAATTAAGTAAAACATTACATCTTTGCTTTCCTTTTTAGCTTTTAATAATTTTAAAAACCCAAATGGTAGCAATTTACCATTCATTTGTTGCAGTGCTTCAGCAAATCTTGGCATAACTACAGCAAAAGCTATTAATTTGTTATCCTTGTCAACTACAAACTTGATATATTCAGGATTAATAAAACTTATAAATTTCTTTTTAAAATACTCTTTTTGAATATCTGTAATAGCTACAAATGAGGATAACGATGCATAAGTTTCGTTAAATAAATCAAACATCTTATCTGCATAAGGCATGACTTCGGATGTTTTTTTTAAGTCTAAAGCTTTTAATTGGTAACGACGTTTAATAAGCTCTTGTGCTTTATAGAAAAATTCAGGTTTTACGTTTTCAAAAGGGAAACGACTTTCAGAATATTTTTTTTCTACGGAAAAACCATGAGTTTGATAATGATTTACATAATAGGAATGATTATACCACGTAATCATGTTACTTACATTGTCAAAACCTTCAGTCATCACACCAACTTTATCAAGGTTGGAGAACCCAACTGGACCCTCAGTATAATCAAGATTATTAGCTTTACCTATGGTATAAACCTCTTTTAAAAGAGCTTTACTAACTTCTAAATCGTCAATAAAATCAAACCATCCAAAACGCATCTTTTTAATGGATTGATCTTTAACTTCCAGCCAATTGATAATAGCTGCAATACGACCAACAACTTTATTGTTCTTATAAGCTAAAAATAAAGTGGCTTCCGCATCATTAAAAATGGGGTTTTTATTAACATCAAATGTTGCTAACTCTTGACTTATAACAGGTGGTACCCAGTATTTAGAGTCTTTATATATTTGAAAAGGAAACTTAACAAATGCTTTGTAATCTGCTTTTGATACTACTTTTTTGGTTGTAATCATATAAGAAAGAGAAGGTTAGTTTTCGTCGTCAAAATCGATGGTTTGAGTTTCTTTTTTTCGTTTTCCAGAATCTGCTGGAGTGTCAGAATCATCATCTTTTTTCTTCTTGTTTTTCTTTCTGTTTGCTTTTCTTTCGTATTCTTCTAATACGTTTGTACCATTGTCAATATCTGCTTCTGGATCTTTATGAAAATCTAAACGGTAAGAGGCACCAAAGTTAACACCAAATACAGAGGGCGTATCTTTAGTATTAAAGGTTAAGGCTGTATCTAACTGAAAATTTCTTCCCCATAAATAAGCACCCCCAAATCTAAATAAGTTATCAGCATAATAATCGCTTTTTATCCCATGAGTTTCTCCAAATAACACCCATTGTTGCGTGATTGATTTAGTTAAAGTTATTATGTATTCGAAGTCTGAAAAATCAGAACCAATTCTGTCTTTAGAAAAATTCATGACTAGCACCCATCCACTATTAAAGTTGTTTTGTGTTGCAACCATAACTTTAGGTGTAAAACCACCTTCGTAATTTGGACTAGTAAAAGGATTGCTATACGGGATATAACTATTGTCTTTAGCATCATAATTAACACCTGCATAAATAGCTACTGCAGGAATCAAATTACTCCATTTAAATTTTCTGTTTGCATGATAGCTATATATATTTGGTTTTTCTTCTCCTCTTTTTTTATAAGGGTCGTAAACCAAATATTTGGCTCCTAATGTTAGATATCTAAAGTTAGCGCGGTCAGTCTGGGATGGAAAAAGTGGAGAACGGTTATCCGTAAATGTATCGTTTTGGTAAGTTCCTTCAATATTTAATTCTAGTTGTTCCCAAACTAAACCGTAACGTGCAGCAAAATCAATACCAAAACCAGACGCCTCATTTTTTAAGGGTGTATGCTTTTCTTTTACTATATAAGGTCCAACTTCAAGTTGCGCTACATTTTTTCCGACAGCAAAAGCACTTCTGGAAACTCCTGGTCTGTTGGAGTTAATGACTTCAGTATATTGTGCAGTAGCAGTAAAACTTGCTAGTAGCAGAACATACATTGATATTAATTTTGGGTTAATCATATGTTTGTCTTTAAATTCAAATATAAGATTTTATATTTTTTTTAAGTATTTAAAACTTAATTTAAAACTGAAGAATCGTATTTTTGTTAAAGAATAACTTTTACAACATGAAATTTATATTATACTTACTATTATTTTATTTTGCTATAAAAATATTATCGCGTTTGTTTGCGCCATTTTTATTTAAATATGCAGCTAAAAAAGCAAGTGAGCGTTTTGGAGGTGGGTTTAACCAACAAAAACAAGAACCTATCCAAAAAGAAGGTGAAATATCAATCGATAAAATGCCTAAAAATAAATCTTCAAATAAAAATGTAGGTGAGTATGTAGATTACGAAGAAATTGAGTAATTTTCAATTTCATACTTTTAAAGTTATTTATGCAATTTTCTTTTAAAAAAATCCTACCACATATTTTAGTTTTTGTAGGGTTTATCATCTGTTCTCTAGCTTATTTCAGTCCTGTTTTACAAGGAAAAGTCATTTACCAAAGTGATATTGTTCACTACACCGGAATGGCTAAACAACAAAAAGATTTTAAAAAAAATACAGGAGAAGAAACCTATTGGACCAATAGTGCGTTTGGCGGTATGCCAACTTATCAATTAGGTGCCAAATATCCACACAACTACATTAAAAAATTAGACTTGTCGTTACGTTTTTTACCACGACCTGCTGACTATTTATTTTTATACTTTGCAGGGTTTTACATTTTACTTTTAGTACTTAAAGTGGATTGGAAACTTGCTGGACTAGGTGCTTTAGCATTTGGTTTTTCAACTTATCTTATTATAATTCTGGGTGTGGGACACAATAGTAAAGCCCACGCAATTGCTTATATGCCTTTAGTTTTAAGTGGTATTTTGTTAACTTTTAGAGGTAAATACGTCTATGGCTTTATGTTGACTGCTGTAGCAATGGGACTAGAATTGGTGGCTAATCATTACCAAATGACCTATTACTTAATGTTATTGGTCATTATTTTAGGGATTGCTTATTTGGTAGATGCTTACAGAAAAAAAATGTTGCCACATTTTTTTAAAGCAGTTGGTGTTTTAATAGCTGCAGTAATTTTGGCAATTGGGCTTAATGCTACCAATATTTTAGCTACTCAAGATTATGTAAAAGAAAGTACTCGTGGTAAAAGTGAGTTGACAATTAATGCAGATGGCTCTAAAAGAGAAAATACTAATGGTTTAAGTAAAGAGTATATTACAGAATATAGTTATGGAAAGTTAGAAACATTTAACTTATTTGTGCCTAGATTTTTAGGAGGAGGAAGTGGAGAAGATGTCGGCGAGGATTCTGCAGTTTTTAAATATATCGTAGACCAAGGTGTACCTCCTGCGGAAGCTAGAGAATATACAAAAGGCCTACCAACTTATTGGGGAAGCCAAACCATTGTAGAAGCACCAGCTTATATTGGAGCAGTGGTTATATTTTTGTTTGTACTTGGATTGTTTTTAGTAAAAGGACGTTTAAAATGGTGGTTAGTTGGCGGAACAATACTGTCTTTATTATTGTCCTACGGAAAAAATCTAGAGTTTTTAACAGACTTATTTATTAACTATGTACCACTTTACAATAAGTTTAGAGCAGTAAGCTCCATACAAGTCATATTAGAATTATGTATTCCGGTGTTGGCAGTTTTTGCTCTTGTTAGGCTATTTAATGGTGTAGTAAAAACGGAAGAAAAACTTAAAGCTTTAAAACAAACAGTAATTATAACAGCAGGATTAACTGTATTATTTTTAATAGGAAAAGTTGCTGGTATTATAGATTTTGTAGGAGGTATTGATGGTCGAATTAGAGAGGCTAATGGTCAGCAATTTTTAGATGCTTTAAGAGAAGATCGTGCAAGCTTTTTTACAACTGATACTTTTAGAACTTTATTATTTGTACTGTTGGCTGCAAGTGTTATTTATTTGTTTTTACTGAAGAAATTAAATGAAACCAAAGTTATTGTCATCCTAGGTTTACTAATAGTAATTGATTTAGTTAGTGTAGATAGACGCTATGTTAACAACGAAGATTTTGTGTCCAAATTACAAATGGAACGTCCTTATCAAGCTAATAAAGCCGACCTGGAGATATTAAAAGATAATTCTAATTTTAGAGTTTATGACTTAACTTCTGGTGGTGCTAAAACTAGTTATTTTCATAATGCATTAGGAGGTTATCATGCTGCAAAACCAAAACGTTATCAAGATTTATACGAGTTTTATATTTCTAAAAATAATATTAATGTTTTAAGCATGCTTAATGCTAAATATATTATAGGTCAGGGTGAAGATGGTAAACCGTTTCCGTACGTAAATAATGACGCTAATGGTAATGCTTGGTTTGTTAAAAAGGTACAAAAAGTTAAAACTGAAGATCAAGAAATTTTAGCTTTAGATACATTAAACACTAAAAATACAGCAGTTTACACAAGTGCTTCAGAAAATGCGATTAACCTTCCAAAAGCATTTGTAACAGACTCATTAGCTTCCATTAAAGTTATAGATTACAAGCCAAATTATATTAAATATCATACAAATAATAACAATGATGGTTTTGCGGTATTTTCAGAAATGTACTATGGTAAAGGTTGGAATGCCTATGTAGACGGTGCTGCTAAAGCACACTACAAAGTTAATTATGCTTTAAGAGGTATGAAAATTCCAAAAGGTTCACATACTATTGTGTTTAAATTTGAACCTGAAGTTGTAAAAACTGGAAGTATTATTGCTTTAGCAAGTTCTATTTTATTAGTGTTGTTAGTGCTTGGAGGTTTGTTTTTTGGATTTAAAAGTTTAAATAAAAATCGAAAAGATTAATAATACTAGGCTTAATTTCCGCGAAAGCGTTATATAATGGATAAAAAAAAAGTACTCATTATTACTTATTATTGGCCACCAGCAGGCGGTCCAGGAGTACAACGTTGGCTAAAATTTGTAAAATATTTACCTGATTTTAATATTGAGCCTATTGTTTATTGTCCGTCAAACGCTAATTATCCAATTATAGACAAAACGTTGGAAACAGAGGTTAATCCTAACATAACGATATTAAATCAGCCAATTAGAGAGCCTTATAAATTGGCTAGATTATTTTCTAAAAAAAGTAAAACTATTAGTAAAGGGATTATTCCTGAAAATGAAAAACAGAGCTTTATAGAGCGCTTAATGCTTTTTGTTAGAGGTAATTTTTTTATTCCTGATGCGCGAAAAAACTGGGTGAAACCCTCGGTTAGATTCCTATCAACTTATATTTCTGATTTTAATATTGATACAGTAATAACTTCTGGTCCACCACATAGTTTGCATTTAATTGGCATGCAATTACAAGATAAATTAAAGGTAAATTGGATTGCAGATTTTAGAGACCCTTGGACTACTATTGGCTATCATAAACAATTAAAATTAACTAAAGCATCAAAAAATAAACATAAAGCTTTAGAAAAAAAAGTGCTAAATAAGGCTAACCAAATTATTGTAACAAGCCCAAGTACTAAGACAGAGTTTGAGCAAATTACCAATCAACCCATACAGGTTATTACCAATGGTTATGATAACGAAAGTGTTGTTGTTAAGGCTTTAGATAAGAAATTTACGCTCTCTCATATAGGGTCTTTACTGTCAAAACGAAACCCTGAGGTTTTATGGAAAGTACTAAGTGATTTAGTAAAAGATGATACAGCTTTTGCATCACAGTTTCAGTTAAATTTAATTGGTGAAGTTGGAGAAGAAGTACTTAAATCAATAAAAGTTTATGGTTTAGATAATTGTTTGAATCATGTGGGTTATGTACCACATAATGAAGCGATTGAGTTTCAGAAAAAGTCTCAGTTATTATTGTTAATAGAAATAAACTCGGAAGACACTAAAGCCATAATCCCAGGTAAATTATTTGAGTATATGGTTGCTAATAGACCTATAGTTGCTATTGGTCCTGAAGGCGCAGATGTAGCTTCAATAATAAAAGAGACTAATACAGGTCAGTTTTTTAACTATAACGATTATGATGCTTTAAAAACTAGAATTAAACAACATTTTTTAGAATTTAATAATAACGACTTAAAAACCAACCCAATTGGATTACAACGTTATTCAAGAAAGCAATTGACTAAAAATTTAGCAGAATTGATAAATCATTTTTAACTTGTCAATTATAATTTAGTACATTAAAATATGGGAATAATCGTTAATCAATCCATTAAAAACACCATTGTAACCTATTTTGGCTTTGGTATTGGTGCTATTAACGTCATTTTTTTATATACTCAATTTATATCAGAAGAGTATTTTGGACTTATTACGTTTATCCTTTCTACAGCTAGTATATTAATGCCTTTTATGGCTTTTGGTGTACATAATACTATTGTTAAATTTTATTCTTCTTTTAAAACAAGACAGTCACAAAATAGCTTTTTAAGCTTGATGTTGTTGTTACCTTTAATAGTTATTATACCGTTAGGTCTTTTAACACATTTTGCTTACGATTTGATTGCCAATTGGCTCTCTAAAGAAAACGTTATAATAAAGGATTATACTTGGTTAATCTATATTTCTGCTGCAGCATTTGCTTATTTTGAAGTGTTTTATGCTTGGAGTAAAGTCCAGTTACAAAGTGTGTTTGGTAATTTTATGAGCGAGGTATTTCATAGATTTATTACCACCTTATTGTTATTGAGTCATTATTTTGGTTATCTGACAGTGGATAATTTAATTTACGGAATTGTTATCACATACATTGTTAGGGCTTTTATAATGAAGCTGTATGCATTTAGCTTAAGAATGCCAGTTTTTAAACTGACCAAGATTACTAACTTATCTAGTATTTTAAAATATTCTGCTTTAATAATAATTGCGGGCTCTGTGGCTAATATAATTTTAGAGATTGATAAGTTTATGCTAGGTCAATTTGAAGCACTTAATAACGTTGCTTATTATGGTGTCGCTATTTATATAGCGACTGTTATTGGGGTTCCTGCAAGAGCGATGCATCAAATAACTAATCCATTAACAGCTCAGTTTTTAAATGAAAGAAATAAACAGGAATTAAAGACATTATATCAAAAAAGTTCGATTAATTTATTTATAATTAGTGGTTTTATCTTTTTATGTATCATCATTAATATTAATAAGTTATACCTTTTAATACCAGAAAATTATAGTGAAGGGTTTCTTGTAGTTTTAGTTATAGGATTAGCTAAACTATCTGATAACCTTCTAGGAAATAATAATGCAATACTATTTAATAGTGATTATTATAGAGTAGTATTGGTCTTTGGAATATTATTAGCAATACTTACCGTTGTTTTAAACTTACTTTTTATTCCAAAATTTGGTATAAACGGAGCAGCCTATGCTAGTTGTATTACCATATTTATATATAATGCAATTAAACTATCTTTTGTTTATAATAAGTTTAAGATTCAACCCTTTACCGTTTCAACTTTAAAAACAGCATTATTGATATTGGTTTGTGGATTAGGGTTATACTTTTGGGAGTTTGATTTTTACCCTATAATCAGTATTCTATTTAAAACTATAATTCTAGCATTAGTCTATGGTTTGTCTGTATACAAGTTTAATTTATCATTAGATATTTCAAAAATATTAAACCGTTTTATATCATAAAAAAATCCTACATTAAGTTGCTTTAGGGCTAACAACCTTTGTAGGATTTTAATATAAAAATTATTCTAGTTTTTAATTTCTTCTAGATCTTGTACTTCTTGAAGACGTAGATGACTTTCTAGAATTTGAACTTCTGGAAGACGTCGCTCTTGGTTTAGACGTAGTACGTTTATTAACTTTAGTATTACTTCTATTAGATCTTGTGTTTACTGTACTTCTTGTTCTTGGCTTTGCAGCTGCTTTTTGATTACTTCTAGTTCTAGGCTTTACAGTGTTGTTGCCTCTTGTTCTAGGTTTAGAAGTAGTTGCTTTATTACCTCTAGTAGTTCTAGGTTTTACAGTATTGTTATCTCTTGTTCTAGGTTTAGAAGTTGTCGCAGTATTACCTCTAGTAGTTCTTGGGGTAGAAGTTGTTGCTCTATTGTTTCTAGTTCTAGGAGTTGTATTAACTCTTGGAGTTCGTCCATCATTTCTAGAAGCTAAAGCTCTGTTTCTTGTAATTACATGACCTCTTCTACTAGCCACAGCAGTTCTACGTCTACTATTGTTTACGTAAGGTCTATCGTATCTATATCTTATTGGAGTATAATGTTGTCTATAAGGTGTAGTATATAAAACACAATAGTTTACTGGTGGTAATACATAATAAGCGTGCCATGGTCTATAAACATAAGCTCTGTTATATATGTTTATATATCCTGTACTATGAGAATAACGGTTATAACGGTTGTAGTGTACGTATAATCCACCTACACGACTAATATAACCTCTTCTGTTATAGTTTATATAAACATTACCTACTTGATTTACACGACCATAATAATCGTAGTAGATTGGAGTGTTTTCTATTTGAATTACTGCTCCAAACTCGTCATATTGTACATAAGCACCATAATCATAACCAGTATTAAAACTTATACTTGTGTTTCTGTTACTAAATTCTACACTAACTTTAGGTCCATAGCTAGGCATGTAAAAGTCAAATTGACCATCAGGATAAACTGAAAACTCAATACCATCTTCTTCAAAGATGAAAGAATTACCATAACCTTTAATGTAAGAATTGTTAATTACACCGTTATCTAGCGTAGTGTTTGTGTCTGCATTAACAGAAACCCCACTAAGGAGAATTGCTGATAATAAAAGGAATACATGTTTCATAATTGTTGTTTTAAGATTGAACACTTTCATATTTACAAGCATCGTGCCAAAAACCGAAATCGTTGTAGTTGGTGTGCTGTATCCAAACTATAGCATCAAAAATTACATGTTTTTTTAAATAAAAAAATCCCTTAAACATTTGTTTAAGGGATTTAATATTAAGGCACATAAACTTATCTTTTTCTTTTTTTAAGTTTAGCTTTTTTAATTTTTTTGCCTTTTCTGTAATAGTAGTAATCTTCATTATCGTTGTAATCATAATCAAAGTCATCATAATCATCATCAAAATCATCATGATTATGTCCTCCTAAATGATCTGCATGACATCCAGAGATTCCGCAAAAACCACAATTACTATTATATCTGTTTACATGACCTGTAACTTTTTTAAGTTGTCCACGTTTGTTATATTTTAAACGCATCCCACCAATTTGATTAACTAATCCATGTTTGTTATATCCAATATATACAGATCCAATTCGTTTAATTTGATCATATCTATTATAATTTAAAAAGATATTTCCAATACGTCTGACCTTACCATCTCTATCGTGTGTAACAATCACACCTCTATCTCTTGGGTTAGAATAAGTAACGTGTGTACCTGGTGCACCATAAGTGGCATTTACAGATCTACGTCTTGTTGTGTTTTGTGTACGTCTGTAATAATTATCACCCTGTGTGTAATTTAATTCTGTATTAAAATCAAAACTGCCATCAGGAAATATTAAAAATTCTACACCACGCTCTGTAAATAAGATTGGTTGCACATAATAATTTTTCTTTACCACTAAATCTTCACCTTGCGATGCAGATTTAGTTTCTGCTGTTACGGTTGTTAATCCAATTAACAATCCAGTAAATAATAGTACTAATTTTTTCATAGTATTAAGGATTTAGATTTTGCCTACTAGTTAAGCGTTTCGGCATTCGCTATATTGGTTTTGTAGTTCCAATAGCTGTGCCAAAATTGTAATAGGTTAATTTTACTATGTGTTTGAAAGAAATTAGTTTATTGATTATTAATAGGTTACAATGCGCTAAATTTGTTTTTATTTTTTTTGAAAAGTTAAAACAAAAGGAATGCTAGAATCAAAATTATAGTATAAAATAGCTCAATTTTTAAATAAAATGAATATTTTATTATTATTGAAATAGAAAGAAACAGCTTTATTTTATATGAAATCTTCTATTAAATCAAAAACTTTAGTTTGTAGATTATAGTTTGTCTTTTAAGTATTGCGCTGTAACACTAGCCTTAACTTTAATTAGCTCTTCAGGAGTTCCGGAAGCCACTAAATGTCCACCGTTTTCACCACCTTCAGGTCCTAAATCTATAATATGGTCGGCACATTTAATTAATTCTAAATTATGCTCAACAACAATTATAGAATGTCCTTTATCAATTAAAGCATAAAACGATTTTAATAATTTTTGGATATCATGAAAGTGCAACCCTGTTGTAGGTTCGTCAAAAATAAATAGTGTTTTATCTTTAGTGTTGCCTTTACCTAAAAAAGTAGCCAATTTTATACGCTGTGCTTCACCACCGGATAGGGTAGAGCTGCTTTGTCCTAAAGTAACATAGCCCAAACCAACATCTTTTAAAGGTTGTAGTTTGTTTTTAATTTTTGATGCACCATTTAAATCAAAAAAGGTAATTGCATCATCAATTGTTAGGTTTAAAATATCATCAATATTTTTATCTGCAAAAGTTACTTCTAGCACTTCTTTTTTAAAACGCTTTCCTTTACAGGTTTCGCATTCTAAATGGACATCAGCCATAAATTGCATTTCTATAGTAACTTCTCCTTCTCCTTTACAAGTTTCACATCGTCCTCCATCTACATTAAAACTAAAGTGTTTAGCAGCATAATTACGGATAGTACTTAGTTTTTGCTTAGCATATAAGGCTCTTATATCATCGTAAGCTTTAACGTAAGTTACTGGGTTAGACCGCGAGGAACGTCCTATTGGGTTTTGATCAATAAACTCGATGTTTTTTACAATAGCATAATTACCTTTTAACTCTGTAAACTGACCTGCTTTATCACTAAAACCTGTTAGATGTTTTTGTAAAGCGGGGAATACTATTTTTTTAACCAAGGTACTTTTTCCACTACCAGAAACACCTGTAATAACAGTAAGCATTTCTAAAGGGAAAGAGACATCTATATTTTTTAAATTATTTTCTCTAGCTCCAATAACATCAACACTATATTTACTAGTACGACGTTTTTTAGGAACTTCAATTTTTAGGGTTTCGTTTAAGTATTGAGCTGTTAAAGAGTTTGATTTTAAAATATCAGCATAAGTACCGCTAGCAACCACTTCACCACCAAAAGTACCAGCTTCTGGTCCTATATCTATAATTTGGTCGGCTTCTTTCATGATATCTTCATCATGCTCCACCACAATAACCGTATTACCTAGGTCACGTAATTGTTTTAATACTTGTATTAGGCGCTCGCTGTCCTTAGGGTGTAAACCAATACTAGGTTCGTCTAAAATGTACATAGACCCCACTAAACTGCT
Organism: uncultured Olleya sp.; assembly: GCA_947503885.1. Classification (GTDB taxonomy): domain Bacteria; phylum Bacteroidota; class Bacteroidia; order Flavobacteriales; family Flavobacteriaceae; genus Olleya. The sequence continues at coordinate 261,776 of CANNFD010000001.1, read as the reverse complement.
ACCTAAAGAGGTGGCTAAGTTAATACGCTGACTTTCTCCACCAGATAATGTATTAGACTTTCTGTTAAGTGTTAAATAGTCTAAGCCAACATTATGTAAAAAGCTTAAACGGTTTTTAATTTCTACTAATAAGCGTTCTGCAATAGTTGTATCGTATTCATTTAGCTCTATATTATCAAAAAATACGGATAGTTTATTTAATGGTAATTCTACTAAATCTGTAAGTGTTGCATTTCCTACTTTTATATAATTAGTTTCTGGTCGCAAACGTTTACCGTGACACACTTTACATAGTGTTTTACCTCTGTATCGCGAGAGCATCACACGATTTTGAATCTTGTAAGCTTTGCTTTCTAATTCAGCAAAAAAACTATTTAAACCTTCAAAATACTGATTACCTTCCCAAATCAAGGCTTTGTGTTCTGAACTTAATTTAAAATAAGGCTTGTGAATTGGAAAATCGAATTTATGCGAGTTGTTAACAAGCTGATCTTTATACCAACTCATACTTTCTCCTCGCCAAGGGAAAATAGCATTTTCATAGACTGAAAGTGCTGTATTTGGGATAACTAAATCATCATCAATGCCAATTACATCACCATATCCTTCACATTTAGGACATGCACCATAAGGATTATTAAAACTAAATAAGTGCACATTAGGTTCTAAAAACTGCATGTTATCTAATTCAAACTTATTGCTAAAATGTCTTATCGTATTGTCTGATAAAGTTTCGATATAACAATTTCCTTTACCTTCAAAAAAGGCGGTTTGTATAGCGTCTGCTAATCTATTATAAAAATCGTCATCGTCTTTTGTGACAATTCTATCAACTACTAAAAACAAGTCTTTGGTAGATTTTAAATCTTTAGCATCATCAATTCTTATAACTTTATCTTTTACTTTAACTCTGGCGTAACCTTGCGCATTTAAAGCACTTAATTTATCTTGTAAATCGCGACCTTCTTCTAAAACTAAAGGTGCTAATAATAGTAGTTTTTCGTTTAGACTTATTTTTTTTACATAATTAATTACATCTGTAACAGTGTCTTTTTTAACTTCTTGTCCAGAAATAGGAGAGTAGGTACGTCCAATTCTTGCAAATAATAATTTTAGATAATCATAAATCTCTGTGGTCGTTCCTACGGTTGACCTAGGATTGGTGCTATTTACTTTTTGCTCGATAGCAATAGCAGGAGCAATCCCTTTTATATAGTCTACTTTGGGTTTGTTAAGTCTGCCTAAAAACTGTCTTGCATAACTACTTAAACTTTCTACATAGCGACGTTGTCCTTCGGCATATAAAGTATCAAAAGCTAAACTAGATTTTCCAGAACCTGACAATCCAGTAATAACAACAAGTTTGCGTCGTGGTATAACGACGTCAATGTTTTTAAGATTGTGCAACCTTGCACCTTTAATTATTATGTTTTCTTTTGGATTTACTTCAGAAAGCGGTGTCGTCATAGTAGTTTTTACGTCTTAAGTGCAAAGATAACATAAGTTACGCACCTTTTAAAACAACTTATTGTGCAATAAAGTGTTAAAACTTTAGGTTTTTTTTGTTTTTTCGGAATGATTGTTGTTATATTTGATGCATATCATTAACCTAATTTATTTTTTGCCTATAGTAAAACATTACTTTTTAATTTATAAATCTCATGCCAATCCCATTTTTTGGCGCCCTAAAAGTAATGATTATGCAAAAAGTAACAATCACAGATGCTATTCTTGTTAGTAACTACATTAAAGGAGACGAATCTTCTTTAGAGGTATTGATTACCAGACACAAACAACGTATTTATAGTTTTATCTATTCTAAAGTTTATGACAGAGATGTTGCTGAAGATGTTTTTCAGGATACCTTTATTAAGGTAATTCGTACTTTAAAGCGTGGGAAATATAATGAAGAAGGTAAATTTTTACCATGGGTTATGCGTATCGCACATAACTTAGTTATTGATTATTTTAGAAAAAATAACAGAATGCCAAAATTTGATAATTCTGGCGAGTTTAATATATTTTCTGTAATAAGTGACAATTCACTAAACGCAGAAAAAACAATGGTAAAAGAGCAGGTGGAGGCTGATGTTAGACGATTAATTGACGAGTTGCCAGAAGACCAAAAAGAAGTGTTAGTGATGCGTATGTATAATGATATGAGTTTTAAAGAAATATCAGAACGTACTGGAGTTAGTATTAATACAGCTTTAGGACGTATGCGTTATGCATTAATTAACATGAGAAAAGTTATTGAAAAGCACAATATTGTACTAACAAATTAATTATACAATAAAGTAAAAACTTTCTCGTTATCTGTGTATACCTTAAACACAAATACATGGAAAAAATTTACTCTGAATTTTCAAAAACCCCAAATAAAAAGGATTTTAAATTGAAACCTAAAGATGAAACAATAAGTTTTATTTTAAATTACTCTAAGGCTTTAAGTGTTATAAATTATAAAAATTTGAAGTTTGAAGCACTTCAAAACTAAACTTTGAAAACGTCCTGATTAAGTCATTAGGGCGTTTTTTATTTTTAAATATTAAGTATTTACTTTTTTGATTTATAATAGTCTTTTATAACAGAAGCTCTTCCAATTGTCTTTGTAATAATATCTTTTTCTAAATCCCATCCTCTAGCAGGAGAGTATTCGCGACCATACCATATAATTTGAAGATGTAAATCATTCCAAGTAGCTTTTGGGAATAATCGTTTAGCATCTTTTTCAGTCTGTTGCACACTTTTACCGTTTGACAAGTTCCAACGATACATTAGTCTATGGATATGTGTATCTACCGGAAATGCTGGTACACCAAAAGCTTGAGACATTACAACTCCAGCAGTTTTATGGCCTACAGCTGGAAAAGTTTCTAAAGCTTCAAAAGACTGTGGTACTATTCCATTATAATCTTCAACCAACATTTTAGATAAACCATAAATTCCCTTGCTTTTCATTGGCGACAAACCACAGGGTCTTATAATTTCTTTTATTTCTTCAACACTCATTTTAATCATATCATACGGATTATCTGCTTTTGCAAATAATAAAGGTGTAATTTGATTAACTCTAACGTCTGTGCATTGTGCAGATAGTAAGACAGCAATTAATAGGGTGTAAGGATCTTTATGATCTAACGGAACAGGAATTTCCGGATAAAGTTTATTTAACGTATTTATAACAAAATCTACCTTTTCTTGCTTAGTCATTAATCGTATTTTTGAATTAAACCAAAATTACAACTATGAATACATTAAAACAAGGCGATAAAGTGCCAAATTTTACAGTAAATGATCAAGACGGAAATCCTGTGTCATTATCGGATTATAAAGGAAAAAAATTAATTGTTTTCTTTTATCCAAAAGCAAGTACACCAGGATGTACTGCTGAAGCTTGTAATTTAACAGACAATTATAAAGCATTACAAGATGAAGGTTATGAGATTTTAGGGGTTAGTGCGGATTCTGAAAAAAGACAAACTAACTTTAGAAATAAATATAACTTTCCGTTTCCATTGTTAGCAGATGAAGATAAAGAAGTGATTAACGCTTTTGGTGTTTGGGGTTTAAAAAAGTTTATGGGCAAAGAATATGACGGTATCCACCGAAAAACATTTTTAATTAATGAAGAAGGGGTAGTGGACCACGTTATTGATAAAGTGAAAACTAAAGATCATGCTGCACAAATTTTAGAACTGTAGTCTAATTATCAATTATAATAAAAAAAAGCGACCAATTGGTCGCTTTTTTTAATACACTAATATGATTATTTAATCACTAGTTTCTTCCATGGTATGATAGACGTTTTGTACATCATCGTCATCATCTAATTTTTCAAGTAGCTTCTCTATATCTGCAGCTTCCTCTGATGATAGTGCTTTAGTAACTTGTGGGATACGTTCAAAGCCAGAAGATAGTATTTCAATTTCACGTCTTTCTAACTCTGCCTGGATTGCACCAAAGCTTTCAAAAGGAGCGTAAATTAATATACCGTCATCATCTGCAAAAACTTCTTCTGCACCAAAATCTATAAATTCTAATTCTAATTCTTCAGGATCTAAACCCTCAGCATTTACTCTAAAATTACAGGTGTGATCAAACATAAATACTACAGATCCCGACGTCCCTAAACTACCATCACACTTATTAAAGTAACTACGCACGTTTGCTACTGTTCTAGTATTATTATCTGTTGCAGTTTCTACTAATACTGCAATTCCGTGAGGTGCATAACCTTCAAAAATGACTTCTTTATAATCGCCAAGACTTTTATCACTTGCTTTTTTAATAGCACGCTCTACATTATCTTTTGGCATGTTGACTGCTTTGGCATTTTGGATAACTGCACGTAAACGCGAGTTACTATCTGGATCTGGTCCACCTTCTTTTACAGCCATTACTATATCTTTTCCAATACGTGTAAAAGCCTTGCTCATTGCAGACCAACGTTTCATCTTACGTGCTTTTCTAAATTCAAAAGCTCTTCCCATGGTTTTATGTTTTTATAGTTTTGCTTTAGCAAAAACTAAGTAGTTAATTATTTTTTATGATTACAAATTTAAAAAAACTTTTAGTTTAATTTTAATCTTTAGGTATGTGTCTACTTAAATAGTTTGCTTTTGTGTTTTCAAGCTTATTTAAGGATTTTTGACGGTCGTTATTTAGTGTAGCATTAACTTTATTATAAGTTTTTCCTTTTTTATTTATCTCTGCTACTTTTTTATTAAAGTTATCAATTTGATCTTTAGTTCTTTTCTTTTCAGGTGTTTTATCTAAAGTAGTTTGGATGGTTTCAAAATCTTGTTTTGACACTAAAAAATCTACTAACACCGGAATCTGATTATCTACTTCGTCTATAAAAAAATTAAAGGTTGCTTTTGTAGCTAGCACTAAAGCTTTGTCGTTTTTGTAAACGGATTTTGTTTTTAAAACCTCTAAACCTTCTTCTGCAGCTAGTTTTAGGGCATTTGCATTTTGTTGGATTGCACTTATATCATTACTCTCTATAGCTTCCCAAAGGTATATTTCGTTAATATACACTTTAAAAAAAGTAAGATACATGTCATTATAATGGTCAAAAACTTCGTTTGAAATTTTCATTTTCTTACCTAAATCTGTTTCGCTTTCTACAATATTTACATTGTTTGCAGCTGCAAATGCATAAAAATGAGTTTCATATTCTGCTTGTGCTTGTGCCATTTTTTTATCTGCTAATTCTTGAGCCATTATATAGGCTTCCATTAGGTCATAAGATTGCTCTGCAACTGCTTTCATATCTATTATTTTAGCATAATCTTGCTTTAATAGATTTTCGTTAAGTCGCATATGGCTTAAAACTTTGTTTTTGTAATCGTCCCCGCCAAAACCTTCTGCTTTTTCAATTTTAGAAATCCCGCGTTGCATAGATTTAAGCAATGACGCTCTTTTAGAAGCTATAGATCGGTCACTTTTACTGTGTGCAACAGCTTTTGTGTATTTCCACATGTTTTTGGTAACTAATGCTTGCTGCTCTGAGATAAACGCCAGATAGTCTGAAGCTGTTTTAAAACTTTGTGCGTTTAATTGAAATGATACTGTAAAAATTAGTACAAGTAGTAGGGGCTTGATGTTTTTCATTAATTAGAATTAAGGTGAATTAGATCCTTTAAAATATTATAACTTTCTGCAATATAAATATCTTTTGATAATTGAGTAATTATTTCAGAATTAAGCGTTTGATCTTCTTTACTGTAATTTAATAATTCTTCTGTAGGTTTTGTGTTAAAGACTTTAATTAGAGAGACTTGGGTTTGGTCAGGGAAAATTTGATTAATTAAATCCTTTTTTTTCTGTTTACTTTTTAACACATTTTCAATAGTTAACGGATATTTTTCACCTTTTGTAAATAGGCTTTCTTTTAATTTGATATTATTTTGAGAAATTAATGAAAAGGCGTTATTAGCTAGTACACGTTGTTTATTGTTGTTTATAATACTACTGTAATCTTTTTTTTGTAATGGTTTGTGCTTTAATTTAGCTGTGATAGTATCGTTTTTTAAAGCATACTCATAATATTGCTCACCGCTATCTAAATCATCATAGATAGAAGGTAATTTTAAGTCTGGAATTACTCCTTTAGCTTGATGACTTTGACCTGTAACCCTATAAAATGTTTCTATAGTAATTTTACAAAAGCCTAAATTATTATTAACATCAAGAGGAAGTATACGCTGTGCACTAGATTTACCATGTGTTGTTGACCCCACAATCAATGCTCGATTATAATCTTGCATTGCAGAAGCAAAAAACTCTGACGCAGAAGCACTGTAGCTATTAACTAATACGACAATTGGTTTGCTAAAAAAAGTACCGCGTTTATTGTCTCTAATGGTGTAACTTTCTTTGTTTTTAGTTTCAATAATTGTAACAGGACCACGGTCTATAAACATACCTGTTAACTCTGCTGCTTCCTGCATGGACCCACCACCATTAAAACGTAAGTCTATAATTAAACCTTCTATATTTTGTTTTTGGAGTTTGTATAACTCCTTAGCAAAGTCCGAGGTCAATCCACGTCCATTTGGGGATTCGTCGTTTGTGTAAAATCGTGGAATTTTAATGTACCCTAGATTAGCTTCTGTACCTAATAAAAAGCCTCTAATAGCATTATCTTCAACTTTAATTTTTGTTTTAGTTATGGTAATATTTTGGAGCGTTCCATTTTTCTTTTTTAATAAAAAAGAGACTGTTTTGTGTTCTTCTTTATTTAAAAAAGCTTCAATGTCATGATTAGATACGCATAAGGTTTTTAAAGTTGCGTCATTAGCAGTTAAAGAGACAATAACATCATCGATTTCAAAATTACCATTTTTAAAAGCTGCGCTACCAGGAGTGATATCTACTATAATTATCTGACCTTGTTTGTTTTTATCTGTAATAATACCAAAAGAAAACTGGTTACTAGATAGTCCGCCCTCATAAATTAATTTTTCAGTGGGATTAAAAAAAGTAGAGTGTGGGTCTTGATAATGTAAATAAGCATTAATAAATGCGTTTTTTACATATCTATCTATCCCGCCATCACTATTAGATAACTCCTCTAATAAACACAATTGATTTTTTATTACATCTAATCTTATACTGGTTTCAATAGTATAAAAGTTTGCGCTAATAGTCTTTAAATCTTGATGCTTGTCTATTAAAACTGATATTACTTTATAGGCTACTAGTTTTTCTAAAGCAACCTCTAATGCCTTATAGTCCTTAGGATAAGAATATTGATCTAACGGTAAGTATTGTAAAGTTAACCCTCCAGAATAATCTGGTGTTTTAGTGTTTAGTTGCTCTAAAATTGCTTTCGAGTCCTCAACACGTTGGGTTAAAACAGTGGTGTATTTATCTATAAAACTGCAATTATCGGCTAGTAAATAGTCGTCAAGCATTAATTGGTCAGCTTGTAATTGTTTTATATCACTAAGTAAAAAATAGTCTTTATCGTTATCTAAACCTTTAATAAATAGATTAAAAACACTTTTAGACATGCTATCATTAATAGCTTTAGGCTGGTAATGATTGTCTTTTACTAATTGCTTTACAGCTACCAATTGTTTGCAAAACAGGGTGTCTGTTTGTGCGTAAGATAAATTATAAAGAAAAACGAAGATTAGCAGTAGGGATTTATTCATTTAAAGCTTTTAAAATTTAATCCTCTTCTTCTTCAACAATATACTCTATAGCCAGAGCTAATTTAAAATCTTTATCTGTTACCCCTCCGGCATCGTGGGTCGTGATTGTAATTTTAAGCACGTTATATTCGTTTGTCCATTCAGGATGGTGGTTAAGTGCTTCACATTCAAAAGCAATTCTGCTCATAGCACTAAAACAATCTTTGAAGTTTTCAAATTCAAACTCTGCATGTATTGCATTATCGTAATGTTCCCATTCTGGAAGCCTAAGTAAGCGTTGTTCGATTTCGTTTTGAGTAAGTAATGCCATAATTTTTATTTAAAAATAAGAAAATTAAACTTCTAATTCTGTTAAAATGTCTTGACTTACTAATTCTAAATGTTTTGGCAGCTTGTTTTCTTTTGCTAATACTGCTAAATACCTATCGTCATTAGTAGTATATACTTGCTTAAATAAAGGTTTTGAAACACCAAGCGACAATAAAATTTCTTTAAAAAAATCGTCATGATGCACCAAATCTTTACTTCCAAGGTGGTAAATACCAGTTTTGTTTCTGTTTATTATATAATGAATTTGTTGAGTAACTTTAGTATCTGTAGTTACATTCATTATTAAATTAGGAAACACCTCAATGGGTAATTTTTCTTTTAAATGAAATTTTATTTCTTGTATTCTTGGCGAGTATGCTCCAAAAACCATAGGAAGTCTAACAATTGTAAAATGGCGTTTTGGTAAACGCAATAGCATGTTTTCTATTTTAATCTTAAAATGACCATACATACTATGACTTAGTGTTTTGTCGTTTTCGTAACTAGGAAATTTGCTATACGCATCAAAAACATTTGCAGACGATAAAAATATTAATTTACTGTCGGTAGCAACAATATATTCTGCAATATGATGATGTGTAATCACTTGTGCCGAAAAGTTTCCTCTAATTGCCGAAATTATAATAGTTGGTTTTACAATATCAAGGATTTCAAAAATATCGTCTTCTTCTATATTGAATTGAAAAAAGTGTTGGTTTTTACTAAACGCATAATTATCTGTGCAATATGTACCAAAGGTTCTAAAATAACCACACAACTCCTTATAGATAGCCTGACCTAAAAAGCCACTAGCACCAATAATTAGTATGCGGTGTTTGTTATTTATCTCTTTCATTAATACACTAAACGTTTAGAAAATAGATAAATTGGTCTGTGTAGTAAATTGCTCTAAAGCTTGCATGCCTATTAGCGAGTTTCCTTTAGGGTTTAATCCCGGTGACCATGTAGAAATTATTAAATGATTTGGTAGTAAGGCAACAATACCACCACCAACACCGCTTTTTCCAGGTAAGCCTACTTCAAAAGCAAACTCTCCAGACTCGTCATAAAAACCACAAGTCAGCATTATAGCATTAATACGTTTGACTTGGCTACTTGTAATATGTTGTATGTTATTAAAACATCTTCCGCTATTTGCAAAAACGTAAAAAGCTTTAGCAACTTGAGCGCATGTCATCTCTATAGCACACTGATGAAAATAAAAATCCATGACAACATCTACATCATTATTAAGGTTGTCAAATGATTTTAAAAGATTTGCAGCAGCGTAATTATTAAATCCAGTTTTTCGTTCGGACTCAGCTACTTTAAAGTTGTAATTTATAGATTGGTCGTTAGCAATATCTCTAACGTATTTTAAAAAATCTTCTTTAGGATTTTCTAGCTTAGTACATAGTATGTCCGCAATAACAATTGCACCAGCATTTATTAGTGGGTTTCTTGGTATTCCGTTTTCTAATTCTAATAAAGATAAATGGTTAAAAGGGTTTCCGGAAGGTTCTACATCAACCCGTTTCCATAAATTATTATCTTCAAAAGCAATAGCTTTAGATAGTGTTAATACTTTTGAAATACTTTGAATAGAAAAAGGCGTTTGGGCATCTCCAGCCTTAAACGTACGACCATCAACGTGTTGCATAAAGATACCAAACTGATTGACATCTTGTTTTGATAACTCTGGAATATAAGAAGCAACAACACCCTTAACAACGTTGTTTTTTAAGTTATTATGGATGTTGTTTATAATTTTATTAAAATCTAACATAAAGTAATTACGCTTTGTAAAACGGAGGTTTTACAACAGTTGCAGGTACTGCGTTTTTACGTATTTGAATATTTATTTTACTATTAACATCTGCAAAAACTGTTGGGACATAACCTAAACCAATCCCTTTGTTTAACATAGGAGACATGGTTCCAGAAGTTACCTCTCCAATTTTTTTACCTTGACCATCTACAATATCATAACCTTGTCTTGGTATCCCTCTTTCATCTAACATAAAGGCAACCAATTTACGGTCAACACCACGACGTTTTTGATCCTCTAAAGCTTCACTATTTGTAAACGTTTTATTAAACTTAGTAACCCAACCTAAACCAGCTTCAAGTGGTGATGTGGTATCGTCAATATCATTTCCGTAAAGGCAATATCCCATTTCTAAACGTAAGGTGTCACGAGCAGCTAATCCTATTGGTTTTGCACCAGCTTCTGTAACTTTATCCCAAATTTGCTTGACTTGGTCATTTTTACAATAAATTTCAAAACCACCACTACCTGTATAACCAGTTGCCGAAATTATCACATTGTCAATACCTGCAAAATCTCCAACTTCAAAATTGTAAAATTTAATAGCAGATAAATCATGACTAGATAAAGCTTGCATTTTTTGGACAGCATTAGGACCTTGGATAGCTAATAACGAGTAGTCTTCTGACAAATCACGCATATCAGCACCAACTGTGTTTTTAGAGGTAATCCAGTTCCAATCTTTTTCAATATTACTTGCATTAACTACCAAAAGGTATTGGTCTTCTTTTAACTTATAGATAATTAAATCGTCAACTATACCACCGTCATCATTAGGTAAGCAAGAGTATTGTGCTTTACCAACCGTTAATTTTGAAGCATCATTACTACTAACGCTTTGTATTAGATCTAACGCATGCTCACCAGAGATTAAAAACTCTCCCATATGTGACACGTCAAAAACTCCGCAATCTTTTCTTACTGCTTCGTGTTCAATATTTACACCATCATATTGTACAGGCATATTGTAACCTGCAAAAGGAACCATTTTTGCACCAAGTGCTTCGTGAGTTGCTGTTAAAGCTGTGTTTTTCATCAGATATATTTTTGTTTTTCCGTCAAGCGGAAATTTTTAAAAGTTTGTCTAACAAAAGTATTGAAAATTATTGAGTTGATTTTAGGATTATCTATAATATGGCGTTAAAATTTGTGTGTTACTAAAACTGAAGCTAAAACCGTAGATTTTTATTTCTAAAATTTTAATTATTTAAGGTGGGGACAAAAAAAATATCCCTTAAGAAATAAGGGATATTTATAGTTAATGTTTTTAGTTATTATAAAGTGTAACCTAAACCAAAACTAATGTTACGACCCATATTAGCAATACCTTCAGGTTTTAATCTAGATAAGTGATTTACATATACTTTGTCTGTTAGATTTGTCCCTGAGATACTGATGTTTAAAGGGTTGTTAAATAGGCTAATTGTTGTACCAAAACCAGCACTAAGTAAGTTGTAAATAGGTGTTGTCGTTTCAAAAACAGTTGTGTTTTTTTGAGTAAATGTGCTGCGTAATTTAATAAAAGCATAGCTTTTTTTAAAGGTGTTATTTTCAAACTCAACACGTAACGTATTAGTTAAGCTACTTGCAGGTATTAATGGTAAATAGTTGTCATTTTCTTGTTTACCAGTAACGGTTTCGAAGCTTGATTCTAAATGTAACCAATCTAAAGGGTGTGGGTGTAAATGTACACCAAACTCGCCACCATATAAACGTGCATTACTCTGTAAGTAATTAAAAACAGGTGTATTATCTATAGTTACGCCATTAGGCGCTAAGAAAATATAGTCGTTAATATGGTTGTAAAAACCATTTGCAAAGACTTCAAAATGTTTGTTATTATACTCTAAAGCTAAATCACTCTGATAATTTTGCTCATTCTTTAAGTTTAAATTACCAATTTCATAACGGTTTGTTCCTTCGTGTGTCCCGTTAGAAGCTAATTCTGATAAGTTTGGAGCTCTAAATCCAGATGCTAAATTTAATCTAATGACTGTGTTTTCTATAAGGTTTGCTTTTATACCAGCAGCACCATTAAAGCTATTAAATTGTTTATTTATAGTATTGTTAATAGTTATGTTTCTGTTGTCAAAACGTGCACCTAACTGTATATCAAAAGTATCATAGTGGATGTGTGATGTAGCTAAAACCCCAACATCATTAGTTGTTGCATTTGGTATTAATAACTCTTCACCATAATTACTATTTGTTTGGTTCATCCCTTGTAGACCAACAATAGTTTCAAATTTACCATGGGTTGCTAAGTTATATTTAATGTCGTAATTAAACGTTTTTAATTTCATGTGTAAGGCAGGTGCTTCATCTTCTAAAGCTTCTTCATGCTCCTCATGGTGGCTATCTTCTTCGTGCTCCTCGTCATGATGTGCTTCATCACCGTGATGGTGGTCTTCAAACTCTTTTCTGTCGTTATAAATAAAACCTAAATTAATGTCTAAACTAGAGTTATTAAAAAACCATGTGCTTTTAGAACTTAATATATGATTATTCAATGACTGGTAAGGCTCTAAAGGTGTTCTAGCATTTGATTGTACACCAATTTCTTCTGGAATCCCTAATTTTGAAAGGTTTACATTATATCTAAAATCGGTTTTAAAATTAGTACTTTGGTAACCAATTCCTGTTTTTAAATCCTGTTCTCTAAATCTTGTGTTTGTAACGCTATAATTTTTGGTTTCATAATCGCTATGTTCTGCTTGACTAGCTCTAATTAAAAATTTAAATTGATCTGCAGATTTTTTAAAACCAATATTGGTACTATAACCGTTGGTATTTGTAAAATAGCGAGTGTTTATATCTGTTTTGCTATTATTAGAAAAGGCATAGCGTTCTGGGTTTAAATACATCACACCACCAAGTGCATCGCTACCATATAGGAGGGAAGCTGGACCTTTAATAACCTCGATACTTTCAATTCCAGCATCATTAACACCCAAACCATGCTCGTCTCCAAATTGTTGGTTTTCTAATCGCACACCTTGTGCATAGACTAAAACACGATTACTGCTTAGACCTCTAATAACTGGTTTACCAATACTTAAACCTGTGGTAATACTTTCTACACCAGCGATATTAGTCATTCCGTCGGACAACGTCATAGCGCCTTTAGCTTGAAGGGTACTCATTTTTTCTTGTTCGACCTTCATCACATTATCTTTTTGAAGTTTATGAAACGGAGTTGATAAAATTACTTCGTCTATTTCTATTACAGAGGGTACTAATTTAAATGTAATAGCTTTTGAAGCCGGAAGTGTAATGTTTTGAGAAATAGTTTCAAAACCAATCACTGATACTATTATTTTATGTGTACCAGTAGGTAAGTTTTTAATTGTAAAGTTTCCGTTTAGGTCGGTTGTAGCACCTTTTTCTAAATGTGGAAAATATAGGTTTGCGTATGGAACAACTTCTGTTGTGTTTATAATCGTTACTTGACCAGATAAGGTTTGTTGTGCTATTGATGCAGTAGAAACTAATGCCAATAGCATAAAATATAATGCTTTCATTTTATGATTGTTTAATATAATTTTTGTTCGTAAAAAATGGTTTTCCGAAGAAAACAAACAAGAGTTATATTAATTGTGGTGGACCACGAAGCGCAAAACCAAGTTTTTGGTAGTCGCTAATAAAATGATATTGAGACGCTATAAGGGATTGTTTTTTGAATGCTTTTAAAAATGTTATCGTTTTGGTGTTAAAAGAAAACACGGGGTTGATTTGAAATTTATAAAACTCGCAATCCAAATCAATTTCATGCATGTGTGTACTAGAATTATCTGTACAAACCTGATGTTTGTGGTCCTCTAATAGGTGTGTAAACTGTACAGCAGACGGTAATAAGACAGCTAATAGTACTACTATTGCTGCAATTTTAAAGGCTATGTGTTGTTGTTGTTTCAATTAATCTACAAATTTACCAAGACCAAAACGTCTAATCATCTTTTTTTCAAATTCCCAAAAGAATTTATGTTGGCCAGCTAACCAGCCAAAAGTTACTAATAGTATTTGATAAAAAACAAGTCCAATGATAATATATAAAATCCAATAGACAACAATATTTAAGTTTTCTTTAGTAATACCTAACCAATAAATAATTGGTTTTCCAATGAATAATGAAGAGCTTCCTGTTAGTGCAAATACTATAAAAATGCGAATCATCTCCCATCTATAGGTAACTTCCCATTTGTTTTCTAATTTTTTAAATAGAAATAAAATGAATTTTAATAAGACTGAAGTTAATATTATAGTTGAAGCTATAACTAAAAATATATTGTTGTCAATCATTTTATTAGCAAGCTTATAGCTAGAATAAGCTAGTGCTAAAAAGCCTAAAACAGGGAATAATAGTTGCCAATTTTGTTGGATTTCCCAACGTGTTTTAAATTTTTCCATTGCAATTTTTGTCTTTGCAAAGATATAGAAATGCCTTTAATTAGGAGGAACATGACCACCTAAAAGATTTTGATTATATCTGTTTTGAAAAAAGATAAAGTAATTGTATAATTTGTAATTGACATCATACCCATAATCTATGTCTGATCTATAATCAATTTGTAGTTCATACAAATTAGAATTATAGCGTTGGGGTTGTAAAACACGACTATTCCACTCTGAAACATAAAATTTATTTTTGTTTTCTAAGTATTGTTGTGTGAAATACCCTTCAGGTTTTGCAACCGTTTTTAACCAAGTATTATATCGAGGTTCAATAATTATTATATCATATTCAGTTTGATTACTAGATATTGTAATAGTATCTCCTTTTTGGGCTAAAGACTTGTCTTTTTGTATTATCGATTTGTTTGATCCACAACTAAAAGCGATAGTTAGCAACACTGCAATTAAAAGTAAATTTTTCATAACCAATATTTTAATAAAAATACAAAATATATTGTTAGTTATACCCACAAAAAAAAAGCCAAACTTAAGTTTGGCTTTTTTTATTATAAATTAGGAATATTATTTTCCGAAAAGTCCGCCTAATAAACCAGCAAGTCCTCCTTTTTTAGAACCACCTTTATCAGCACCTCCTAAAAGCATTCCTGCAACATCATCTATTACGCTACCGTCACCATCAGCATCTAATATTTTTTCTAAAAAGCTTTGTTCGTTTTTAGAGTCATTACCACCTAATAATCCACCTAATAACCCACCTAGGTCGTTAGTTGAGCTTACATTGTTTTGGTTTGCTTGTTTACCTAAAACACCCATTAGTATTGGTGCAGCTACTTTTAAAATATTACCTACTGATCCAGCATCTAAACCAGATTTTTGACCAATAACTTGTTGTACTCCGTCTCTTTTAGAGCCTAAAACATGACCAAGTATTTTATCACCATCATTAACAACTTCATCATTTACGCCACCTCCAAAAAGGTCACCTAAATTATCTAAAATACTTCCATCGTGCTTACCTTTAATTGCTCCTAAAAGCCCTTCTGCACCTTCTGGTGTTGAAGCATTACGCTCCATAGCTTTCATTAACACTGGTAAAGCCATAGTTAAAACGCTACCTGTTCTGTCTTGGTCTGTACCTGTAGATCCTGATACACCACTAATTATTGTTTTTCCTAAATCTGAGTTTAGTAAGTCTAAAATTCCTGCCATTATATATATAAATTAATTGTTATTAATATTGATACTTTAAAAGTACAAAAAAAAGCCACATTTGGACAATGTGACTTTTTATAAATACTATATTAAATTATTTACCGATTAACGGAGTGTTTTAGTCGACTAAAAGCAGTTTTTTAATCTGTGTAGCTAATTCGGTACCAATTCTATCTTGTGCTTCGTTAGTTGCAGCACCAATGTGAGGTGTTAGTGATATTCTTCCATTCATTAATAATTGCACTGCTGGGGTAGGTTCGTCTTGAAAAGTGTCTAAACCTGCAAATGCTAACTTACCGTTTTCTAAAGCTTTAACTAATTCTACTTCATTAACAACACCACCACGAGCAGCGTTTATGATAGCAGATCCGTTTTTCATTAAATCAAATTCTGGTTTATCAATAATGTAGTCTTTTTGGGCAGGTACGTGTAAAGTAACAAAGTCTGATTGTTTTAAAACGTCTTCCATAGCTTCGGTTTTAATATTGAATTTAACAGATTGTCCGTCAAAAAAATCAACACTGACCTCTGCAGCATCGATAAATTTATCTGCTGCAATAACTTTCATTCCAACACCTAAACCTATTTTAGCAACTTCCTGACCAATACGACCAAAACCTATTATACCCAATGTTTTTCCTCTTAGCTCAACACCTTTTGCGTAGTTTTTCTTCAACTTTTTAAATTGAGAATCACCATCTAATGGCATATTACGGTTAGCATCGTGCAAAAATCTAACCCCACCATAAAGGTGAGCAAAAACAAGCTCTGCTACAGATTGTGATGAAGCAGCAGGCGTATTAATAACATGTATACCCTTTTGTTTAGCGTAGTCCACATCTATATTATCCATACCGACACCACCACGTCCAATTACTTTTAGGTTTGGACAAGCATCAATTAAGTCTTTTCTTGCGGTAGTTGCACTTCTTACTAATAAAACAGAGATGTCTTTATCATTAATAAAGTTTATTAATTGTTCTTGTGCTACTGTAGTTGTAATAACTTCAAATCCTGCAGCAGTTAAAGCGTCAATTCCACTTTGTGAGATTCCGTCGTTTGCTAATATTTTCATTTTAATATTTTTTATGCTTTACTTTCTAATTCACTCATTACTTCAACAAGTGCTTTAACGCTATCTAATGATAAGGCATTATACATACTTGCTCTGTAACCTCCAACACTTCTGTGACCATCTAATCCATTAATTCCTGCTTCTTTCCACATGGTATCAAATGTTTCTTTTAAGTCATCATTTAATAGTGTAAATGTTGCATTCATGTCAGAACGATCTTCTTTTGCAGCAAACCCTTTAAATAATGGGTTTAAGTCAATTTCAGAATACATTAATCGAGATTTTTTATCATTTTCTTTTTCGATAGCAGCAATACCACCTAAGTCTTTTAACCATTGCATTGTTAACATTGATGTGTAAACAGCGAAAACAGGTGGTGTATTAAACATACTACTTTTGTCAATATGTGCCTTGTAGTCTAACATTGAAGGAATTTTACGTGATACTTTATCCAGTATGTCCTCTTTAACAATAACTAATGTAGTACCTGCTGGTCCAATGTTTTTTTGAGCTCCAGCATAAATTAAATCAAATTGTGAATAGTCTAAAGTGCGTGAAAAAATATCACTACTCATATCGCATACCATTGGTATTGGCGATTTAGGGAATTTTTTTATTTGAGTTCCAAAAATGGTGTTGTTAGATGTACAATGAAAATAATCATAGTCTTCTGGGATTTCATATCCTTTAGGAATATAATTATAGTTAGCAGCTTTTGATGAAGCAACTTCTAAAATGTCACCATATATCTTAGCTTCTTTTATAGCTTTATCAGCCCAAGTACCAGTATTTAAATAAGCAGCTTTTTTTTCTAAAAGATTTTGAGCCACCATTAAAAACTGTAGGCTTGAACCCCCTTGTAAAAATAATGCTTTGTAGCCTTTACCTTCTAAACCTAACAACTCTAAAGCTAAGGCTCTAGCTTGCTCCATAATATCAACAAAGGATTTACTTCTATGAGAAATCTCTACTAGAGATAAACCGTTATCAAAATCTAATAAGGCTTCTGATGCTTTTTGTAATACTTCTTTAGGTAATACGCAAGGTCCTGCGCTAAAATTATGTCTTTGCATGGTTACAAATTTTGTTTTCTGTTAATACAGAATTTATCTTTTTTATTGGTTGACAAAGGTGCTAATTATTGATTTAAATTAAGTTAAGAATATAATAATTTATCAACTATATTTTTAACAAAAATGCAATAGTGTCCACATTGTCAGCGTAATCATAAAGTTCTGGTTTTTGTGTTTTGCCAAAAGGAACTTCTGATTCGCTAAAATTATTAGCAACCACACATTGGATTAGTTCTTTATCTAATTCTATTTTTTGTTTTAGCGCTTCTGTAGAGTCGTAATACTCGTAAAATACTGTTGCAATAGGAGATGCGTAGCTTTGGTCTTCTTTAATCATTAAAAACCCATTTTCTAGCATATCAAACTCGCTCATTATATACACAGCTTTATTGTAATCGTAATTATTAGCATATTTTGCTTCGTTAATAATTGGATTCCATTTATACATAGCGTTAAAAAAAGCATCAAAATTATAATTTCTAGGTAAAAATAATTTTGAAACGTTTCTGCACCCTAAGCCATAATATCTAAAAATGTCTTCGGATAATGCATCTAATTGCTCTGTTGTTTCTTGACCAGTAAGTATGGCAGCAGAGTTTCTGTTTTTTCTAATTATTGACGGTTTGTTTTTAAAATAATATTCAAAATAGCGCGCTGTATTATTACTTCCAGTAGCTATTACTGCATCAAAATTTTCTAATTTATCTTCAGTAAATATTATTTTTCCTTTTAATTTAGGTGCTACATGCTCTAAATATTTTGCTAAATAAGGTAATAGATGTTTATCGTTAGTCGACTGTTTAACTAAAACAGCATGACCTGTAAGCAGTACACATAAAAAATCATGAAACCCAACTAACGGAATATTTCCTGCCATAATAATAGCGACAGTTTTTGGGTTTTTATTTTCAATAGTATAATTGCTTAACCATTGTTCTAATTTATTTTTAGTTAATTGTTTACTCCAACCTTCCAAAGAAAATTGTATATTTTGTTTTGTAAACCAACCATTATGTTCTTTAGCTAATTTAATCTGATGGTTAAATCCATCAAAAAACAAATCGTTATGTAGTATGTTTTCTTTTTTTTCAATGCTTTCAGTAGTAAATTGACTAATAAAACGTCCTAATTCGATAAAAGCTTCCGTAATGTAATTTTTGTTACTCATTATTATTTGTATAACACCTTTTTTGGCTTTATTTTTGCACCACAAAGTTAAGTAAACAAAAAAGATTAAAAATACGCTATGGCAATTATTATAACAGACGAATGTATTAACTGTGGAGCTTGTGAGCCTGAATGCCCAAATACCGCTATTTATGAAGGTGCTGACGATTGGAGATATAAGGACGGGACGAGTTTAAACGGTAAATTAGTTTTAACTGACGGTAAGGAAGTTGATGCAGACGAAGCGCAAGAACCTATTAGTGATGAGATTTATTACATCGTACCTGATAAGTGTACAGAATGTGTTGGTTTTCATGAAGAGCCACAATGTGCTGCGGTGTGTCCTGTAGATTGTTGTGTACCTGATGATGATCATGTAGAAAGTCAAGAAACTTTATTAGGAAAGCAAAAATTTATGCATCCTGATGGATAATCATAAAAACAAAAAAAATCCTGAGTTTTAAAACTCAGGATTTTTTTTGATTAATTATTTAATAATTATTTTATTTTAAAACTTAATCTAGCAAAAATAAAACGACCTCCAATTCCGAATTGTTGAGCTCTTCTAGACCAATCAAATCTACCATCACTTCTGTTATTACCACCATCTGATAAAGATTGACTTGCACGATCAGGATATACATCTAAAAGGTTATTTGCTCCTATAGTTATTGTAGTTGTTTCTGACATGTTATAACCAAAAGTCAAGTCGGTTACTAGTTTTGTACCAAAAACTTGTTGTCTGTCTATGTTAGTTGTTGCTTCGGTTACTTCTCCAAAATAAACATTTCTTAAAAAGATATTAAACTTATCTGTGCTTAGGGTATTAGATAAATTAAATTTAGTTCTAGGTACAGCTTCTTCTAAATACACTCTACTATCTTCTGGAAAATAAGTATCGATTAATCCAGCATCCTCTAATACTTGTGAAGCTTTAATAGCTCCAACTTGTTTTGTTTTAGATAAAGTAGCAGATAAATCAGACTTTAAAGTCATGTTCTCATTTAGGTTTGTTTTATGTGTTACTACAATATCTAAGCCTTTAGACTCTGTATTAATAGCATTTGCAAAAAATGAAGCTGCAGATGCATTAGCCTGAGATAAAAGATTGTCAAGTTCTGTTCCGGTTCCAGGTCCTGAAAACTGTCCTGTATAAACAACTCTGTCATCAATAGCTACAAAATAACCATCAACAGTAAGTGTTATATTTGCTTCTGGAAATTTATTAGTAAATCCTAAGCTAATACTTCTTGAAGTTTCTTCTTTTAATTCTGGGATACCTAATAATTTAGCAGCTCTACTGTCATTAGCAAAAGTACCAACGTCCTGTGGGTTTCCGTTTTGGTCAAATATAGTAGCTGTCGAGTTGAAATAAAGTTGGTGCAACGATGGCGCTCTAAATCCAGTGTTAAAAGCAGCTCTTATGTTTAAGTTTTCAGTTGCTTTATAACGTGAAGCTAGTTTAAAATTTAGTGTAGAACCAAAATCAGAATAATTTTCAAATCTTGTAGCAAAATTCAGTAAAAAACGATCAGTTATATCTGCTTCCAAATCTAAATACCCAGCAACACTACTTCTTCCTCTTGATAATTCGTTATTTGGACTAAAACCAGGAAAAACTTGCGAACCACCAGGACGACTGTTACCAAAAAAGTCTTCAGAAGGATTTTGTGTAGATAAAGTAATAGCTTCTCCTGCAGCTGTGTATTGTGTGTAAGACTCTTCTTCACCTGCTGTAATTTGATAATTTTCTTGACGATATTCAGCTCCAAAAGCAACATTCAATCCTTCAAAATGATCATCATAAAAACGATTAATATCTAAGTTGACCGTATTTTGTGCAAAATTAAAACCTCCAGCATCAAAAGTGGTTGGTGATGCGTTTTGTAAAGACGCATTAAAAGTGTTACTAATAGTATATAAAAATGCGTTTTTACCATAGGTATTTGAAAAGTCAACATTCCAGTCGTTTACTTTTCCTTTAATTCCAACAGAAATAGATTGGTCTTTAATGTTAGAGTTTATTTCAGGTAAAAATCCATTTATATAAGCAGGAGTATAGGTTCTACTTTGATTAGGTAGTCTGTAAAAACCTGCCGAGTTACCAGTTCTAGAGCTTAATCCAGCAAATGAGTATAATTTTGTTCCGTTATCGTCTAAAGGTATTGACATATTAGCAAAAAAACGTCCTCCACGAAGTGCAGATTGACCCACTCTCATATTAAAATCTTTACGCTCTAAACCTCTAGCTGCAAGTTCTGCATTTGTATTATCGGCAATTAATACAGCTTGTAATTCTGGTTTAGTTGTTGCCCCCATAAGATCAATTCCTGCTTGGTTTGCATAGTTGATAACATCGTTAACATCATCATCTAATAAATTAGCTAATGGGTAGCCATCTGCATTTGCAAAACGTTCTACTGTATTGTAAAGGTTGAAAACATCTCCTTCCCATTCTTTCATTCGATTGTAATCTTCTCTATAATCAAAGTCTCCCGTAAAGTTTATAAAACCTCCCTTTTCGCCAATATCTAAACCGTAGTTGGCACTTACATTAATGGTTTCTCCATCTATACCACCCGTTTGTCCATTCGCATTTTTACTACTATTGGCACCAGTGGTTATATTAAAGTTTAACTCGTTAGTACTATCATTTAATACAATGTTAATAACACCAGCTATTGCATCACTTCCATATTGTGCAGCTGCACCGTCACGTAATACTTCTAATCTTTTAATTGATGCAGATGGGATAGAGTTTAAATCTGTACCAACGCTTCCTCTACCAAATGTACCATTGACATTTATTAAAGAAGAGGTATGTCGTCTTTTTCCGTTAATTAATACTAAAACTTGATCTGGTCCTAAACCTCTCAAAGAAGCTGGGTCTATATGGTCTGTTCCATCAGAAATAGTTTGAGTATTTGATGTAAATGACGGAGCAACAAAATTTAAAATTTGATTTAAATTTACTTGCGGTCCTTTGGTTACTAATTCCGTGACGTCAATTACGTCTACAGCTACTGCTGTATTAGTAGCTGTTCGGTTTGGATTTCTAGATCCAATTAAAACAACTTCATCTAAAGCTTCTCCACTAGATAAGGTAACATTAATTATAGATTTACTTCCTACATTAATTTCTTTAGTTTCATATCCAACATAACTAAATACAATAATTGCATTTTCAGAAACATTTAAAGAATAATTCCCATCAAAATCTGTTGTTGTTCCGTTACTTGTTCCTTTTTCTGTTACGTTGACTGTTGGTATGCCAAAACCATCATCCCCAGAAACTGTTCCGGAAACATTGTTTTGTGCATTAGCAAATGCTACGGAAAGAAGTAGCAAGAATAATAATTTTAGTTTTTTCATATTTAATTGGTTTAATTAATTAATCTCTAAAATATGTTAAAATTTTAACAAAGCGATGTGATATATGTAGTATTTATTGTTTTTAGTTAACAAATTCGTGTTTTATTTGATTTTTAAGCTCTTGTTTTTGTAGGTTAAATGTTAAAAAATTAAAAATATGATATCTAATATATAGTTGTTAAGATAGTACTATATTTGCACCCTTAAATTATTGTAAATTTTTATAAATGAAAGCAGGTATAGTAGGATTGCCAAACGTTGGGAAGTCAACATTATTTAATTGTTTATCTAACGCAAAAGCGCAAAGTGCAAACTTTCCGTTTTGTACTATCGAACCTAATATTGGTGTGGTAAATGTACCAGATACTAGATTAGAAAAATTAGAAGAATTAGTAAATCCAGAACGCGTTTTGCCGGCAACGGTAGAGATTGTGGATATTGCAGGTTTAGTAAAAGGAGCAAGTAAAGGAGAGGGGTTAGGA
This sequence comes from uncultured Olleya sp., assembly GCA_947503885.1. Classification (GTDB taxonomy): domain Bacteria; phylum Bacteroidota; class Bacteroidia; order Flavobacteriales; family Flavobacteriaceae; genus Olleya. The sequence goes on along the minus strand of CANNFD010000001.1, from coordinate 239,178 downwards.
AACCAATTTTTAGCTAATATTAGAGAGACCGATGCTATTTTACATGTATTACGTTGTTTTGATAATGAAAACATTGTGCATGTTGATGGAAATGTAAATCCTATAAGAGATAAAGAAACTATCGATATGGAGTTACAGCTTAAAGATTTAGAAACTGCTGAAAAAAAGTTAGAAAAAGTTAAGAGAGCTGCAAAAACCGGTAATAAAGAAGCACAAGCAGAAGAAGCTGTATTACTAAAAGTAAAAGCAGCATTAGAAGCAGGTACATCTGTTAGAGCTTTAGAGTTTTCTGAAGATGATTATAAAGACTATATAAAACCGTCACAATTTATTACAGATAAGCCAGTAATGTACGTTTGTAATGTAGATGAAGGTAGTGCAGTAAATGGTAATAAATATGTAGATTTAGTAAGGGAAGCTGTTAAAGACGAAAACGCTGAAGTGTTAGTTCTTGCAGTAGGTACTGAAGCAGATATAACAGAATTAGATGATTATGAAGAGCGTCAAATGTTTCTTGCAGATATAGGGTTAGAAGAAGCAGGTTCGGCTAAATTAATTCGTTCTGCATATAAATTATTAAATCTTCAAACTTACTTTACAGCAGGAGTAAAAGAAGTTAGAGCTTGGACAATTCAAGTTGGTAACACTGCACCTCAAGCAGCAGGTGTGATACATACCGATTTTGAAAAAGGATTTATTAGAGCAGAAGTAATAGCATATGAAGATTATGTGCAATACGGAAGTGAAGCTAAAGTTAAAGAGGCAGGTAAAATGAGAGTAGAAGGTAAAACTTATGTCGTTAAAGACGGGGATGTAATGCATTTCTTATTTAACGTTTAAAACTGCTTAATAAATAATTTAAAATGCCATAATGAATCATATCATTATGGCATTTTTGTATTTTTACAATTAAATATAATTATACTCTATACTATAAAGCTGTTCTCAACACGATTAACTGCTTATTGTTAATTACTTTATCGATGCAGTGTTTCATTTTTTAAAGGGTTATATTATATTAGCAACGTATCTCAAAATTGCACCTAAATTTTATGTCAGAACAAACTAAATATACCGAAGATAATATACGATCACTAGACTGGAAAGAACATATCCGCATGCGTCCAGGGATGTATATTGGTAAGCTTGGTGATGGATCGTCGCCAGATGATGGTATATATATTCTGTTAAAAGAAGTCTTAGACAACTCAATTGACGAGTTTGTTATGGGCGCAGGAAAAACTATCGAGATTTCTATACAAGGTAGCAAAGTAATAGTTCGTGATTACGGACGTGGTATTCCGTTAGGAAAAGTCGTAGATGTAGTGTCTAAGATGAATACCGGTGGTAAATACGACTCTAAAGCCTTCAAAAAATCTGTAGGATTAAACGGAGTAGGTACTAAAGCAGTAAATGCATTATCGTCTTACTTTAGAGTAGAATCTTCTAGAGAAGGTAAAAGTGCGTCTGCAGATTTTGAACAAGGTAATTTAGTCGATCAAGAATTTTTGGAAGAAACTACCCGCCGAAAAGGGACAAAGGTCTCTTTTATTCCTGACGAAATCATATTTAAAAATTACAAGTATAGAAGTGAGTATATTGTAAAAATGCTTAAAAACTACGTTTACCTTAATCCAGGTTTAACAATAGTTTTTAATGGCGAAAAATATTTTAGCGAAAACGGTCTTAAAGATTTATTAGCAGAAAAGATTGCAGAGTCTGACTTGCTTTATCCTATAATCCATCTTCGTGGTGATGATATTGAAGTTGCTCTAACACATAGTAAAACACAATATAGCGAAGAGTATAATAGTTTTGTAAACGGACAGAACACCACACAAGGAGGAACACACTTAAATGCCTTTAGAGAAGGGATTGTAAAAACCATTAGAGACTTTTTTGGCAAGCAATACGATGCATCAGATATACGTAAATCTGTTGTTAGTGCAGTTGCAATAAAAGTAATGGAGCCTGTTTTTGAAAGTCAAACAAAAACAAAGTTGGGTTCTACAGACATGGGAGGCGATTTGCCTACTGTACGTACATATATTACAGATTTTTTAAAGACTTATTTAGATAATTATTTACATAAAAATCCAGACACTGCGGATAAATTACAACGTAAAATTTTGCAAGCAGAGCGCGAGCGTAAAGAATTGTCTGGTATTAGAAAGCTAGCAAAAGACAGAGCTAAAAAAGCAAGTTTACATAACAAAAAACTACGCGATTGTCGTGTGCACTTTGGAGATACTAAAAACGAACGTAACTTAGAAAGCACACTGTTTATTACAGAGGGGGATTCTGCATCAGGAAGTATCACTAAATCTAGAGATGTAAATACGCAAGCGGTTTTTAGTTTAAAAGGAAAACCATTAAACAGTTATGGGTTATCTAAAAAGATTGTTTATGAAAATGAAGAGTTTAACCTGCTTCAAGCAGCTTTAAATATAGAAGAATCTCTTGAGGATTTAAGATACAATAACGTAGTAATTGCTACCGATGCCGATGTAGATGGAATGCACATTAGGCTATTGTTAATTACATTCTTTTTGCAATTTTTCCCAGAAGTTATTAAGGAAGGACATTTGTATATCTTACAGACACCATTGTTTAGAGTACGTAATAAAAAGGAAACCATATACTGTTATTCTGAAGAAGAACGAAGAAATGCAATTGAAAAACTAAAACCAAAGCCTGAAATTACCCGATTTAAAGGTTTAGGTGAAATTAGTCCAGACGAATTTGTGCATTTTATTGGTGAAGATATTAGATTAGACCCAATCATGTTAGATGACAATATGTCTATTGAAGAGTTACTCTCTTTTTATATGGGAAAAAACACACCAACAAGACAAGAGTTTATTATTGATAATCTAAAAGTGGAATTAGATTTAATAGAGGAGGATAAATAGATGATAGAAGACAACGACGACCTAGCTAACGACAATTTAGAAAACTTAGATAACCAAGAACCACAAGAAACTATTACCAGGATAACTGGTATGTATAAAGAATGGTTCTTAGATTACGCCTCTTATGTAATCTTAGAGCGTGCTGTACCTGCTATTGAAGACGGTTTTAAACCTGTGCAACGTCGTATCATGCACTCGATGAAGGATTTGGATGATGGACGATATAACAAAGTAGCTAATATTGTTGGACATACAATGCAGTACCATCCACACGGGGATGCTAGTATTGCAGATGCAATGGTGCAAATTGGTCAAAAAGATTTATTAATAGATACCCAAGGAAACTGGGGGAATATCCTAACAGGCGATCGCGCAGCAGCAGCAAGATATATTGAAGCTAGGATTTCTAAATTTGGATTAGACGTTGTTTATAATCCAAAAATTACAAAATGGCAAGCATCTTATGATGGTCGTCGTAAGGAGCCTACTAACCTTCCAGTAATGTTTCCATTACTGTTAGCACAAGGAGGAGAGGGTATTGCTGTAGGGTTATCTACTAAAATATTACCTCATAACTTTATCGAGCTTATAGATGCTTCAATAAAACACCTTCAAGGTAAACGCTTTACAATTTTACCAGATTTTCCAACTGGTGGTATTGCAGATTGTAGTGATTATAATGATGGTTTACGTGGTGGAAAAGTACGTTGTCGCGCTAAAATCAGTCAGTTAGATAAGAATACGCTAGTGATAAACGAGTTGCCTTTTGGGACTACAACATCATCATTAATAGATTCTATACTAAAAGCAAACGATAAAGGAAAGATTAAAATCAAGAAGATTGAAGATAATACTGCTGCTACAGTAGAGATTTTGATTCATTTACCTTCAGGATTATCTCCAGATAAAACCATTGATGCATTGTATGCATTTACAGCTTGCGAGACTTCTATTTCGCCTTTAGGCTGTGTAATTGAAAATAACAAACCTTTATTTGTAGGTGTAACAGAAATGTTACGTCGTAGTACAGATAATACAGTTCAGTTATTAAAACAAGAATTAGAAATTAAGCTTGGCGAATTTGAAGAACAGTGGCATTTTGCTAGTTTAGAACGTATTTTTATTGAAAACCGAATCTATCGTGATATAGAAGAGGAAGAAACTTGGGATGGTGTAATTGATGCAATTGATAAAGGGCTTAAACCACATATTAAACACTTAAAACGCGCTATAACGGTCGATGATATTACGCGTTTAACAGAAATACGAATTAAACGTATTTCTAAATTTGATATTGATAAAGCACAGCAAAAAATTGATGCTTTAGAAGCTCAAATTGCTGAGGTTAAACACCATTTAGCAAATTTAATAGAATATGCTATTGCTTATTTTACAAGACTTAAAAAAGAATATGGCGAAGGTAGAGAGCGTAAGACAGAATTACGTGCTTTTGAAGATGTAGATGCTACCAAGGTAGTAATTAGAAACACTAAATTGTACGTAAATAGAGAAGAAGGGTTTATTGGGACCTCTTTACGTCGTGACGAGTATGTGTGTGATTGTAGTGATATTGACGATATCATTGCGTTTACAGCAGACGGAAAAATGATGGTGACTAAAGTAGATAGTAAAACGTTTATAGGTAAAGGTATTATCCACGTAGCGGTCTTCAAGAAAAAAGACAAGCGTACTATTTATAATTTAATTTATCGTGATGGGACTAAAGGTCCGTCTTATGTAAAGCGTTTTGCAGTTACCTCTATTACAAGAGATAAAGAATACGATTTAACTAACGGTAACAAAGGCTCTAAGTTTTGGTATTTTTCAGCAAATCCAAATGGAGAAGCTGAGGTGGTGTCCATTAGTTTGCGTCAAGTTGGAAGTATTAAAAAGTTAAAATGGGATTTAGATTTTGCTGATATTTTAATTAAAGGTCGTGCTTCTAAAGGTAACGTAGTTACTAAACACGCTATTAAATCTGTAGAGTTAAAAGAAAAAGGAATCTCAACTTTAAAACCACGAAAAATTTGGTTCGATGACACTGTACAGCGTTTAAATGTTGACGGTAGAGGTGAGTTGGTTGGCGAGTTTAGAGGGGAAGATAAGCTGCTAATAATTAATCAAAAAGGTATTGTAAAAACAGTAACGCCAGAAGTAACACTTCATTTTGATGACGATATGATAGTCTTAGAAAAATGGATGCCTAAAAAACCTATTTCTGCAATTTATTATGATGGAGAGAAGGAACGTTATTATGTAAAACGTTTTTTAATTGAAAATGAAAATAAAGAAGAATTATTTATAACAGATCATCCAAACTCTCAGTTAGAAATTGTTTCTACAGATTGGAAGCCTGTAGCCGAAATTGTTTTTGCCAAAGAAAGAGGTAAAGACAGAAAGGATAATGAAGCAATTAATTTAGAAGAATTTATTTCTATTAAAGGAATAACAGCATTAGGTAATCAATTAACTAAAGAAAAAGTTAATGCAATTAATTTATTAGATGCTTTGCCTTATGAGGCACCAGAGGATATTCCTGCAGATGAATTAGAGGTAAAAGATGAGGAAAATGTTTCTGAAACGATTAAGACTAAATCAGATGCTTCAGCAACTAAAAATAATGAAGAGGATAAAGATTTTGGATTAGACGATAAAGGTCAGGTAACACTATTTTAATAGTAACTATTACTTTATTAGTATTACTTTAAATTTAAAAAAAAAGACCATCTTAATTGATGGTCTTTTTTTTATTTCTATTTAACCTTTTTGCTTCGTTTTGCAACCTTTTGATTTAAAAACTCTATAAATAACGAAAAAGCAATTGCAAAGTACAAATATCCTTTAGGTATTGCGCCAACGGTTTTACCAAAAAATGTTGTGTGCGATAAGTGTCCTGCTTCTGTAATTAACATAAAACCAATTAATATTAAAAAAGATAATCCTAAGATCTGTACACTTGGATTAGCATCAATAAAAAGTCTAATTTTATTAGCAAAAACAATCATTATTATAATAGAAATAACAACAGCAATTATCATTAATATTAAGTTGTAATTATGATTGTCCGACAATCCATTTGTCATACCTACTGCAGTTAAAATTGAATCAATAGAAAATATAAAATCTATAATTAAAATTTGAACTATAGCATGTTTTAGAGACTTAATAGCTTTTCCTTTTACTTCATCTTCATCGTGTGAAGGTGTTTCAACTTTCTCTCTAATTTCTGAAGTAGATTTATAAATTAAAAACAAGCCACCAAAAAATAAAATTAATGCTTGCCAGCTAAGTTCTAAGTGCATCCAATCAAGATCTAACTTATAAAAAGGTTCTGATAGTCCAACCAAAAACGATACAAAAAATAATAAAATTATACGTTGTACCATTGCTAGTATTAAACCAATGTTGGTAACCTTTGCGCGTTGGTCTTCGGGTAATTTATTGGCAGCAATAGATATAAAGACAATGTTATCTATCCCTAAAATAATTTCTAAAAAAGTCAATGTTAATAATGCAAAAATAGCATCACTAGAAGTAAGAAACTCTAACATGTTTTATTTTTTTATGTAAGCTATACCTTTTTGTTTGTTGGTTTCTCCAACATATGAATATTCAAAAGTATAAGAAGAGTCTGTAGTGGTTAAAATTTTAAGATGCACATCTTTGCGCTCTGCCATGTTTTTTGGATTGATAGTTTTGTATATAACCTCACAGTCATTTACCCATCTAACCTGGGTGCTGTCAATTTTACCGTTATAATTTTCTATTTGTAAATTATCAGTTCTAGTAAAAGTAGATTTGTAAACAGTTTCTCCAACTTTAACTTCGGTATAAAATTGTCCTGTTTTAAAGTCATTGCAATTGCGTTCTACATTGTAGCAGCTAAATAAAGAAAAACAGACTAATAGGTAAATAAATTTTAATTTCATTTCTAAATATTTAAAACAAAATTAATGAAATGTTTGTTTAAATGTTTAAAAAAGTAGGCTTTCTATAAATCGCGTATTTGATTTTTTTATGTATCTATTTACGAATTCTCAAAATTTGAAAAACTACCATCAGTATAAAATATGACAATACGTTCAATTTTTTTTCCAGCAGAATTATTTTGAGTTATGATTTTAGATAAATCAGAATTTTTAGAATTGTCAGAATCTTCATTATTTGAATTTGTAAATAAATCTTCATTCGGTTTTTTTGAGGGGGAAGGTGTTTCAATTTTATTTTTAGAATCTGATTTCGGAAATTTTCCTTTTCCATTCATCAACCAATATAATTCTACTTGATCAAAAGAGGAGAGAACTTTTAAAACAAATTCTAAACTTGGTTTATTTCTACCAGATAATATATGCGAAATACTAGAACGCTGAACACCTATTTTTTCTGCGAAAGATGAGGCGTTTTCACCGTAATAATCCATGACTTCTTGTAGTCTTTTTGAAAATTCTTCGTTGTTTATCATAACGATACAAATGTAAACAATTACAAGCGATAAACAATGTTACAAATGTAAATTTGTTGACAAAACAGTAGTAGTTAAGTGCTTTAAACAGATAAAAACATTAAACTATAACTTCATTTAAAGTTCTTTAAATAACTGAAAACAAGTATTTTATGTAATGTTTTTTGAATCACTATTATTTTGATATCTAGCAAGGTAACAAACTTATTAAACAACTTCTAAAATGTTTACATAAGTAAATTACAAATGTAAATTTTTATGGTTACAATTGTAAATAAACATTTGGTTACATTTGTAAACTAAAATAAGAGCAATGGATTGTACTACTTTAAACGACTTGTTAAAAACATATAAAGAGCCTTCTCTTTTTGGACGATATATTAAGTTGTCTGATATTAAACCTCTGATACATTTGTTGCCTTCAATTTTTAAAAAAGAGGTAATCGGAAATTCTGTATTAGGTGATGATGTGTTTTCTATTACAGTTGGGTCTGGTCCTATTAAAATATTAATGTGGTCACAAATGCATGGAAATGAGTCTACGACTACAAAGGCTATTTTTGATGTGTTAAACACTTTTAGAGCCAATCAGCTTTCTGAAGTTTTAGCTGCTTGTACGATCAAGGTTATTCCGATGTTAAACCCTGACGGAGCTAAAGCTTACACCAGACTAAATGCAAATAAGGTCGATTTAAATAGGGATGCACAAGATTTGTCGCAACCAGAAAGTGTAGCTTTAAGGCAGTGTTATGACCATTTTAAGCCTAATTTTTGTTTTAATTTACATGGGCAGCGTACAATGTATAGTGTTGCAGACACTAATAATACTGCTACTTTATCGTTTTTATCGCCTTCTCAAGATAAAGAGCGAAGTGTTACCAAGACCCGAAAACAAGCAATGGAGTTGATAAATGCTATCAATATAGGGATGCAGTCAGACTTGTGTAATCAAATAGGTAGATATGATGACGGTTTTAATCTTAACTGTGTTGGAGATACTTTTCAGTCTTTAAATACGCCTACGGTCTTATTTGAGGCTGGTCATTATGCAAATGACTATAATAGAGAGAAGGTTAGAGGGTTTGTTTATAAGTCGCTTGTGATAGCGCTAGATTATATTGCAAAGAATAATGTGTCTGGTGATGACTATGAAGCTTATTTTACAATACCTGAAAACGGAAAACTATTCTATGATATAATTATTAGAAATGCTGAGTTTTCTAACCAGGTGTTAGATGTAGGTTTTAATTATGAAGAGGTACTAGTTGATGATAACGTAATATTTGTTCCTAAAGTGGCTATGACAGGAGATTTGTCAGGTTTTTATGGCCATAAAGAGATTGATGCTAAGGAAGATAAGGTTTTTACTACAAATAATCAATCACTTACAATTGGAAGCGCAATCGATTTCGTAAAAATAGATAATGTGAAAATATCATTAAATCTTTAAAAAATTCTGTGTTTAACACATAAAAATTATTGAAAATGTTTTAATTTTGCATATTATATAATAAAATCATAAAATGGCGAAGTTTAAATTAGATGAAATTGATCATCAAATTCTTGATATGTTGATTGAGAACACAAGGGTTCCTTTTACAGATATTGCAAAAAAATTATTAATTTCTGCAGGAACAGTTCATGTAAGAGTAAAAAAAATGGAAGATGCTGGAATTATTAAAGGGTCTTCTTTAACATTAGATTACAGAAAGTTAGGCTATTCTTTTATAGCTTATGTTGGTGTTTTTCTTCAAAACACATCTAAAACATCATTTGTTTTAGAGCGTATTAACGAAATTCCTTTTGTTACCGTTGCTCACGTGACTACTGGTAAGTTTAATATCTTTTGTAAGATTAGAGCGCGTAATACAGAGCATGCAAAGGATGTTATCTTTATGTTAGATGATATTGAAGGGGTTTACAGAACAGAAACTATGATATCGTTAGAAGAAAGTATTAACGATAAAAAGCGTTTAATGCACAGTATTTTTAACGAGTTGTAAATCGTAATAAATCAATTATATTAAAACGCTTCATTTTTTGAAGCGTTTTTTTGTTTAATTAATATAAATAAAATAAAATGACAACTTCAGATTTAAATAATAACGAATATTTGCCTTATTTTAAAGGGTATATCGACCATGCTAAAGGTCTTGAGTTGCTTCCAGGTTTACAAGTAAGTGCTGAAGCTGCATTAAATTTTTTCCAATCTATATCTTTGGATAAGCTTAATTATAGATATGCCGAAGGAAAATGGACAATTAAAGAGGTTATTAGTCATTTAATTGATTGTGAGCGTGTATTTTGTTACAGGGCGCTTAGGTTTTCTAGGAATGATAAGACTGTTTTGGCTGGTTTTGATGAGAATGACTATGTGGATTGGTCTAATGCAAATGATAGAACGATTGATGATTTATTAGAAGAATATTCAAGTGTAAGAAAAGCGACTATAACTTTGTTTAAAAGTTTTACTGAAGGTAGTTTGTTAAACAAAGGTGTTGCTGGGTCAGGAGAAGTTTCTGTAAGGGCGCTAGGTTTTTTAGTTATAGGGCATGAAAAGCATCATATTAACGTTGTTAAAGAGCGTTATTTATAATTACTCTTCATCGTCAGATAGTATAAAATTACTATCTAGTTGTTTGTCGTTAAAATCTACAACTACATGTCCCTCGTTATTAGTTTCTACTTCAATGGTAGAGTCAAAATTAGTCATAGTATAGTGTAGTTTGCTGCTTACTTTAACTAGGTAAATGGTGTCTTCTGTTTTTACTTCTACAGCTTCAATAGTTTCGTTTCTGTGGTTATCAAATACAATAATATCGTTATCTCCATAGCCATCAGGAAACTTCTGTGTCAATAAGTTTAACACTTCTGGTGTTAATTTTTTATAATCTACAATAACTTTTCGCATATCAATATGTTTTAAATTAAACTAGTTTGAATAGTTTATTAACATAGCAATTAATTAAAATTACGATTTTTTTTAATGCGAAAGTATTATTCGTTATAAAAATTAAAAGATTTGATTATCAGTGAGTTATCAATAATGCAATTAATCTTGGGTTGTCCAATTGCGTTAAGTAATACAAAATTGACATTACCGTTATCGTTTTTTTTATCAAACTTCATTAGGTCTATAATTGAGGAGTAGTCGGTTTCTGGGATTTCAACTTTTCCAAACAGTTTAATGGTGTTGTCTTTTATTTGGTTGACTTTTTCAATAGGAAAATCAAGTAATATTGAAGATAAGTAAACCTCTAATATCATTCCTATTGCAATAGCTTCACCGTGTAATAATGCTTTAGTGCCGTGATTTAAATAAAAAGATTCAATTGCGTGTCCAAGCGTATGTCCAAAATTTAGAGATTTTCTTAAGTTTTGTTCTGTAGGATCTTGTTCTACTATGTCTTTTTTAATTAAAACGGAGTCATAAATTAGCTGGTCTAAATCTTCAAGTGTTAGATTAGATAAGTTTGATAATTTGCTATGGTACAGTTCGTTATGTATTAATCCGTGTTTAAGCATTTCTGCTAATCCAGAACGCATTTCTCTACTTGATAAAGTGGCAAGGTAGTTAGTATCAATCAACACCATATTAGGTGTTTTGATAATGCCTATTTGATTTTTTATATTGTCTAAATCCACTCCGTTTTTTCCTCCAATAGAAGCATCAACCATCGATAAAAGTGTCGTAGGAATGTTTATAAACTGTATACCTCGTTGGTAAGTACAAGCTACAAAACCTCCTAAATCTGTCACAACTCCACCTCCTAAATTAATCATTAGTGACTTGCGGTCTGCGCTTAATTCTGATAAGGTCTGCCAAACCCCCATGCAAGTCTCTATGGTTTTGTGTTGTTCTCCAACTTCAATTTCAATAATTTCTATTGTTAAATCTGTTTCTAACTGCGCTAATAATATTGGTAAACAATGGTTTGCAGTGTTACTATCAACAAGAATAAAAATATTAGAAAATCTATTTTTACTAATGTAAGTATTTAAAGCAGGGTAGCAATCTTGGTTAAACTGGACACTATAATCTTGAGTTTGTATGGGAGTCATGGATATGTAAAATATTAAGAAGTAAAATTAATAGTTTTTTTAAAATACAAGACCAATAGATAGTATATTTGTTTTGTCTAAATTAAAATGTATTATGATAAAAGATACTCTTTTTGAAAACACAGAAGTTGCTTTTAAATTAAAAAGTGATTCAGAGCTTGAACGCGCTTATTTTTTATTTAAAATGATATCGCATCAACCTTTAGTTAGGATTGGTACAGCAGCAACTAACTTTGCATTAAAAGCAAACTTACCAGTAGAAGGATTGATCCGGGCTACGGTATTTGATCATTTTTGTGGTGGTGTAAATGAAGAAGATTGTCTGCCAGTTATAGACAAAATGTTTACAGCTGGGGTATGTTCTGTATTAGATTATTCAGTAGAGGGTAAAGCTGTAGAAAATCAGTTTGACTCTGCTAAAGAAAAAATAATGAAACTGGTTTATTTTTGTGAAGAAAAAGAAGCCATGCCAATTGTTGTGTTTAAACCAACAGGGTTAGGGCGCTTTTATTTGTTTCAGAAAAAAGGCGAAGGAAAACCGTTTACAGAAGAAGAACAAAAAGAATGGGAAAGAATAGTGGATCGATATCACTCTATTTGTAAACTAGCTAAAGAAAAAGATGTTGAAGTTTTGATTGATGGTGAAGAAAGCTGGATGCAGGATGCTGCAGATGATTTAGCAGAAGATATGATGGTTGCTTACAATACAGAAAAACCAATTGTATATAATACTTTGCAGTGTTACAGACACGACAGATTAGCGTTTTTAAGGGCGTCTCATGAGCGTGCGAAGTCTGGAGAATATACATTAGGCTATAAAATAGTTAGAGGCGCTTACATGGAAAAAGAGCGTGAGCGTGCTGAAGAAAAAGGCTATGAGTCGCCAATTTGCAAAGACAAAATAACAACAGATCAAAATTTTGATGACTGTTTACTTTATATTTTAAACAATTTAGATACAATTTCAATTTTTATTGGGACACATAACGAAAAAAGCTCATTATTAGCCATGCAATTAATGAGTGATTTGGGAGTTGAAAAAAATGATAATCGTGTATGGTTTGGTCAATTGTTTGGGATGAGTGATCACATTAGTTTTAATCTGGCTGCTCATGGATATAATGTTGCAAAATACTTGCCATTTGGACCGGTTAAAGATGTGATGCCTTATTTAATTAGACGCGCAGAAGAAAACACATCGGTTGCAGGACAAACAGGACGTGAGTTGACTTTATTGAAAAAAGAGCGTAAAAGACGTAAAAACAGCTAGTTTAAAAGTTTTATGGTTTGCATAGTAGCTATGCTGTCACAGTTTTCTATGTAGAACTCTACCTTTTTATTGTCTTTAGTTTCTCCGTAAATAAAATAGATACCGCAAGGTTTATTTCTAGGTTCACTTTTAGAAAAGTCAATATCACCCTTTTTTAAGATGTGACTTATTGAAGCTGTATCTATAGCTTTAGAATCTATAAAAAGCTGACTTTTAGAAGAGTATTTAAGTGTTTTTGTTCTTATATTTTTAAGCACTCTACCTTCTGGACCGTAATTATACTCGCAAGACACACCTCTTCCGTTTAAGAATAAAGCTAGTAATACTAACCCAATAGAAAATCCTCCTAAGTAATAACCAATTCTGTGTAATATTTTCATTCTAAATTTTTGAATTGCAAATTTAGAATATTAATAAGTTAATATCACTATATTTTAGATCAAACCATTCACCAACTGCACGACTGGTTAAAATTCCGTGATAAAAATAGAGCCCATTTTTAAGACCTTTATCAAATCGTATAGCATGCTCTAGACCACCATTGTCTGCAATTTCTAATAAATAAGGAGTAAAAATATTACTAATAGAGGCAGATGCTGTTCTAGAATAGCGTGCAGGAATATTAGGGACGCAATAATGGATAACTCCATTTTTTCTGTAAGTTGGATTATTGTGTGTAGTAACTTCGCTGGTCTCAAAACAACCACCCATATCAATACTTACATCAATAATAACAGCACCTTTTTTCATGCTTTCTACCATTGTTTCAGACACTATAATTGGGGCTCTGTCTTTTCCTCTAACCGCGCCAATAACTACATCACAGCGTTTTAATGCTTTACTTAAATATTTAGGTTGTATAGTTGATGTGTAAAGTGTGCGACCTAAATTAGCCTGTAAACAGCGTAATTTGGTAATAGAATTATCAAAAACTTTAACATTAGCGCCTAGACCAACCGCACTTCTAGCAGCAAACTCACCAACAGTACCTGCGCCAAGTATTACAACTTCAACAGGTGGCACTCCGCTAATGTTTCCAAACATTAACCCGTTACCATTACTAGAGTTGCTTAAAAGCTCGGCAGCAATTAGTACAGATGCAGTTCCTGCGATTTCACTTAGCGCTCTAACTGCAGGATAAGCACCATCACTATCTCTAATAAATTCAAAAGCTAATGCAGTTATACGTTTTGAAGCTAACTTTTCAAAATATTTTTTGGATTGTGTTTTTATTTGAAGCGCAGAAATTAAAGTGGTCTGCGGGTTTATTAATTCTAATTCAGCTAGAGTAGGAGGTTCTACTTTTAAAATCATTGGGCAAGAATAGACTTTTGCAGTGTCTTTGGTGACTTCTGCACCAGCCTCGCTATAATCTTTATCGCTAAAGTTGGCGCCTTTACCAGCTTCAGACTCGATTAAAACCCGATGTCCGTTGTTGACAATTGCAGATACAGCATCAGGTGTAAGGCATACGCGCTTTTCCTGAAAAGCGGTTTCTTTAGGTATGCCGATAAAAAGATTGCTTTTATGTTTAAAAATCTCTAAGGTTTCTTCTTGAGGGAGTAATTCTGCTTTAGAAAATGGAGAGAGTTGTTTAGACATATTTAAGTTGATTTTAAAAACACAAACAAATTACAAAATTATTGTAATTAAATGCATTAAAAATACAGTCTTATTTATTTTAAACAAAGTTGTTCTAGTAATTGTCTTTCTACTTATGATAAATCAGTAAATGTATTTTTTTAACTTAATAGAATTTAAGTGGTTTAATTAAAAGTACTGTTTAATTTTTCCCCAAAGTGTTTTTGGCCTAAAGGTTAATTCGTCTTCAAGTTCTTGAGTAGACTTTCCTATTGAATTTATTCTATTAAATAATCTTGCTCTTACTAAATAAATTGAAGGGATTATAATTGCCATTATAAATATTAAATATTTAAACTGATGATTATCAACATATTGAATATCTTCGTTGATTACGTTCGAAAGTTGGAATATATACATTGTTATTGGTATTAATAATGAATGATACCACCAATGACGACAAGTAAAAAACCAAATAATTAATAAGTATAAAGGGATTAATTTACCCATTAAAGTCCATATACCTGTTAAGGCACTCTCGTAATATTTACTATCATAGGTAAACAAAAAAGTGTCCCAGACCTGTTGGTCTGGGACATTTTCATAAGAATAAAATATATAGGGAGTTATAGCTATAAGAGTAGCTACGATACCACCTAAAATAAGACTTTTATTATCCGTGTCTTGGAACTTTGATTTTACTTCTTTCAATTTCTGTTGTTTGTTGTCCATCTAAATCAATCAGATTTGTAGCTTGTGCTGTGAATAATACACCTCCGAAAATAGCGATTGCTAATACATACTTTTTTGTTTTCATAATGTTAGGGATTTAATTAATTATACCTCTAAACTATATAAAATCTAAGCACAAAATTCGGCCAAATGTTAAAATTATGTTAAAATCAGCATTTTTTTTAATTTCTGTTGTGGTTAAAACCGCAATTAGTCAAAAATACACTTTTTAAAGTTAGAAAATTTAGAATTTTTAATCAAAATTAGTCACAGATAATTCTCTTGCAGTATTTTCTGACAATTCTATTTTAACTATTGTAAAACTGTCTTGTAGTAAAGGTTTTAATAAATCAGGCCATTCCACAAAAACAAAACTATCTGAATATATATAGGTTTCTATTCCAAAATTGTATAATTCTTCTTCATCGTTGACGCGATATAAATCAAAATGATATATATCATGGTCTTTACCTATATATTGGTTAACTAATGAAAATGTAGGACTACTTACCATGTCGTCACTTCCTAATAATTTTACTAAGGTTTTGATAAGTGTGGTTTTACCAACGCCCATTTCGCCTTCAAATAATATTATTTTAGATGCCGATAGGTCTAAAATTTGTTTAGCTACAGCTTCGACATCATCTAATGTATAATTGATAATCACTTTAGTTTATTTTTTTTTTTTTTTTTTTTTTTGGTAAAAATAATTTATTTAGGACTTAAAACTACAAAAGGTATAATCATTTCTTCTAAAGACACACCCCCATGTTGGTAGGTGTTTCTATAATAACTGACATAATGATTATAATTATTAGGGTAAGCAAAAAACAAATCGCTTTTAGCAAAAATAAATGAGCTATTCATGTTAATTGACGGTAAGTGGATAGTTTTTGGGTCCTTTGCAGCCAATACATCTTTGGACTCATAACTTAAGCTACGTCCAGTTTTGTAACGTAAGTTTAAACTTGTGTCTCTATCTCCAATAACTTTTGATGGATTTTTTACATTAATAGTACCGTGGTCTGTGGTAATTATTAGTTTAAAGCCCATTTGCTGTGCTTGTTGTATCATCTCTAGTAATGGTGAGTTTTTAAACCAACTCTGTGTTAAACTACGGTAAGCTTTGTCGTTAGATGCCAGCTCTTTAACAACATCCATTTCAGTTTTGGAGTGTGATAACATGTCAACAAAATTATACACAACAACGGTTAAGTCGTTATCTTTTAGCCCTCTAAAATTATCGGCTAGTTTTTTTCCAGAGGATAGGTTTGTAATCTTATAATACTCGTGTTTTAGGTTTGTAAGTCCTAAGCGTTTCATTTGTGCGTTTAAAAAATCTGCTTCGTGTAAGTTTTTACCTCCTTCATCTGTATCGTTTTTCCAGTATTCAGGATACATTTTTTCCATATCACTTGGCATTAAACCAGAGAATATAGCATTTCTAGCGTACTGTGTTGCAGTAGGTAAGATGCTGTAAAACGCTTCTTCTTTTTGTTTTTTATAATGGTTGCTCACAAAAGGCTCAAAAGCTTTCCATTGATCATAACGTAGGTTGTCTACTACAATCAATAGTGTTGGTTGCTCTTTACTTAATTCTGGAGCAATTTTTTCTCTAAATAGTGTATGTGATAATACAGGAGCATCAGTATTAGGCTCAAACCAAGACGGGTAGTTTTTGTCGATAAACTTACCAAATTGTGTGTTAGCTTCGTTTTTCTGAGACTCTAAAATTTCAAACATACTAGGGTCTTCAATGTCTTCTAATTGTATTTCCCAATAAATTAGTTTTTTATATAAATCAACCCATTCTTCATAACTATTAACCATAGACATGTCCATTGCAATTTTTCTAAACTCTTGTTGGTAGTTAGAAGTGGTTTTTTCTGACACTAATCTAGAATGGTCTAAGTTTTTCTTTAAACTAAGTAATATTTGATTTGGATTAACAGGTTTAATAAGGTAATCGGCAATTTTGTTTCCAATAGCCTCTTCCATAATATATTCTTCTTCACTTTTGGTAATCATTACCACAGGTAGGGTGTCTTGTTTTTCTTTAATTTCATTTAAAGTTTCTAATCCTGTTAAACCAGGCATGTTTTCGTCTAAAAAAACAATATCAAATTTTTTGTCATTTAAAATTTCTAATGCTTCGGTACCACTATTACAAGTTGTTACTTTGTAGTTTTTCTGTTCTAAAAAAATGATATGAGGCTTTAATAAATCTATTTCGTCATCAACCCAAAGAATATTTATATTGTTCATGTATATTTGTGTATATTAATTAAATAAAGGCTTAAGCTTGAAACCAAGTAACAAACTTAAAATACTAAACGATCCAATTTACGGATTTATTACTATACCTAATTCTATTATTTTTGATTTAATAGAGCATAAATACTTTCAGCGTTTACGACGTATTTCTCAAATGGGCTTATCTTATTTGGTCTATCCGGGTGCGCATCATACGCGTTTTCATCATGCTATTGGTTGTATGCATTTAATGCAAAAATCTGTTCAAGTGCTTCGTTTTAAGGGGGTTGAGATTTCTGAAGACGAAGAAAAAGCATTATATATTGCTATTTTATTACACGATATTGGTCATGGACCTTTTAGCCATGCTATGGAACATAGTATTGTAAGCGGTGTGTCTCATGAAGAAATTTCGTTGTTATTTATGGAGCAGTTAAATATAGAATTTAACGACGATTTAACACTTGCCATTCAGATTTTTAAAGGGGACTACCATAGGACCTTTATGTTGCAGTTAATTTCTAGTCAAATTGACATGGATCGTGCTGATTACTTAAAACGGGATAGTTTTTATACAGGCGTGTCCGAAGGAAATATAAATAGCGAGCGTCTAATAACCATGCTTAATGTTAAAGATGACCAATTAGTAATTGAAGATAAAGGTATTTATAGTGTAGAAAAATTTTTAGTAGCAAGGCGTTTGATGTATTGGCAAGTTTATTTGCACAAAACTAGCTTGGTTGCAGAACAATTATTAATTAGAGTGCTAAAGCGAGCTAAAGAGTTGGTTAAAAAAGGTGTGACCTTAGAAGCTAATAAACCATTAACTTTCTTTTTGGAAAACGAAATTACTTTAGATGAATTTAATACTGATTGCCTTGAGACATTTGCTAAGTTAGATGATTATGATATTGTTTCAGCAATGAAAAACTGGCAATATCATGAAGATTTTGTATTAAAAAATCTTTGCGAGATGATTATAAATAGACATCTTTTAAAGGTTAAAATTAAAAAGAAACCTATAAAAAAAGAAATTATAAAAGCCCGTAAGGCGACATTAATAAAAAAATATAATTTATCAGACACAGAAGCGGACTATTTTGTCTTCACAGGACAGATTAGTAATCAAGCTTATTCGCAAAAAAAACAAAATATTAATATTCTTCATAAAAACGGTAAAGTTGAGGATATAGTTAAGGCTTCAGACCAACTTAGCCTAAAAGCGTTATCAAAACCGGTGACTAAATATTATATATGTTATCCAAAAGACCAACTTTAGCACATTTTTTCTATTTTTGTTGACAATGAAATTTACTGCAGAACAAATAGCTGGTATTTTAGATGGTGTCGTAGAAGGCAACCCTCAAGCGGAGGTATCTAAATTATCCAAAATAGAAGAAGGTGTGGAAGGCGCTTTGACCTTTTTGGCAAACCCAAAATATACACCATATATATATACAACAAAAGCAACGATTGCAATTGTTGATAAAGACTTTGTACCAGAACAAGAAATAAGCTGTACATTAATAAAAGTAGATGATGCTTATAAGTCGTTTTCTAAACTGTTAGAGTATTATAATCAAGTCAAACTAAATAAGTTTGGGATAGAGCAACCAACATCAATATCTAAATCTGCAACCATTGGAAAGGATATATATGTAGGCGCTTTTACTGTGATAGGAGATAATGTAAAGATAGGAGATAATGTAAAGATTTTTCCTAATTGCTATATTGGTGACAATGTTACTATAGGAAATGATTCAGTTTTATTTGCTGGCGCTAAAATTTATTCTGATTGCGTAATAGGTAACAACTGTGTCATCAATTCTGGAGTAATTATTGGAGCTGATGGTTTTGGTTTTGTACCTGATGAGAATGGAGAGTATAGCAAAGTACCACAAATTGGTAATGTTATATTAGAAGATTTTGTAGATATCGGAGCAGCAACAACTATAGATCGGGCAACTTTAGGATCTACAATTATAAGACGAGGTGCTAAATTGGATAATCAAATCCAAATAGCGCATAATGTCGAAATTGGTAAAAACACAGTAATAGCAGCTCAAACAGGTATTGCAGGCTCAACTAAAATAGGCGAAAATTGTCAAATAGGAGGTCAAGTAGGATTTGCAGGGCACTTAACTATAGGTAATAACGTAAAAATACAAGCACAATCAGGAATAGGAAGAAACATTAAAGATAACGAGATATTACAAGGTTCTCCAGCGTTTAGTTATGGAGACTGGAATAAGTCTTATGTGTATTTTAAAAACCTTCCAAAATTAGTTAAAACTATAAACGAATTAGAAAAAAAAGGAAATGGGAATAGTTAGCACTGACATAAAGCAAAAAACAATACTTAAGGAAATTTCCCTTAAAGGTGTTGGCTTACATACAGGTAAAGAAGTTACCTTAACTTTTAAACCTGCACCTGTAAATAAAGGTTTTTCTTTTAAAAGAATTGATTTAGAAGGTAGTCCAGTAATTGAAGCGGATGCTAATTACGTAACAAACACACAACGTGGTACTTGTTTGGAAAAAAACGGAGTCACTATTCAAACTTGCGAGCATGTTTTAGCTGCTTTAGTAGGTTTAGATATAGATAATGCTATTTTAGAATTAGACAACTCTGAGCCACCAATTATGGATGGATCTTCTAAGTTTTTTGTTGAAGCATTAGAAAAAGCAGGAATTGAAGAGCAAGATGCTTTTAGGGAGGTGTATGAGGTTTCTGATGTTATATCGTATACGGACGAAGAAACAGGTAGCGAAATCTTGGTAATGCCATCTAAAGAATATCAGATCACAACAATGGTTGATTTTGGAACTAAGGTATTAGGTACTCAAAATGCAACTCTAAATAATATTGCTGATTTTAAAAAGGAAATTTCTGATTCTAGAACTTTTAGTTTTTTACATGAGTTAGAATCTTTATTAGAACATGGATTAATAAAAGGCGGTGATTTAAACAATGCAATTGTATATGTAGATAAAGAATTATCAGCATCTACAATGGAAAAATTAAAAACAGCATTTAAAAAAGATTCAATTGCTATTAATCCAAACGGAATATTAGATAATTTAACGTTACATTACCCTAATGAAGCTGCAAGACACAAACTATTAGATGTTATTGGAGATTTAGCTTTAATCGGAACACGTATTAGAGGTAAAGTAATTGCTAATAAACCAGGACATTTTGTAAATACACAATTTGCAAAAAAGATGTCCAAATTAATTAAAAACGAAAGACGTAATAATGTACCAAAAATTGATGTAAATCAAACACCAGTAATGGATGTTAATCAAATTATGGACATGTTACCACATAGACAGCCATTTTTATTACTTGACAAAGTATTTGAGCTTTCAGACTCTCACGTTATAGGTCTTAAAAATGTAACGATGAATGAGGAGTTTTTTAAAGGTCATTTTCCAGGAGCACCTGTGATGCCTGGTGTGTTAATAGTAGAAGCTATGGCGCAAACAGGAGGGATTTTAGTGCTAAGTACAGTTCCTGACCCAGAAAACTACTTAACATTTTTTATGAAAATGGACAATGTAAAGTTTAAACAAAAAGTAGTACCTGGAGATACTTTAATTTTTAAATGTTCATTAATATCACCAATTAGAAGAGGTATTTGTCACATGCAAGGTTATGCTTATGCTAACGGAAAGTTATGTGCAGAAGCAGAGCTAATGGCACAAATATCAAAAGTAAAATAATACAATACAATAAAAATGAACCAACCCCTAGCATACGTACATCCAGGAGCAAAAATTGCAAAAAATGTAGTTATTGAGCCTTTTACAACAATTAGTAATAACGTGATTATTGGAGAAGGAACTTGGATTGGTAGTAATGTTACTATCATGGAAGGCGCAAGAATCGGTAAAAATTGTAATATTTTTCCAGGTTCAGTAATATCTGCAGTACCACAAGATTTAAAATATAACGACGAAGATACACTTACAATAATAGGTGATAATGTTACTATAAGAGAATGCGTTACAATTAACAGAGGTACTGCTGACAGGATGAAAACTGTTGTTGGTGACAATTGTTTAATAATGGCTTACTGCCATATTGCTCACGATTGTATTGTTGGTAAAAATTGCATCTTTTCTAATAACACAACATTAGCTGGTCACATAAATATAGGCGACTATGTTGTGTTGGCAGGTATGACTGCGGTGCACCAATTTTGCTCTGTCGGTAATCATGCATTTGTAACAGGGGGGTCTTTAGTGCGTAAGGATGTACCGCCTTTTGTTAAAGCAGGTAGAGAGCCTTTATCTTATGTCGGTATTAATTCGGTTGGATTAAGAAGAAGAGGGTATGAAACAGAAAAAATAAGAGAAATTCAAGATATTTTCAGAATCCTATATCAAAAAAATTATAATAATTCTCAAGCTGCAGCTATTATTGAAGCAGAAATGGAGGCAACTACAGAACGTGACGAGATTCTTCAGTTTATAAAGAATTCTCATCGTGGAATAATGAAAGGTTATTTCAAATCAAACTAAAAAATTAAAAAATAAAATATAATGGCAACTACTTCAGATATTAGAAACGGACTTTGTATTCGATATAATAATGATATTTATAAAATAATAGAATTCTTACACGTAAAACCAGGTAAAGGTCCAGCGTTTGTTAGAACTAAAATGAAAAGTGTAACTAACGGTAAAGTGTTAGACAACACGTTTTCTGCAGGACATAAATTAGAAGATGTAAGAGTAGAAACGCATAAGTTTCAATATTTATATAATGATGGCGAATTTTATCATTTTATGAATGAAGCTGATTATACTCAAATTAGACTTTTAGAAGCTGCTTTAGATACTCCAGAATTAATGAAAGAAGGAGAGGTTGTTACTGTAATTATCAATACAGAAGACAATATGCCTTTATCTGTAGAGATGCCAGCAAGTGTAATACTAGAAGTAACAGCTACGGAGCCAGGTGTTAAAGGTAACACAGCAACTAATGCAACAAAACCTGCAACTGTTGAAACAGGTGCAACTGTAAATGTGCCTTTATTTATTAATGAAGGTGATAAAATTAAAGTTGAAACTGACAAAGGAACTTATAAAGAACGTGTTAAAGAGTAGTTTGGAATACAATGAAATTTCCAAAACCATATAATTTAGACGCGATAGCAAAACTTATTGACTGCAAATTTGTAGGTGATGCTGATTTTCAGGTTTTAGGCATGAACGAAATTCATGTAGTAACACCAGGAGATATTGTTTTTGTTGACCATCCTAAATATTACGATAAAGCTTTAAATAGTGCAGCTACAATTATTTTAATTAATAAGCAAGTTGACTGTCCTGAAGGTAAAGCGCTATTAATTAGCGACGACCCGTTTAGAGATTTTAATAAGCTGACTAACCACTTTAAGCCTTTTGTAAGCTCAAATGTTGCGGTTTCTGCAAGTGCTAAAATTGGAAAAAACACGATAATACAGCCTAATTGCTTTATTGGTAACAATGTAATAATAGGAGATAATTGTATAATACATTCTAATGTTAGTATTTATGATGACACTGTTATTGGAAACAATGTAACAATACATGCAGGAAGTATTCTAGGGGCAAGCGCCTTTTATTATAAAAACAGACCAGAAGGATTTGATCAATTAAAATCTGGAGGTAGAGTAGTTATAGAAGATAATGTAGATATTGGTGCGCTTTGTACAATAGACAGAGGGGTAACAGGGGATACGACTATTGGTCAAGGGTCTAAGTTAGATAATCAAATCCAAGTAGGTCACGATACTATAATAGGTAAAAAATGCTTAATTGCGTCTCAAACCGGTATTGCGGGATGTTGTATTATTGAAGACGAGGTAACGCTCTGGGGGCAAGTTGGTACAACAAGCGGAATTACAATTGGTAAAAAAGCTAACGTATTAGGTCAAACAGGAGTAACTAAATCCATAGAAGGCGGAAAGTCTTATTTTGGTACTCCAATAGAAGAGTCAAGAGTAAAATTAAAAGAATTAGCTTACATTAAGAAAATTCCAGAAATAATTAAACAATTAAAAAATAAATAGATGGCAGCAAAAGCAATTGTAGAAGCTTTTTATAATTTAGATTTAGTAAAAGCAGAAAACGCTATAGATATGTTTGACAAAAACTGTCAATTACATTGGAATAGTAGCAGGGGTTATACAGCTTTAGACCATGATGGAATTAATAATAAATTAAAAGAAATCAGAAAATCTTTTGTGACTTTCACGTATAAGTTAAGTCATCTATTAGAAGATAATAATACGATTACTGCACGTTATACTGCGTATGCAGCAACAATTGAAAGACCAGACGAAATTGAGCCTATCGCACATTTTATTTCTATTTGGGAAGTAAAAG
This sequence comes from uncultured Olleya sp., assembly GCA_947503885.1. Taxonomy (GTDB): domain Bacteria; phylum Bacteroidota; class Bacteroidia; order Flavobacteriales; family Flavobacteriaceae; genus Olleya. The sequence goes on along the minus strand of CANNFD010000001.1, from coordinate 215,528 downwards.
ACGGGCTTTTGTATAAAGGGTTTGAAATAAGTCAGTTGTTTGATGAAAACCCATCAAGTTTATCTTCATATTCGTAAAAATAAAAAATAATTTACTTTAGTAATCGCAATCAAAATCTTACTTTTGCATTGCAAATAACAATTCAAAATAAAACTTCTTAATCAATACAAAACATGAGCGTTTTAGTAAACAAAGATTCAAAAATAATAGTTCAAGGATTTACAGGTAGTGAAGGTACTTTTCACGCAGGTCAAATGATTGAATACGGTACAAATGTAGTAGGTGGTGTAACACCAGGTAAAGGTGGTCAAACACATTTAGACAGACCAGTTTTTAATACTGTTCAAGAAGCAGTAGATAAAGCAGGAGCAGACACTACTATTATTTTCGTTCCACCAGCATTTGCAGCAGACGCAATTATGGAAGCAGCTAATGCAGGAATAAAAGTAATTATTTGTATTACAGAGGGTATCCCAGTAGCAGATATGATTAAAGCTGCAGCTTATATCAAAGATAAAGACTGTAGATTAATTGGGCCAAACTGTCCAGGAGTTATTACTCCAGGTGAAGCTAAAGTTGGTATTATGCCAGGTTTTGTTTTCAAAAAAGGAAAAGTTGGTATTGTATCTAAATCTGGTACTTTAACTTATGAAGCAGCTGATCAAGTTGTAAAACAAGGATTAGGTATTACTACAGCAATTGGTATTGGTGGAGATCCAATTATCGGAACAACTACAAAAGAAGCAGTAGAGTTATTAATAAATGACCCAGAAACTGAATGTGTAGTAATGATCGGTGAAATTGGAGGGCAATTAGAAGCAGATGCTGCTAATTGGTACAAAGCTTCAGGTAGTAAAAAACCTATAATTGGTTTTATCGCAGGAGAAACTGCACCAGCAGGACGTACAATGGGTCACGCAGGAGCAATTGTAGGTGGATCTGATGATACAGCTCAAGCTAAAAAAGCAATTATGAGAGAATGTGGAATCCACGTTGTAGATTCTCCAGCTGAAATTGGTAAAAAAGTAGCCGAAGTTTTAGGCTAAACAATAACAGATATATCTTAAAAACCTCACATTTTTTGTGAGGTTTTTTTATTTCATGCAACTTGTATTTGTTATATTTGAATATGAAAATTTCTTTTGGTATCTGCAAAAAAATAGAAACCATTAAAGTTTTCATTTCTACTTAAGTAGAAATTAAATTAACCCTATTTATTATTTATGAAACTATTAGAAGGAAAAACAGCTATAATCACAGGAGCTAGTAGAGGTATTGGTAAAGGTATTGCTCAAGTATTTGCACAACAAGGCGCAAATGTAGCATTCACTTACAGTTCATCTGTAGAAGCTGCTAACGAATTAGAAAAAGAATTAATCGCTTTGGGAGTTAAAGCAAAAGGATATAAAAGTAATGCAGCAAGTTTTGACGAAGCACAGCAACTAGCAGAAGATGTTTTAGCAGAATTTGGAAGTATTGATGTATTAATCAATAATGCCGGAATTACAAAGGATAATTTATTAATGAGAATGGGTGAGGACGATTTTGATAAAGTCATCGAAGTCAACCTTAAGTCTGTTTTTAATATGACCAAAGCAGTACAACGCACAATGTTGAAGCAGCGTAAAGGCTCAATTATTAACATGAGTTCTGTTGTTGGTGTTAAAGGTAATGCTGGGCAAACTAACTATGCTGCATCAAAAGCCGGTATTATTGGTTTTTCTAAGTCTGTAGCTTTAGAGTTAGGTTCAAGAAACATTAGAAGTAACGTAATTGCTCCTGGTTTTATTGAAACAGAAATGACAGCAAAATTAGATGAAGACACTGTAAAAGGATGGCGTAATGCAATACCGCTTAAACGTGGTGGTACACCAGAGGATATAGCAAATGTATGTGTGTTTTTAGCTTCAGACATGTCAGCTTATGTTACAGGTCAAACCATCAATGTTGATGGTGGAATGTTAACTTAATTTAATTAATGTCAACAGAAACACTCTTATATATCATTTTAGCTGGAGTAATAGCGCTGTTATTAGCGTTATTCCAATATAAATACAAAACAAAAAGCGCATCTAATTATAATGCGCTTTTTGTGTTTTTGCGTTTTATAACGTTATTCTCAATATTATTACTTTTAATAAATCCAAAATTTGAACAGGTAAAATATTATACTGAAAAACCAAACTTGGTGCTAGCAGTAGATAATTCAGCTTCCTTAAAACACTTAAATCAAGATCAAAATGCAAAAGTATTTTTAAATTCTATCCAAAATAACGCTCAATTATCAGATAAATTTAATGTCGAAGTGTTTTCTTTTGGAAGTACTTTAAATGCTAATGATAGCTTAACTTTTAACAAAACCCAGACTAATTTAGATAAGGTATTTAAAGAGCTGTCACAAGTTTATAAAAACACCGTAGCACCAACAATTTTAATTACAGACGGAAATCAAACTATCGGTAGTGATTATCAGTTTTCGGCAAAAAAGTATAATCAACCCATTTATCCAATAATTTTAGGAGATACTACGGTATATTCGGATTTACAGATTAGTAAGTTAAATGTAAATAAATACGCTTATTTAAAAAATAAATTCCCTGTTGAGGCTATTGTAGTTTATAATGGTAATCAACAAATTTCAAGCAAATTTGTAGTAACTAAAGGGAATACTACTGTTTTTTCTAAACCATTAGTATTAGATAAATCACACAATAGTATTATTTTAAACTTTACGTTGCCAGCAAATAGTGCTGGGGTGCAAAGTTATAAAGCACAAGTCATACCACTTGACGCTGAAAAAAATAAAACCAATAATTATAAAAACTTTGCAGTAGAAGTCATTGATCAAAAATCAAAAATTGCTATTGTAAGCACAGTATTGCATCCGGATTTAGGAGCTTTAAAAAAGAGTATTGAGAGTAATGAACAACGTGAAGTTGTCTTTTTAAAGCCAAATAAAATAATTGGTCAATTAAATGATTTTCAATTGGTTATCATGTATCAGCCAAACAATTCATTTAAGGAGTTGATAAGTGAATTAGAGCAACAAAACATAAATAAATGGACTATTACAGGCTCTAAAACGGATTGGCGTTTTTTAAATAATGAAACATTAAATTATAGTTTAGATATTACATCACAAACCGAAGATTATCAACCTAATTTAAATACTAATTATTCTGCTTTTATTATAGAAGATTTAGATTTTGAAACTCTTCCGCCATTAAAATCAACTTTTGGCGAAGCCGATTTTAAAACTCCTTTTGAAACTATATTATACAAAACCGTTTCTGGTATTAAAACAGATGCACCATTACTAGCAACTTTAGAATCTAATGGTAGGAGAGAAGCAGTGTTATTTGGAGAAGACATTTGGAAGTGGCGTTCTCAAAGCTATTTAAATGACGATAGTTTTTTAGCATTTGATAACTTTATAGGCAAATTAGTGCAGTATTTAGCATCTAACAAGCGCAAAAATAGGCTAAGTCTGGATTATAATTCATTTTATAATGGAAGCGATAACATTGTTATTAATGCTCAGTTTTTTAATAAAAATTACGAGTTTGATGCTAATGAGTCATTATCAATTTTATTAAAAAATAAAGAATCTCAAGTAACTTTTAATAGACCTTTAATTTTAAAAGGGAATAGTTATCAAGTTAATTTAAACGGATTAGAGTCTGGAGATTACAACTTTACAGCTAGTGCGTCTTCAGAAAATATTTCGGTTTCAGGACGTTTCAAAGTTTTAGAATATAATGTCGAACAACAATTTTTAAATGCAGATGTAACAAAGTTGCAACAATTAGCTACTAATAGTAAAGCAACACCTTATTTTATAGATAATACCGAAGGGGTATTTAAGGATTTATTAACAGATAATCGTTACCAACCCATTCAAAAAAGTAACAAAAGTATCGTACCTTTGGTCGACTGGTATTATTTACTATTTATCATAGCGTTAAGTTTATCGCTAGAGTGGTTTTTAAGAAAATATCAAGGATTAATTTAAAAATAAAAAAATACGATGGAAAAATTACCAAAAATTGCATTCCCAATACTTATTGCAGCTGTAATAGCAATAATTTTAATAGCTAAAACAGCAGTAACTATTGATTCTGGACAAGCAGGTGTGCTTTTTCAAACTTTTGGAAAAGGGGTTGTAGTTGATGAGCCACCTATGAGTGAAGGATTTCATATTGTAGCACCATGGAACAAGGTGTTTATCTATGAGGTAAGACAACAAGAGGTTTTTGAAAAAATGAGTGCTTTATCTTCAAACGGATTGGATATTAAATTGGATGCTTCAATTTGGTTTCAACCAGATTATAAAAACTTAGGAAAATTACACCAAGAAAAAAGTAAAGAATATATAGGACGTGTATTATTGCCAGCAGTACGCTCTGCAGCAAGAAGCGTTGTAGGTAGATATACTCCAGAGCAATTATATTCTAGCAAGCGTGATGCAATTCAACAAGAGATTTTTGAAGAAACTAAAAAACTTGTCGAAAATCAATACATTCAATTAAATGAGGTTTTGGTTAGAGATGTAACATTACCACCTACTATTAAAGAAGCTATTGAGCGTAAATTAAAGCAAGAGCAAGAGTCTTTAGAATATGAATTTAGATTAGTAACAGCATCTAAAGAAGCTGAAAAAGTAATTATTGAAGCACAAGGTAAGGCAGATGCAAACAGAATTTTAAGTGCATCTTTAACTGATAAAATTTTGCAAGACAAAGGTATTGAAGCGACCGTAAAGTTGTCAGAATCGCCTAATAGTAAGGTTATTGTAATTGGTTCTGGAGATAGCGGAATGCCAATTATATTAGGTAACCAATAGAAATTTTAAAAAAATAATGAACAACAATTAGGTTTTGTAAACTTTTTTTCAGAATCTTTGTTCAGACAAAAAACAAAAAATGAATTTTATTCAATCTTTACATCATCATTTTCATACTAGCACTCAAGCCAGTTGAAGATGTATTGAATAAACCCAAAATATTTTTAAAACCGTTTGAGTAAATCAAACGGTTTTTTGTTTTTATACACTTTCCTAAGATTTACTCATACACAATCAAAAACACTATGAGTAAATTAAAAATTGCAGTTCAAAAATCAGGACGATTAAATCAGGATTCGATGCAAATCCTAAAAGACGTTGGTATTTCTATAGATAACGGTAAAGACCAATTAAAAGCATCAGCTAAAAATTTTCCTCTAGAAATTTTTTATCTACGTAATGGAGACATTCCACAATACCTTAAAGATGGAGTTGTAGACGTTGCTATTATTGGAGAAAACATACTTATAGAAAAAGGTAATGATATTTCAATTACCGAAAAATTAGGATTTTCAAGTTGTAAAGTTTCAATAGCTGTTCCTAAAGGTGTAAAATACAATACAGTTAAAGACTTACAAGGTAAACGTATCGCTACTTCTTATCCAAATACAGTGAATCAGTATTTAAACAAAAACGGAGTAACTGCCAATTTACACATCATTAATGGCTCTGTAGAGATTGCACCAAATATAGGTTTAGCAGACGCTGTTGTAGATATTGTATCAAGTGGAAGCACCTTGTTTAAAAACGGATTAAAGGAAGTAGAAGTAATTTTAAAATCCGAAGCAGTGTTAGCAGTGTCTCCTTTAATATCTACAGTTAATCAAGCAATACTTGACAAGCTGCAATTTAGACTTCAATCTGTTTTAAAAGCTAGACAATCCCGTTACGTGCTGCTTAATGCGCCTAATAGTAAAGTTAATGCTATCATTAATATTTTACCAGGTATGAAAAGTCCAACGGTATTACCTCTTGCGCAAGCAGGATGGAGCTCAGTACACTCTGTAATTAATAAAAATGAGTTTTGGGAAATTATAGACGAATTAAAATTAAATGGAGCAGAAGGCATCCTAGTTTGTCCAATCGATAATATGGTACTATAATGAAAACAATAATAAACCCAGAACAATCAACTTGGTCAGAACTATTAAAAAGGCCAACACAAACGGTTAAGGATATAGAGGTTACGGTAACTCAAATTTTTGAAGACGTAAAACGTAATGGTGATAAAGCTATTGTTAAATACACGCAATTATTTGACGGAGCCAAATTAACTTCAAATACTGTTAACACCAAAGAAATTGAGGAAGCAAGTTCTAAAATTTCAACCAAATTAAAAGAAGCTATTCAACAAGCAAAAGACAATATCCAGGCATTTCATGAAGCTCAAAAAAACGATAATGTTTATATCCAAACTACAGAAGGCGTAAGCTGTTGGCAAGAAAAAAGAGCCATTCAAAAAGTTGGGATTTATATTCCAGCAGGCACAGCTCCTTTATTTTCAACAGTTTTAATGTTGGCTATTCCTGCGCAAATAGCAGGCTGTAAAGAAGTTGTACTTTGTTCTCCTCCAAATAAAGAGGGTGAAATTGCTAACGAAATTTTATATGCTGCTCAATTATGTGGTGTCACAAAAATTATTAAAGTTGGTGGGATCCAGGCAATTGCAGGATTAACCTTTGGGACAAAAAGTATTCCGCAAGTGTACAAAATTTTTGGACCTGGTAATCAATTTGTAACTGTTGCTAAGCAATTAGCGACCAAATATGGAGTTGCTATCGATATGCCTGCTGGACCAAGTGAGTTGTTAGTGGTTGCAGATGATACTGCAAATGCAAGTTATGTTGCATCAGATTTATTAAGTCAAGCAGAACATGGCATAGATAGTCAAGTGATTTTGGTATCAACATCCCAAAAATTAATTAACGCAGTATCAGAACAAATTGAAGTACAGATTAAAGACCTGCCAAGGTTTCAAATAGCTAATCAAGCGATACAAAACTCTAAATCAATTTTAGTTAAAACGGATAAAATCGCCTTAGATATGATTAACCAATATGGACCAGAACATTTTATTGTATGCACTAAAAACAACGATTTTTATGTAAACGGAATTGAAAACGCTGGATCAGTATTTATTGGAAACTACACACCAGAAAGCGCAGGTGATTATGCATCTGGGACTAATCATACCTTGCCAACCAATGGTTTTAGTAAAGCGTATTCTGGTGTCAATTTAGATAGCTTTACAAAAGCAATTACATTTCAAAACATTACAAAGCAAGGGTTAAAAAACATTGGAGAAACTATAGAGTTAATGGCTGAAGCCGAAGGATTACAAGCACATAAAAATGCTGTAACTATTAGATTAAAAGATTTAAAATAACACAAGATCATACTAAACCCGCTTCAGTAGCACACAAGTATAAATAACGACAACTGAAACAAATTCAGTAATTAAAACAAAATGAAACAAAATTTCAACATAAATAACCTGGTTAGAGCTAATATCAAAGCATTAAAACCATATTCCTCAGCAAGAGATGAGTATAAAGAAGTTACTACAGATAATATGGTAATTTTGGACGCTAACGAGAATCCTTTTAATAATGGACTTAATCGTTATCCCGATCCACAACAACTCAAAGTAAAAACATTGTTGTCTACAATTAAAGGGGTGTCAGTAAATAAAATCCTATTAGGTAATGGAAGTGATGAAGTATTGGATCTTATTTTCAGAACTTTTTGTGAGCCGAATGAAGATAATGTCATCACTTTACCGCCAACTTACGGAATGTATGAAGTATTAGCAAATACTAATGCTATTGAGGTTATAAAAATAGAATTAACAGAAGGTTTTCAACCTGACACAGAGGCTATTCTAGAAGCTCAAAACACTAAGTCTAAACTGCTATTTTTATGTTCGCCAAATAATCCAACTGCCAATAGTTTTGACGCTTCTAAAATTGAAATGTTATTAAATAAATTTAATGGAATTGTAGTTATTGACGAAGCTTATATTGATTTTTCAAATCAACAAAGTTGGATTAGTAGATTACAAGAGTTTCCTAATTTAATTATTACTCAAACCTTGTCTAAAGCTTATGGTATGGCAGGAATTAGATTAGGAATATGTTATGCTTCCGCAGAAATTATTTCAATTTTAAAGACGATTAAACCACCTTATAACGTCAATGTATTAACACAACAACATGCAGTAGTAAGACTTAAAAATCAAGTTAAAGTTAATTCTGAAATTGAATGCATTATTGCACAAAGAACGCAACTAATTAAGGCATTATCCACGATAAATTATATCGAAACTATTTATCCGTCAGAAGCTAATTTTGTGTTAGTTAAGGTAGATGATGCAAATCAACGCTATAACCAATTAATTAGTAATGGGATTGTGGTTAGAAATAGAACCAATCAACCCTTATGCAGTAATTGCTTACGCTTAACAATTGGAACTTCTTTAGAAAATAAGAAGCTAATAGAGGTGTTAAGCAACCTTTAATAAAACTGTAAGCGATGGTATGCTAAACTTGTTTAGATACACCCGACAAATAATGAAAAGCTGAATTTAGTTTGACAAAAAAATAAATTAAGATGAAAAAAGTACTATTTATAGACAGAGACGGAACACTAATAAAAGAACCTGCTGACCAACAAATTGATAGCTTTGATAAGCTTGACTTTTACCCAAAAGTATTCACTTACTTAAGTAAAATTGCTAAAGAATTAGATTTTGAAATAGTTATGGTTACAAACCAAGATGGTTTAGGGACAGATGTATACCCAGAAGACAGTTTTTGGTCAATTCATAATTTTATTTTAAAAACATTTGAAGCAGAAGGGATTACTTTTAAAGAGCAATTTATAGATAGCACATTTGCTAAAGATAACGCTCCAACAAGAAAACCAAATACAGGGTTGCTAACTAAATATTTTAACCACGATTACGATTTAACAAACTCTTTTGTTATAGGTGACCGATTAACAGATATGGAACTAGCTAAAAACTTAGGCGCTAAAGGGGTTTTTATTAATGATAACACAAACTTAGGTACTGATGAAATCACGATAAAACGCGAGTTATTAAACCAATATATAGTGTTAGAAAGTAATAATTGGGAAGCAATTTACACCTTTTTAAAAACAAAAGAACGTACAGGAACCATAACACGTAATACTAACGAAACAAGAATTAATATTGATTTAAATCTAGATGGTAACGGACAAAGTAACATTGATACTGGAATTGCATTTTTTGACCATATGTTAGATCAAATAGCACGTCATGGACAATTAGATTTAAATATTAAAGTGAAGGGTGATTTAGAAGTTGATGAACACCACACTATTGAAGACACAGCAATTGCATTAGGAGAAGTGTTTGCGACAACTTTGGACGGTAAATTAGGTATAGAAAGATACGGTTTCAGCTTACCTATGGACGATTGCTTAGCACAAGTAGCAATTGATTTTGGAGGTAGAAATTGGTTAGTTTGGGAAGCAGATTTTAAACGCGAAATGATTGGAAAAATGCCAACCGAAATGTTTTTTCACTTTTTTAAATCCTTTACAGATGGTGCAAAATGTAACTTAAATATAAAAGCAGAAGGGATTAATGAGCATCATAAAATTGAAGCTATTTTTAAAGCATTTGCCAAAGCAATAAAAATGGCTGTAAAACGTGACGTTGAAAAAATGATTTTACCAAGCACAAAAGGGATGTTGTAAATCAGTTTTTAGCTATTTATCACTCGTTAATAGCCAAAAGTAAAAGTCAAAAACTAAATATGAAAATAGTAATTATAGATTACGGAGCAGGAAATATAAAAAGCATTCAATTTGCGTTTAAGCGTTTGGGTTATAACGCTATATTATCAAATAATCCCGAAGTTATTAAAACAGCAGATAAAGTAATTTTTCCTGGTGTTGGAGAGGCTAGTTCGGCAATGCAAATGCTTAAATCTAGCGGTTTGGATATTTTAATTCCGACATTAAAGCAACCTGTTTTAGGAATATGTTTAGGGATGCAACTAATGTGTAAATCTACAGAAGAAGGAAATACCAAAGGGTTAAACATTTTTAATGTTAAAGTAAAACGCTTTAATAACACAGTAAAAGTACCACAAATGGGCTGGAACACTATAACAGATTTGAAATCAAAACTATTTAAAGGTGTTAAAAATCAGTCGTTTATGTATTCTGTGCATAGTTTTTATGCAGAAAGCTGTATTGAAAGTATTGCAACCACAACTTATAGTTTAAATTACGCTTCTGCATTACAAAAAGCTAATTTTTATGGAGTTCAATTTCACCCTGAAAAAAGCAGTAGTATAGGAGAACAAATATTAAAAAATTTTATAACGCTTTAAGGGCGTCATTTTGAATTTAATTCAGAAATAAAAAAAATAAAAAGCTAAGAAATGAGAATAATACCAGCAATAGATATAATAGAAGGGAAGTGTGTACGCTTAACAAAAGGCGATTATAATACTACCAAAATTTATAACGAGAATCCTTTAGAGGTGGCTAAACAGTTTGAAGATGCAGGTATGGAGTATTTGCATATGGTGGATTTAGAAGGAGCAAAAGCGGACCATGTAGTTAATTATAGAGTGTTAGAGCAAGTTGCGTCTAAAACAAATTTAAAAATCGACTTTGGAGGAGGTTTAAAGTCTGATAACGATATAATTACAGCATTTAATTCTGGTGCAAAACAAATAACAGGAGGAAGCATAGCAGTAAAAAACAGAGCTGTTTTTGAGACTTGGATTCAAAAGTATGGGTTTCAAAAAATTATTTTAGGTGCGGATTGTAATAACCAAAAAATTGCCATTAGTGGTTGGTTGGAAGAAAGTAGCTTGGAAGTTATCCCGTTTATAAAAGACTATCAAAAGCAAGGTATCCGCTATGTGGTTTGTACAGATATTTCAAAAGATGGGATGTTAGAAGGCCCCTCAATAGAGCTTTATAAAAACATTATAAAACAATGTAGCAATAGTAGTTATGGTCAATCAGTTAAACTTATAGCTTCAGGTGGTGTTACAACTATAGAAGACATAGAAAAATTAAAGGACATTGGTTGTGAGGGTGTAATTATTGGAAAAGCACTTTATGAAAACAGAATTACTTTAAAACAATTAGAACGATTTATTTAAATAGCCTTTAGCTATTAGCAGTTAGTTAATAGCCAAAACTAAAAGTCAAAAGAAAAAAATGCTTACAAAACGAATCATTCCCTGTTTAGATATTAAAAATGGTAGGACCGTAAAAGGCGTCAATTTTGTTAATTTAAAAGATGCTGGAGATCCGGTAGAGTTAGCAAAACAATATGCGTTAAAAGGAGCAGACGAACTTGTTTTTTTAGATATATCTGCAACCTTAGAAGGTCGAAAAACTATGATTGATATGGTTTTAAAGGTCGCAGAGCACGTTAATATTCCTTTTACAGTTGGTGGTGGTATTACATCAATCAATGATGTTGATCTTTTATTAAAGTCTGGTGCAGATAAAGTATCTATAAATTCTTCAGCAGTAAAACGTCCAGAATTAATTAATGAATTGGCTAATAAATTTGGTAGTCAATGCGTGGTTGTAGCTATTGATGCTAAGCAAATTAATGATGATTGGATAGTCCATCTAGCAGGAGGAAGTGTACCAACTAATTTAAATTTATTTGATTGGGCTAAAGAAGTTGAGGCTAGAGGTGCTGGCGAAATCCTATTTACTTCAATGGATAATGATGGGACAAAAGCCGGTTTTGCAAATCAAGCTTTGGCAAAACTATCAGATACTTTAAATATTCCGATAATAGCCTCTGGAGGCGCTGGAACTGTGCAACATTTTGTGGAGACTTTTAAAGAAGGAAAAGCAGACGCTGCTTTGGCTGCAAGCGTTTTTCACTTTGGCGAAATCACTATAGAGGAATTGAAAGTAGCTTTAAAAGATAATAATATAGAAGTACGATTTTAAACCGGTTGTTATTTCTGCGAAAGCAAAACGTTACAACTTATAATAATTAGTAGATGTTTATTCTTTAAAAGAATGACAAAAAACAATAGTTAATGAAAATAGATTTTAATAAAAATAAAGATGGTTTAGTACCAGCAATCATTCAAGACGCAACAACATATAAGGTTTTAATGTTGGGGTATATGGATGAAGCAGCGTTAAAAAAAACCAACGAGACCAAATTAGTAACCTTTTTTAGTAGAACAAAAAACCGATTATGGACTAAAGGAGAGGATAGCGGAAACGTCTTAAACTTAGTTGACATAAAACTAGATTGTGATAATGATTCGTTACTAATTAAAGTAAATCCTAAAGGACCAACTTGTCATACGGGAAGTGATACCTGTTGGAATGAAGACAATACAGAAAATTATGGCTTTATTTCAAAATTAGAAAATACTATTGAAAACAGGGTAAATTCAGGAAATACTGATAAGTCCTATGTCGCTTCATTATTTGCTTCAGGGATTAATAAAGTTGCTCAAAAAGTTGGTGAGGAAGCTGTAGAAGTGGTAATTGAAGCTATGGATAATAATGACGATTTGTTTTTAAATGAAAGTGCAGATTTATTGTTTCATTATTTAATGTTACTACAAGCTAAAGGCTACAGACTTAACGATGTTGTTTCTGTTTTAAAAGATAGAGCTCATAATTAAAAAGCAAAAAACTGCCACTAAAATATAGTGGCAGTTTTTGTAAATGTTTTTATTTAATAGTTAAGACAGCCAGTGCTTTTTGGTAGCATATTTTGCTAGCCAAACTAAGCCAATACCTACTATTACAATTAAAGGAGTCATTGGATTAGCCATTTTTAAAACAAACGCTAGATAGCTCATTTGTACAACAGCAGCAATTAAAGAGATTAATAATACAACATAAGCCCATTTTTTTTTAAGCACCAAACCTAAACTACCAAAGGTTCCGGCAAATACTGCAATAGCAAAAGCAGCAATATACCAAGAAGGTAAGTTAGCGTACATTTGTTGTTCGGTTTCAGTTAGTTTGGCAATTGCATCATCGCTCATATAAGCTTGAGACAAGTAAGCCATAACACCCATTGCATTCCATAATAAAGCAAGTATGCTAATTATTATAAACCAAATAGGGGTTTTGGTAGTGGTTGAAGTAGTCATAATTATATTTTTTAGTTAGTTATTAGGTTTCAAGGTATTAATTTTTTTTTAAATTCCTAGTAAAACTGTATTTTCGGCATTCAAAATATATCATGCAAAAAAAGTTTTTTTACGTTATTACTATTCAATATTTAGGTTATAGGTTTCATGGTTGGCAAAAACAACCAAATTTAAAAACCTTGCATTTAATGATTGATAGGACGTTAAATTTTATTTTAGAAAAAAAGAATTTTAAAACTTTAACCTCTGGTCGTACAGATGCTATGGTAAGTGCAGAAAACGCAGCGTTTGAATTATTTTTAGAAGAACCTATCGAGGATTTTGAGGCTTTCCTAAATTTATTTAATTATAATTTACCTCAGGATTTACGAGCCTTAACTATTAAGGAAGTAGATAATAAATTTAATATTATTCAGCATTCTAAAATTAAGGAATACCTATATGTTTTTGCATTTGGAGGTAAATTTCATCCTTTTTGTGCTCCAATATTGACGACTATCTTAGATCATTTAGATATCGAAATAATGAAAAAAGGAGCTAAGCTATTTGAAGGTGATCATTATTTAAAAAACTACTGTTACAAACCTACAGACAATGGTATTTATAACAGAACCATTTTAAAATGCGAAATAGTAGAGAATACTATTTATACTGCAAATTTTTTCCCAGAACAAAGTTATATTCTTCGTGTTAAAGGTAAAGGGTTTATGCGTAATCAAATACGATTAATGATGGGGGCTTTGATAGATTTAGGTCAAGGTAAACGTACTTTAGAAGATATTGAAGCTAGTCTTAAGCCTGATTTTACTGGTAATATTCATTATGTAGCACCTGCTTCTGGCTTGATATTAAAAGCAATCGAATTTGAATAGATTACTTTAAATATCATAAATCTTCTCATAACTACATTTCTTTATAACTCCGAATACCACTGCCTGTAGGTGTTTATTGAAATTGTATAACATTCTTCAAAAAACATATAACATGTTAGCTTGATTTGTGTTGCATCTTTGTATCATAGAAATTAATTATACAAAACTAACACACAGAAGACATGAATTATTTGAATATGCAAGATGAAAAAATATTACCTGTAGTTGTTGAATTAAACACATTATTATCAGATTATAATATATACTATCAAAAACTAAGAAGTTTCCATTGGAACGTATTAGGAAAAAACTTTTTTGATTTACATGAAAAGTTTGAAGACATGTATAACGAAGCTAAATTAAAAGTGGATGAAATTGCAGAACGCATTTTAACCTTAAGACATCACCCAGTAAGTAAGTTTAGTGATTATTTAAAAATGTCATCATTAACTGAAGCAGCAAGTATGATAACAGATCATGAGATGGTTGATGAGCTTTTAAACGATCATAAAACAATGTTAGCGCAAATGTCTCAAGTACTTAAAAAAGCTGAAGAAGCAGAAGATGAAGGTACAATGGATTTGATAGGCGCTTATATTAGAGAGTTAGAAAAAACAAGTTGGATGCTTAATGCTTGGTCTAAAAGTACATCTGATCAATTAAAAAAAGAAACAACAAATAGTTAGTGACAACTTAAGTATAATAACTAAGTCTAATTAACCATTAAAAAACAATATGAAATCACAATTAACAGAAGCGTATAATTTACTAATAGACAAGCTTAGCGCTTGGTTTAACGCTATTGTAGCAAACATACCAAATTTAATATTAGCAATTATTGTATTGGTAACAGCTTATTTTATTGCTAAGTATGTTAATAAATATGTTACCAAATTAGTAGCTAAAAAAGTACAACAAAACTCTATTACAAACATGATAGGTAGTCTATCATCAGTAGTTGTAGTTTTAGCAGGTTTATTTTTAGCATTAGGTATTTTAAACTTAAGTAAAACATTAACCTCGCTTTTAGCAGGAGCAGGTGTCGCAGGTTTAGCAATTGGTTTAGCATTGCAAGGGACACTATCTAACACCTTTGCTGGTATAGTATTGTCTTTTAGAAAAAAGATACAAATTGGACATTGGGTAGAAACTAACGGTTTTTCTGGAGAAGTTATTGACATTAATTTAAAAGACTTTACTATTAAGGAAGCAGATAACAATATGGTTATTATCCCTAATAAAATGATTTTAGATAATCCAATGAAAAACTACACATTAACAACTAAAATGAGAGTGTTTTTAGAATGTGGAGTAGGATACGAATCTAACTTAGAGCAAGTAGAACAATTAACAAAAGAGACCATTTGCAATACGTTTGATCAAATTGAAAAACCAGAAGATGTAGAGTTTTATTATACAGAATATGGAGGAAGCTCGATAAACTACTTATGTAGATTCTGGATAGATGCAGAAAATGCATTAGAAAAAATGAGATCAAAAAGTAAAGCTATTATAGAAATTAAAAAAGCTTACGATAAAGAAAATATTAATATACCATTTCCTATCAGGACACTACAATTTGATAATAAATTATCATTTGAAAGCCCTCAGGAAGCAGAGAAATCATTCTCTGAAAATTAAAAGTAAAGCACTTTTAAATTATTACTAATCATTAAAACCATTCAATTATGTTACGTTGGACAATCACATTTATTATTATTGCAATTATAGCCGGAGTCTTAGGATTTGGTGGAATAGCAGGAGCATCTGCAGGAATTGCTAAAGTCTTATTTTTTGTATTTTTAGTATTATTTATACTATCACTTATAAAAAAAGGAGCCTAATTAAAAAAAACTAACTAACAACTCTAATCAGTTAATCAATAATTTTTTAAAAGCAAAAATAAGTTGCTGATTAGTTTTGTTACGTTAATTTAAAATCAACACTAACCCTTTAAAAAAACCAAAATCATGAAAAAATTAGCATACTCATTTATCTTGTTATTTTCATTATCAATAATACTAACAGGATGTAGAGAAGAGTCTACTGGAGACAAAGTTGAAGACGCTGTAGAAAGTGTTGCAGACGATGTAGAAGATGCAGTAGATTAAAAAATAAGATCCATCGCTATGGAAAAGAGTGATTAAATATACCTTTATATTATATTTGATTAATAGCAGCAAAAGTCTCGACAAATGTCGAGACTTTTGTATTTTTATATAATAACAATAATTTATGAGTATAAAGTTAGCTTTAGATTTTTTAAAAAAATTAGAAAAAAATAATAACCGCGATTGGTTTGCAGATAATAAGTCTGAGTACGAAAAAGCTTTAAAAGCTATTAAGGACTTGTTAAACAAGGTGTATGGCAATATGCAAACGCATGACGAATTTGAAAAACTTAAGATATTTAGAATTTATAGAGATGTACGTTTTTCAAAAAACAAATTACCTTATAAAAATAATTTTGGAGGTTCTTTTCTCAGGGCTAAACCTAGATTAAGAGGGGGTTATTACATACAAATTCAACCCGGTAACAATTTTATAGCTACTGGTTTTTGGGATCCAAATAAAGAAGATTTATTAAGGATTAGAAAAGAATTTGAAATGGATGATCAAGAGCTTAGAACTATTATTAATGACACCTTTTTTAAATCTGTTTGGGGAGAATTGCAAGGCGAAGAGCTTAAAACTGCACCTAGAAACTTTGACAAAGATCATCCAGCAATAGATTTAATAAAAAAGAAACAATTTATTTTTGTTAAACAATTTACAGATAAGGAAGTCTTAGCTCCTAATTTTGCTCAAAAAGTTAGTGATGATTTTAAAACCATTAGACCATTTTTTGATTATATGAGTGATGTATTAACTACCGATTTAAATGGTGTGTCATTAATTAAAGATTAGGTCACATCGTTTATAGTATATTTAGTACCATTAAACTCAAAAGTATCACCAATAGATTTTTGTTTTAATAATTGCCCAATTGGCGACTGTAAAGAGATCGCGTAGTAATCTTGGTCATTAAGCTGTATTTTGCCCACACTTATAGATATAAAAAAGTGAAGAGAATCTGTTTTAACTAAGCTTCCTAAGGCAGCAGTAGTTGTTAGCAAATTAGCTTTTACTAATTTTAAGTAGTCTTGGGTTTTTCTTGCATCGTTTAGGTAACCCATGTTTTTTTCTAAATCATTTAATAGCTTACCATTTCCAGAATCATCATCTTCAGAGCTTCCTTTGTCATTACTTTCAATGGATTCTTTGATCATTTCAATCTCATTTTTGTAATCTGCTATGCGTTTTTCTACATGCTCATTACAAATTTGCAAAAGTTGTTGTTTTATTGTCATTATTTATATCACACCGCTTTAAGTGTTTCTGATTTTTCAAATAACTGAATATTACTCTGTAAACGCTGTTTTACAATAGCCATCATTCGTTTATTTAAAGCGGACGAATTTAGTCTATATTTTTCATATTCATCACTAGTAAATTGACCAATTATCATCCCCTTTAAACTATTTCTAAACTTAATATCTTTATGTATCGCATTCTCTATATAATTTAGACGTTTTTCAATGGTTAATTGGTAAAAAACGTTTTTATGTTTAGCTATATAATTTTTAAATACATCTACAAATAAATCGTTTTGCAATTTAATTATTGGCCTAAGTGTTAGATTTTGAAAACGCTCATCATTACTCATGTTAGGACTAATAATTAAGCTATTAATTATAGGTCTGATGGCTAAAAGTTGTGTGTCTCTAGATGTCATAATAATTAAGTTTTATTAAAAATATCGATAAATAAGACTAATGATGGTATAGTAAAATATACTTCTTAACGGTGTTATTAACAATTCATTTTTTTTATCTTTAAATCAAATAAAAAACATGAGATTTCACACTAGAAAATGGGTAAAACCCGAAGATTTAAATCCAAACGGAACACTGTTTGGTGGTAAGCTACTATCTTGGATAGATGAAGAAGCTGCGTTGTATACCGTCGTGCAATTAGAAAACAATAAAGTGGTTACTAAATACATGAGCGAAATTAATTTTATGAGTAAGGCTGTTGAAGGCGATATAATTGAAATTGGCTTAGAAGTTAAAAAGTTTGGGACTACTTCAATATCTTTAAATTGCGAAGTTAGAAATATGCGTTCTCGCGAAACTATTATTACTGTAGACAATATAATTATGGTAAATTTAGATGAAGATGGAAACACAAAACCACATGGCAAAACTAAAGTAGAGTTTGTAAAAGATAGGTTAGCAGATTAATTATTCTGCTAACAGCTCTTTTATGCGTTGCTCCAGCTTACGACCAGAAATTTTCTCGCTTGCAATACGTCCTTTTTTATCTATTAATAGCTTAAAAGGGATACTTTCTACGCCATATCTAAAAGCAATAGTTTTATTTTTATCAATAATATGGTAATTCCAATAAAGGTTATCTACATTAATTGCAGTCATCCATTCTGCTTCACCTTTATCCTCGCTAATACTCATGATTTCTAATCCGTCTGCATTATATTTATTATACAAATTGACTAAATCAGGATTGGTAGCACGACAAGGTGCACACCAGCTAGCCCAAAAATCTAACAAAATTACTTTTCCTCTAGGTATGGAGTTTAATGATTGGGTCTGACCGTATTGGTTTTTTCCGCTAAAACCATAGGCTTTAGGTCTATATTCTTCAAACGTTTTTGTTGCAACTTCAGTTTTTATTGGAATTGGTTTACTAACAAAATTTTCTTTTTCAATTATCGCAGAGTCTATTGATTTTACAAAAGCTAATGCTTTTAATTCTGGAGATAGATTATTGTAAAATTCACGAATTTTTTTATGATGATAAAAACCAATATTATCTCTAATTAAAAGTGCAGTAAAATAAGTGTCAGGATGCGACTCAATAAATTGTGCTGTATAAGTGCTGGTTTCGGCAAACAGTTTAGTACGGTCTTTTCTTAATTTGCTAATACTTTTATTAGAAAAATCCCCTTTTAAATTATAGTATAAATCAACGCCTTTATTTCTGTAGTCATACATTTTTTTATTGTAAACATTAAAAGCTTTTTGGATTGGAGTAGAAGAGTAGCTGGAAGAGTTTTCTATAGATTCATTTAAAAACACATCTATTTTTGAAGCATCAATTAATAGCCTAAATCGTTTGTTACTTATATTACTAGATAGGCTAAAGTAGTCAGGGTTTTCAATGCTTCCTTTAAACTGAAACTGTTTATCATTAACACTTGCAGAGTCTATAATTATAGGGATTCTGTTTTCAATTTTATGTAAGTACACAGTAGTTAAAGCATCACTAAACGTCTGACCATTAATTAAAAACTCATGATCAGATAAAGTAACTTCTTTATTAACTGTGTCAACAACAGTAGTTGGTATAGTGGCTTCTTTTTTACTATTAAAAGTATCACAACCAAAAAGTAAAAGATACACTATAACTAGTGGTGTACGAGGAAAAATGTTCATAATGAATGGATTAGCAATTCAATATTAACATTTTTATCATAAAGTTTTAAGACTTTAAATACTTTTTTTCGACATAAAAAGTTCCAAAAGGAAGTATAGACGCTAATAAAACGATACCAAAAACTTTATTAGACCACTTTTGTTCTGGTTTTAATAAAAAAGCTAAGGCTATGTATGCAACAAACAATAATCCATGAGGCATCCCTAATAATTTAACATAATAATCGTCTCCCTCTGGAAGTCTTTTGTATACAGCAGCTGCCATTAATAATAAATAAGAAACTCCTTCTAAAAAGGCAACAATCCTGAATGTTTTAAGCATAATAAATAACTTTTTTGCAAAGATAAATATTGTTTTTCAAATTATAGATTATAAAAGCTTAATAGATTATAAATTGTAATTTTAAGAAAAACAGTGATTATTTTCAGGTTTAGAAAGCGTTAATAATCAATGATATTTAACTTATTTGTAATTACCTTAAAGACTTAATATACAATTATTTAAAAATTCACTATATTTGTAGCTCATTTAAGCAAGTAAACCTTTCGTTAATCCAACTTTTTAGTAATTAAGAATCGTTAAGCAGAACATAGCTTTTAATTACTTCTGATAAATGAATTCATTTAAAACACACATTCAATAACGCTAATGGCAAAATCGCAACAAACATTTAATAAAAGTGAAAAAGAAAAAAAACGCTTAAAGAAAAGAGAAGATAAGCGCAAAAAAATGGAAGCACGTAAGCTTGACAAAGAAGCTAATGGTGGTTCTGATGGAATCCAGTTTGCATACGTAGACTATAATGGTAACTTGGTAGATACTCCGCCAGATCCAGAATTAAAGGAAAAGATTGATGCAGAAGAAATAGTTTTAGGAGTTCCTAAAAAAGTTGAAGGAGAAGAAGAAGATCCAGTAAGAAACGGTAAAGTATCATTTTTTGATACCTCTAAAGGTTTTGGATTTATTATCGATACAGAAAACAACGAAAAATATTTTTGCCACGTCAGTGGTTTAGTTGACCAAATTGCAGAAAATGATAAGGTCTCTTTCGAATTAGAAAGAGGAATGAAAGGGATGAATGCAGTAAAAGTTAAAAAAATCTAATCTACTTTATAATTTAGATTATAACCCATTAAGATGTTTTCTTAATGGGTTTTTTGTTTGTTATAACCTTATAATTAGTTGTTTAAGTATTTGATTTGATCACTAAGATAAAACGTTAAATCTATGCTAATTGCCATAAATAATAGATTTTAAAATTTAAGAAATGTAACTTTGGTAGTATAAAAAACTAGATTAATTAACATGAGTAAACAACACCTTTTAACCCCTTATAATAAAAATATAAATCTTAAAAACAGAGTCGTTATGGCACCAATGACGCGCAGTCGTGCTAATAACGATGGTAATGTCCCAACAGACCAATTACATGGCTTGTATTATGAGCAACGTGCATCTGCAGGACTAATAATTACAGAAGGTGCTCAAGTGTCTGAAAAAGCAGTTGGTTATATCCATACACCAGGAATCCATACCGACGCCCAAGTGGAAGGTTGGAAAAAGGTAACCAAACGCGTACACGATAAAGGCGGTACTATTTTTATTCAGTTATGGCATGTTGGACGCATGTCGCATCCAGATTTTCATAATGGAGAATTACCGGTTTCGGCTTCAGCCATAAATCCAAATTCAAAATCATTTACTCCACAAGGCTTTAAAGATACTGTGACGCCAAAAGAAATGACTATTGAAGATATTAAAGCTACCGTTAAAGATTTTAAAAATGCAGCAGCAAACGCTGTAAAAGCAGGTTTTGATGGTATAGAGCTTCATTCCTCTAATGGCTATTTATTTCAGCAATTTTTTAATGGTACCTCAAACAAAAGAACCGATAAATATGGAGGAACGGATGAAAATAAAACCCGATTCTTTTTTGAAGTTTTAGACGCTATGAAGCAAGTCATTCCGCAGGAAAAAATAGGAGTACGTTTTAACCCCTCTTTAGACGGGATATTTGGAATGACCATGGATAAAGATACTATTCCAACATTTGAGTATCTTATAAAAAGACTAAACGATTACAATTTAGCCTATGTACATTTATCAGAGCCATTTACAGATGTGTCTGATATACCTTATGCTGTAACAGAAATTGCTAAACATTTTAGACCATTATACAATGGGACTTTAATGATTAACACTGCATTTGATCAAGACAAAGGAAATAAAATAATTGAAGATGGTTATGCAGATTTAGTGGCTTACGGAAAGCCATTTATCTCTAACCCAGATTTAGTAGAACGTTTTGAAAACAACCTAGAGTTAGCAGCTTGGGATAAAGACACGTTTTACACAACAGGTGCTAAAGGATATACAGATTACCCTAAAGCAACCAAATAAGTAATAATTTAAAACACAAACATTATGAAATTTACAAGAAAAGCAAACGCAGAATGGAAGGGAAGTGGTAAAGAAGGAAAAGGAAGCCTAACCACAGGAAGTAAAGTTTTAGATAAAACACAATATTCTTTTCATACACGATTTGAAGATGGAGAAAAAGGAACCAACCCAGAAGAATTAATAGGCGCTGCTCATGCAGGATGTTTTGCAATGCAACTAAGCTTTTTATTAAACGAAGCTAAGTTTACTGCAACCACTTTAGACGTGGATGCTACAGTTACTTTTGAAGATGGTGCCATCACTAAAATTAATTTAAATTTAGAAGGTGAAGTACCAGAAATTGACGCAGATCAGTTTAATGACATTGCCCAAAAAGCTAAGGAAGTTTGTCCAGTTTCTAAATTGTTAAATACAGAAATCGAATTAAAAGTAACTCTTAAAAACGCATAATCATGGCAACTACAACAGTAAAAGCTTATGGTGCAAGTGCATCGACTGAAGCTTTAAAACCTTTAGACATACAACGTCGCGCTGTAGGAGCAGATGATGTAAAGATTGATATTACCTATTGTGGCGTGTGTCACAGCGACATCCATACTGTAAAAAATGATTGGAAAGGATCAACTTATCCTGTCGTGCCTGGTCACGAAATTATTGGTCGTGTTACAGAAGTTGGTGCTGACGTAAACAACTATAAAGTTGGAGATGTAGTAGGAGTAGGATGCTTAGTAGATTCTTGTCAAACTTGCTCGTCTTGTAATCAAGATTTAGAGCAGTTTTGCGAAAAAGGTGCTACTTGGACTTATAATAGTGATGATAAGCATATTAAAGGCGCACAAACCTATGGTGGCTACGCTACATCTGTAGTGGTTGATAAAAAGTTTGTACTACGTGTACCAGAAAATCTTGATGAAGCAGCAACAGCGCCTTTATTATGTGCAGGTGTCACAACATGGTCTCCTTTAAGTCATTGGAAAGTTAAAAAAGGAGATAAAGTAGGTGTAATAGGTCTTGGTGGTTTAGGTCATATGGGCGTTAAGTTTGCACATGCATTAGGAGCTCATGTAGTTATGATTACCACTTCTCCAGAAAAAGGTAAGGATGCTAAAAGGCTAGGAGCTAATGAAGTATTAGTATCTAAAGATGCAGAAGACATGAATAAACATAAAGGAAGTTTTGATTTTATCTTAAACACTATTCCTGTTGGTCACGAAATGGACCCGTATTTAGGGCTACTTAAAATTGACGCTACAATGGTATTGGTTGGAGCAGTAGAGCCATTAAAACCGTTTCATGGTGGAGGTATAATTATGGGGCGTAAGCGTATCGCAGGTTCATTAATTGGTGGTATTAAAGAAACACAAGAAATGTTAGATTTTTGTGGGAAACATAATATTACTAGTGATATCGAGCTTATAAATATGCAAGATATAAATACTGCTTATGAGCGTGTCTTGAATAATGATGTTAAATACAGATTTGTAATTGATATGAAATCGCTTAAAGACTAATAAGTTATTATTAATAAATAGTAAAACAGCCTTTAAATTACTTTAGAGGCTATTTTTTTTATAAAATTATTATAAATGCGTTTAACTTATTCGTAGTGGCTTAAAGCCAATAAATAGTAGAGTATAAATAAGTAATGCAGCCAAATACCAGGTATTAGTCACCAAATCTAAATAATCTATTTTCCCTTCAGAAAAACTTAAAATCATTAAAACTTGTGCACCGTAAGGCAGTAAACCTTGAGTAATACATGCAAAAACATCTAATATTGAAGCTGTTTTTTTATTGTCTAAACCATATTGGTCATTAATAGTTTTAGCAATTGGACCAGCAATAATTATAGACACTGTATTATTTGCAATTGCCATATTAATTGTACTTACTAAAGTCGCAATACCAAACTGAGCAGACCTCTTGTTTTTGATTAAGGATTTGATTTTGTTTAATATATAATCAATCCCGCCATTTTTTTCTACTAAAGCTGCCAAACCACCCGTTAAAAGTGATAATAAAAATATTTCAGTCATACTTGTAAATCCTGTGTAGGCAATTTTTGTAGATTCTATTAATGTAAAATCGCCATAAATAATACCAAGTAAGCCACTAGCAATAACACCAATAAACAAAGTAACAAATACATTAATACCAATAATGGATAGTAGGATAACTAAAATATAGGGTGATATTTTTATAACAGAATAACTGTAAACTACGGTTTCAGTTGCTACGTTTTTTATGCCAATACCTTGAAATATTAAAATAATAATAGTAAATATTGCAGCAGGAATTACAATTTTAATATTCTGTTTAAACTTATCGCTCATTTTACATCCTAAGGATTGCGTTGCTGCAATTGTGGTGTCGGATATAATAGATAAATTATCTCCAAACATACTTCCGCCTAATAAGGCACCACAAAGTATACCTAAGTCAATATTACTTTTTTCTGCAATACCAACTACTATTGGTGCTAAAGCCACTATAGCTCCAACAGAAGTCCCTGTAGAGACTGATAAAAATCCAGCAATAATAAAAACACCTAAATAAATGTATTGTAGGGCTATATAATCTAAACCAAGATTTACGATAGCATCAACACTACCGGTTGCTTTAGTAATTGCTGCAAATGCACCTGCCAATAAATAGATCAAACACATGGTTAAAATCTTATCGTCACCACAACCTTTTAATACTGTTTTTATTTTAGAATTTATGGATTGTCTAAACATTAAAAAAGCAACAACAATCCCTACTATTACTGCAATAGGAGCAGGTAAAGCATAAAAATCGTTTTGATAAATACCAACACCTAAAAACGTAAAAACAAATACGAATAGTGGTATTAATGCTGAAAATTTAGGAGTAACTGTTTTCAATTTGGCCATTTTTCTTTTTCATTATTAAAAAAGGAAATAGCAGCAAATAAGTAGAAGTATGATTTAACATTTGTTCCAAATAATTGGCTTATCTATTTAGCACCTTGCTTGTTATTGCAGGTTGCTATCTCCTTTTCCGAGATTCTTGATAATTAATTTAAGTCTGCAAAATTAATGCTTATAGCTATATGCAACTCTTAAAAAATGTTAATTTTAATAATAATTTTCAAATCTATTTTAGGTGAATTTTTACTAAGTATTAAAAATAGTTGGTTGGCTAAATCACAACACTAAATTCTGTTAAAACAGCAAAACTCTACTATCTTTGCATAAAATTATAATTTATGTCACAACAGTTTTCTAGTTTAGGTATTAATGCAGCATTACAAAGTGCGCTTGCAGATTTGCAGATCACCACACCAACAGATATTCAAGCAAAAGTAATTCCTGTAATACTTAATAAAACGGACGATGTTGTTGCTATAGCAAAAACAGGAACAGGAAAAACAGCTGCTTTTGGATTGCCATTACTACAATTAATTGATGTTAGTAAATCTAACATTCAAGCAGTAATATTAGCACCTACAAGAGAGTTGGGGCAGCAGATTTTTAAAAATCTAAACGCTTTTAATGCAGAGAGTTTACAAGTGTCTATTGCTGGATTATTTGGAGGAATCCCAATTAAGCCTCAAATTGAAACTCTTAAAAACACCACACATATAATTGTAGCAACTCCAGGTCGTTTGGCTGATTTGATAGCGCGTAATGCTATAGACATCAAAGACATCACGTATTTTGTGTTAGACGAAGCAGACGAGATGGTTAGCGCACACAAAGAAGGCGTTGACGATATAATCAAAGCTTTACCAAAATCAAGACGAACGCTTTTGTTTACTGCAACAATGCCAGGAACCATCAAGCAATTAGTTCAAAATAGCTTGTCTAAAAAGGTGATTACTATTGAGGCTGATATGGAAACCGTCGGTCATCAAGGGATTGATCATCAATATGTCGTGGTAGAGCCAATAGAGAAACTAAATGTGTTAATGCATTTTTTAAATTCTAACGATGGACAACGCGGAATTATTTTTTGCAAGACTAAAGCAGCAGTTAATAAATTAGCTAAAAATTTAGCTATAAATAAATTTTCTTCAGGAGCTATCCATGGTAGTTTATCTCAGGGGATTCGTGATCGTATTATGGATCAATTTAGAGCAGGTCATATTAATATTTTAGTAGCTACCGATTTGGCTGCACGTGGTATTGATGTTAAAGACTTAGCATTTGTGGTTAATTATCATTTACCAGATACTTATGATGCATATGTGCATAGAAGTGGAC
The DNA here is from genome assembly GCA_947503885.1 of uncultured Olleya sp. GTDB lineage: Bacteria > Bacteroidota > Bacteroidia > Flavobacteriales > Flavobacteriaceae > Olleya. The sequence continues at coordinate 189,535 of CANNFD010000001.1, read as the reverse complement.
GTACCGCTAGAGCAGGAGCAACAGGTTTAGCGCTAAGTGTTATACAAGAAGACGAAGTAAAAGATATCCCAGAATTTGAAGACGAGCTTGGGATTACCTTTAAACAATACCAAAAAGCAGATGCTAAAAGTATTGAAGAAAATAATGGATTATTATGGGCAAGAAAAATATTTAAAACTAAACCCAACAGAAACATTCCAGAAGATTTTAAAGCTAAGGTAAAAACCATTTTTCATCATTTAACTAAAGAGGAGTTAGTTGATAAAATTTTATCCAATTACATTGCAGAAAACAATACTATTGTTGATAAACAAGAGGTTGTAAAGCAAAAAAAGAAAAAATAAGATGGGTAATTATATTAAAGTACAGCAAGATATTTTAGACAAGCTAAATATTAAAGCGCTAAATCCTATGCAGGAAGAAGCCTTGTTATCTATTACCAGTGCAGATAATACCGTGTTATTATCACCAACCGGAACAGGAAAAACACTCGCTTTTTTATTACCAACTATTACCGCATTAGACAAAGACTGTAGTAATGTACAGTTACTAATTTTAGTACCCTCGCGTGAGTTAGCAATACAAATAGAGCAAGTTATCCGTACAATGGGGACAGGTTATAAAGCCAATGCAGTATATGGTGGACGACCATTTAGTAAGGATAAAATTGATTTGGCACACACACCAGCCATATTAGTTGGGACTCCAGGACGTGTTGCAGACCATTTACGTCGCGAGACCTTTTTGGTTGACGATATCAATACTTTGGTTTTAGACGAGTTTGATAAGTCCTTAGAAGTTGGTTTTGAAAAGGAAATGAGCCAGATTATTAATAGTCTACCACATATTAAAAAGCGCATTTTAACCTCTGCAACGCAGGACATGGAAATCCCTAGATTTGTGGGATTACAAAACCCTTTAGTTATAGATTATTCGGATACAAAAGTCTCTAAATTAGAAATTAAACAAGTCCTATCACCAGATAAAAACAAACTACAAACCTTAGTCGATTTGTTGCATGATATAGGTAATAAACCAGGAATTATTTTTTGTAATTATAAAGATACTATCCAATTTGTAAGCGATTTTTTAAATAAAAATAATATTGCACATGGTTGTTTTCAAGGCGGAATGGAACAAATTGATCGTGAGCGTGCTTTAATTAAATTTAGAAACGGAACCCATCAAATTATTATTGCTACAGACCTTGCAGCACGTGGTTTGGATATACCAGAGCTTAATTATATTATCCATTATCAACTACCTTTAAAAGCCGAAGAATTTACACACCGTAATGGTCGTACAGCACGTATGAATGCAGGAGGGACGTCCTATGTTTTACAATGGGAAGGAGAGCGCCTACCGGATTTTATACAAATAGATGCTAATGTGACACCAAAAGGAACAGTTAATACTTTAACCACAAAATGGACCACTTTGTTTATTTCTGGTGGTCGAAAAGATAAAATCTCTAAAGGAGATATTGCTGGTGTATTATTTAAACAATGTCATTTAACTAAAGACGAAATTGGTGTTATCGAGCTAAAACAAGATTGTGCGTTTGTAGCGATTCCTAAGGCTAAAGCCGAAAGTATTGTTGATACAACCAATAACATGCGTTTAAAAAAGAAAAAAGTACGTACTTATACGATATAACTTTAGATTTTTAATTTATTAAGAAATACTGTTTAGTTTTTAAACTGAAACTATCATATACCAAATTGTATATATTAAGTTTTAAAATGAAGCTTTGCTTTATGGTTGAAAGCATCATTTTTAAATACAACTTGAAACTTATAAGTTGTATAGAAGCAATACTTATTCAAATATTCTATTTTACATAATATAAATTATAGTACATTTTATAACAATTAGCGAAATAGCGCATTTGGGCGATATTTGACATAATTACAGATATAATTGTCTTTAGACTTATATCGACAGTAATTATGTCAAGCTAATTGTGGCTTCGTTAGAATAATCTAGATGTATAGCTATAATTCTCTATTATGTAAAATATCCCAGAAAGTTTTTAGATTTAAAAGAATACTCAATACTTGGGTCATTAAACTTTTCTTTTTTGCTTTTCGTATACTTTTAATATTCTGTACAACCATCAATAATTTTTTAAATACGAGATTCTCAAGAAACATCTTGTTAAATAAAATGAACTATAAATAGTCGTTATGAAAATAGCCACTGCCTAATGTGCTCGATTGTTTTATAAAATCAAATTGCTCTGGCAATTTATTTTACACACAAAAGCGTAGCATTCATGAGCTCCTTATTAAAACAATAAAAATCAGCGAATAACTTCCAACGCATGCCAGCGCAATTTAAAAGCTAGACTTTTGCTTCGTTATAAAAATCGCGTATTTGATAAAATGTACGTAATAAAAAATTTTAGACGATTCTCGTGGATTGCCACAAGAGTATAAATTTTATGAAATCGACTTTTTAGGAGATTCACGAACACATTTGAAGTTTCTGCAAATAATTAAATATGTGAGTAAAAATAAATTTCTATACACTTGTTATATGTAGAACTCCAATTAATCCTTTTTTTCGTGTTTCATTATTAGGTATTTTAAAAATTGATACTCAATCAATTCTTTAAAATAGTGTCTTGAAACAAAAGAAACAAAAATTCAAGGCTGCATATAATTTTGGAAACAATTAACGGCTCATTCGCTATATTTTAGACTATTTGACGTTAAGAAAATGTCTTGTAGACATTTTTAGTTAAATACCATTTGAAACTAACATTTAGTAAAGTGTTGTATCCAATTACAATCATCCACAGGATAATTGCATTTGTATAGCCTAAAATATGGACGCTCTTTTCACCTATTGTTTTGACCAAAATTTTATGAGGCCAAGTTTAGCATTGAGATTCTATTTTACATAATATTTGTAACTTAGATCATACCTCATTCTACCAAAATATCATCTATTCAAAACTTAATTTTTAGTTTTTTTTTTGTTTAATATTAATTGTTTCTCTAGTACTAACAGATTTTCCTTGTATTTATTCATCAATGAATTTTTTAAAACTGAGAATTTCTCCAAATTACTTATTCTACTTTTTAGGTTTTCTATTTTTTCTTTATATTTATTATCAGCGCCTTCATCTTCACTTTTAAATAACTTGTTATAGTCAGTTGTAATTGTAATGATTCTGCTATCTAAATAATCAATACTACTAATAGATTTTCTTATTACCTCTTCTCTCTCTTCACTTATCTCTAATTCGTTAACTGCCTGACTTAATAAGTCGAAAATTATAGATCTAGCAACTTTATCAACTTTAAGTGCATTCTCAAAGTGTGTTTGAGTTTTTTCATCTTTTTTATCTCCTTTATCAAAGCCATGCTGAATAATTGGATTATAAAAAAAAGGTATTTCTCTATCTGGATTAAGTTTTTCTAATGTTTCCATTAGTGGCTCAAAGTCACTAAAAAACGGTTTCTTGTTTGGAATTGACCATCTACGATCCCACAATTTCAAAATGATTTCAACACACTCTTTCTCAGTATTCTTTTTCTTCACACCTTTTAAGGTTTTCGCTAGTTCTATCTTTTCAGCAAGGTAATGAGCCATCCATTTTGAAAGCGTATCTACACCTGGATCTAGTTCTAACTCTTTTACTATTTTCTTACCTAATTCTATAATTTTCTGTTGTACTTTTAAGTCTTCCATCTTCAGAGAGTAAATAAATCTTATGATTTGTTATGTATTCATATTTATCTTTATTGGATCTAGACCTGTATTCAATATTTCGACTTATGTTAACATCGATAATCAAATTACAATCATAGATCTGACAGATTTTTTTGAGTGTATCTAATGACGCACTTAAACGCATACCCGATTGCTCGGGTTCTTTATCGTATCCTTCGAGATTGCTACTCCAAGTGTCACATTTTAAAGCAACTTTCCCATTACTAGAATACCATGTTTTACCTTCACTATCTGATAAAAGTTTAAGTTTTTTGAGAATTTCTTCACTTAATGAAAACTGAGGGTACATTATATTCTCACCATATGGGTCGAATTCATCAATACCTTTAGATGAATCAGAATTAACTATGAACCCATCAAGACGAAATATGTCAGCATTAATTTCCATCCTACTCTCTTCATAATCAGGTATTTTATAATCATGAGAATTGCTACAAGTTGACAGGGCTCTAAGTAAAGAACCGGATGCTTCTTTAGAAACTAAGGCAGTCGAAATTGAATATGTTTCATACCTAGAATCATGTCTTTCAGTCCAGCCTCCTTTGATATTAAGCCAAGTTTCATTGTTTGTTTGAACCTTAATACTATTTAGAAAGTCTATTTCTTTTATATCTTTTCTCCAATTCTCATAATTACTCTGAGTTAACCATTTGGGTCTAACTAACGGTAGTGAATCTCTATTATCAGCTAACCATTTACTATCTGATTTAGTTAACATATGACGAGATAGCCAGTCTTCCCATGCGTTTTCATCATACCAATCTCTAGTAACGATTATTTGCATGTTTTCGACCAACTTTGCTGCTGTAACTAACATCGAATGATATGATAAATAAAAATCTAAATTATCTGTTTTCGGATAACTTCCATGGTCATGAGATGTCTGTCTATCTTGAGAGCTATTCCAAAGGTTAACCCTTGGGTCATTATTATATCCTCCTTCTGTTTCTTGTTTCCAATCATGGATAATTACATTTGCGCATATGTCCTGAATTTGCTTTCCTGATACTCCAAAAACATCACCTAGAGGTTCATACCAATATCTGTCAAAATCCCATCCAAAATTGTAATCAAGTGATGTATCAATTAATCCTCTTTCATGTAAATAACTATTAACTTTATATCCATATTCCTCATTCCTTGTTTGCTGCTTACTCTTACCAATTTCCTTTAATAAGGAAGTTTTACTTTTACTATAAGTTTCAGGAATAGCTTTTTCAATATTCAGTGCAATATCAGCTGAAAATTTTTGTATTAGAACATGAGGCTCTAATTGAGCATAATTAACAAAAACCTCTTTATTAGCTATTAATAAGCTTGGTTGGTCAACTGAAACTCGTCGTAAAGCAATCAATAAGTATTGCCTAGCATGTAAATTATAGAATGGATATTGATTACTGCCAAAAGCATCAACATTATTATGTTTCAACCAGTCTAGCAAGGAATTTAAGGCTTGAATACAATTGAAATCAGCTAGTTTCTTAACTACGTGACATCCACTCCAACGAGTTTTTGAATGAGGCGAGCCTAAAGCAGACCATATGAAGCCAGCAATATTTCTACTAATATCATTTGAAAGATGTAACCATTTATCCCAAAGACCATCTCCAAAATCATCCTCAATGTGTAACTCGAATCTCGATAATGCATAGTCAACCAAATCACAACTATCACTTGACTTAATAAAAGTTGAAGCATGTTCAATAAATCCAAAAAGAATACTAGCATCTGCAAATTCTTGGCCTTGAGATAGCCCTTTAAAAATTCCCTTTCTTAAATCAATTGCCAAACTATTATCAATATTTAAATCTTTTACAACTGAATTAAAAGAATAACTATTTACAAGGTCATGAGAATAGCGAATGCCGAATCGATAAATAATAGAAGGCCACCTTTTTTTAAAGCTTACTTTATTTTTCCAATCAATAGGAATTGATTTAAGTACTTCTTTGCACTCATAATCGTTCAATTTGTCAGAACTAAAAAGAACATCAATGAAAAGGTATATTTCATTTACTTTAATTCGATTGAGAATTTCCTTGTATAAATGTAATAATCGCAAATGTTGATAATTTCTAACTTCTATAAATTCATTTGAAAATCTATCTATCAAATTTGCCAATCCTTCTTGACTTAAAATATCAACTTCTTGGAATATACTATCCCATTTTTTTATTTCTTTGGTTGGAGTCTTTTTTGTGCTTATTATTTTTGAATTTTTCGGCTTTTTGGTTTCCTCTTGATAAAAACTTACAACGTCATTCAAGTCTTTGACAATTATTTCATGCTCATCTGCAATAGACTTCATTTGTAGCCAATGACTGGAACCAGCACCCTCTTTCCTGAGTAATTCATAGGCATCAATGAATATTTCTTCTCTTAAGCTTGAAGAAGATTCGTTTTTCAGACATGTTATCAAGAATTGATTGGAATAATGGTCAGATAAAAAACGAGCCATTGCCCATCCTTCAGCAGGGTTAATTGTTTTTGATCTTACAAGATAATCTAGAAGTGATTCTAGTTGATACTCAAACCTTCCAATTTCTCTATCACGCCATCTACTTAATGCGGAAATTGCAATTTGAGGAGACATTTTTGCACAAGTAATTAAAGCTCCTGAACGATTCCAATGTTTTTCTCTGTATACATATTCTCCCACCAATTCAGTACAGCGGATGAATCTATACGCTAATTCATCTGAAGATTCTGGTGCAGCTCGCTCACCTAAAGCTGCAACTGCCTCCCAACGTTGAACAATTTCGTCCCCAAATTTAGAAACAATGTTTATTGCTTCTTCAAAATATATTGTGGCATCATCCTTTGAACTTGTTAACACTGCTCTTGCCAACAAAATATAGTGGTCAGCAATTTCTTCAGGTCCAACATCCTTCATTCTTTTAATCAATTGATATGTAGAATCTTCAAGTTCTGTCAGAATAGAATCGAGATGACTAGCTCTATTTCCAACTCTAAGCAAATTTATTCGTTGATGAATTTTAAAAGAAGAATTATTACTGATATAATTATTATAATACCACTCAACTTCTTCAGCTTTCTCTTTATTATAATAAACGAGAATAGATGATGAAACATCTGCAATCTCATTAGGAAAATCATCATGAGATCTATATCTATTTGCGCATGCCTTTTTAGAATTTAGACTTGTTTGTTTTGTTCTTTCATTTAAATCAATATTATCACCAGAAATTAATTGCGCTCTTAGTAAAAACCATGGATATAAACCTCCTACTATTTCTTTAAAGTCACGAATTTCATCAGAATGATTGCGCTCTTTATCTTCAGATCGATATTCATCAGGCATTAATCTGTCCAAATTGAAAGTGAATTTTTTTGAAATAACTTTTCTAATTGACAATGCTTTTAGAAACACTGTACGTTCTTTTGTAAACCTTGTACCAACTCCTCTAGAAGCCTTATCTGGAACATAATAATCCAGTATATCTAGAATTAATTTGGTGTTCATCTTTTTATTAAGGCACGCTTCTAAAAAAGCTACTATAGAAGAAGTAATATTATCATGATAAGAGCTACTTGGCTTTTTAATACGTGTTTTGGGTTGTGACAATAAAATAAAACATCTTTTAATATCGATGGCCTGAGCAAATCGACCAACTTTCACTAATTCGCTTACAATTGCTATTACATGATACTTGTTTTTTCGTGCATACTTGAGAATTTCATTTATTTCATCAAATCTACCTGCATCAATTAGTCGACTAATAAGTCGCTTCATTATTGGAAATATAGCCTCTTTTGGCTTTAGGCTATTAAGAAATTTCAAACACAATCTTGCCCCTTTAAGGTTTAAATGAACAAGAGCAATTTCTATTATGTCATCTGAAGTGACTTCGTTGGTTTGTTCTCTAGGGCTCTCTTCCTTTGGTGCTTTAAAATACATATCTAGCCAATTCAAAGCAGACCTTAAATAACCACTAGCTTCTCCCTTATATTCTTCTATTTCACTTAGTAGAGATGCTGCGTATACATTTTCAGAACCTTCCCACCCACTTTTTATAGTACCTTTAAAAGCAATTTCTTGAACTTTAAGGTTATCTTGTAATTTGGGTAAAAGGTCTATGTTATTTTGAAATAGATTTTGTTGTCTTTGATCTCCTGCAACTTCTTCTCCAGCTCTAAAAGCTAGCTTAATGGCATCTTCATATTTTTCAGATCTGAGTGCTGCTTTAAACGCAAATTGCAGACGATATACCATTACATTTCTAGTGTCTATGGGATTGTTTGTGGGCAATAATGTATCTGACAATGCAATACTAATTAGTTGATCGTATTGTCCTGCTTGTAGATAAAGTTGAGGGAGAACTTCTGCTACATAGGTAAACTCAACAGCTAATGGCTCGAGTATTTTTATGTAACTAATGAATTCGTCTTCTGAACCTAAAAAAGTATTTCTAAACCAAGTTTCTGTTGGCTCATCTCTAAACTGGACTGATGAGTCTAAGAGCCATAATGAACGACCAATATCTGCAACAAAACTTTTGACGTCCTCAATTTTCACTCCAGAGGCTTGTGCCAATATATGAATTGGGATATTCGGTGGTAAACTCGCCAATCCAGTACATATTTTACCTATACTTATTTGATAATCTCCAGGTAAGGTATCTTTTATTTTTTTGACTGCACTATTTAACTGCTGTTCAATTTGTTTTTCTACAGTTACGTTAAAAGGCCCAAGATGAGCTAGTAGTTCATTCACTGAGGAATTTGCAGCTGCTATCGAGTTCATCTGAACTCGAGGATTTCCACTCGTTAAACGATGAAATTCAAGTGCCTCGCTCTTGCTTACTTCTGGAAACCATTTTTTTAGATTTTCAAAAGTTTCTTCTTTTGAGAATGGTTTAAGGTTCAATATTGGAATAAAACTCAATGGCTTTAACAAATGCCTACGCTCTGGTCTGCACAGTAAAACAAGCTTACAATCCTTTGGAAATTGTTCTCTTAACAACTCATTTGCAAAGCAAGTGTCTCCAAATTCATGAGCTGCCATTTCTGAGTTGTCCGCAGCATCTATTAAAATAAACAACTTAGCAGAACTTATGGTTTTTTTTAATGTTTTGATTGAAACCTTAATTCGACTTAAAAAGTCTCTCATTATATCACTTTCCTGAGTAGTGTCTTTTACAAGCATCCTCTCGCAGAGCCCTATAGATGCTAATTCATTTATTATTTGAACAAGTGCGTCTCTATGCCTGTGCCTCGGTTCGCTTCTACTACGATACTTTCCTGAACCAAAACAGTCATAAGCTATCCCCAATGAACCTTCTGGCAAAGCGTTAAGAATATACTGGCTAAATACAGACTTACCAACACCTCCTTCAGCATTAATAATTTGAGGGTGTTCAGAATTTGTAATGCTTTCTAATAAAGTCTGATATTGGTCTCTAATAGTTATTTTGTCTAACTCTTCGAACATTGGAGGCGCAGGAAACAACTGTTTTTCAGAAGTAACACCAAAACGTTTTAAAACTTCTTCTTTATTTATTTTTCCATTAGAGTGCGGCATCACCTTTTCTTGGACTAATGATACTATGTTAGCAACCTGAGCTGGATCAATAGAACCAGGCTGAAACATAGCCATTTCAGCCCTTAATTGTTCTTTCTGAATATTATAATTTCCTTCGCTATCTTCTAAATTTAATAACTTACAAAAAGCAATTAATTCTTTGCCATTGAGATTAGTGTACTTTTCAAGAGTTTGACTAAAGTTTCTATTTACCTTTTTATCTTCAATAATAGCAACAAGATTTTGCTTAAAAGTTTTATCAATTTTTCGATTTGTAATTACGGTAAATGAAACTTCATTAAATGATTTCTCTTTTAAATGTTGTTTGTATCTTTCAGAAAAACCAGTAATAGTATCTTTTAAACCACTTAAAATAAACGGCTTATCATGCTGTACTGTAGTATGTTTCAATTGATAATATTCAATTCTATTTTTTGAGACAGCATCTTTGTAATATTCAGAAACATCAATTACATACTCTCCTGCTTTTTCCTCCTCTTGTGATCCTTCAATAACAACCATTTCCATGTTTGATGTTGGTTGTATTAGTTTAAGACACCTTCTAGCAGCCCAACGATAATGAAATACATCTCCTGCGCGCGAGTATGATACTAATTTGTTTGTATTTCCTTCTAATTTCATTAGGACTCTTGTTATAAATTTTATTTTTGAAAAAACGACTAATTAAGGGAGAACCTAAATGTAATTAATTTCGTAAGAATTATTCTTTTGACAATATATAAATAATTGAAAGTTATTAACTTCAATATTCATTCCACACACATTCCACTTCGCTCCTATCGTCGTTTCGTAAAAAGCGTGTTTACTCACAAGGATAATATTGTTTTAGAGGAGTTCATGCATCTCGTACCTCGATGTCATTAACATTGTAGAAGAAACTTTTAGATTAAATTTTTTTAAGAAACTGTAGTATGCCAAAGCGCCAGCTGGCTCATTCGCTAAAAAGGTCTACTAGACCTTTTTTTAACGCTCTGCCCTGCTTTTAACCAAATCGACAAAGGAGATTCACGATTTCATTAATATAAAATAAAAATCAATGAGCAAAGCTCAAGTTACATAACGCAGAACATTATAGTACAAATGTTATCATTGGTATTTTATGAGAGAAGTCCATTTGATAGCTATAATGTAGTATTATGTAAATTAGCCGCATGCCATTACGCTCGTTTGTATTATACAAACAAATTGCTAGGATAACACCAAAACCCAGACTCAATTATAAATCTTCGTTTTCATGATCTAACGGTAGTAAGATGGTATAGCTTACACCTTTGCCAGGTACAGATTTTGCTTCCATAGCACCTAAATGTTTTTCAACAATTTGCTTACAATACGCCAGACCAATATTTACCTTATTTAAATGCTGTGTCTTTTGTATGATTTTATCTAGTTTATAGTTAAATCCTAGACCATTGTCTGTATAAATAATTTGTATAAATTTTTTATACTGGTACTTTTCGTTATTATTAAAATAATAATTCTTTACAGTTTTAACAGCTGTTATTGTAATGTTTAGTGTGTTATTTTCTGGATTTTGTTCCTTTATAGAGTTACGTAGCAATTCTATAAAAAGGCGTCTTAGCATTTTTTCGTCCCCAAGTAATATAATGTTGTTTTTGGGGTAAGCTAGTGCTACTTGTTTATTATCATTTAGCTGTAAAGCATTTGACGCACTATTTATAATATCGTTTAAAGGTATGGAACTATAGTTGAGCTTTGCACGTTCTAACTCCTTATACCTTAACAAGGTTAGCAACATTTCGCTCATGTATGTATTATAACCTATAATTTTATTTAACCGCTCTTTAATTACACTTGGTAGCTCTTTAAATTTAGTCAGTACATAATCACTCATAAATATAGATTTACGTAATGGCTCTTGAAGATCATGTGCAATTAGTTTATACACTTCCTGTTGTTGTTCTTTTAACAACTTTACTTCTCGGTATTTTAATTCTAAAATAGTTTGTTGCTCTTGTAACTTATTTTTAGCTTTTGTAAGCTCTACGTTTTCTGCTAACGCAACTTCTGCTGCTTTTTTGGCGTCTAAAAGTTCTTTTTCAAATTTATTTCGTTTAGAAATTTCCATACCACCACAAAGTATTTCTACTTCACCATTATTTTGCTTTACCTACACATTTAATAACGCAGGTATTTGCTTGTTTGCACCTTTAAATACAAGGTAAATTTCGCGAGCAGAGTTTTGCATTTTAATTAAGGGGTAAAAATGTGTTTGGTAAAATATTTTACTACCTACGGTAAGTAAATCTTCCAATTGGCAACCTATAACCTGCTCTGCTTCTACTCCTAATTTTGTTCGTAATTCAAGATTCATTTTCATAATTTTTCCGGTGTCGGAAATAGAAAATAAAAAGCATGGAGTCTCCTCAAAAATACTTTGCCAGGACGATTGATTTGTAGAGTTATTATTAATGAGCGTGCGTTTTTAGATAGTTTTTTATAATGGCTATAGTTTCTTTTGGATGACTTAAATGAGGACAATGACCTGTCGCCTTCATTTTTATAAATGTACTGTCTTGAATTTGATTGTGAATATATTGTCCTACTGTATCTGGTGCAATTGCATCTTCAGAACATTGCATGACTAGACACGGTTTTGAAAGCTGAGTAAGATCTTCTCTATTGTCAGAGAAAAAAGTAACTTCGGCAAACTTACGTGTAATGATAGGATCTGTAGAACAGAAACTATCTTGAAGCTCTTTAGTTAACTCAGGCTTGTCTTCATTTTTCATAACCACAGGTGCTAAATAAGTAGCCCAACCTAAATAATTATTATCCATGACATCTAATAAGCCTTCTAGGTCCTGACGAGAAAAACCGCCTAGATAGTTAGTATCATTTACATAACGTGCTGATGGTCCAATAAAAATTAAATTAGAGAATAAATTTGGCTGTTCTATAGCTGCCAATACACCTATCATACTACTCACACTGTGTCCTACAAAAATAACATCTTCTAGTTGTAGTGTATTGCATATTTCTAGGATGTCTTGTGCATAGCCTTGTAACTCGGAATAGCGTTCTGGATGGTAAGCAGATAGGTCCGATTTTCCGCAACCAACATAATCAAATACAACAATTTTAAAGTCATCTTCAAATGCTGGTATTATAAAACGCCACATGTTTTGATCACATCCAAATCCATGTGCTAACAGCATTGTTTTTTTACCTTGACCAAGAATCTTAACATTGTTACGTTTTATAATATCCATAGTCCTATTTTATCTTAGTTAAAATTAATATTTTTTTTTATTTAACCTAAATAAGTAAAGAAATTATAACCTTAGTTTTTATTAGTCTGTTTTAAATCGATATTAATTAGCATACTTCCCTAATCCAAAGTAACAACTTCACTTTTCAATACCCATTTTCCATCAACTTGCGTACTATACGTGATAGTGATTTTATTAGGACCTGTTTTTTTAAACACATCAATAAGTTTTAAGTTTTTATGGACCGTTGTATTAATTATAATTGGCTTAGTTAGCAATGTGCCAGTTAATGCGTTAAACACATAAAAGGTTTTGGTTGTAGGTTTTATATCCCAAAAACCTATCTCGTCTGCCCCATCGCTATTTAGGTCTTTAAGGTTTTCTAATTGCGATTTATAAGCCCCTTTTACGGTGATGTCTTTTAAATCATTACTACTAAAAATTATAACGCTATCACAGTCTCCTTTGCATTGTACAGCTTCAGTATTTTGTGTAGTTGTTGCAGTTGCAATTATTTCTGGTGATTGTACATAAGCAAAATCGGATAGCTCGTCGCCATTAAAGTCGCCAAACAATTGTCTGTTATTTGTGTTTTTAGTTGAGTTTTGTCGCGCACTAGGAAAAATAGGAGCATCTAATCCTTTAGCGTCTTTAGCAACCCCTTCTCTTATAATTTTAAACGCTCCGTTTCTATTCATAACAGACAAATACGACGGGTACTCTGCTTCTATCCCATTGTATTGGACTTGTTTAGTAAAAGTAATTAGAAAGGTACCTTTCTCGTTTATAACGTCTAGCTGATTGTTTAAAATACGTTGTGTATAGTCTGGAAATTGCTGAAACAATAACTCTTTATCCCTTTGTACTTGTGCTCTGGTACGTTCTAAACCGTAATAATTGACTACTTCCATATAATCGCGGTTTAGGTAAGGAGATTTTAATTGGGTATGTGACGCATTCCATTGTTTTACAAACTCACGCACCTCTTTTTCTCCTTTAGGATTAACTTCATTACAACCTGAAAATAGTAAGATAATCAGGCAGGACATAAGTGAAACATATTTCATAAATCAAATGTAATTTTAACTATTAAATTGAATTATAAAGATACATGATTTTTTAATGAAACGGTTTTGTTATGATTGCTAAACAGAATAATATTTAAAATCGAAAAACCCTGCTAAGCTAATAACTTGCAGGGTTTAATAGACTATTAAAAAAATAGTTATTTATTTAGATTTACTTTCTTGGGTTTTGGACATAACATTCTGGTGTTATAAATGCCCATGTTTTAGTATCAACTGCTTTTATTGTACAAGAGTTATAGATCAATATTTTTTTTGTTTCGCCAGTGTTATTGTTTAATTCTGAAAGCTCATGAATATCATCTGTAGCAAACTTTTTGATAAAAACTTTTGGTATTGTAGATCCTGAGTCAAATTCGTACATCTGTGAGTTAGCCTCAGTTGCTTTAACAATTATTTGAAGATTTTTATTATGCACAACTTTATTATTTGATCCAACAGGACCATCAAAAGCTAAAACAAATGGTTTATTTAGGTAACTACTAGCAACAGGCAGCTCTACAGTTATGTAAGTTGTTGTATTGCTATACGTTTTTGATGCTAATGTTCTGATAATAATGATACCACCATCAGGTAAACTATTAAGTGCTGTTCCTATTTGAGAGCTAGTAACATCAACATTATTTCTGTTACTTCCATCTACCACATTAACGTCTATTGATGTTATAATATTAGGGACTTCGCAATCTGTTCTGTATTCTCCTGCTTTACCTAAAGTTGTCCATTCCGCTTTTCCAGTTGGACCATTACTTACCAGGACTTGACCTTTTTCGCCTTTTGTACCTTTTGTAGTTGCTCCACCACCCAATCTTATACCTCCATCAATTTGTATACTACCATCATCCGGAGCATCTTCAGAAATATGTAAATCACTTTGTGGTGTTGTAACTTCAATTCCAACTTGAGAAAAAGAGGTTGTTGCAACTAGTAGTGCAATAGCAGTGTAAAAAAACTTCATAGGTTAAATTTCATTTTTAGGCTTTCAATTTAATAATAATTTTCTTACTAATAACTAACAGGCTATAGGAAATTTTATAATTGTATTATATTACCCATAATTAGTATAATTTTAGCTAATTTGAGATTAAATAGTGATAAAAATTGAAGATTTAGTTATTTTTATCTTATGGAAAATATCTTACAAATCGATGCTAATTTTATTGAGCAAAACACTGTTTTTACAGCATTAATAGATAAGTTAAAACAATCCTTTTATAGCCAAGGTATTATTGTGCCAATGCGTCATCACCATGACTTTCCAAACCCAACAGTGCAAAAAGAGTCGACACTACTATTAATGCCAGCTTGGAATACTAGTCAAAATGCAGGTGTAAAAATTGTTACTGTTAGTCCTGAGAATGGTCAATTTAACTTACCGTCAATTCAAGGCGTTTATATTTATATAGATGCAGTTAAAGGGGGTATAAAAGCCATTTTAGAAGCCAAAAGTTTAACCGTAAAACGGACAGCAGCTGCGTCTGCTTTAGCATCCACTTATTTATCAAAACAGGACTCAAACTCGCTATTAATGATTGGTACAGGCGCATTATCTACCAATTTAATTAAAGCCCATGCAGCTGTTAGACCTATAAAAACAGTTTATATTTGGGGAAGAAATTTTGAAAAAGCACAAGCGATTGCTTCCAAATTAAAAAATGAAAAATTTACCATTCAAGCCATACGTACTATTAAAGAAAAAATCTCTGATGTAGATATTATATCATCTGCAACACTCTCTAAAACGCCTTTAGTTTTTGGTAACTATTTAAAAAAAGGACAGCATGTAGATTTAGTTGGTGCCTATAAAGTTGATATGCGCGAAGCTGATGATGATGTTATAACTAAAGCTTCGGTTTTTGTAGATACGTTTCAAGGTGGGTTAAAAGAAAGTGGCGATATTGTTATTCCGATCCAAAACGGAACTTTAAAAAAAGAAGAGATCAAAGCGGATTTATTTCAGTTAACTTCCAATAAAAAGCAAGGACGACTAAATGATGACGAGATAACAGTCTTTAAATCTGTTGGTCATGCAATTGAAGATTTAGCAGCAGCGACGTATTATTACGATAAATTTACAAATGAATAATTACAAAATAAATAAGCTTATTTAAGATGAAAAACTCACTAACAGTATTACTTGTTGTTTTTATTTTTGGTTGTAAATCAAAACATAAAATAGAAACTGAAAAAGATTACCTAAGGTTTAGTGAAAACATATTAAATTATCAAGTGTCACCAAAAACTATAGATGATAAATCAGGCTTGATGTTTTCTGATCAAGGCGCTTGGTTTGCTTACAGCTTACCTAAAACACCAGAAAATAGTATTGGGTTTTCAGGACCATTTTTAATGACACAACAAAATGGGATTTGGTCTAGCAAAAGTCTTGCTAATATTAGTATTACACAACAATCTAATCCAATAAGCATAAACAAAAACAACATAATATCTCAAAAAAGTTATGCTAGCCATTTAGAGCAAATTTATCAATATAAAAGCCTTAATATTAAACAGGAGTTGGTGTTTTTGTCTGGTAACACAGCGCTTATAAGGTATACTTTTACTAACCTTGGAGAAGTTTCTCAAGAATTATCTTTGCAAGCAAATTTTGATGTCTTTGATAACGGGTTTCAATTGAAGAATAATGCTGAAAATGGAATTAGTATAACCTCTTTAAAATCTAATGCTATTGGTCATATTATTTTACCTAACGAAATTACTTCCTCATTAATCGAAAATAATAATGCTGAACAACAAATAATTACTCTTATACCTAAACAGTCTAAAGCATTTATAATCTCTCAAACATTTATTTTCCCAGAATACGATTTAGAAACCGAAAAAGATTTAATCAAAACTTCCAATTTTGATTATGTATTAAATGCAAGAAAATCTGAAAAAAATAAAGAATTAAACGCTTTAATTTCCAATAGAAAACCACAATTTAAAGACAGTATTTATGCTCATGTTTTAGCAAAATCGCATTTGACTTTACAAAATAATTGGCGTATCGCTGCTGGAGCGCTTAATTACGAAGGGCTTTTTCCTAGTTATCACTATAAATGGTTTAATGGGTTTTGGTCCTGGGACTCTTGGAAACATGCAGTAGGTTTATCGTATTACAATACAACATTGGCTAAAAACCAAATGCGTGTTATGTTTGATTTTCAGCGTGATAATGGATTTATTGTAGATTGTATTTTTAGAGACACTACGATTGAAGCTCATAATTACAGAGACACAAAACCACCTCTTGCAACCTGGGCTGTTTCTAAAATTTACGAAAAAGATAAAGACCTTAGTTTTGTTAAAGAGTTGTATCCAAAACTTAAAAAATACCATTATTGGTGGTACAAAGATCGTGATCATGATCAAGATGGTCTTTGCGAATATGGCTCCACAGATGGTACTTTGATAGCTGCAAAATGGGAAAGCGGTATGGATAATGCCATAAGGTTTGATAATTCTAAAATATTAAAAAATGGAGAAAATGCTTTTTCTATAGATCAAGAAAGTGTGGATTTGAATGCTTATTTATATGCTGAAAAAATATATCTAAGTCAATTAGCTTCACTACTAAACCAAGAGGAAGACCACCAACAATTTACTGCCGAAGCAATTGCTTTAAAGCAAAAAATACAATCGCAATTCTATGATAAAACAGATGGTTGGTTTTACGATACAAATCTAGAAGGCAATACTTTTATTAAAGGCGAAGGTAGTGAGGGCTGGACAGCACTTTGGGCAAAAGCAGCAACACAAGACCAAGCAGAAGCAGTAAAAAACAAAATGATGGATCCTGCTAAATTTTTTACTAAAGTACCATTTCAAACCATGAGTGCTGACCATGAAAAATTTAATCCGTTAAAAGGCTATTGGAGAGGTCCCAATTGGTTAGATCAAGCCTATTTTGGAGTAAAAGGATTGCGTAATTATGGATTTAATAGCGAAGCAGACCAAGCAACTATTAAAATTATTGAAGGAGCAGAAGGTGTTTTAGGTAAAGGACACTCCATTAGAGAAAATTACCATCCTATTACTGGAGAAGGTTTAAATGCTAAAAATTTTAGCTGGAGTGCTGCTCACCTAATCATGCTATTACAAAATAATTAAATAGTTATATCAACAATTAAGGCGTATTAATACAAACATTATGAAAAAAAACTTACTGCTACTTTGTCTAGTTACTGTATGTAGCTGCACAACCCTTTCCACAGAAAAAGAAGACAAACAAGCTATTTTAGCTGTATTAAAACAACAAGAAAAAGATTGGTCTAATAATGATATTGAAGGCTATATGAAAGGCTATTGGAACAGTGACTCTTTAAAATTTTATGGTAGTAGTGGATTAACTAAAGGGTGGCAACAAACATTAGATAACTATAAAAAAAGATACCCAACCAAAGACCATTTTGGTACACTTACATTTAAAACAACGGATATTTCAAAAATAAAAGATGGTAGTTATTGGGTTATGGGAACTTACCATTTAAAGCGAAACCTTGGCGATGCTAATGGTTTTTTTATGATTATATTTAAAAAAATAAATGGCGAATGGAAAATTGTCGCAGATACAACAGGCTAAATATTACAATAAAAACATCAATATGAAATTAACAAGACCTTACTTAATCATAGCTATAGCGCTATTGTTTTTTAGTTGTAAAACAACTCAAGTCGCTATAAACACTACTACTCAACTTTCTACTTTTGAAAAACTAGCTTCAATAAAAAATGTAGTTAGTATCGAAAAAAAAGAAGCGGTTAGTCATTTTGACCAAAACTATGAAATCTGGTTTGAACAACCAATAGACCATAATGATTTGTCTAAAGGGACTTTTAAACAACGTGTGTTTTTAGGTTTTGAAGATATTAGCAAACCAGTTATTGTAGAGCTTAAAGGCTATGGGATTGGATCGGAAAGGGCTGGAGAATTAGCTAATCATTACCAAGCCAACCAATTAAGTATCGAGCATCGTTATTTTAACGATTCTAGACCTAAAAACATTAACTGGAATACATTAACTATCGAGAATGCTGCAAAAGATCAAGCCATTATTATAAATGCAATTAAAAACACAATATATCCTGACGCAAAATTTGTTACTACAGGGATTTCTAAAGGGTGTCAAACCACAATGGCGCACAGGAAATATTTTCCTAATAGTGTAGATGCTAGTGTGTGTTATGTTGGTCCTTTAAATTACCAACGTGAAGACCCTAGAGTGTATTCATTTTTAAAAAATGTAGGTACAAAAGCAGACCGAGATAAAATTACTGCTTTTCAAAAATTATGCTTTGAAAACAGAAGTGCACTTTTAGAGCTAATGAAAAATGTTGCTAAAGAAAAAGATATGTCTTGGGAGTTTGGTGTAGAAAAAGCTATTGATTATACCATCCTAGAATACTCGTTTGCTTTTTGGCAATGGGGAACACCAATCAACAGTATTCCAGCAAGTAATGCTAGTATAGATGCCATTTACAAACATTTAATTGATGTTGTTGGTTATGGTTTTTTTGAAGATAAATCGGTAGCAAGTTTACAACCTTATTTTTGGGCTGCTTTAACAGAACAAGGCATTTATGGTTATGAAACAGCTCCTTTTAATGACTATTTAAATACTACTGAAATTTATAAATTTGATTGGGCTTTCCCTGAAGGTATTACTAAAGCGTACAATCCTAAACCAATGCAAGACATTAAATATTTTCTAGATACTACAGCAGAAGATATGTTGTTTATCTATGGCGAATATGACTCTTGGAGTGCGACTGCTGTCGAGCTTACCGAAGACGCTTCAAAAAGAGAGGTCTTTAAATTTGTATTCCCAAAAGGAAGCCACACTACAAGAATTAAAAGTTTTAATCCAGAAACCAAACAAAAAATTTATAGCATTATTGATAGTTGGTTAACGGAATAATTGTTAAAATTATTTTTCTACTGAATATCCAAACGGATCAGTAATACTATGCATAGGTTTTGTAAACCATTTAGGTCCAGCTTCTGTCATATAAATATGGTCTTCATGACGGATTCCAAATTTGTTTGGAACACAAATCATAGGCTCGTTACTAAATGTCATTCCTGGTACTAACACCGTTTTATCGTTTTTAACAATATAAGGCCATTCATGGATTCCTAAACCAATTCCGTGACCTGTTCTGTGTGGTAATCCTGGTAATTTATAATCAGGTCCTAAGCCATGTTTTTCTAAAACAACTCTAGCAGCAGTATCCACATCCTCGCAGGTGTGTCCTAATTGTGCAGCATCAAAAGCACCTTGTTGGGTTTTTTTTTCAATATTCCAATAACGGGTTTGTTCTGCATCTGCTTCACCAAAAACATAGGTTCTAGTAATATCAGAAATATAATCATGAAGCATACAACCAGTATCAATCAACACCATTTCGTTTTCTTCTAAATTTTTAGGGGTTTTTACTCCGTGAGGAAAAGAAGAATCCACGCCAAATAATACGATACAAAAATACGAACCAGTCGGAATCCCATATTTTATATGTGCATTGTGAATAAAATCGGTAACTTCTTTGGCAGATATACCAACACGTAATATTCTGGCTGTAGCCTTTTGTACTTCCAACGTAATATTCATAGCATGCTGCATAATTGCAATTTCTGCTTCAGATTTAACCATTCTACAACCTGCTGTGACTGGTTTTGCATCTGCTAATTGATATGTGTTATTAGCTTTTCTAATGCCATCAAAAACAAAAAACGGAGTCGCTTCGTCCATAAAAACAGTGCCTTCTACTACTCCATTCTCTTTTAATATATCTACAAATAATTGGTAAGGTGACTCATGTTCTTCCCAACATTTAATTTCTCCTTCAATTAACATAAAGTCAAGTATAGTTCCTTTTTCAAACTCTGGAGCGATATATTTTAGTGTACCATCAGCAAATAACAACGCACCAACCATACGTTCGCTTGCATTCCATTTCATGCCTGTAAAATAGAATAAATTTGTACCTGAATGTAAGTACAATGCAGGTATGTTTTTGGTTTTCATAAGTTGACAAGCGTTTTGCATCCGTTGCTTAAACTCGTCTTTTTGTATAGGTTGTACTAAATGTGCAGTTGGTTGTATCGCATTAAGTTCTGCTTCAATTGTTGATCCTCCGATTCCTATCATTTTATTTGTTGTTTTTCATTAGTGCTTCAATTTCTTCTATTTCTATGGGCATTGCAGCGGTTAAATTAATAGGTCCATTTTCTGTAATTAAATAATCATTTTCTAATCTGCACCCTATGCCTTCTTCTGGTATATATATACCTGGTTCGCAGGTAAATACCATGCCAGGTTCCATTGTTCTAGAATATAGGCCAACATCATGAACATCTAGGCCAATATGGTGTGCGGTACCGTGCATAAAATACTGTTTATACAGTGGTTTTTCAGGGTCTTGATTTGCAACTGCTTTAGCATCTAACAATCCTAGTTGGATTAATTGGGCTTCTACTAGAGTTGCCATTTTGGTTTCATAATCTGCAGGTAAAACGCCAGGTTTTAATAGTTTGCTTCCTTCTTTTAGGCAATGCAAAACTGCACTATAAACTTCTTTTTGCCTTTTGCTAAATGTTCCGTTTACCGGAAAGCACCTTGTGGTATCACTATTATAATTTGCATAACAAACCCCAAAGTCAAGCAATATCATATCACCATCCTTACAAACTGCATCGTTGGTATTATAATGTAAAGCGCAAGCATTTTTTCCTGAAGCTACAATAGGTTTAAAAGCATGACGTGTTGCTCCGGATTTTATTAAATTATAGGTTAATTCGGCTTCCAACTCGTATTCCTTTATGTTTGGTTTACAAGCGTTTAATACACGTTTAAAACTATCTACACTAATATCTGCAGCCTTTTGGATTAGTGCAATTTCTTCATCAGATTTAACTTGTCTTAATGCTCTTGTAATTTTTGAAGCTCTATAAAAGGTGTGCAAAGGGTATTTTGTTTTACACCATTGTATCATACGGTCTTGCTGTGTTTTTTGGTCTTTAGTTACCCGTTTAGCGTGCTCGTTATGTCCTAAATAAAAGCCATCAGCTTCAAATGCCATATATTGTAAAAGCATTTCAAAATCTTGAACCCACTCTACCCTATCAATTCCTGAAATAGCAGTTGCTTGTTGTTTAGTAAGTTTTTCACCATCCCAAATTTTAATTTGTTCATTGGTTTCTTTTATAAATAAGATTGCTTTGTTTTCTTTTTTATGGGCATCTGGATACAAAACTAATAAGGTTTCTTCTTGATCAATTCCTGAAAGGTAAAATAAATCGTTGTTTTGTGTAAACCCCATTACGTCATCTGCGTTATTGTGCTTTACGTCGTTAGAGGTAAGAATAGCAATAGTATTGGGTTTCATTTTAGAAACAAAATGATATCTATTTTTTTGGAATAAAGTATTGTTTATTTGTTGGTATCTCATATTAAAATCTTCTATCTGGATGAAAAGGTGTTAAATCTAAAGTAGTCTTTTTTTCTGAAATGACTTGCGAAACTAGCTTACCAGTTGCTGGTCCTAAACTCCAACCCATCATAGCATGACCGGTTGCAATGGTTAAGTTTTTACATTTTGAAGACTTGCCTATATATGGTAATCCATCTGGAGAACAAGGACGCAATCCGCAATCTGCAGACGCTTTTTCTGCTTCAGATATTGTTAAATTACTATAATAATTTTTTGCCGCATTAGCAATAGATTGCACTCTAACAGGATTAATTTTATGATTAATTCCTGCTATTTCCATAGTACCTGCAAAACGCGTAAAACCTTGCATTGGAGTTACTGCAACTTTGGCTTCGCATAATATAGTTGGAATGGTAATTCCTGTTTCTCTTTCTACGTTTATTCTGTAGCCTTTACCTGCTTGAATTGGTATTTGTAATCCTAATTTTTTTGTTAGTAAAGCACTCCAACTACCTGCAGCCAAAACAACCTCATCTGCTTTTAATTCTTGTTTATTTGTAATTATTTTTGAAATGCTTCCGTTTGAAACTTCTATATCTTTAACTTGTTCATTTGCATAAAAAACAACGCCTTTGCTCTTTAAATAGCCTACCATTTCTGGCATAAAATCTGTTGGAGTCATGTGTGCATCAGAATCAAAATAAACAGCTCCTTTAATATTTAAATTTGCATGAGGTTCTAGCACATCAACTTCCTCTTTAGTTAGGTTTTTAACTCCTAAACCTTCTTCAATTCCGCGTTGTCCAACCTTCCATTCTTCTTCTCCAACTTTATCCGATTGATAACACATGAGCAATCCTTTACGTTCATAGTGAAAATTAAAATCTTTCGACGCTTTTATGTCTTCAAATAAATCGCGACTTAAAAGATTTATATCTTTAATTACAGGAATTGCTTTTTCTACTTTTGAAGCTGTTGCAGATTTTTTAAAAGCTAAAGTCCACTTTAAAAAATCAGTATTTAAACGAGGCTTGACGTAAAAAGGGCTAGACGAATTAAACATCCATTTAATTCCTTTATTAATCATGCCTGGAGCTGCTAGTGGAATAAAATGACTTGGAGTTATATAGCCAGCATTTACATATGATGCGCCACTTGAAAAGTTTGATTTATCAATAATGCTTACTTGATGACCATCTTTAACTAGGTAATATGCTGTGCTTAAACCTATGATTCCGCCACCAATGATAGTACAATGTTTCATCTAATTAATGAGTTAATGAAAAAATGAGTTAATGAATTAATTACTTCCTGCATTTTTTCTGGCTTTTGATACAATTTTTAGAATTTCTAATGACTCATTTATTAAAGGTGTTAACTCTTCAGTTGAAGCAAAATGAGCATCTCTCAACATTTCTAACCAAAAAAAAGTTTCATCAGCTTCCTCAACGACAATTGATATTTTTGAAAAAAATTCTTTTTTTGAACGAGCAATACATGCAGCTCTATAATTAGCAGCTACTGAAGTTGAAGAACGAATTAATTGTCGTCCGATAACGCGAGAAGAATCTGTTTTTTTTATTTTATCATTTAATTTAATACTATCTAAAGCTAATTGCTTTGTTCTTTTTTTTATTAATTCTACAAATTCTGCTTTATCCATTATTCATTTGATTAATTCAATTGTTCATTTGCGCATTTATTCATTGATTTTTAAATCACCTGAAAACCGTAAGCATAAGGATCATCTTCATCATCTATAGTAATAGTATTATGTCCAAAAACTTTTGCCCAACCTTGAATACTTGGTATGATGGCTTTTTTACCATCTAAAACAGTTTCTTCTTCTACGCGACCAATAAACTTACTACCAATAAAACTTTCATGAATAAAAGACTCACCAACTTGTAGTTTTCCTTTTGCATGTAGTTGTGCTAAACGTGCTGAAGTTCCTGTTCCGCAAGGACTTCTATCTATTGCTTTGTCTCCATAAAAAACCGCATTTCTACCAGAAGATGTTGGATCTATTGGGTTTCCTGTCCACAACATGTGCGTGACATCTCTAATAGTTTCATTTTCTGGATGCACAAATAAATCAGGATATTTGGCATTAATTCTATCACGAACTACTTGAGAGTATTGAATGATTTTTGAAGCTGTAAAATCATGCACACCAGAAAAGTTTTTCTGTGGATCTACAATTGCATAGTAGTTTCCGCCATAGGACACATCAAAAGTAATTTCGCCTAATTCTGGACAATCAATTGTTAAATCTTGAGCTGCTAAATAACTTTTTACATTCGTCAATTTTACCCAATCTACTTTGTTTCCTGTTTGTTGGTATTCAATTTCTACCAAACCAGCTGGAGCTTCCATTTTAATTTTACCAGGAATTTTTGGCGTTACCAAACCTTCTTCAATTGTAATGGTAATGGTACCAATTGTCCCATGTCCACACATTGGCAAACAACCTGAAGTTTCAATAAACAAAATAGCAAAATCATTTTCTGGATTGTGAGGTGGAAATAAAATGCTTCCGCTCATCATATCATGACCACGAGGTTCAAACATGAGTCCTTTACGAATCCAATCGTATTCTTTTAAAAAATGTTGGCGTTTTTCGCTCATGGTATTTCCAATTAAATTTGGACCACCACTTTTTACAACTCTTACTGGATTTCCGCAAGTGTGTGCATCAATACAAACAAATGTGCTTTTTGCCATAGCTTATATTTTAGCTTTTGTTTTTTCACCATTTACATGTCGCAAAATGTGTAATGGATTTTCATTTTTAAGTTCGTTTGGTAATAAATTATTTGGCCAGGATTGGAAGCTAAATGGTCTTACCCAACGTTTTATAGAATCTACACCAACAGCAGTAAATCTAGAATCTGTTGAAGCAGGATATGGTCCACCGTGCAACATGGAAGGACACACCTCAACTCCTGTTGGAACACCATTAAATATGATACGTCCAACTCTACTCTGTAAAGCAGAAACAATATTTGGGTTTGCAGCAATTTCTGAATCTGTTGCCACAATTGTACCTGTTAATTGTCCTTCTAATTTATTTAAAATTTGTTCTAATTGCGCTTCATTTTCACTTTCAACTAATAAAGAAAATGGTCCAAATACTTCATGGTGTAATGTTGGGTTTTCTAAAAATGTTTTTCCAGAAACTTTAGACACTATTTGGCGACCATAATTAGCATTTGGTGTTCCATCATAATCTGCCAACACTTCTACACCTTCTTGTGCAAGCGCTTTTTCTTTATTACTCTTATAATTACCAACAATATTTGGATGCAACATACAAGATGGTTCAATTTTTACAATTTCTTCTGCTAATGTTTGCGCAAATTTATTTAACTCTTCTCCTTTAATTCCTAATAACAAACCAGGATTTGTACAAAATTGTCCAGCACCTAATGTAATAGAACCTGCGTAAGTTTTTCCCCAAGTATCTGCTTCAGTTTTTAAAGCTTCTGGTAAAAACACAACTGGATTTATGCTTCCCATTTCTGCAAAAACTGGAATTGGTTCTGGTCTTGTAGCTGCCAAATCATATAAAGCTCTACCACCACGAATACTTCCTGTAAAACCTACACCTTTTACGTTTGGATGCTTTACTAATGCTTGTCCTACTTCAATTCCGCTAGAATTTAAATTTGAAAACACACCATTTGGCATTCCTGTTTTTTCTGCTGCTTTTATTACTGCAGAAGCTACCATTTCTCCAGTTCCTGCATGCATTGGATGCGATTTAACAATTACAGGACAACCAGCTGCTAAAGCTGCTGCTGTGTCTCCACCTGCTGTAGAAAATGCTAATGGAAAATTAGATGCACCAAAAACAACAATTGGTCCTAAAGCCACATTCATTTTACGTAAATCGCCTTTTGGCATTGGTTGACGTTCTGGTTGGGCAGTATCTATTGTTGCTTCAACCCAAGCCCCTTCTTCAACATGATTTGCAAAGGCTCTTAATTGACCTAGTGTCCTTCCTCTTTCTCCCATTGCTCTTCCTGCTGGTAAACCAGATTCTGAAGTATAAATAGTTAGCAAATCTTCTCCTAGATTTTCAATTTCTTCTGCTATTGCTCTTAAAAAATCCGCTTTTTCTTTTCCAGATTTTTTAGAGTAAACTTGAAATGCTTCTGCTGCTAAATCTGATGCTTGATTGATTTCTTCTTGCGTTGCTTCTGTAAAAACATGTTCATTTTCAATATTTAATTGCGGATTAAATGTTTTGTATGTTTTGTTTCCGTTAGCAGATAATTGATTGCCTATATAGTTTTTTCCTGTAACTTTTGTCCCCATTGTGTTTATTAATAATTTATTTAAGATATGTTTTTTAAAAAAGATATTAAATTGAATTACATAAAATACTTCAACTTGATAACGATATTGATTTATATAGTGTATAGTATTAATAAGCTAGTAATAAATCATTTTATTACAAAAATAATATTGATTTAATGCTTATTTGTTCCATTCTTATCTTATTGTAATACTATTTTATCCATTAATATGGTTTTATCTATAATACATGCAAATATAATACATGTTGTGTTGTTTGTTATTGGTATTATGTATAATTTTACAAAAATTTACGGACATAATTTTAGAAAATATGATACAAACAAACACTTCAGATTGGAGACGTAGCGTTATGCCAGCCGTTTTTACATGGCTGAAAGAATCAAAAAATGGCGACTTTGAAATAGATTTAGATGCAACACAAAAATACGCTGCAGATATTTTAAAAGTTCAAGGAAAAGGTGGAAGCAGAATGGGTGGACTTGTTGGTTCTGGCACTTTGGGTGAGAATAGTTACCTGAGCTCCGAACAGCGACTTTCTTTACTTAAAGCTCTTTCTGAGGTTGCTAAACAATACAATGTGCCTTTAATTAGTGGAGCTGCTGCAGAAACTAAAGAAGAGCTTGCTAAAATCATTGAAGATCTTGCTACAGTTGGAGTGGATACTATTATGGTAATGCCACCAAAAACTAAAGCAGTTCCTTCTGATGAAGAAATGTATGAGTACTATGCGCTTGCTGAGGCAACTGCAAGAGGTGCAGGCGTAACCATTATGCCTTATAACAATCCTGATGCAGCTGGATATCATGCGCTTTCAACGGATCTTCTTTTACGAATTTCTGTTCTCCCTAATGTAACTGCACTTAAAATATCAACCATAGATGTTTCCATTATTGAAACATTAATGTTAGAGAACAAAGATTTAAAAGTTTTAGCAGGCGTAGACACAGTAACAGTACATGCAGGACTTGCTGGAGCATATGGTGGAATTACTGGTGTTGGTTGTATCTTTCCAAAAGCTAGTGTTACTATGCAAGAGTATGTAGTAAATGGAGAATGGGCTAAGGCAAATCAAATTTCTCAGGCCATGAATTCTATTTCATACTTAGATGCACAACCGCTACTTATGGAATATCTTAAATATGCTTTTGGAATTTACCATAATGATCCAGATGGAGGACTCCGTACCTTTGGTAAGAAATTAACGCAACAGCAAATTGATGATGTTCGTGTAAGATATATTTTAGCTAAAGAAAGACTTGAAGCTCTAGACTTATTATAGACTATTTCTTTTAAAATTCAAAAAGAAAAAGCTCCTTTTTACAGGAGCTTTTTTGTGCTCAATACGTTTAATTTCCGGTGTATTTTGGTTCAATTTGACCTAAAATTCACAAGAAAAAAATCTCTTTTAATGATACTATTTAACTCTTTTTTATAAAAATTAGACATATTTTGAATAGTACTTGCTTAATTTTGTATTGAATAACACACAAAAATTAAATGAAAGTTTTACCTTTTAAGATACCAAAACATCAAAATATTAGCTTGATTTATCAAGAAGATAGAGTACAATATTTTTATGATAAGTTACATCAACATGAGGAAATACAATTAAGTTTTATTGTTGAAGGTGAAGGTACACTTATTGTTGGAGACACAGTAAATTATTATGCCAAAGACGATATTTTGGTAATAGGTAGTAATATTCCGCATATATTTAAAAGTGATATTAAAGCATCTGAAACATCACACATGATTAGCCTATTTTTTACAAAGGAAGCTTTTGGTGAACATTTTTTTGAGCTTGAAGAATTAAAAGAGTTACAAAAATTCTTTAAACGTACCATGCATGGTTTTAAAATAACATCTAAACAAAAGCAGATAAAAACTTTGTTTTTAGCGCTTGAAAAAGCTTCAAAACTAGATAGATTTATTCTGCTATTGCAGTTATTAAAACACATCTCTAAAGCAAACTACAAAAGCTTATCTTCTTTTATTTACGATAAAAAATATACAGATAATGAAGGATACAGAATGCGAAATGTTTTTGAATA
The DNA here is from genome assembly GCA_947503885.1 of uncultured Olleya sp. Lineage (GTDB taxonomy): Bacteria > Bacteroidota > Bacteroidia > Flavobacteriales > Flavobacteriaceae > Olleya. The sequence continues at coordinate 161,106 of CANNFD010000001.1, read as the reverse complement.
TACTATGAATAACTTTGATAAAGAGATTACATTAAACTCTGTTTCTGAAGTTGCAAATATGACCAAAAATGCGTTTTGTAAATATTTTAAAAAACGCACAAACAAAACCTATATTCAGTTTTTAAATGAATTGCGTATAGAAAACGCTTGCAAATTATTAAATACAGATCAGGATTTATCTATTAACGAGATTGCTTTTAAAACCGGATTTAATAATATCTCTAATTTTAACAGGCAATTTAAAACGATAAAAGGCAAATCTCCCAATGCTTTTAGGAAGAGTAATATTTAATTTAAAGCTATTTTGTTACTAAATATATCAAGTAGCCTATATTTAAACAAATAAATGATTTTATAAAAGTATGACCCTTTGGATTTTACAGATTACACTGTTAATTTTATTGAATATTTTGAATGAACATCTAACTAAATACAGTAAATACGGTATATTTGTAATTGATTAAAATTAGAGGTTAACACGCTTTAATTTTAATCTTTTTTTATAAATCATTAATTTAAATAAAACAATTATGAAACATTTAATTATTGCGTGTTCAGCTTTTTTATTAACAACTATGTCTTATGCTCAATTTCAAGTTTCGGCTAGTACTGGATACTCAGTAGGTAGTGCAGAAATGAAGTTAGGAGAAAGTATTAACTCGACAGGAACAGAAAACGAATACGGTAGTTATGGTGAAGGTGTAAACTTTCAGTTAAGAGGAACTTACTTTTTTAATGACTCTTTTGGTGCAGAAGTTGGTGTTGGATACTTAAATGGATCTGATCAAACTATATCTAATGTTTATTTACCTAACTACAGAGAAACAGATGCAGTAGCTAGAGCACGTGCTTATGGGGCGTCAGCTTCTATTGTATATAAATTCACAAATAATATTTACGGACGTTTTGGAGCTTTAATTAAAGTAGCTGGTAAAACAGAAGCTGTAGTTTATGATAAAAATTATTATGTAGATGAACAAGGTACGACTGTGTCACAAGCATTTGGTCTTTCTGATGGAGCTTACTCTGAAACTAACTATAAAGAAGATTATCATGGTCAGTTTCCTTTAGGATTTGTTGGAGCATTAGGTTATAAGTATGACTTAAACAGCAACTTTAGTCTTTTTGCTGAAGCTGAATATTACGGAATTAGCTTAAAGCGTAAAGATTCTGAGATTACAGAATTTAACACTGATATCGTTTCAGCAGATGGTACTGTTGTAATGGCTGGTTTTTATGATATTGATAACTTACCTGAAGGATATAACAAAAACACAACATATGTTGATAATTTAGATCACGCTAATACTGATTCTTCTAAAAAATTATCACAAAAAGTACCTTATTCTTCTTTTGGAATTAATTTTGGTATCACTTACAGATTTAATGGTTCAAGTAAAAAACAATAATACGTTTACTTACTACCCATAACATTAAAAAAACCTATCAAGGCATTAGCTTTGATAGGTTTTTTGTTTTTAATAAACAGTTTTGAGTTTTTAATAATTTATAAGAAAGGAGAAAGTAAACGGACCATTTTTTCCCAAACATGAATATATTTTGGTCTGTTAAGCCATAATGTTGCATCAATCTGCTTAGAGGCTTTTAAATCGGTTATAAAAGCGTCAGTAAGTTGTTTGGTAATGTTTTTACTATAAACCATAGCATTGACTTCAAAATTAAGGTCAAAACTTCTGTAATCCATATTTGCAGAACCTATAATTGCTAAATCATCATCTATAACCATGGTTTTTGCATGTACAAATCCTTTATCATATTTGTATATTTTGGCACCAACTTTTAGCAACTCGGTATAATACGCGCTAGCTGCAGCATTTACCATTTTAGAATCCGAGATACCTGGAATTAATATTTTAACATCTAGCCCACCCTGAATAGCTATTAGTAACGAATCCATTAAACTTTGGTCCGGAATAAAGTATGGGCTTGTAATGTAAATGTTTTTTTTAGCCGAATTGATGGCTTCCATTAGAGAATAAAAAATGACTGGTTGATTACTATCCGGTCCTGATGCAGCAATTTGTACAATTTCACTTTCTATAACCTCTTGTTTGGTGAGGTCAATAAAATATGTATCAGAATACTCTAAACGATTAGTACTAGAAAAATTCCAATCGCACATAAATAAGTACTGCAAATATGCAGTAGCCTGACCTTTAAGCATTAAGTGAGTGTCTCTCCAATATAACGGGTTGTTTTTTTTAAGATCGTTTCTATATTTATCGCTCATATTAATACCACCCACAAAACTTACTAAACCATCTATAATTACAATTTTTCTGTGGTTTCTATAATTAAGTCTGTTGGCAAAAGCATACCATTTTATTTTATAAAAAGGAGCAGTTTGTACACCTGCATCTTGTAGTTTTTTAATAAAGTCTTTTCCTAATCCGTGACTACCAAAATCGTCATACATAAATCTTACCTCAATCCCTTGTTTAGCCTTTTTAATTAATGCATCCGCTATTTGGTTACCAGTAATATCGTCTTCATAAATATAATATTCTATATGAATATGTGAGGTAGCATTGTCTAGCGCTTTTATTAGTTCTGGAAACTTCTCTTCACCATTAATTAGTAGTTTAACTTCATTGTTAGCGGTTAAAGGACTTGCTCCGGACCTAAGTATAAACTCGGTTAATGTATCATGTTTATAAGCGATTAATCCTGATTTTTTTATGGTTTCAGAATAGGTGTTCATTTTGTCTTTTAGGTAATTTCTAAAAGGGACATCGTCAGATATTTTTTTTGTGTAAAGTTTTCGTTTTCTATAATTAACTCCGAATGAGAAGTAAAATATTATTCCAATAATAGGTACAAAAAAGATGAATAAAATATAAGCTAAAGCTTTAGTGCTACTACGTGTATCGTGCAACACTCTTAAAATTACTAGAACAACAATAAGTAGGTAAATAATTTCTGTAATTATAATCCAATTCATGAAACTTATATTTATGATGTTGTTAATTTAAGATATTTTTTAGCCTTGAAGACTATTTCCATAAAAAAACCTCACAGCTTAATAATGCTATGAGGTATAAATTATTTAGTATTTTTTTTAATATTTGTTTAAATAGCTTTTTACTTACTTCTTGAAATAAGAACTTGTATTTTAAGTACGAGGTGCTAATTTTGGATTTTTCTTTTTCTCTCTAATTAGATAAATACCTATAAGTATTAAAAGACCACCAAATACATACCAAAACGTAAATTTTTCGCCATCAATAACTCCCCATATAACAGCAACAATTGGCAATAAATAACTTACTGAACTAGCAAAAACTGCTGAAGTATTTTGTATTAATTTATAATATAATAACATTGCTATTGCAGTACCAAATATGGTCAGGAATGATAAATAGCCAATTGGTTTTAAGTACTCAGGTTTCATTTCAAAGTTTTGAATAATTCCTGTAAAGTATAGTATGACTAGAGATGGAATTGCCCAAATGGTATATACTGCAGCTGTCAATTCTACCGCTTTTACTTTTGAAGTTCTTTCCTTAATTACTACAGCATTAATACCATATCCTGCACCTGCTAATACGATTAACATAGCATAACCAAACTGTGAAGTTTCTGTATTTGCTTCGGAAAAATATATCAAACTAGCAGCACCTAAAAAGCCAACAACAGCACCTAAAACTTGAGTTATTTGACTTCTAATTCCGAAAAGGATAAACCCAAAAATTAATACAAACATTGGTACTAATGAATCTAATATACCTGCTAACGAACTACTAACACGGGTTTGAGCAATTGGAAATAAAAACATTGGTAAAAAATTTCCGAAAAAACCAACTATGGTAACCCATATTAATGTTTTTTTAGTCATTTTAATAATTGCTGGAATACCTATAAAAGCTAGTAATAACCCTGAGCCAACGACACGAATTGCACCAATCTCGTAAGGTGTAAACACAGCTAACGATTTTTTAATTAACATGAATGAGCTACCCCAAGTTAAAGTGATAACTAATAATAAAATCCAACGATTATTAAGTATTTGTTTCATTATCTAAAAATATTAAAGCAGCTATTAATGCAATAGCTGCTTTGTAAAACGTAATTTTTTTTGCAAAGGTACTTAAAAGTATCTGCTTCAACACTAGTTACTTTGTGTTGTTTATGTTAATATATTTATAATTTTAGTGTTGTTTTTTCATGACTAATCGTGAATGATTGTCTAAATAATAATTATCAGATATTGAAGCAATTTTAAATCCTAAATCTTCATATATTTTAATAGCAGATTTATTGTCTGGATGTACTGTCAAAAAGGTTGCTGTAGTGTTGTTTTCTTCTAACTTTTGTAACAATTGCTTAGTTAATTTTTTGCCTATTTGCTTTCCTCTTGCGTTTGGATGTACACCTAAAGATAATATCCAACTTTGTTTTGTTTTTGAAGTAATATTGCCCAATGCATATCCCAAAATCTCATTATTTTCTTCAGCAATTAAAAAATAGTTTTCTGAAATATCAAAAAACTGTCTTAATACAAATAAAGGATAGCTTCCGTCTTTAAAGCATAAAGTTTCAATGGTATTAACCATCTTAAGGTCTTCTAAAGTCGCTTTTCTTATTAATATCGTAGTATTTACCCCTCCCATTCGTCTCTAATTTCTTCCATTAATTCATCATATCTTGATTTTAGTTCTGCAGATATCGATTTTGAAGTTTTATCAAGTCTTCTTAATTGAAGAGAAAGAAAAATACTAAATAAACCTGCAAACATAAAGCTTAATGCTACTAACATTACAATACCTAATCCAGCAAAAACAGGATTCCAAATTAGAATAAAAGAGAAAATAGCGCCTAAAATACCAAGTGCTAATAAGCCTCCCCAATTTTTACTACCATATCTTTTAATATCTAAAGCAAAACTAATTGCTGCAACAGAACGGAATAAAATAACAAATCCAATATAAAAGGCTAAAACACTTAATGATAAAGCAGGGTGGATAACTAAAGAAAGCCCTACTATAAACGTAATAATTCCAAAAGCTAATGACCAACCCCAGTTTTCCATTTGATGTCTATTAACAGCTGCAAAGACAATTTCAGAAAGTCCACCAAACAAAAAGGATAAGGCAAACATTAAGGATAAAGCTAATAATGAACTTTGTGGAGATGTAAATGCTATAACACTAACTATAATAAAAAATAAGCCCACCAATAATGGGATATACCAATGTTTTGTTGTGTTTTTAATGGTTTTTAATATTGATTTTTCCATGTTTTTTTATAATTTAAACTATTACTTAATAAAATCTAGAATTTATATTTTTCACAAAATTAAAGCTGTTAAATGTGACACACTTAACAGCTTTAAAATCTAAATATTTAAGTTACTATAACGTAAAGGTCATCACTGGTCGTCTTGAATGGTTTGCAAGGTTTTCAGACACACTTCCTCTTAATAAGTGATTTAATCCTTTTCTTGCATTGGTAATTACTACTAGAGCATCTGCATCGATTTCGTCTGCATATTGAATAATTCCATCTTCAATAGAATACCCTGCAATAAACTTAACATTATCACTTCCACCAGCCATTCCAAACGCTTGTGCTTTTTTATTAAATTCTTTTGAGCTCATAAAACCATTATTTGGTCTATTAACATATACTAAGTTAATTTTGCTACCTAGTACAGTTAATAGCTTATAAGCTTTAATATAAGCGTCTACACTATCTAATCCCATGTCTGTTGCTAATACAACATTATCTAGGCTAAAATTATCTGGTTTTGTCTTAACTATTAAAACTGGTGTTTTACTATTTCTCACCATTTTTTCAGCATTTGATCCTGCAAATATTCCATCTTGGAGTGTAATACCTTGTGACCCCATTACAATTAAATCGGCATTTAGCTCTTTAGATACAGCGTCCACTTCTTTATAAACCTTATGTTTTTTAATTACAGGCTCTACGTTAACACCTTCTAAGTAATCTTTATCTAAAAAAGAATCAAAATTCTTTTTAGCTAGTTGTAGCATAAAAAGCATTTCAGTTTGGCTTTGATTATTTGAGATTGATATTAAAGCATCCGACAACTCTAACATGTGTAAAACATGTAGTGTTGCATTATGTTTTTTAGCTAAAATAGCTCCAGTTTGTAATGCAAATTCTGATTGTTCCGAAAAATCAACAGGTATAATTATGTTTTTCATAATTTTAAATATGTTTAAGTTTTTATTTAAGATTTATATTTTTTAATGTTTACGACATCTTTTTAATGTTGTGTATTACTCCGCCATCTACTAATATATCAGTACTATTTATAAAATTAGCAGCATCACTAGTCAAAAAGCAAATCACACTTGCAACATCTTCGGGCTGTCCGTTTCGTTTTAAAGGGGTTGCTTGTTTGATCATTTCCATTCGTTCAGGATGCTCTTCTGCAGCTTTAAGCGCCATAGGTGTTTCAATTACCCCAGGCGAAACAGATACTATTCTAGCACCTTTTTCACCCCATTTATTGGCGTATTTGTGGGTTAACAATTGTACACCCCGTTTAGCAAAATTGTACATAGTGTCAGAGTTGTTATTTACATACTTGCTTACTATATCAAAAGAATCTACTGCTTGTGGGTTTTTAAGAGCAGCATCATAGGCTTTATTTTCTGGTACAGCGTGTGCCATCATAGATGATAATAAAACTGCTACGGAGTCTTTTACAGCAAGTTTATGAAATGCCTCTACTAATAGCTCTGTTGCCACTAAATCAATCGTAAATACTTTTTTCAGGTCTTTTACAGTACCACTAACTCCTGCAGTATGTATAAAAGCTTTTAAAGTCCCTTTAGTGTCAACATAATTAACAAGTTTTTCAATGTCAATTTTATCTGTAATATCACAAGCAATTCCACCTACTATATTTAATCCTTCTTTAGAAAGGGACTCTACTGTTTTGTCTACACTGTCTTGAGAGTAATCCGTAATGATAATAGGTTGATTTTTAAATGCTCTTGCAGTAGCTTGGCCAATTCCTCCTGCTCCTCCTGTAATTACTATTAAATTTTGTTGAGTTTTCATATTTTATGTATAGAGTATAAATTATGCTAATTAAATAATTGTAGCTTATTAATATTATTTTTTTTAATTTATGTAAACACTTAAAAACGTAATAAATACGCCTTGTAGGCTATGTTTTAAAGATAGTGAATTTTATCATCATTTACCTGATTAAAACTGTAATTACAATAATATTAACATATTTAATTTACTTATAATAGTTGTACTTTTACTAAAGTTTAGAACTTAACTTTATTTACAGAATAGCTTACAAAATTTAAATTAATGGACATCATAACTTCTATAGTAGTTAAAGATTTAGAGGGGGTTACTTTAGACCTAATGGCAACATATAAAAATAAGGTGTTACTACTTATAATTTATAACAATGATTGTTTAGGATGTACAGGACGCGCAATCCCATTGGCTTATCAGTTTCAGCAGAATTACCCAACAATTCAAGTTGCTGGAATTCATGCTAATTTTATTAATAGAGAAGCGACTAAAGCTTCTATAAAAAGTATTTTTACAAGTGGTGATGTTCCGTTTCCTATTTTTATTGACGAAGACCATAAGGTTTTTGATCAATTTAATTCAGAAGGGACACCGCAATGGTTATTAATTTCGGAAAAAGGAGAACTGTTTCGTTCCATATTTGGATCGCAAGATAATGCACAAAACAGATTGTATTATGCATTGGAAAGTTTGGTGTAAATAGATTTTACTCCACTACTCTAATTCGTCTAATGCAATCTTAAAACATTATCAATACAAGTTCAAAAACTTCAAATTAACATAAAATTACAAATAAGACCATTAAAATTTATAACTTTGTAATTATATATGAAACAAGTATTCCATAAAATAATGTCTTTTGCAATGGCTTTTGTAGTGTTATTCTCTACAATGTCGTTCACTAAGGATATGCATTATTGTGGAGGTACTTTAGTAGAAACTGCTATATTCCATAAAGCTAAAGGCTGCGGTATGGAAATGGAAAACTCTAAAACAGAAGGTTGCTCTATAACTAAAAAGAATTGTTGTAAAAATGAACAAACCGTAGTTGATGGTCAAGATGAACTACAGCTACATGTTGATAAAATTTCATTTGAACAGCAAGTGTTTATAACATCGTTTGTTTACACATATATTAATGCTTTTGAAGGTTTAGATAATAATGTAACTACCTACGAAGCATATAAACCACCACTCGTCATCAGGCAGATCTTCAAGCTTGACGAAACATATTTAATTTGATTTTTAAACAATAGACTGTGTTGTCCTATAACTGTAATGTTATAAGGATACTTTGTTGTATTCGGTGTTTTTTTTAACATCAATGTCTAACTGTTTAATTATCATTACTTATGCTAAATAAAAGCATCAAATTTTTAATAGAGAATAAACTCGTAGCTGTTCTGTTACTCGTCCTTTTTGTAGGTTGGGGAACGGTAAATGCACCTTTTAATTGGGATACTGGGTTTTTACCAAGCAATCCTGTAGCTGTAGATGCTATTCCTGATATTGGAGAAAATCAACAAATTGTTTTTACCAAATGGGATGGTCGCTCTCCTCAAGATATTGAAGACCAAATTACATATCCTTTAACCACTTCCCTATTAGGAATTCCTGGTGTAAAAACCATCAGAAGTTCTTCCATGTTTGGATTTTCAAGCATTTACATCATTTTTGAAGAAGATGTAGAATTCTATTGGAGCCGAAGCAGAATATTAGAAAAGCTAAATTCTTTACCAAGCGGATTATTACCAGATGATGTTAATCCTGCTTTAGGTCCAGACGCCACAGGTTTAGGACAAATTTTTTGGTACACATTAGAAGGTCGTGATAAAAACGGAAACGTTACTGGTGGTTGGGATTTACACGAACTACGAAGCATTCAAGATTATTACGTAAAATATGCATTGTCGTCTGCAAGTGGAGTTTCTGAAGCCGCTTCCATTGGTGGTTATGTTCAGGAGTATCAAGTAGATGTAAATCCAGAGCTGATGCGTCAATACAACATCGGTTTAAATCAAGTTGTAAAAGCAGTAAAAGAAAGCAATAAGGACATTGGTGCACAAACATTAGAAATCAACCAAGCTGAATATTTAGTGCGTGGATTGGGGTATGTAAAATCTATATCTGATATAGAAAACGCAGTTGTAACTTCCGAAGATTTTACATCTATAAAAATTAAAGATATTGGTAAAGTATCCTTAGGTCCAGCAGCACGAAGAGGCATATTAGATAAAGAAGGTGCAGAAGTTGTTGGAGGCGTTGTTGTAGCGCGTTATGGTGCAAATCCAATGGAAGTTATCACGAACGTCAAAGAAAAAATAAACGAATTAAGTTCTGGATTACCTTCTAAAGTTTTAGCAGATGGACGTACATCACAACTGACTATTATTCCTTTTTATGACAGAAGTGAATTGATTCAAGAAACATTAGGCACACTAAATGAAGCCTTAACATTAGAGATTTTAATCACCATTTTGGTTATTATCATTATGGTATTTAATCTTCGTGCATCCATTTTAATTTCAGGCTTACTACCAGTTGCGGTTTTAATGGTATTTATCGCTATGAAACTGTTTAATGTCGACGCAAATATTGTTGCACTTTCTGGTATTGCAATTGCTATTGGTACTATGGTGGATGTTGGTGTCATACTTTCAGAAAACATCATCAGGCATTTAGACGAAGACGATGGGAAACAATCTATAAACACAGTTGTTTATAACGCTACTTCTGAAGTGTCCGGAGCAATAGTTACCGCAGTAATGACCACTATTATTAGTTTTATTCCTGTGTTTACTATGATTGGTGCAGAAGGAAAATTATTTAGACCATTAGCCTTTACAAAAACTTTTGCTTTAACAGCTTCCATTATTGTAGCCTTATTTTTAATTCCGCCTTTTGCAGCGTTTTTATTCAGAAGAAAAAGTATAAAAAAGAGTTTTAGTTATATTTTAAATGTTGCTTTGATTTTATCAGGAATTTTAGGCTTGTTTTATGGCTATTGGTTGGGAATTGTCTTAATTGCATTTGGAATAACAGGCCTGTTAAAACTTCAACAAATAGTTGAAGAAAAGCAAGCAAATGTTATTAATATAATCATTTCAGCTGTAGCTATTGTATTTCTATTAGCAGAATATTGGAGACCTTTAGGAGTTGACCAAAATATCTTTTGGAACCTTATTTTTGTTAGTGTCATCTGCTTTGGATTATTAGGCATTTTTACACTATTTATAAAATATTACACACGTATTTTAAGATGGTGCTTAGATAATAAGCTATTGTTTTTATCTGTGCCAACAGCGATTGTAATTGCCGGGATTTTTATTATGAAAAATACTGGTAAAGAGTTTATGCCATCTTTAAATGAAGGTTCCTTTTTACTAATGCCAACCTCAATGCCTCATTCTGGCGTAGAAGAAAACAAACGAGTTTTACAGCAGTTAGATATGGCAGTTGCCAGTATTCCAGAAATTGAAACCGTTGTTGGTAAAGCAGGTAGAACCGAATCTGCTTTAGATCCGGCACCTTTATCTATGTATGAAAATATTATTCAATATAAACCGGAATATATGTTGAATGACAATGGTGAGCGTCAACGTTATAAAGTTAATGATGATGGTTTGTTTGAATTGAAAGATGGACGTTTTATTTCTAATGCAAATAATTCGGAGAATGTCACCTTGAGCGCAGTCGAAAGGTCTCAACTAATAGAAGACAACGATGGTGAATTCTACCGAAACTGGAGACCAGAAATTAAATCGCCTGACGATATTTGGAATGAAATTGTAAGAGTAACCAAATTACCTGGCGTAACATCAGCACCAAAACTACAACCTATTGAAACCCGATTGGTCATGCTTCAAACAGGAATGCGAGCACCAATGGGAATCAAGGTAAAAGGACAAGATTTAAAACAAATTGAAGCTTTTGGTGTACAATTAGAAAACATTATCAAAGAAGCTGAAGGCGTAAAAAAGGAAGCTGTTTTTGCAGATCGGATTGTTGGGAAACCTTATTTGTTAATCGATATTAATAGAGAGAAAATTGCTCGTTATGGTATTTCTATTCAAGATGTGCAAGACGTATTACAAGTCGCAGTTGGTGGAATGGTTTTAACCCAAACGGTTGAAGGCAGAGAACGATATGGTGTTCGCGTACGCTACCCAAGAGAATTACGAGGAAATCCTTCTGATTTAGAACAAATTTATATTCCTGTTTCTAAAGGTAGTCCTGTTCCGTTAAGCGAATTAGCAACCATTCGTTACGAGCAAGGTCCGCAAGTGATTAAAAGTGAAGACACCTTTTTAGTCGGTTATGTGCTATTTGATAAACTAGATGGTTTTGCAGAAGTAGGTGTGGTTGAAAACGCACAAGCTTTAATACAAAGTAAAATAGATTCTGGAGAGTTAACTGTTCCAAAAGGAATCAATTACCAATTCACAGGAACCTATGAAAATCAATTACGTGCTGAAAAAACGTTATCGGTTGTTGTGCCTTTAGCTTTAGCAATTATCTTCTTGATTCTGTACTTCCAATTCCGTTCTGTAACCACGTCTTTAATGGTGTTTACAGGAATTGCGGTTGCCTTTGCAGGTGGATTTATAATGATTTGGTTATATGGACAAGATTGGTTTTTAAACTTCAGTTTTTTTGGCGAAAATATGCGAGACTTGTTCCAAATGCATCCTATTAATTTGAGTGTTGCGGTTTGGGTTGGTTTTATTGCGCTCTTCGGAATTGCAACTGATGATGGTGTGGTAATGGCGACTTATTTAACGCAAACTTTCCGTAGAAATACACCCGAAAACAAGAAGGAAATTAGAGCATCTATAGTTGAAGCTGGAGAAAAACGAATCAGACCGTGTTTAATGACTACAGCAACTACCATTTTAGCATTATTGCCAATTTTAACATCCACAGGGAGAGGAAGTGACATTATGATTCCTATGGCAATTCCAAGTTTTGGAGGGATGTTAATTGCACTTATTACCTTATTTGTAGTGCCAGTATTATATAGCTGGAGAGCAGAATTTCAACTTAAAAGAGCAACAAAATGAAAAACTTAAAAGCCTATTTAAAACCAGTCTTGTTTCTTGGTTCTTTACTATTTGTACTTTCTGTTCAAAGTCAAGAGTTAATAACACTTATAAACGAAGGTTTAAAGAATAATCCCGAAATTCAAAAGTTTGATTTTCAGTATAAAATTGCTTCAGAAAAAGTAAACGAAGTCAATAGTTTACCAAATACCGAATTTAATTTGGGAGTTATGGCTGTAAAACCTGAAATGGAAATGCCAATGGAACGGTTTAGAGTGTCTGTGATGCAAATGCTTCCTTGGTTTGGTACTATAACTGCGCGAGAAAACTATGTAACTTCTATGGCTGATGCGCAATATATAGACATAACCATCGCAAAACGGAAATTAGCACTTTCTGTGTCTCAATTGTATTATCAACTTTATGAAATTAAAGCAAAACAAGACGTTTTGGATAACAACATAGCGCTCTTAGAATCTTATGAACAGCTTGCGCTAACTTCGGTAGAAGTCGGTAAAGCATCAGCAGTAGATGTTTTGCGATTACAAATTAGACAGAATGAATTACTACAAGAAAAAGAGGTGTTAATTCAGCAATATAATGGCATACAAGCAGCTTTAAATAGTGCAATCAATCGCGATTATAATACAGAAGTTGTTGTGGTATCTTCGATGAAAATTCCAGAAGAAGACAGTTTTTTTAGTTATGATAGTTTAGAAATAAACCCAGAGTTAATTAAGTATGATAAAGTGTATCAATCTGTGGAACAGTCTGAATTGCTCAATCAAAAAGAAAGTGGGCCAATGATAGGTTTTGGAGTAGAATATATTAATCAAGAAAACAGTCCAATGATAACCAGTTCGTACAAAGATATGGTAATGCCAATGTTGTCAGTTTCCATACCAATCTTTAATAAAAAGTACAGCTCACAAACTAAACAAAATGAATGGCGAAAACAGGAAATAGAATCTCAAAAAGAGCAACGATTAAATATGCTAAAATCGGAATTATCAAAAGCCATTTCGCAGCGTAATCAATCGCGAATTAAATTTGTCACACAAGAGAAAAACCTAAAGCAAGCTAAAGATGCTGAAACCATTTTAGTTAAAAGCTACGAAACAGGAACTATCGATTTTAATGATGTTTTGGATATTCAAGAATTACAATTAAAATTTCAGATGAGTCAAATTGAATCGATAAAAAACTATTACGTGCAATCTGCACTTATCAATTACTTAACGAGTTAATTTTTTCGTATTTTAAGATTGAGTTAGTCTAAATAATTCAAAGTGAAATAAATTAATTATTAACATTAAAAACAGAACATTATGACGTATTATTTTAACAAAACAGTAAAAGGAAGTTTTAATGACGCTATAGAAAAAGTAACAGAAGCACTCAAAACTGAAGGCTTTGGTGTGTTAACAGAAATTGATATTAAAGCAACACTTAAAAAGAAATTAGATGTCAATTTTAACGACTATAAAATTTTGGGAGCATGCCATCCCAACCTATGCGTACAAAGCGTTGTTGGCAGAAAATAAGATTGGTACCATGTTACCATGTAACGTTATTGTTCAAAAATTAGATTCGGGAGATATTGAAGTTTCAGCAGTAAATCCTATGGCTAGCATGCAAGCTGTAGATAATGATGATTTAAATGTGATTGCTGAGGAAATTACTACAAAACTTAAAACTGTAATAGAACGACTTTAAAAAAATAAATAATTATGAAACACACGTATCACATACACGGAATGACTTGTAACGGCTGTCGCAGTCATGTTGAAGAAATACTTTCAAAAGTGAAAGGTGTTTCAGAAGCAACTGTCAATTTAGAAAAGGCAGAAGCTACAATTAAAATGGAAACTCATATTCCTATTGAAACATTTCAAAAGGCTTTGAAAATGGATGGAGATACCTATACTATTCACATCCCGAACAATGATGAGATGAAACACACATATCACATACTCGGAATGACCTGTAACGGTTGTCGCAGTCACGTTGAAGAAACACTCTCAAAAGTGGAAGGTGTTTCAGAAGCAACAGTCAATTTAGAAAAGGCAGAAGCTACAATTAAAATGGAAACTCATATTCCTATTGAAACATTTCAAGACGCTTTAAAAAAAGATGGCGGAAGTTATAGCATTCATAAACTTGGGGAAAAGCCATCTCAAAATGCAAAAGTAGAAAAGCCGAAAGGTAAAGGTACAGGAACTTTTTATTGCCCAATGCATTGCGAAGGTGACAAAACCTATGACAAAGCTGGTGATTGTCCAGTTTGTGGAATGGATTTGGTAGAGGAACAAAACCTTTCGATAAGCAATTCAGAGCAATGGACCTGCCCAATGCATCCTGAAGTCGTAAAAGATGAATCAGGAGCTTGTCCAATCTGTGGAATGGATTTAGTGCCAATGCAACCAGACTTGTCTTCTGAAGAAAAAACCTATAAAAAACTGTTGAAGAAATTTTGGGTAGCTTCGATATTCACCTTACCTATTTTCATCATTGCAATGAGCGAAATGCTGACAAACAATCCGTTATACAGCATTATGGATCAGGTAAAATGGAATTGGGTTCAGTTTGTACTATCTATTCCAGTTGTGTTTTATGCCACTTGGATGTTTTTTGAACGTGCTTACAGAAGTATCAAAACGTGGAACCTCAATATGTTCACGCTTATCGGTATTGGTGCTGGTGTGGCTTGGTTATTTAGTGTATTTGGGATGTTTTTTCCTGACTTTTTTCCAGAACAATTCTTGTCAGAATCTGGCGCAGTACACGTCTATTTTGAAGCAGCAACCGTAATATTAACATTGGTGTTATTAGGGCAATTGTTAGAAGCTCGTGCACATAGTAAAACCAATTCGGCAGTAAAAGAATTATTAAAACTAGCACCTAACAAAGCCACAAAAATTGTGGATGGCGAAGATGTTGAGGTCAGTATCGACAACATAGAATTAAACGATATTTTAAAAGTTAAACCTGGTGATAAAATTCCTGTAGATGGTTCCATAACCGATGGTGAAACTTCTATTGACGAATCGATGATTTCGGGAGAACCAATTCCAGTTAACAAAACTGTAGGTGATAAAGTAAGTAGTGGAACTATAAACGGGAATCAAGTATTCCTTATGAAAGCTGAAAAAGTTGGGAGCGATACCCTACTCTCTCAAATTATCCATATGGTGAATGATGCGAGTAGAAGTCGTGCGCCAATTCAAAATTTAGCAGATAAAGTTTCTGGTTATTTTGTGCCTGTTGTTGTCATAATTTCATTAATAACCTTTGTGGTTTGGGCCATTTGGGGACCAGAACCAGCTTATGTGTATGCATTTGTGAATGCCATTGCAGTTTTAATTATTGCCTGTCCTTGCGCATTAGGATTGGCAACACCTATGTCTGTGATGGTTGGTGTTGGTAAAGGTGCTCAGAATGGTGTGCTAATTAAAAACGCGGAAGCTTTAGAAAAATTAGACAAAGTAGATACGCTAATCATTGATAAAACAGGAACCATTACCGAAGGGAAACCTACAGTTGAAAAAGTAGGTGCTTTTGGTACTAATTTTTCCGAAAGTGAAGTGCTTCAACATATTGTGTCTCTAAATAGCAATTCTGAACACCCATTAGCAGAAGCAACGGTTAAATATGGTAAAGAGCAGAAAGCAGACGTCTTAAAATCTGAAGGCTTTAGCGCAGTTACAGGTAAAGGTGTTGAAGGAAAAGTAAACGCTAAAAACGTAGCATTAGGAAATCCAGAAATGATGAATTATGCTAAAGCAAAAATTTCTTCAGAAATGGAAGAAGAAGCAGAAACCTATCAAAAACAAGGTAAAACAGTTTCTTATTTAGCAATTGATAATCAAGTTGTTGGTTATGTTGTGATTGGCGATAAGATTAAAGCAACATCTGCCAAAGCAATTAAGGAACTTCAAGATAAAGGTATTGCTGTGATAATGCTAACTGGTGATAATCACAATACAGCACAAGCGGTTGCTACGGAATTAAATCTTACTGATTTTAAAGCAAGTATGTTACCAGAAGACAAGTTAAAGGAAGTAGAAAAACTACAAAAACAAGGCAAAGTTGTTGCAATGGCTGGTGATGGAATCAACGATGCGCCAGCATTAGCGAAAAGTGATGTTGGTATTGCTATGGGAACAGGAACCGATGTCGCTATTGAAAGTGCTATGATTACGTTAGTTAAGGGCGACTTACACGGTATTGTAAAAGCTAAAAACTTAAGTCATAGTGTGATGAAAAACATCAAGCAAAATCTGTTTTTTGCATTGGTATATAACACGTTAGGAGTTCCAGTCGCTGCAGGTGTTTTATTTCCATTTTTCGGAATATTATTGTCACCAATGATTGCAGCCTTAGCTATGAGTTTCAGTTCAGTTTCGGTTATTGGGAATGCCTTACGATTACGAAATTCAAAAATTTAACTATAAAATTAAATAATTATGGAACATTCAAAACAACACTCAAACAAAGGAAATTACAAGACCTTTTTCCTAATGTTAGGCTTGTCATTTATAACTATGTACATCACTATGTACTTAAACACTTATGCAATTGATCACGTTTATTTTAGCTTAACTCGTTTTTATATGGTGTGTTTAGGGATATCAACTATGGCTGTGATTATGTTGTTATTTATGCTAAAAATGTATAATAACAAAAAAAAGAATATTGCTATCATAATAGGTAGTTTAGTGCTTTTTGTAAGTGCGTTAGGACTAGTAAGAGCGCAAGCACCAATTGTAGGCGATGTACTTTGGTTAAAAGGGATGATACCGCACCACTCTATTGCTATTTTAACTAGCGAGCGTGCAGATATCCAAGACCCAGAAGTTAAGAAATTAGCAGAAGATATTATTAGCGCACAACGCAAAGAAATTGAAGAAATGAAAGCAATGATTAAACGATTAGAAAATGAAAAATAAAAACTTACTAATATATATTGGTTTACTTGCATTAGGACTTTTGTTTGGTTGGTTACTTTTTGGAGGGACAACAAATACAGAAACAGAACACAACCATAATGCTGTAGCAGAAACGAATCAAATGTGGACCTGCTCTATGCATCCTCAAATTATGCAACCAGAACCAGGCGATTGTCCTATTTGTGGTATGGATTTAATCCCTGCAGAAGCTGGCGCAGATGGTCTATTGGCAGATCAATTTAAGCTAACCGAAAATGCTATGGCTCTTGCTAACATACAAACGACTGTAGTTGGTATGGGAAAAACAGAAGATAATGCCATAAAATTATCTGGAAAAATTGTTGAAAATGAAGAAGCCAATGCAGTCCAAGTCAGTTATTTTTCAGGAAGAATAGAACGACTTAATGTTAATTTTACGGGAGAAGAAGTACGTAAAGGTCAACTACTAGCAACTATTTACTCGCCAGAATTGTATGCAGCACAACAAGAGTTAATTACAGCATCGTCACTAAAGGAATCGCAACCTGCATTATACAAAGCAGTACGCAATAAATTAAAGCTATGGAAGCTTTCTGAAAATCAGATTAATCAAATAGAAAACTCAGGAAAAGTAAAAGAAAATTTCCCTGTATATGCAACGGTTTCTGGAACTGTTTCAGAAAAATTAGTAGCACAAGGCGATTACGTTAAGCAAGGTCAACCCTTACTTAAAATAGCAAATCTAAACACGGTTTGGGCGAGTTTTGATGTGTATGAAAATCAAATTGATTTATTCAAAAAAGGTCAAGAGATTTCTATAACAACTAATGCAAATTCTAATAAAGAAATTAAATCCAAAGTTGATTTTATTAATCCAATTTTAGATACCAGAACGCGGACTGTAAAGTTAAGAGCAGTACTTGATAACAAAGACAATAACTTTAAGCCTGGAATGTTTGTTGAAGGACAAATTAAAGGAGTTAATTCCACAAAAAAACAAGTGTTGACTATCCCGTCATCAGCAGTATTATGGACAGGAGAACGTTCTGTGGTGTATATTAAAGCTCAACCAGATCAACCTGTTTTTGAACTTCGAAAAATTACTTTAGGTAATCAAATTGGAGATAACTATCAGGTTTTAGAGGGGCTAAATAATGGAGATGAAATTGTAACTAACGGGACATTCACTGTAGATGCAGCTGCACAATTACAAGGTAAAAAATCTATGATGAATAAGACTAGTGGTAAAACTTCAACAGGTCACGAAGGCCATGTTGGTATGGAAGAGAGCAATAAACATTTCAATTTAAACGAAAGGGTAAGTGTTTCAAAAGCATTTCAAAAGCAATTAAAAACCGTTTTTAATGATTATATAATTTTAAAAGATGCTTTGGTTAATGATGATTCTAAAAAAGTTGAAGAAGCCTCAAAAACACTAATAGAGAATGTATCTAAAGTAGATATGAAACTTTTAAAAGATAAAGATTCACATAACCATTGGATGACTTTAGAACCCGAAATAAAAATAGCAGCGATAGCCATATCAAAGTCAATAGATATTAAAAGTCAAAGAGCTAATTTTAAAAGCCTATCCACACAATTAACTAATGCAATTGAAGTATTTGGGATTAATGAAAAAGTGTATCATCAATACTGTCCGATGGTAGATAATAACAAAGGTGCTTATTGGTTAAGTAAAGAAGAAAAAGTTTTTAACCCTTATTTTGGGGATGCCATGCTAACCTGTGGGGAAGTAAAACAAGTTATAGAATAAGTAAAAACAATAAATAATAATTAAATTTTAAACTATGAATTTTTCAAACAAAAAAGTATTTTTAAGTGTAGCGATAGTAGCAGCTATAGGTTTAACTAGTTGTAAAAACGAAGCTAAACAAGAAACAGAAACAACTACTACAGAGGTGTCAAAAGAAATAGCAATGACGGAGTTATCCTTTGGTGTTAGAGGTAATTGTGGTATGTGTAAAACTACCATAGAAAAAGCTGCTAATAGTGTTGTGGGCGTTAATAGTGCAATATGGGATGTAGATAAAAAGAAAATAGATGTGTCTTTTGACGACACTAAAACAGACGAAATGGCAATCCATAATGCTATTGCAGCATCTGGTTACGATACAGAAAAAGCAACAGGAAATTTAGAAGCTTATGAAAGTTTACCTGGTTGTTGTAAGTATGACCATGATATGGAAATGAACCTATAAAATTATTCTCCAACAATTTTAATCACAAAAAAACACCTATAAGTAATTATAGGTGTTTTTTTATAAACCTCTAAAATATTTAGTTTTTAGGATTTTGAATATAACAATCACGTGTTGTAAACGTCCAAGTTTCATCACTAATAGCTTTTATTGTGTAAGAATTAAATAATAAAATAGGTTGGGTTGCTCCTGAACTGTTATCTAATTCTGAAACCTTATATTCTGAATTGGTGCCTGAAAATTTTCTCATATAAAACTTTCTAGTTGAAGAGACTGTACTTAATTCGTAAAATATTGGGTTAGTGTCGGCAGAATTAGCTTTAACAAGTATTTCAATTGTCTTACCGTTTTTTAAAGAATTATTAGAACCGTTAGGACCATCAAAAGCTAAAACAAATGGTTTGTTTAATACAGTAGTAGAACTTGGGAGCTCTACAGTTAAACGTGTCATAATTTGGCTGTAAGTTGTCGCTGTATTAGTTCTTAAAACAATTATTCCTCCTTCAGGCAAAGTGTTTAATGCAGTTGTCATTTGTGCACTTGTAACATTTACAGAATTACCACTACTACCATCTTGTAGTGTAAAATTAATAGTAGCTATTTTATTTGGGACCGTACAATCTGTTGTGTAATCGCCAGCTTTACCTAGAGTTACCCATTCAGCTTTGTTACCATCGCTCATTATCACTTGTCCTGCTCTACCTTTTTCTCCTGGTGTATTATCATCACCACCTAATCTGATACCACCATCTATTTGTATACTTCCTCCATCACTTCCGGATTTAGAGACATGTAAATCACTTTTTGGAGAGGTTACTCCCACTCCGACTTGAGAATAACTAGTTACAACAAATAACATAGCTAAAATTGAAGTTATTAATTTCATAAAAATATTTTTTTAAATTTTATTAAAAATGATAAAATAAAACATCAAAACACCCTATAACTTTAAACCGTTATTTAAGGTGTTTTAATGTCTATAAATTAATTTGTTTTTTACTGAAAATAGACCGCTTCAAAAACTGCTAAAGGCGCTCTTTTACCAACATTAAGCGACAATATATCATCACTAATAGTATAGTTGTTAGCTAATTCAAAAACTTTTAAAAATTCAGATTCATTAAAATCTAAATCGGGACAAGCCTTTAAGGTCGTAGCCATATTTTTAAAGCTAATTACACCATTTTTTTCAATAGTAAATTCACCGTTAATAGTATTACATCCAGCAAATCCAGTCACTTGATTAGTGTTATTTTTTAAAATAAAATAGACTTCACGTTCTTGATTTTCTTCCATCACTACATCCTTGCCATCTAAAACTTTAAGTTTCCAATATTTTTCTACTATAGGATTATTTGTTGTTTCAGATATTTTAAATACTGCAAGTGGTGCTCTTTTCGCTTTATTAAGGGATAGTTTACCGTCTTCAATTGTGTAATTATCAGCAGTTTCAAAAACACTTAGTACTTTAGACTCTATTTCTAAAGTATCAGGACATGCCATGCGTGTAGCTGCCATTTGTAAAAACGAAATACGGTTTCCTTCTTCCAATTTATAAGTACCCATAAAAGTATTGCAACCAGAGTTACCACTAATACGGTTTGTTTTAGAGTCTAAAATAAAATATATTTCTTGATTGTTATTTTGTTTATCGACAATTAAGTCGCCTTCTAATTTAGTAATTACCCATTTATTATCCTCTATATAAACGTTGTTATCCAAAGTAGTTTCATTATTAGTAGTTACTTCAGTATTTACATCAACATCTTCAGTGTTAGATTTTTTTGAATCATTACAACTCATTATTGTTAATGCAATTATTGCAAGCGCTATTATTTTTGATTTCATATTATAGTTTTGTAAAAAATAAGTTACAAAAATACAGATTGTTACAATTATTATGAATTTAAAAATGCTAAAGTTTTGCTAAGTTTTATACAGTTTTAGAGGGTATATTCATATAAAAAATGCTTTTTTTATATTAATTTAACTCTTTCATTATTTCGGCAAATAATTTATAAGACTTGATGCGGTCATCAATACCATAAATATTAGTTACAGCAATAAGTTCGTCAGCTTTAGTTTGTTCAATAAATTCTTTTACTTGTGCTTTAACAGTTGCTTTACTTCCAATAAAAGAATATTTTAACATTTGTTGAACTTGCGGGTTTTGCATGACCTGTTTATGATAATCTGTCAACGCTGTTGGAGGTTGTACATAATCACGCTTACCAGTAAATAAGCCAACAACCATACCTAATAAAGAGGTTGATAAGCGCTCTGCTTCTTGGTCGGTATCAGCAATAATTATATTAACACCAACAATTACATACGGTTTTTGTAATACAGTCGAGGGTTTAAAATTTTTACGATAAATAGCCATAGCATCCCACAAATGTGTAGTAGCAAAGTGACTAGCAAATGCGTAAGGCAATCCTTTTTTTGCAGCTAAATGGGCGCTATCTGTACTAGAACCTAAAATGTAAATGGGCACCTCCACCCCTTCTGCTACTGTTGCGCGTACTTTAGAATTAGCATTTTCTATCGAAAAATAATGTTGTATATCCTCTAAATCTTTTGGAAAAGCATGTGCAGCTTGCATAAAATCAGAGCGGATAGCTTCTGCAGTTTCTCTGTCAGTTCCTGGCGCCCGTCCTAAACCTAAATCAATTCGGTTTGGATAAATTGATGCTAAAGTACCAAATTGCTCTGCTACAATTAAAGGCGAGTGATTAGGTAGCATAATCCCACCAGAACCAATACGAAGCGTTTTTGTACCCTGAGCAACATAACCTATCAAAACGGAGGTTGCACTACTGCCAACATTAGGCATATTATGGTGTTCTGCTAGCCAATAACGTGTATAACCATAAGTTTCGGCATTTTGCGCTAATAGTAAAGCATTATTATATGTTTGTTGTAAAGAATGACCTTCTGACACTAATGCGAGATCTAGAATGGAATATGATATTTTTTGTGTTGTCATAAAGTCTTACAAGCGTTATATGATTTGTGTTGATTACCCTAATTTTAGTATTACAAAGTTACATAACTATGCATTTAAATTAAGTTATTAAAATCTTAAAGAATGGTTTTTATATTTATGAAATTGAATTTTTTATGTTTCTTTTTATTGTCGAAACTTTAGCACTTCATTTAAACTATAGTTTTAAATAAATTTCTAGTTTATGTAATTAGAGGAAGGTGCTTAGGTCTTTATAATAGTCGTATTTTTGCAATGCTTTAAAATTTGATTACACAAAATAAGACATTACATGATTATACCTAAATTACATTATATCTCTCAAGGTGACTCGCCAAAAGCAATTTTAGAAAACATTCAAAAAGCATGTACTTCAGGAGCAGAATTAGTGCAACTTCGATTTAAGAATGCTTCAGAAAAAAAAGTTTTAAAATTAGCTAAAGAAGTTATAAAAATCACCTCTCATTTTCAAACTAGATTAATAATCAATGATTATTATAAAATAGCTAAAGAAATTAAAGCAGATGGTGTGCATTTAGGTCAAGATGACACTTGTCCTAAAATAGCAAGAAAGCACTTATACCCTTGGCAAATTATTGGAGGTACAGCAAATACACAACAAGAGTGTGAAGCGTTAATTATCAAAGAAGTTGATTATATCAGTTTAGGGCCTTTTAGACCAACAGCAACCAAAGCTAATTTAAGCCCAGTTTTAGGGCTTGATGGGATTACAGTAATAACAGAAGCCTTAAAAACTAAAACACCAATTATAGCTGTTGGAGGTATTAAAACAGAGGATATTGCAGCACTTTTAAAAGCAGGTGCATCTGGTGTAGCAGTATCTGAAGCGATTACTAAAAATTTTGACTCTATTAAAACGTTTAACACCTTACTTAAGGCGTCTGTAACAGATGAGCGTAGACATACTTTTGAATAATTAAGACTAAGACTATAACAAGTAATAGTTAACTTAATATTTAAAAAACAAAAAAGCTATCACAATTAAATTGTGATAGCTTTTTTTATGCTAATTAAATAGTAAACTATTATTTAGTTAATTTTAATAGTTAAGACTCCTCTTCTATTATCAGCTCTTCCTGCTTTAGTAGCATTAGAAGATTCTGGTTGAGTTTCTCCAACACCTGTTGTTGTAATAACATCTGAAGATAGACCTTTAGCAACTAAGTAGTTTTTAATAGCTTCAGCTCTTTTTACAGAAAGGTTGTAGTTATAATTTACACTTCCAACATTATCTGCATGTCCAATAATTGAAACATTATAAGATGTGCTGTCTGACATATCTGTAGTTAAATTATCTAATATAATTTTAGCATTTCTATCAAGATCCGCACTATCGTAAGCAAAGTATACTTTTCTTTCTCCTTCAATAGGATTAACAACAGTAACTGTTTCTTCAACTTTTACAGGGCAACCATTATCTGTTCCTTTTACTTCAGGACAATTATCTTTATTGTCTGGTACACCGTCTCCATCAGTATCAATACATCCACCAAATTCAATAGTTCCTTTTATTTCTGGACATAAATCATCTTTATCTGCAATACCATCACCATCAGTATCAGGACATCCACCAGTGCTAACTAATCCTGCAACTTCTGGACATAAATCAAACTCGTTAGGGACACCGTCACCATCAATATCGTTAGAGATATCTTCTTTTTTGTCATTATCACCATTTCCTAAATTGTAAACAACACCAAAGCTATGTGACCAATGTTTTGGTAAATAGTCTTTAAATGCATGCTTATAAGTTGTTTGTAGTTTTAACCCAAAATCATCATTAATACTATATTTTAAACCAACAGCACCATTAACAGTACCTGCACCAACTAAATCTGCACCATTTGCAAGATTAGAAGTGTTATAAGGACCTTCTTCTATCCAAGTATAACCACCACCAACAGCTAAAAACGGTTGTAAATTATTTTTTCCAATAGCATAGTTAACCATACCATCAAGACCATAATACTTAAGGTTGTCCACTAATACACTTACATCAGAGCTACCTAAATCACCCCATTTTGTTAATTGGTTTAAAGTACCTGTTGCAGTAACAGATAAGTTTTTATTGAAATTTTTTGTTACTCCAAAGTAAGCACCAATATTCCAGTGGTCTGTAAGGTTAAAAAATTCATCAAAATAGTCTCCTTGTGGATAATTTTCTCCAACAGGATAAACATCTATAGCGCTAACCCCCGTTTCAAAAGACCAGTTGTTATTTTGTTTAGTGTCTGCATTAGACTTATTTAATACGTTTTCTTCTTTAATCTGATCATTACCTAAATTATATACTAAACCTAGACTGTGTGCCCAATGTTTAGGTAGGTAATCCTTAAAAGCATGCTTATAAGTTGTTTGTAAGTTTAGACCTATATTATTAGTGATGTAATATTTTAATCCAACAGAACCGTTAACAGTTCCAGCTCCGACTAAACGTTGTCCATTTGCATAATTAGTAGTGTATGGACTTTCATCTATCCAAGTGTACCCTCCTCCTACAGCTATAAATGGTTGTAATTTATTTTTTCCAAAAGCGTAGTTGATCATACCATCAAGGCCTAAATATTTTAGGTTGTCTACAAGTACACTTTCATCTGTACTTCCTAAATCACCCCATTTACTAATTTCGCTAATAGTTAATCTAGAAGATATAGATAAGTTTTTAGTGAAGTTTTTTGTAGCCCCCATATAGATACCAAAATTCCAATGGTCGTTTAGGTTTAAAAATTCATCAAAAAATTCACCTTGAGGAGCATTCTCTCCAACAGGGTAAACATCTATAGCACTAAAACCTGCCTCAATAGACCAGTTTTTTTGTGTGTTTTGAGCAATCGCTGATTGCAAACTAAATATCAGTATAAGTGATATTGATAAAATATTGTAATAATTTTTCATAACAAAAAGTTAGTTTTTATAATTTTTTAAAAGCCGGCAAATTAACAATAATTTCTAGAAATTAACTACAAATGTATTGAAGAAAATAAGCAAAAAAAATCATGTGTATTTTACATAATTATCGATTCTTTAAGCTTTGATAATAGGAATGCTTTTTTTATTGTTTTTAAGCCGATTTATTGATGTTTTTATAGTATTTAAAGGAGTTTGATGCTAATTAAGTAAAATTCAAAATCTTACATTTTTTAAGTGTTTTTTAAGAATTTCATTATTATTAGTTAAATATTAATCAATATTGAAACTAAGTAGTTTTTTAAACTGTGTTTTGCTTAAATATTTTAGGTAAAATTATTTAGAAAATGTCTTAAAAAACTATATTCGCGCCATGTGGATGTATTTAGGCTTATTAGCAGCACTTTTTTTAGGATTACATAATTTATGTAAAAAACATGCTGTACAAGGTAATGAAGTGTTTCCTGTATTATTAGGTACTATAGGCTCTGGTTTTTTATTTATACTTCCATTTTTTATAGGTTCGGTTTATTATCCCGAGTACACTAAAACAATAGGGTTTTATATAACCAGTCTTCCTTGGTTGACACATGGATTTATATTTATCAAATCTATGATTATGGCAGCCTCATGGATTTTAGCCTATCAAGCTTTAAAACATCTGCCAATAACAATAGTTACTCCAATACGATCTGCTGGACCATTCTTTACCTTTATAGGTGCTATTATTATATACAACGAAACGCCTAACTTTTTGCAATGGATTGGTTTTTTTTTAATCATATTTTCAGTTATACTATACTCTAGAATAGGAAAAAAAGAAGGGATTATTTTTAAGAAGAATAAATGGATTTTTGCTATAATTGGAGCAACATTTTTAGGCGCTTCTAGTGGATTATACGACAAATTTTTAATTCAAAATTTACAATTAAACCCACAAACTTTACAATTTTGGTTTTGTTGGTATACTATTTTAATATTACTGGTTATTTTATCGATAACTTGGTTTCCGTATAAGGCTAAACGAAAAGCATTTAAATTCCGTTGGACAATTATTGCAGTTGGAGTTTTATTACAAGCAGCTGACTATTTTTATTTTAAAGCACTACAAGACCCTGAAGCATTAATTATGCTACTATCTGCAATAAAACGTAGTCAACTTATAATAGCGGTAGTTATAGGAGGAATAGTGTTTAAAGAACAAAATAAACGCAACAAACTAGTCCCGTTATTAGGTATATTAATTGGGGTGTTTTTGATTTTATACTCTTAAAATCAAAGAGGATTTTTTAATTATTGTGGTTTAGTCTTTTCTAGAGCTTTCCTAATTTGCTCACTATCCCAAAGCGTATCATAATCTATAAGACCTCGTTTTAAATCTTGATCTAATAGCTTTTCTTGTTCTTCAATTTCTTTTCTAGCTTTAAAAATATAATTATCATCTTCTCTAGACTCTTTAGCTAATCGTCTTAAGCTTTCTTCGTCATATTTTATAAAATTTTGCACTTGTCTGTGCAAAGTATATTTTCTGAATCCTAATTTATTTAACACATCCTTTGCTAAACTTAAAGAAGTGTCAAGGGTTTCGCGGTAAATATTCTCAAACCCTAAGTTTAATAAATCATAAGCTTCGTCTCTATTTTTAGCTCGTATCATAAGCTCTACATGAGGGTATTTGCTTTTAACTAATTTGCTTATTTTTTTGGTAATACTAGGATTGTCAATTGCACAAATTAATATTTTGGCATCAGCAATTCCTGCAGACTCTAATAAATCCATACGAGACGCATCACCGTAATATACTTCAAATCCCATTTTTCTAAGAAAATCTACACGATTAGAATCGTGATCTAAAATAGTTGCTTCTACTCCATGAGATCTTAAAAAACGACCGACCGTACTTCCAAAATGCCCAAAACCAACAAGAATTATTTTTTGCGACTTTGCAATATGGTCTAAAGGTCTAGTAATTGACTCTTTAGTTCCAATTTTAGGTAATATTAAACGTTCATTAATCATACTAACAATTGGTGTCATAGACATAGATAATGCAGTTATTACTAGCATCATATCCATTTGTTCTTGATTTAAAATATTTAAACTAAAAGCAAACGACAACAATACAAATGCAAATTCACCAATTTGAGCTAGACCAAAAGTTAATAATAAATTTTGGTCCAATTTTAAACCAAAAACACGTCCAGTTATAAATAAAACTATCGCTTTTATTATAATTATGGCCACTAATATCCCACCAATAGTTAATGGACTATTAGCTATTACAATAAAGTTAATAGACGCACCAACAGCCATAAAAAACAATCCTAAAAGCAAGTTTTTAAAAGGCTCTAATGTACTTTCTAGTTCGTGCTTATATTCGCTATTTGATAGTACTACCCCACCTAAAAACGCACCTAAAGCTGGACTTAATCCAACATACTCCATTAAAAAAGAAATAGAAAAAACTATTAAAAAAGCAGAAGCAATTAACAGCTCACGTACTCCAGTTTTTGCTACTTTACGCAAAACAGGAACAATTAAATATTTACCAGAAACAACTATTAATACTACGGAAAAGATAATTGCCAAGGTTTGTAATCCCATTGGTAAATTGTCTAATAAATTAGCTTGTTTACTAGAGTCTTGGATTGAAGGTATGTTATCAGAATCTACTAATAATGGTAATACTCCAAGCATTAAAATAACAATGATATCTTGAAATAATAAAATTGAAAAAGAGGATGTCCCAGAGGTTGTGTTCATCAACCCTTTTTCTTTAATAGTTTGTAAGGCAATAGCAGTTGACGATAATGCTACAGCCATAGCGATAACAAGAGATACAATCCAATCAAAGCCTAAAAACGAAAAGAACAAATAAGAAAGTAACATTGTACCAGCTACTTGCAACCCTCCCATACCAAGTATGGTTTTTCGCATGTTCCAAAAATTTTTTGGATCAATTTCTAAACCAATTAAAAACAGCATCATAACAACACCAAACTCTGCAAAATGTAAAATATCTTCTCCTTCTTGCCCTATACAACCTAGCACATAAGGACCAATCAAAACCCCTGCAAGTAAATATCCAATTACAGAACTAAGTCCTAACTTTTTTGCTATAGACACACAAACAATAGCACCTAATAAAAAAATTATGGCTTCAAAAAGTAAACTTCCAGTCATAATTTAAAAGGTTTTTAATTTAGGGATATCGTTTAAAAAAGAAAATGCTTCATAATCATTAACACTTATTCCTTGTTGAAGTAAGCTTATTAATTTAGCATACTGCTTTGCATAATCAGCAAGTTGATCATCAGTAAGTTTATGTGTTTCCATTACTGCAAAAGGTGGTAAATAATCCATGCCACATAAATTTGCAGTTTGCTCGAAGGGTCTTAAAAACTGGTTTATAGTAAAACTATTACTTCCTTCTGCACAATACACCTCTCTTGATTTTCCGGTAGTAATGACATTTAAACACGTTTTATGGTTTAAGGCATTACCTTTTGGACCATAAGCCCAACCAAACTCTAAAACAGTATCAATCCACTGTTTCATTAAAGGTGGGCAACTATACCAATAAAAAGGATGGTGCCAGATTATAATATCATGTGCTTCAAGTAGTACTTTCTCCTTAGCGATGTCTACATTAAAATCCGGATAACATTCATATAAATCCTGAAAAGTTACACCATTAATATCTTTTATAAGATTTACTAAAGCTAGATTTGCTCTAGATTTTTCAAATTTAGGATGAGAAAAAAGAATTAATATTTTTTTCATTAATAATGTAAATTAAAACACAGATTAGTTAAATATAAAATTTGCTTTTTCTAAAATAGTTTCAGCATTTAATTTAAATAAATATGTTATAAGATTAAATTAAAAGAAATCTTAATCCCCTGAATAATCATACCTGTACCAATAATTGCAATTATTAACCCCATAATTTTTCCTATAACAGAGATAACATTATGACCAACTAATCTAACAATGGTATCACTAAGTTTAATAGTAAAATAAGTTAACAAACTCATTGTTCCAAAAATAGCGATAACCAAAAACATTTGTAAAGGTGCAGCATTAGCCACAAAATTCATTGCAGTTACAATCGTCCCTGGACCTGCTAAAATAGGAATTGCTAAGGGTGAGACTGCTATATCCTCATCTATATGTACGTTTTCAATAGTTTTTACATTAGACTGTTTTGATTGTAACATATCAAAACCAATAAAAAAGATTAATACACCTCCAGTTATTTTAAAAGCAGGGATACTAATATTGAATAATTCAAATATATATTTTCCTAAAATTATAAATACAGTAACAATAATAAAGGCAATAATATTAGCTCTTTTATTAATATCTGCTTTAGTTTTTTTGTCGGCACCCTGTGTTAAGGATACAAAAACAGTCATATTGGAAATAGGATTTGTAATAGCAAAAAAACCAGTAAAAACTGTTATTGAAAATGTAATTAAATTATCCATCTGCATTTAATTTAGAATTTAGCAAGAAATTAAATAACTTCTATACCACCAAAGTAATTATACTTTTTTTTAAATAATTTACATTACATTCTTTTTTTAAAACTAAATTACTATATTTAAAGTATGATGAAATATATGCATCTTTTATTAAATGTTTGAAAAAGAACTAATTAATGTTCGTTTTTTTAAAAAGCTTACTCTCTTCGACATAGTTTTATTTTTCGCTTTTATTGCGTCTATTTTTTCTTGTTATATTTTAGATAAACAACAACTTATTTATGTTGTACCACTTTCTATATTACTTGTCATAATTAAATACATTAGTATTACTAAAAAAAATGCTAATCCTCTTTATATATCGGGTTTATTAGCCTTAATTATTTCTAATTGCTTTGCTTTTTATGGCTTCATGGAGTATTTTATTTGGGTTACTCTATTTAACTCTATTTATTTAGTATGTTGTAGTTTATTATTAAAACCTTACTTGTTTAAAAGTCGATTAAAGTCTTTAATCTCATTATCTGTACTGCTAGCCTTTTTATTAGTAGCCTATGTTATTTTTATAATTGTCGAAGTTTTAATATCACATATCCCTAATTACTTATTATATTTTGCATTTATTAATGCGATGTGTTTTATTATTTACTCAATCTTATTTGCACTTATTTATATTAATGACCATTATAAAAATGGTTCAATTCTATTAGGTTCTGGTTTATTTTCAATAGTTCAGACTACATTAACTCCCATTAATGAGTTTCTTTATTATAACGATACCTTTACTGCTTCAATTATTTTCTCACAATTTTTATCAGTCATTCTTCTATTAGTTTTTATAACTAAAACCAAAGCAGAAGATGCAGCTAAAATCTCCAATAAATATTTTTAAGTAGTCTTCCATATATTTTTAATTATTAAATTAAATCTTTGTTAAAAAAAAAGAATGAATGTTCATTTTTATGTAAATTTGCATTAGAATTAAATAATATGGCAAAACTTCAAAAAAGCATTGACAAGCGTAATGCACTTATTAAAGCAACTATTGAGCTTGTAAACAATAATGGTTTTCATGCAACACCAATGAGTAAGATTGCAAAAATGGCTAACGTCTCTCCTGCTACTATATATTTATATTTTGAAAATAAACAAGATTTAGTTAATCAAACTTATATTGATGTTAAAGCAGACTATACTATGTATGCATTTGAGACATTTGATAAATCGATGTCTGTAGAAACCGGTTTTGAGATAATCTGGAAGCGTATTGCTGATTTTAAACTTAAAGAGTGTGACAACGCTATGTTTTTAGCACAATGTGATAACACTCCAATTATTGACGATGCCTGTAGACAAGAAGGTATCAAGCATTTACAACCACTACTAGATCTTTGGCAACGTGGTAAAAAAGAAGGAATTATAAAGCCAATATCTGATTATTTACTATATGCATATTCAATTAATCCTTTATCCTTTTTAATGATCAACCAAAAAAGAGGCGATTTTAAATTAGATAAAAAACTTTTAGAAGAAGCTTACCAATCTGCATGGAGCAGTATAAAAGTATGTCAATAAAATGAAAAAAACAGCAATTATATTAGGTGCTACTGGTTTAACAGGAAACCTTTTACTTCATAAATTAATTGAAGATGAAAGGTATGATAGTATTAAATTATTATCACGTACCAAAATAAATAATTTGCCAGAAAAAGTGACTCAATTTATTGGAGATCTTCTAAAATTAGACACTTATAAAGCTGATTTTACTGCAGATGAAGTTTACTGTTGTATAGGTACTACAGCCAGTAAAACTCCTGACAAAAAATTGTATAGTCAAATAGATTATGGCATACCGGTTACAGCTGCAAAGCTTTCAAAAGCTAATAAAATAGAGACGTTTTTAGTTGTTTCCTCTTTGGGTGCTAATGCAAAAAGCAAAATATTTTATAATAAGACAAAAGGGAAAATGGAAAATGATGTTTTAAATCAACAGATAAAAAACACCTTTATATTTAGACCTTCATTAATTGGTGGGGACCGTCAAGAACGACGTGTTTTAGAAAAAATAGGAATAACTATTTTTAAAATCATTCAACCTTTATTTATAGGAAAGCTTAAACAATATAAAATTACTGATGCAAAAAACATTGCGCAAGCTATGATAAACCTAGCTAATAGTAATAATTACGATAAAACAATTATCACATCAAGCGATATATTAAGAATAACAAAAAACTCATAAAAAAAGAAAAATTATATGGAATTATTAGACAAATTAAAATGGAGATACGCTGCAAAAGCAATGAATGGAGAAAAAGTTGCTGAAGATAAAATAGAACGTATCCTTGAAGCAGCCCGCTTAGCTCCTACTTCAAGCGGATTACAACCTTTTGAAGTTTTAGTAATAAAAAATCAAGACTTAAAAGAAAAAATTAAACCTGTAGCATGGAATCAATCAGTAATAACGGACTGCTCCCATTTACTTGTTTTTGCTGCTTGGGATACTTATACCCCAGAAAGAATTAATTATATGTTTGATTTAACAAATAAAATTCGAGGGTTTGAAAACGAAGGATGGGAAAACTACCGTCAAATGTTATTAAATGCATACCCTCAAAAAACTGAAGAAGAAAACTTTAATCATGCAGCAAAACAGGCTTACATTGCTTTTGCACATGCTATTATCGCTGCAGCTTATGAAGGTGTTGATGCAACACCATTAGAAGGATTTGACCCAGATGCAGTCGATAAGATTTTAGGTTTACGAGATAAAGGTTTGCGTAGTGCAGTATTATTACCAATTGGATACCGTAAAGAAGATAAAGATTGGTTGGTTAATCTTGTTAAGGTTAGAAAACCTATGGAAGATATGGTAACTGTATTAGATTAATAATTAAAAAGAAAAAAGATGAACAATTTTGATTTTAAAAACCCAACCAAAATTATTTTTGGAAAGGATACAATAGAAAAAGTAAAAGAAGAAATCCCTCAAGACGCTAAAGTATTATTGCTATACGGAGGCGGAAGTATTAAGAAAAACGGAATTTACGACCAAGTAAAAACCGCATTGTCTAAACTAGAAGTTATCGAGTTTGGAGGCATACCAGCAAATCCAGAGTATGCTACCTTGATGGAAGCTTTAAAAGTTATAAAAGAAAAAAATATCACCTATTTATTAGCTGTCGGAGGTGGTTCTGTAATTGACGGGACTAAATTTTTATCGGCTGCTGCAGTATATAAAGGTGATACGCCTTGGGATATTTTAACTAAAAACATCAGAACAGAAGTCGGAATGCCTTTTGGAACAGTATTAACTCTTCCAGCAACAGGATCCGAAATGAATTCTGGTGCAGTAATTACAAGAGCAGAAACAAAAGAAAAACTTGCAATGGGTGGACCTGGATTATTTCCTGAGTTTTCAATATTAGACCCACAGGTAATCACCTCTATTCCAGAACGTCAACTAGCAAATGGTTTAACAGATGCTTTTACCCACGTTTTAGAGCAGTATATGACGTATCCAATTGGTGCATTATTACAAGATCGTTTTGCCGAAAGTATTTTACAAACTTTAATAGAAGTTGCACCTAAAGTAATAAAAGATCCAACAGACTTTAAAGCCGCCTCAAATTTTATGTGGAGTTGCACTATGGCTTTAAACGGATTAATTCAAAAAGGGGTGCCTACAGATTGGGCTGTTCACGCTATCGGGCACGAGCTAACTGCTTTATTTGGTATCGATCACGCACGTACTTTAGCAGTAATTGCACCAAGCCATTATAAGTTTAATTTTGAAGCTAAAAAAGAAAAATTAGCACAATATGGAGCGCGTGTTTGGAACATTACTGAAGGTAGCACTGACGACAAAGCCTATGCTGCAATTGAAAAAACTGTAGACTTTTTTCATCAATTAGGTATTGATACTAAATTATCAGATTATACTAAGGATTTTGAAGGTACTGCTGAAAAAATTTCACAACGTTTTACAGAGCGTGGTTGGACAGGTTTAGGAGAGCATCAAGATTTATCGCCAGATAAAGTTGAAAAAATTGTAAAAATGGCCTATTAATTTTAAAGATGAATTTAATAAAACCACTAGTAATATTACTAACTATCGTTTTAGCTTCAAGCTGTAAAGATTCAAAAAACGAAACAATTTCTGAAAAAGTTTTAGAAGTAAAAACAGAAAAACAAAACACTATGAAAGTATTATTTGTATTAACATCTCATGATAAATTAGGAGATACAGGAAAAAAAACAGGATTTTGGGTTGAAGAGTTTGCAAACCCATATTACACTTTATTAGATGAAGGTGTAGATATTACTATTGCTACACCAAAAGGAGGTGCTGCACCAATAGACCCAAGTAGTGACTCACCTGACGCTGCAACAGAAGCAACAAAGCGTTTTGATAAAGATCAAGTAGCAAAATCTAAAATTGAAAACACTAATAAATTATCAGACATGAATGCAGATAATTTTGATGCAGTATTTTACCCTGGTGGACATGGTCCATTATGGGATTTAGCAAACGATGCTACTTCTATTGCATTAATCGAGAAGTTTAATACTCAAGATAAACCAGTTGCCTTTGTATGTCATGCTCCTGCAGCTTTAAAAGGTGTTAAAAATACAGATGGAACACCTTTAGTAAAAGGTAAAAAAGTAACAGGGTTTACTAATACAGAGGAGGCTGCTGTTGGCTTAACAGACGTTGTTCCTTTTTTAGTTGAAGATATGTTAAGTGAAAATGGTGGTATCTATTCTAAAAAAGAAGATTGGGCTGCTTACGCTATTAAAGATGGTAATTTAATTACTGGACAAAACCCAGCATCGTCTGAGTTGGTTGCAGAAAAATTATTAGAAAGCTTAAAGTAATGCCAACTTATATAATAAAAAAGGTTGTCCTAAATGGACAACCTTTTTTATTATAGCTATTAAGTTATTTTTAAATAACTTAAATATAATCCATAAAAAAAGGCTGCCTTTATAGGCAACCTTTTTTTTGAAATGTACTGAATATATATCTTAGATAACTTTTACGTTAACTGCGTTTAATCCTTTGTTTCCTTCTTGTAAATCGAATTCAACTTCATCTCCTTCTCTAATCTCGTCGATTAAACCAGAAATGTGTACAAAATGATCTTTGTCTACTCCTTCTTCAGTTATAAAACCAAATCCTTTTGTGTCGTTGAAAAATTTTACTGTTCCTTTACTCATTGTAATGTAATTTATTTATTAATACTTTTAATATTGTGCAAGTATAGTGCCAATATTTGAATATACAATCTTTATTTCGTGTTTTATTTGTTTTTTTTATAAAATAATTTAAAATTAATCGATAAAATTTATTATATAAATCACTGAACACTTATTGTTTATAGTGTTTTACAACATTTTGTGTTAGTTAATTTAACTGAAAATTTATTTTCAATAAATTGTTAATCTTAAGCTTTTAAATAGAATTATAAATTTTAGATTGGTTTTATTGATTAATAACGTCACCCTTTTTGTCATTTTTATAATACTATACATAGACACTAAATTTAAAACATAAAAAAAAGCCCAACAGTAAATGTTGGGCTTTTAATATTATAAATGCTATTAATTAATTATTTCTCCGTTAGCTCTAAACTCTACATCCATATTTTTCCCTTTTTTCTTAAATTCGACATCATAAAAGGTACCTTTAGTGGCGCTTTTAACAAATTCTACTTCAGTAATATCCTCGTCATCATATTTTGCTTTAATAACCTCTTTTATAGCCTTAGGTAATTTATCTTTTTTTATACTAGATTCTGTTTCAATCCAATGCCCTTCTGGACTAAAATCTGCTCTGTACTTTTCTCCATCTTTTTTAAATTGCGCTTCAAAATTACCATTAGCATCAGTTTCCCAATCAGGGGTGTTCTCGTTAGGATATTTAGCTTCAAATGCTTGTTGTACACTTTCTGGTACTTGTCCTTTGGCATTGTTTTGACAACTAAATACTATTAATGCTATAAAAAGATATTTGATATTTTGTAATACTTTCATTTATTAATGTTTTAATAGGTTAATTGATAACACTTCTATCTCGCTATAAATATTATCTTTTTTGGTTTGCTTTAATTTTAAATCAAAAGCTTTACCAACATTTTTGTTTTCTTGTAATTTGTAATTGTTTAACGCTTTACTTACGTTAATATCTTCAATTATAATAATATTATCATTGCTATCTGTGAAGAAATAGATTTGACCTTCA
Organism: uncultured Olleya sp.; assembly: GCA_947503885.1. Taxonomy (GTDB): domain Bacteria; phylum Bacteroidota; class Bacteroidia; order Flavobacteriales; family Flavobacteriaceae; genus Olleya. Next base: position 125,228 of record CANNFD010000001.1, on the reverse strand, counting down.
TACCCATCAAAGACCACTTGCTTAACCACACCTCTTTCTTCCAATTTATTTTCAAAATTAGAGTTATTACCTATTATTAAGGTAAAAAACAGACTGAATAATATACTTGTAATTTTCATAATTGTAGTGTTTTAATGGTTAGTAATATCTTTAATACAAAGATGCAAACAAACACCGTTTAAAGCATTATATAATTATTTGAGTCCTTTACAAAATTTACACTTATTCGTATTTAATTGATTAGGTTTTTTGTCATAAATTTTTAATAAAATAGGTGGAAATGAATTTGATTTTATTTATCTTTAAGTAATCTTAAATTTTATACATATGGATATCAATTTTGAATATGACAAGGTAAAAGCTAGTGAAGCTTTAGAGGAATTTACTACTGAAAAAATCCAAAAACTTTTTAATAAATATGAATTTATAGTACGTGCAGATGTATTTTTAAAACTAGAAAACACAAACGATGATAAATCCGGTAAAGTTGCAGGTATTAGATTAAGTGCCCCAGGACCTAGATTATTTGCTGAAGATAGTAAAGACACTTTTCATAAAAGTGTTAGTGAAGTTATAACACAGTTAGAACGACAATTAGCTAAACGTAAAGGAAAAATGAAAACGCATTAAATTGATGCTGAATTATAAGTATTAAAAAACGACTTGAAAAAGTCGTTTTTTTTTGTTTTAAACATTATTAGTAAGCAAATAATACCAATTAAAAACACCCAATAAAAAACTTAATAAAAAAGTTGTCAAATTGGATGTTATATATTGTAGGATAAATAACTTAAACAGTTAATTGTTTAAATTTAATACCTAATGTGGATTCTACCTTTTTAAGGTCACTATGCTCGTTACTTAAAATAAGAGCAATAGACTCTCCTTTTTTACCAGCTCTTGCTGTACGTCCACTTCTGTGCGTATAATACTCTGTATGTTCTGGTAATTGATGATGAATTACAAAAGCTAAATCGTTAACATCAATACCTCTAGCAGATACATCTGTAGAAATTAACAACTGTAAAGTGGTGTTTTTAAAGGCGCGCATTACTTTATCACGTTCTTTTTGTTGCATATCACCCTCTAAAGCACCAACATTAAAACCTTCGGTTTCTAATTGATGTCTTAAAGCTTGTGCTCCAGCTTTAGTTCTTGTAAATATAATACCTCTTTGGTCTTCTCTGTCTTCTAATAATCTAATTAAAGTTGAAGATTTTTCATGAAGCGAAGTTTCTACAAAAAAGTGACTGATGTTTTGATTAACAACACTGTTTCTGTCTATTTCTAACCGGATAGCTTCATCAGCAATATAACGTTTAACAATATCTTTTAAATCGTCAGACATTGTTGCGCTAAACAACCATGTGTTTTTTTGACCCTTTACACCTTTTAAAATGGTAGTTAAATCATTTTTAAATCCCATGCTTAGCATTTCATCAGCTTCGTCTAAAACAATAGTTTTTACATGAGACAAGTCTATAGCCTCACGTGTCATTAAATCTACTAAACGACCAGGAGTTGCAACAATAACGTGTGTTGTTCTTGCTACGTTTTTAAGCTGAATGTCAATTTTTTCGCCACCATAGACACCTTCTAAAAATATTTTAGTAGTGTTATATTTTGTAAACTTAAAAAGTTGCTTTTTTATTTGTTGTACTAACTCTCTAGTAGGCGCAATAATTAAGGCTTGTACTGCATCTTTTTTAGGATTAACTTTATGTAATAAAGGTAGGCCAAATGCTGCTGTTTTTCCAGTACCAGTTTGTGCTAAACCGATAAAATCGGTTGAGGACTTTAATAACATAGGAATAGCCTGAGACTGTATCTCGGTTGGTGTTTTAATGCCTAATTCTTTTAGTGATTTTATATAGTTTTTGTCTAAACCAAGGTCTTTAAAAGTCATGTTAATGTAATTAGATGTTAGTAAATATAATTAGTAAATTTATATGTGTTATCATTTACAGATAACTTATTACAAATTAAATACTAATCTTCAGGCGGAAAACCATTGATGTCTTCAAAAATCTCGTCAAAATTAGTACGTAAATATGCATTTAATTTTTTACGATAGTCATCCTTAAGCCATTCTACAAAGTTGTATGTGCTTTTACTTATACATTTTGTATAACGAGAAATACGATAATCAATATCATCACCTAATAATTTAGCTAAACCTAACGCATCCCAAAGGTCCTCGCTATTTTCTGTACAGATATAAGCATGATGGTGGATAGAACGTTCTAAAACTACTTTAGAGCTCTCTCCTGCTCTAATACTATCTATATAGCATTTTTTAATATCAAAATAGACTTGATCAGATTTTTTAAATTGCTCACGCAAATCATCCGGCATCTCATATCTAAAGTTGTTTTCAAGCTCTTCATCACTTAAAATACCATCAAGATAATAATTAGGCGAACGGAAAATTTTATGCCAATCTAAATCACTTCCCCAAGGTCCAAATCTATGTAGGTTGTTACCTAAATCAATAACAACAAATTTATTTTTATTTTTTAAGATACGCGACCCACGACCAATCATTTGGTAGTATAATGTTAATGACTTGGTAGCTCTGTTAAGCATAATACAATCTACTGTAGGCTCATCAAAACCTGTAGTTAAAATACTTACAGACGTTAAAATAGCATCAGGTGTTTCTTTAAACCATTTTAATATGGCTTTACGTTCTTTTTTTGTATTGTTATTATCTAAATGTGCTACAGGATATCCTGCACGTCTAAAGGTGTCATACACATGTAAAGAGGTGTTAATACCATTATTAAAGATTAATGTTTTTTTACCTTTACAACGCTCCTCATAAGCTTGGATTAGCTTAGTAAGCATGTCTGTATTAGTATATAAATCTTCAGAAGATTTTACAGTATAATCACCATTTGCACCTACAACTAAAGAGGTTAATCCAACATTATATGAAAAAATTTCGGCACGTGCTAAAAATTCATTTTCAATTAATGATTGGATGGTTTCTCCAACAATAAGCTCGTTATAATTATCCTTCATTGGAAGGTTAATATTACTACTTAATGGCGTTGCAGTTACACCTAAAATAAACGACTTTTCAAAAAATTTAAATAGTTTAGTAAAACTATTATAATGCGCCTCATCAATAATTACTAGTCCAATGTCAGAAATATCTAGTTTATCATCATTTAAACGGTTATTAAGTGTCTCCACCATTGCAACAAAGCAATTAAAATCTTTTTGATCACTTAAATCAGCTTTACTATCTACAATTTTATTTGTTACACCAAACTCTGTAAGCATGTTAGAGGTCTGCTTACATAATTCTATTCTGTGTGTCATTACTAGCACCTGCTTTTTGTGATGCTTTAAATATTGCCTTACAATTTCAGAAAAAATAACTGTTTTACCACCTCCAGTCGGTAATTGATATAATAAATGGTAATCTTCTGGCGCTTCTTCAAAACATTTAAAAATCTTATCAATAGCACCTTTTTGGTAGCTATAAAGACTTTTTCCTTCTGTACGTTCTTGTAATTCTATAGTTTTAGTAGACATTAATTAATTGCAATTTTTAAATTTTAAGATGTGCAAAAATACAACGAATTAAAGGGTTTCAACGACTATTCTTTAAAAAAAAATATTATGCCTATTTTTACTTAATAATTATGAGTCATAAATCAGATCCTTTTCAAGCCCAATTTAGTGGCTTTTTTAATACACCGCATTTATTTTTTTCTGAAATAAAAACAATGCAACCTTTTGTTTTGCAGTTAGATAAATCGTTTTTGTTTAATAAAGAAGTTAGGTCTAACATCAGATTAGGGCAACGTGTAGAGCAATTTGTCTTTGAGGAATTAAAGCAATTTGAAGACATTACTATTTTAGCTGAAAACATTCAAATTCAAGAAAACGTTAAGCATACCATTGGCGAGTTGGATTGTTTGTTTTTAAATAAAACACAACCGGTACATTTAGAAATTCAGTTTAAATACTATCTATTTGATGATAGTTTAGGGGATACCGAAATTGAGTGCTTAATCGGACCTATGCGTCGTGATAGTTTAATCCAAAAATTAAATAAACTAAAAAACAAGCAGCTTCCACTACTCTATAATAAGTCAACCAAACCTTTATTAGAGCGTCTGCAATTACAAGCTGAAACGATACAACAACAAATTTATTTTAAAGCTCAAATTTTTGTGCCTTATGGAAGTAACCTCTCCTTTAAAACTTTAAATAACGACTGTATTTATGGTTTCTATTTTAATTATAAAGAGTTGCCAAAGTTTAAAGACTGTAAATTTTACAATCCACAAAAAGTAGATTGGTTGTTAGATTTAGATACTTATGTAGATTGGTTAACTTTTGAACAAATTAAACCACAATTAGCAATTTATCAGTCTGAAAACTACTCACCTTTACTCTGGTTAAAATTTCCAAACGGTGAAATGACCAAATGTTTTGTTGTAGCTTGGTAAATTACTATACTTTTATTTTTACTATATTCGTCCCGATTTTATTAAAAATTCACCTTTTTAAAATGAAAAAATTATTATTGTTATCAATTGCACTACTGTTGTTATGCTCTTGCAAAACAAATCAAAATACAAATAGTAATAGTGCTAAAGTTAACTATCGTAAATCCTATTTATACGATCAAGAAAATAATAAAATTAGCCAATCAAAATTTTACGATCAACTATTAAACAATCAAGATTTATCATGGGCTTACGTCTCTAATAAAACTAAATTTGATAAAAAAATAGTAGCAGGTCAAAAACATGGTAAAATAGCAAACAAAGCTATTATAGTTAAGCTATTAAAAGAAAAATTAAAAATAGATATTGCTAACGACAAACCTTTAGTAATCCTTTACTATCCTGGAAAAGACCCTTGCAACTCTAGTGGTTCTGCTACAAAAGAAACAAGAGTAAAAGCACAACAAGATTTTGAAGATAAATTGTATCAATTAGCACAAATTAAACCCATTTATCTATATAAAACTAATGAAGGTTTGGCGGATAAAAATGACCTGTCTAAATGGCGCAAAGATCCTGATGGACTAATTGAATCTTTATTTTTTGAATACCATTATCCATGTGCTAGTTTTTTAGTAATCTCAAAAGATGGCCAGTTTACTAGTAGATTTGGCGAATATAATTATTCTGAAATTTTAGCAACAACTAAAAGGCTTAATAATAGTTAATAACTACTAACAAAACCCTTTCCTTAACTTAACTAATTCACTTATTTTGCAATTCTAAAGTTGTAAGTGATAATGAAAGTCTGTATTGCCGAAAAACCAAGTGTAGCAAGAGAAATAGCCCAAGTATTAGGTGCCAACACCAAACGTGATGGTTACTTTGAAGGTAATGGTTATGCGGTAACTTACACCTTTGGACATCTTTGTACATTAAAAGAGCCCCACGATTATAAACCGTATTGGAAAAGTTGGGACTTAAATAACTTACCCATGTTACCAGAAAAATTTGAGACTAAAGTCACCAAAGATTCTGGAATACAAAAACAATTTAAAATTGTAAAAAGTCTTTTTGATAAAGCCAATGTGGTAATAAACTGTGGTGATGCAGGTACAGAAGGAGAGTTAATACAACGCTGGGTAATTGATCAAGCAAAATATAAAGGAGAAGTACAACGACTTTGGATTAGCTCGTTAACCACAGAAGCTATCAAAGAAGGGTTTGAAAAACTAGAGCCAAGTAAAAAATATGACAATTTATATTACGCAGGATTTTCGCGCGCTATAGGCGATTGGCTACTAGGTATGAATGCTACACGTCTATACACTGTTAAATATGGTGGATACAAGCAAGTGTTAAGTGTTGGACGTGTACAAACACCAACCTTAGCAATGGTGGTTAACCGATGGAAAGAGATTGAAAATTTTAAACCACAACCCTATTGGGAGTTGCAAACCTTGTATCGTGACACTTTATTTAGTTACGAAGAGGGGCGTTTTTTAAAAATGGAAGATGGAGAGAAACTTGCTAATATTGTCAAAGAACACGACTTTGAAATCGTTTCTATCACCAAAAAGAAAGGTAACGAATATGCACCAAAGCTTTTTGATTTAACAGGTTTGCAAGTGTATTGTAATACCAAATTTGGGTTTTCAGCAGACGAGACTTTAAAAATTGTACAAAAACTGTACGAAATGAAAGTTGTCACTTACCCAAGAGTAGACACTACCTATTTACCAAACGATATTTACCCTAAAGTCCCAGGGATATTAAAAAACTTGACTAAATACGCTACACTAACTGCACCAGTTTTAGAAAAGAAAATTAAAAAATCTAAAAAGGTTTTTGATGATGCTAAGGTTACCGATCACCATGCCATTATACCAACAGGTGTGCAAAGTAATTTGCAATACAATCAGCAACAAGTCTATGACATCATTACTAGACGTTTTATAGCTGTTTTTTATGACGATTGTAAAGTGGCAAATACTACAGTTATTGGTAAAGCAGAAAGTGTAAACTTTAAAACCACAGGAAAAGAAATATTAGAAAAAGGGTGGCGCGTTGTGTTTGAAACTAAAGACAGTCCAACAAAAGAAGCTGGATTATTGCCAACATTTGTAAAAGGCGAAAAAGGACCACACGAGCCTAGTTTTTTAGAAAAACAAACCAAACCACCAAATCAATTTACCGAAGCTACCCTCCTACGTGCAATGGAAACTGCAGGTAAGCAAGTAGATGATGATGAGCTGCGTGATTTAATGAAAGAAAACGGAATTGGTCGTCCATCTACGCGTGCCAACATAATTGAAACCCTGTTTAGGCGTAAGTATATAAAACGAAACAAAAAACAAGTATTACCCACCGTTACAGGTATTCAGTTAATTGATATTATAAGAAACGATTTACTTAAATCTGCCGAGTTAACTGGACTCTGGGAAAAGCAATTAAAAGATATAGAAAAAGGCGAATATTCCGCTTCAGCGTTTATTAAAAACATGAAGCACATGGTAGATCAATTGGTGTACGAGGTGCGAAGCGAAAAAGTTGAAGCTAAAATTAGTTACACTAATAATAAGTCAGAAAAAGCGTCAAAATCTAAAGCTAAATCCAAAAAATCTAGTAAAGGTATTGTTGGTAAAACCTGTCCAAAATGTAAAAAAGGACAACTTTTAAAAGGAAAAACTGCCTACGGTTGTACAAATTACGGTAAAACATGTGATTTTGTATTGCCTTTTAGTTTTGCTGATAAAACTATTTCTGAAAACCAATACAAACGGTTATTAGACAAAGGATCTACAGTAAATTTAAAAGGATTTAAAGTTGAAGGAGCCTCGGTTGAAGGCTTGCTTCGATTTGATGATAGTTTTAAATTAAAATTAGAACCTAAGCAAAAAGTTTCTGCGAAAGCAAAAACAACATCAGACGACAATCCATGTCCTAAATGTAAAAAAGGTACCATTATTAAAGGAAAAACGGCTTACGGTTGTAGTGCTTATAAAAACGGTTGCGATTTTAGATTTAGTTACGATTTGATTCGTCAAAAAGCAAATGGGCAACAACTTACTAAGGATTTGGTCTTCAAAATTTTATATGGAAACTAACCATAAACACTTTAAAATCTACAAACCCTACAGGATGCTAAGTCAGTTTTCTAGCAATGCTGTAAAAGAACAGAAAAAACGTTTTTTAAGCCAGTTGGGTGATTTTCCGGAAGGCATTATGCCAATTGGGCGTCTGGACGAAAAAAGTGAAGGCCTACTCCTGCTAACCACAGACGGAAAATTAAGTGACTATGTTAATCAATCCGCGATTGAGAAGGAATATTATGCGCTTGTTGATGGCGATATTTCCGCGACAGCAATACAGCAATTATGCGATGGTGTAGAAATTGGTTTTAATGGTAAAAAATATATAACAAAACCTTGTAAAGTCTTTAAATTAGAGCAGTTACCTAATTTGCCTGAACGTTCCAAAAAAATTAGAGATGCTAGACATGGTCCAACAACATGGATATCTATAACTTTAACAGAAGGGAAGTTTAGACAAGTCCGCAAAATGACTAGCGCTGTAAATTGTCCAACCTTAAGATTAGTAAGGGTTAGGATTGGTAATGTGTTTTTGGATACTATGCCAATTGCATCAGTAATACCTATAAAAGATTTAAAAACTATACTTTAACTAATCTTTAGTTTTTATAGCTATAGTAATAATTAAAAACACATTACTTTTGCTGTAAATAGTAATATGTTTTATGACGCAATACGGACATTTTTTTTACGATTATTTTAGAGATTTAGGGTTGACCAGGCTGTCTGCAAAATACCTTAATATGTTGGTTTTATTAATACTAACAATTGTTGTTATATTAATTGTTGACCTTGTTGTTAGAAAAGTTTTAAGGTTAATTTCTGCAAGGATTGCTGCAAAAACTAAATCTAATTTTGACGATTTATTAATCTCTAATCGTGTGCCCAGAAACGTTGCCCATATACCCGCTTTATATCTTGCGATAACAAGTATCCCGTTAGTATTTAATGATTTTAAAAACTTGCATTTGTTTTTTGAAAAAACAATGGAAATAGCAGGGATAATTTTAGGCTTGTGGATTGTAAGAAGTTTATTAAATACAATTAAAAATTATTTTAAAACCTTACCAAGGTTAAAGGATAAACCTATTGATAGTTATATCCAAGTGTTTATGATCTTTGCTTGGGTTTTAGGTGCAGGTTTGGCATTGACTGTTATTATAGGTAAAGGCTCTTTATGGCAAGTTTTAACTGGTTTTGGTGCAGCATCTGCTGTAATTTTATTGATTTTTAAAGACACTATATTAGGATTTGTAGCTAGTATGCAAGTGTCTATTAATGATATGGTCCGTATTGGTGACTGGATTACTTTTGAAAAGTTTGGTGCAGATGGTGATGTTACCGAAATTAATTTGGCGACAGTAAAAGTCCAAAACTGGGATAATACTATTACTACAATCCCAACCTATGCTTTGATTTCAGATTCGTTTAAAAACTGGAGAGGAATGACAAACTCTGATGGTAGACGTATTAAAAGACATATGTTAATTAAGCAAACGTCTATCAAGTATTTAAATGATGATGATATTGAGCGTTTAAAACAAATTGAAATAATTTCGGTGTATTTAAACACTATGCAAGACAAAATAAATAATTTTAATACATCACACGGAGTGGATAAATCATTATTGATTAATGGTAGAAACTTAACTAATGTTGGTGTGTTTAGAAAGTTTATTCAGACTTATTTAGAGCAACATTCGGCTATTAATAATGATATGTTGTTAATGGCTAGACAATTACAACCTACGTCTCAAGGGGTGCCTTTAGAGATTTATTGTTTTAGTAAAGATAAGCGTTGGGAAAATTACGAATATGTTATGAGTGACTTATTTGACCACTTTTTAGCAGCAGCACCATATTTTGACTTAGAGTTGTTTGAGCTACCAAGTAGTAGTACTTTTGAGTAGCTTCTGGTAATTATTCGTCGTTTTTAGGATTTGGATCTGCTTGAGACTTGTCTTCTGTTTGAGATTTAAGTTTTAACAAAGCACCTTCTTCTTTTACAACAACAATTGAAGCTTTAACACCGGTTGCTAAGTTCCATTGGTTTGCGACAATAACATTACCCGCTTGGTCTAAAACTTGGAACTCTGCAGTGTTTGGTCCTGAAGTCCCTTGGTTTAATGCTTGAAAATCTATTTTATTAATTCCTTCATCCAAAGTAATTAATAACCCATTATAACTAGAAGTTAATGTGATGCTTGGTACCATTATATCTTCATTTAAAAACACTCTAATAGCATCTCCATCTGGATATTGGTGGTCTCTGTAAATAATATTTACGACTTTAGCAGATGTTTTATACTCCCCTAAAAATTGATTAACTAAACTTCCGTTATTAGAGTTTTCGGCATCTTCCTTAAACTTAAGTTGTCTTTTTAGCTGTTTATTAAATAATTCTGCTGGATTTCTAAAGTTATTATCTTCTTCAATCATCGAGAATTCTTTTTTAGGCTTAACAGTTGTCACTTTTGGAGCTACAACCTGATTGTTTTTAGTGTCATCAGGTTTAATTTCTGCAGCTTCTGGAGCAGGCTCAATAATTAATTCTGGGTCCTCTTTAGGATCTTCAGTTTCAATAGCAGGAATAGCAAAACCGTTGTTTTTACTATCTATTTGGGCATAGCCTATTAGAGTGCAACTGAATAGTATTAAAAAAGAAATATAAAATTTCATGGTATTATTATCAATTATTAATCGAAAATAAACCAAAAACCATACCTAAATGCTAAAAAAATATTAATACTCTAATAATTTTAGTAATTCACCTTCAAATTTGTCTCTAGACAGGTATTGATCTTCTAATTGGTTTATAAAAGGGATTGGCGTATCTAAACTGGCTACGCGCTTTACAGGTGCATCTAACTGTTCAAAACAATGTTCCATTATTAAAGCAGATATATCACTTGCAATACCACCAAACAGAGAGTCTTCTTGTAATATGATTGCTTTTCCTGTCTTTTTAACAGAAGCGTAAATAGTTTCAGTATCTAAAGGTTGTAATGATCTTAAATCAATAACATCAGCATTAATATTAGGGTGTTTATCCAATGTGTTTAATGCCCAATGTACAGCAGCACCATAAGCTATAATTGTAACGTCATTACCTTCTTTTAGTAATGATGCTTTACCAAATGGGATAGTAAAATAATCTGTTGGCACTTCTTGTCTGATACTTCTGTATAATGCTTTATGTTCGAAAAACAATACTGGATTTGGATCATTAATAGCAGTAGCTAAAAGCCCTTTTGCATCATATGGAAACGCTGGATATATGACTTTTAAACCTGGTGTTTTTGTAAACCAAGCTTCGTTGGTTTGACTATGAAAAGGTCCTGCTGCTACCCCAGCGCCACATGGCATACGTAATACAACATCTGCATTTTGATTCCATCTGTAATGCGATTTAGCTAAATAGTTAACTACAGGATTAAAACCAGAGGTTACAAAATCACTAAATTGAAGCTCGACAACACTTTTAATACCCGAAATACTTAGTCCCATAGCAGTTTCAATAATAGCAGACTCGCAAATTGGAGTATTGCGCACTCTGTCTTTTCCAAACTGTTCGACAAAGCCATCCGTAATTTTAAAAACACCACCATATTCTGCGACATCTTGACCCATAATAACTAAGTCTTCATGACGCTGCATAGATTGTTTTAAACCTTCAGAAATCGCGTCAATTAAGCGCAATTCTTCTGTTTTATTATTTGGTTTAACCTCTTGATATGTAAATAATTGGTATACATCATTTAACTCTTCACTTTCAGAAGGTGTTATTGGGGTTTCCGCGTAAGCGATATCTAAATTCTCATTAATTTCGTGTACAATTGTCTCCTTAAGTTTAACTTCATCTTCTTCTGTTAAGACACCTTCATTTCTAAGAAATTCTTGATAGTTTTCTAAAGGATCTTTTTTACCCCATTCATCCATTAAGTCTTGTGGGACATACTTTGTACCACTAGCCTCTTCATGTCCACGCATCCTAAAGGTTTTAAACTCTATTAATACAGGACGTGGATTTTTTCTAATACTATCGGTAATTTCTGTAAGTTTATTATAAACTTCTAAAATGTTATTTCCATCAATAATATGGCTTTCCATGCCATAGCCTAAAGCTCTATCAGCTAAATCTTTACAATTGTATTGCTCGGTAGTTGGTGTTGATAATCCGTAACCATTATTTTCAATGCAAAATAACACAGGTAATTGCCAAACGGATGCTACGTTAAGGGCTTCATGTATATCACCCTCACTTGTACCACCCTCGCCAGTAAAAACTGCGGTAACTTGATTTTTGTTTTTTAATTTAGACGCTAAAGCAATACCATCCGCAACACCAAATTGTGGTCCTAAATGGCTAATCATTCCAACAATATTATATTCTTGAGTACCAAAATGGAAGCTTCTATCACGTCCTTTTGTAAATCCATTAGCCTTACCTTGCCACTGCGAAAATAAGCGGTGTAAAGGGATGTCTCTAGTTGTAAATACACCTAAGTTTCTGTGCATTGGCAGGATGTATTCTTCACGGTCCATTACTGAGGTAACCCCCACAGAAATAGCTTCTTGTCCTATCCCAGAAAACCATTTACTAACCTTACCTTGGCGCAATAAGATTAACATTTTTTCTTCAATTAATCTTGGTTTTAACATACGCTTATAAAGATTTAAAAGCGTGGTATTATCTAGAGATTTTTTATCAAAAGTCATTGTTGTTTTTTCTAATGTTGCAGTTTTCATAAAATGCGTTTGTCAAATATAGAATAATTGCTCAAAATTAAATGAGTACTTTAAAAAAAATATGACTATCATTTTTCCAATGTTTTCGCTACATTTGTATATATTACACTTATAAAAATTTAAAGATGAATAGTATACCTAGCGTTAATTTAAAGGATTTTACATCTGGAGATCCTGTAAGAAAGCAAAAATTTGTTGATGAAATAGGGAAAGCCTATGAGGAAATTGGATTTGTGGCTTTAAAAGGACATTTTTTAGACGAAGCTTTAGTTGATAACTTATATAAAGAAATAAAGAACTTTTTTTCTCTTCCATTAGAAACTAAACATAAATACGAAATACCAGGTATTGGTGGTCAACGTGGTTATGTGTCTTTTGGTAAAGAAAGTGCTAAAGGCAAAAAAGAAGGAGATTTAAAAGAGTTTTGGCACTTTGGTCAATATGTTGAAGATGATGCTGAACGAGCAAAAGAATACCCTGAGAACGTAATCGTAGAAGAATTACCGGCGTTTAATGAAGTGGGTAAAAAAGCATATGAAACTTTAGAAGAGACTGCTAAATATGTCTTACGTGCATTAGCGTTATACTTAGGTTTAGAAGAAACGTATTTTGATAATTATATCCATAACGGAAACTCAATTTTACGCCCAATCCACTATCCACCAATTACACAAGAGCCTGATAATGCTGTTCGTGCAGCCGCACACGGTGATATTAACTTAATTACTTTGTTAATGGGTGCTCAAGGACGTGGATTACAGGTACAAAACCATAAAGGCGAATGGATTGATGCTATTGCAGAACCAGATGAATTAATGATTAATGTGGGTGATATGTTATCTAGACATACTAACAACAAATTAAAATCTACTATACACAGGGTAATTAATCCGCCAAGAGAGCTTTGGGGTACATCACGTTACTCAATTCCTTTTTTTATGCACCCTATTAGCGAAATGAAATTAGATGTTTTAGAGAGTTGCATCGACGATAACAATCCAAAACAATTTGACGATATAACTGCTGGCGAGTTTTTAGACGAGCGTTTAAAAGAACTTGGTTTAAAAAAGTAATCATTCAATAGTGTAAAGTCGATAGTAAGTTTTTTATCTGCTTTACACTATATATTTTTTACTTAATACTTTAAAAAATGGATTTAAAAGATCAATTAAAAAATCTTTTTCCAGAACACGTGTCCGAAAATGTTGAAAAACAAGAAGATAAAAGTGATATCTGGTTACAAGACGACCCAATACTTTGCAAATACGAAAAACGTAAAGGAAAGCCCATTACCATTTTAGATGGGTATACTGGTGCAACTGAAGATTTTAAACTATTAGCTAAAGAGTTAAAACAAACGCTAAGTGTTGGTGGTAGTTTTAAAGATGATAAAATAATTATACAAGGTGATTATCGTGATAAGATAATGGCTATTTTAAAAGAAAAAGGATTTAATGTTAAACGTGTAGGTGGCTAATTTATGGCAGATAAGACGCTTCATATAACTAACGGTACTGCGTTAACAGATTATCTTAAAAAAATTAATTTTGAAGGTGATTTATTAACATGGCATGAAATGTTATGTGAAGGTCCTACTTTTAAACAGATAGACACACCACAATTTTTTGAGGCTAGAAAAACCTTTTTAGAAGAGCTTTACAATCTAGAATACGACGAAGACAGTATTAAAAACGAATTTGATAAATTAAACGACGTTTCTAATTACTCACAAATAGTTTTGTGGTTTGAATACGACTTATTTTGCCACATTAATTTAATTGCTGCTATTAGTTTAATTAAACAAAAAGGAATCAAATTACCTTTATATTTAGTTTGCAGTGGTCGTATTGAAGGTGAAAAAGAGTTAAAAAGCTTAAACAAATTGACTGAAAAACAACTTTTAATCCATTATGATGACAAAATACATTTAGATGTAGATGATGTTGCTACTGCCCAAAAAGCATGGCGTATATACTGCGAAAATGATCACAATTTATTAAAAGAGCTTATTGTTAGACCGTCAAATTTTAAATATTTAAGTAATTGTTTAAAAGCACACTTAAGACGCTTTCCAGATACTAGAAGTGGATTAAACACATTAGAGTATAATACACTAGTGTTAATAAAAGAACATGACATTAAATCGCGTCATCATTTACTAGGATATTGTTTGCACTATCAAGGCTACTATGGCTTTGGAGACTTACAATTAATACGAATGATTGATAGATTGGAGTTGTTTTATGACGAAACAGAAGACACATTAACGCTAAACAGAAATGGATATTTAGCTTTAGAACATCAAAAAAACTTTTCAAAAAAAATTGAAACTAACTTTCAGTTTGGTGGTGTAAACAAAGCGGATTTTCAATACGATAAAAAAGAGAACAAATTAATACAATCCATTTAAATGGCTATAAAAGACTCAGAATTAATATTAAATCCAGATGGTAGCGTTTACCATCTTAATTTACTACCTGAAAACATATCAGATACTATCATATTTGTTGGAGATCAAGACCGAGTAGGAAAAATAACAGCTCACTTTGATACTATCGAGTTTACAACTCAAAAAAGAGAATTTAAAACAGAAACAGGTACTTATAAAGGCAAAAGGCTATCTGTAATTTCTACAGGGATTGGACCTGATAATATTGATATTGTTTTAAATGAATTAGACGCTTTAGTTAATATTGATTTAAAAACAAGACAGCCTAAAAAGTCATTAACATCTTTAAATATAGTCCGCGTAGGGACTTCAGGTTCATTACAAAAAGATATTCCTGTGGACTCTTTTGTTATGAGTTCTCATGGTTTAGATTTAAACGGTATGCTTCATTTTTATCAAATTGATAAGATTAGTAATAATGAGGTAGAAAATGCTTTTATTAAATTCACTAATTGGGATAAAAACAAAGCAAGACCAATTGTTATAGAAAACAGCAAATCATTAGAAATGCATTTTGCCGGACCTTTAATGTTTAAAGGCATGACTGCAACAGCAGGAGGTTTTTATGCACCACAAGGACGTGTCTTACGCTTACCGTTAGCAGATGCTACTTTAAATAATAAATTAGATACGTTTTCTTATAAAGATTTTAGAATTACAAATTTAGAAATGGAAACCTCTGCTATTTATGGTTTATCAAAATTATTAGGTCATAATGCTTTGTCTTTAAACGCTATTATTGCAAACAGAGCAAATGGGACTTTTAGTAAAAACCCTAAAAAAGTGGTTGAAAACTTAATAAAATATACGTTAGATAAATTAGCAGAATAACATGAAGCAGATTAATATTGGAGGAGTTCCAGAACATTTCAACCTAGCTTGGTATTTAGGTTTAAAAAATGGCGAGTTTAAAGATGCAGGTATAAATTTACGTTGGAAAGACTATTTTGGAGGTACTGGTGCAATGACTAAAGGGCTGCGCGATGGAGATATTGACATGGCAGTAATATTAACAGAAGGTATTGTTAAAGATATTATTGATGGTAATAAATCTAAAATTGTTCAGGTTTTTGTGGAAACACCTTTAATTTGGGGAATCCATGTTGCTGAAAAATCAGATTTTAAAACAATTGAAGATCTAAAAGGAACCAAAGCTGCTATAAGTAGATACGGTTCAGGGTCACACTTAATGGCATATATCAATGCTGAAAATAATGGATGGGACTTAGAAAAAGATTTAAATTTTGAAGTCATAAAAAATCTTGATGGTGCAGTTGAAGGTTTAACCGAAGGTAAAGCAGATTATTTTATGTGGGAAAAATTTACCACAAAACCATTAGTGGACAATGGTAAGTTTAGACGCATTGGCGACTGCCCTTCTCCTTGGCCTTGTTTTGTGATTGCTGTTAGCGAAGAGTTTTTAAAAACTAACAAAGACGATGTCAAAGCGATATTAGATATTGTTAATGCTACTACTGCCGAGTTTAAAGAGATACCAAGTATTGACCGTATGATTGCTAATCGTTATGAGCAAGAATTAGAAGATGTACAAGAATGGTTGAGCTTAACGGAATGGTCTCAAAAAAACATCTCTAAACAAACTATTAAAAAAGTACAAGACGATTTATTTGCACTTAATATTATTCCTGAGAAATGGAAATATGAAGATTTGGTTGCAGACTTATAATTTTTAAAACACCTCTCTTTAATAACGAGAGGTTTTTTTTGTCAAAGACTCACCAACAAACAGGCTAACATCTAGCACTTATTATAAGTTAAAAAAATGTGAGAGTTTATGATAAACGCGAAGCAATTTTAAAACCTATCTACCACTCCACTTTTTCCATACCATTGCGTTCTAATAATGTATTAGTTTTACTAAAATGTTTATTTCCAAACCAATACCCTCGATTTGCGCTTAATGGCGAAGGATGTCCTGAGGTTAAAATATGGTGTTTTTTAGCATCAATCAATTTAGCTTTTTTCTTAGCAAAACCGCCCCAAAGCAAAAACACAACATTGTCCTTTTGTTGGCTAATTGTTTGTATTACAACATCGGTAAAAGTTTCCCAACCTTGCTTTTGATGGCTTCCTGCTTCGTGTGCTCTAACTGTCAACGTAGCGTTTAGTAAAAACACACCTTGTTTAGCCCAATGCTCTAAATTTCCGCTTGACGGATATGTTTTTCCTATATCAGTTTCTAACTCTTTAAAAATATTAATTAGTGAAGGTGGATGTTTTACACCTTCATTTACACTAAAACAAAGCCCGTTAGCTTGGTTATAATTATGATAAGGATCTTGACCAATGATAACTACTTTTAGGTCGTTTAATGGACAGGTTTTAAAAGCATTAAAAATTTGATTTTCTGGCGGAAAACATTGTTGTTGTTTATAGTCTTCAGATACAAATTGCAGTAAATTTTTAAAATATGGTTTGTCAAATTCAGTTTGTAAATATTTTTTCCAACTTTGATGTAGAGTCACATTCATTTCTTGTTTATTTTTGCTGCCATTAATTCTAATACAGAACGTTAAAAATAATACTATCTTTAATAATTATAAACCAATATTTAAAAATTTTAAGTAGCTATCCAAAGCATGGTTTTTAAAGTAAAGGTAGAATAAACCCTTATTAAATTCAGCTTGACTGGTGTAAATACAATTACAAAAATAACACTAATGAAAAACATAAAATTTCCTTCCGCACAAACCATTTTACTAATTATAGCAGGATTAGTAACGCTTTTAACTTGGTTGGTTCCAGCTGGTAAATACGAAACCTTAGGCTATAACAAAGACGATAACCAATTTACAAGAGTTGGTATAGATAACACTGTTACCCTACCAGCAACACAGCAAACGTTGGAAACTTTAAATATAAAAATACCGTTAGACAAGTTTACTAATGGCGATATTTACAAGCCAATTAATATCCCTAATACCTATCAGCAATTAGAAGCTAAACCACAAAATTTTTACGACTTTGTTAAGTCGCCAATTAAAGGGATTATAGAAGCAGCCGACATTATTTTTCTAGTGTTAATTATTGGTGGTTTAATAGGTATTATTAATAGTACAGGTGCTTTTGATGCTGGTATTGGTTGGTTAGCCAATGCATTAAAAGGTCGCGAATTTATCTTAATTATCCTTGTTACTGTGTTAGTTGCAGCAGGAGGAACTACGTTTGGTTTTGCTGAAGAGACTATTGCCTTCTTCCCTATTCTAATACCAGTGTTTTTAGCTGCAAAATATGATGCAATGGTTGGAATAGCCTGTATCTTTTTAGGAAGCTCCATTGGTACTATGTGTTCTACCATAAACCCATTTAGCACTATTATAGCAAGTGATGCTGCTGGTATAAGTTGGACTACAGGACTTTGGATCCGTATTTTTATGTTAGCAGCGTGTTTAATTATCTCGTTAATCTACATTATCCGTTATGGTAAACGTGTCCAAAAAGACCCAACCAAATCTATTATTTACGATCAACAACAACAGATTGCTGCATTGTTTACACAGTCTAATACAGAGGTAATCAAGTTTACAAGTAGACTTAGATTGTCATTAATCCTATTTGCATTGTGTTTTATAATCATGATTTATGGTGTTGTGGCTTTAGAATGGTGGTTTATAGAAATGACTACTACCTTTTTAGTGGGCGCCATATTAATTGGTATTGTAGCAAAAATTAAAGAAGCCAATTTTATAGACATTTTTGTAAAAGGTGCTGGTGATTTATTGGGTGTTGCCTTAATCATTGGTATTGCACGTGGTGTAACGGTAATAATGGCAGACGGGTTAATTAGCGATACACTTTTACATTACGCAAGCTCAATGACAGAAGGGATGAATAAAGGTGTTTTTGCAAGTGCTATGACAGCCATTTACGCGGGACTTTCCTTTTTTATACCTAGTAGTTCTGGTATGGCAGTATTAACAATGCCTATCATGTCTCCATTAGCAGATAGCGTAGGTATTGGTAGAGAAATCGTTGTTAATGCCTACCAATTTGGTATGGGGTTATTCTATTTTATTAACCCAACAGGTTTAATTTTAGCCTCTTTAGCTGTTGTTAAAGTTGGGTTTAACAAATGGCTAAAATTTGTTATGCCTTTATTTGTTATGCTAATAGTATTAACGTTAGTAGTTATGACGGTTACTAGCTATATGTAATAGTGTTTTTTTTGCAGTTACTATTATTATCCGTTTTAAAGCAGATATTACAAATTATCCTATTATAAGCAGATATATTTGTATATCGCCTTAAAAACCGATATCTTTATAAAAAGAAATAATAAAATGGTAGCAGTTTTAACAGGAGACATCATTAATTCAAGACAAGGTAATGTCTTACAATGGTTGGATATATTAAAAAACACCTTAAACCAATATGGGCAAGAGTCAAAAGACTGGGAAGTGTTTAGAGGCGATAGTTTTCAATTAGTAACCACACCAGACAAAGCATTATTAGCAGCAATACACATAAAAGCAGCAATTAAAGCAAGTAAGCAATACGATGTCAGAATAGCAATAGGTTTGGGTAAACAAACCTATAAGGCTCAAAAAATAACCGAATCCAATGGTCCTGCCTACGTCAATTCTGGATTAGCGTTTGAAGGATTAAAAAAAGACACACTAGCCCTAAAAACAAACATACCGGATTTAGACCAACCTTTAAATATAATGCTAAACTTAGCCTTATTAACCGCAAATAATTGGAGCAGCACAGTTGCAACAGTTATAGTAAGGGTAATAGAGCATCCAACAAAAAACCAAAAAGACATCGCAAAGCTATTAGGTAAATCGCAAAGTAATATTAGCGAAGCTTTAACACGTGGTGGCTATGACGAGATCATGCAACTTAACACCTACTACAAACAACAAATTATAAAATTATGATGTTATTAGTCCTTAAGTTAGTGTTAGCGCATGCTATCGGAGACTTTGTCTTACAACCAGACCAATGGGTAAAAGACAAACAACTTAAAAAACACAAATCCAAATACCTATATTTTCATGTGCTAATCCACGCAATAGCTGTATTAGTATTACTACAATTTAACACCAAATATTGGCTAGGCATAAGCGTAATTGTAGTGTCACATTACATAATAGATTTAATAAAACTTAATCTAACCCAAAAAGTAAACCCAAGATGGTTATTTATATTAGACCAAATCGCACACCTTACTGTAATAGCAGTAGTAGTAATGCTTTACAGCTCGTACACCATTGATTTTTCAATACTATTATCAAAAATCGTACTAGCTTTAGCCCTATCACTAATAGCAATAACCTCAATAACTGCAATAATTATGCGATTAATTATGAGTCAATGGGTAATCCAGGAAGACAACGAAGACCACTCGTTAGAAAAAGCAGGAAAATATATTGGTATCCTAGAGCGTTTATTTGTCTTTGGGTTTATAATACTGGATCAATGGAGTGCAATTGGATTACTAATAACAGCAAAATCAGTGTTTAGATTTGGCGATTTATCAAAATCTAAAAACCGTAAATTAACCGAGTATGTTTTAATAGGGACACTACTAAGCTTTGGTATAGCAATAATAGTTGGACTACTATTTAAATATGTAATAAGTTAAAATAGTATAACGCTTTCGCGGAAATAAAGCCACAAACATACCACACCAACCGAAGCCTTGTGACTTAAACCCTAAACCAATAACACAGCAAAAAGCATAAAAACAGAGACTAAGAATAGTCTTATTTATTACAATAAAATAACAAAATGATTATAGAACAAGAACAAAAATTTAAAGAAGTACTTTCTAAAATAGAAGGGAAAATTAATGAACAAAGTTTTTTTAATAAGTTCTTAGAATTGTATCCTAAAGTTTGGAAAAAACATAAAGCTACGTTTTCAAAATTTAATAGAAGTAAACAATTTGGACAAACCATTCCGTTACCAAAACCTGAAGTTTCTTTACGTAAAGAAATTAGACTGTGGTTACAAAAACAATAAAATAACACTCCACTCATTTATTAAAACACCTTAAGTTTAAACGTGTTTAATTACAAACCTTTGTTTTATATTATAAAACAGGACAAACAATAAATACAATTAAAAAAAAACAATTGACTAAACTAAAGTTGCATATCAAACCAATAGCAAACAAAGAAGAAATTCCGTTTGACTTACTTGAATTGGCAGACCCATCTAGAAGTCAAATTAACTCATATTTAAATAAAGGATTTTGCTTTATAGGGTGTGTGGAATCAAAAACAGTTGGAGTATTAGTTTTAAACAAGATAAGCTCGACAGTTATCGAAATTAAAAACATAGCAGTTAAAGACACTGAACAAGGAAAGGGTTTTGGGAAAGCGCTATTAAAATATTCCGAAAAAATTAGTCAAGAATTAGGATTCGAAAAGTTGATTATTGGTACAGGAAACTCGAGTATAGGACAGCTTGCACTTTATCAAAAAGAAGGGTTTGAAATTGATAGAATAGAAAAAAACTTTTTTCTTAATAACTATACTAAACCAATTTTTGAAAACGGTATTCAATGTAAGCACATGGTTATTTTAGAGAAAAAATTATAAAAATAACACGCGTAACAACAACCAAAAACATTAGCAACCCACTCAAACCTTTTCTTAAAAACAGTCATAAAAAACTAAAATTCCTAAATCCAACCCAATTCCGTAAATTTGTACTGCTAAAAAAAGAATACTTACAAGAATTGACAAGATTTCTGCAAATGCAGGAATAACAAACATGATAAACATTCACGAAAAGACATTACAAGATTTAGAGTTTTCAACGGTTTTAGAGCAAGTTAGCGAGTATTGTGTTACTGCTTTAGGTAACCAAAAAGCGCTAAGCATTTTACCCTATAAAGACAAAGAGACTTTACTTAATGCGTTACAATTAACTAACGAGTATCTGTCGTCTTTTTATAACGACAACCGCATACCTAATCATGGTTTTGATACTATCGCTAAAGAGCTTCAGTTATTAAAAATAGAAAACACCTATTTAGAAACGCACAGTCTTAAAAAGCTAATTTCAATATCCTTAACTGCTAACGAGATTGTTAAGTTTTTAAAAAAGTTTGAAACGTATTACCCAGGATTACACCAACACAGTACACAAATTGAAGTTACCACAGCTATTATTGAAAAAATAGATAATGTGGTAGACCGTTTTGGAGATGTAAAAGATACTGCATCTGCCCTATTACAAGACATTAGACAACAAATTAATATCCTAAAAGGTAAGATTAACTCTAGCTTTACATCTGCTCTAAACCAATACCATAATTTAGAGTATTTGGATGATATCCGAGAATCTGTAGTAGATAACAAACGTGTGTTAGCGGTAAAAGCTATGTACAGACGTAAGGTTAAAGGTGCTATTATGGGTGGAAGTAAAACAGGAAGCATTGTATATATCGAGCCAGAAACGACTTTACATCATAGTCGTGAGCTAAATAATTTAGAATACGAAGAAAGCGAAGAAGTGGTTCGTATTTTAAAAGAAGTGACCAATTATATTCGTCATTATCTACCATTATTAGAGTTGTATCAAACTTTTTTAACCGAAATGGATGTGATTTCCGCGAAAGCGAAATACGCCAAATCCATGAACGCTATTTTACCAGAAATTAGCGAGGACAGAGAGTTATACTTGCGTGATGCCTACCACCCACTACTCTATTTAAACAATTTAGAGAAAAAAGAAAAAACGTTTCCGCAAACCATAGGACTAAAAGAAGACAGTCGCATTATCGTGATTTCTGGGCCTAATGCAGGTGGTAAATCCATTACATTAAAAACCGTAGGGTTATTGCAAGTCATGTTGCAATCTGGGTTTTTAATTCCGGTACACGAGCGTAGTAAAGCTTTTTTGTTTGATCGTATTGTTAGTGATATTGGAGATAATCAATCTATAGAGAACCATTTAAGTACTTATAGTTACCGTCTTAAACAGATGAATTATTTCTTGAAAAAAATTAACAAGAATACCCTGTTTTTAATTGACGAGTTTGGAACTGGATCTGATCCAGAATTAGGAGGTGCTTTAGCCGAAACCTTTTTGGAAGAGTTTTATGCCAGAAAAGCATTTGGAATTATTACGACGCATTATGCTAATCTAAAAATGTTAGCTAATGAAAAAGACGAAATGATTAATGCAAACATGATGTTTGACGAGCGTACCTTGGAGCCAATGTACAAATTAGCTTTAGGACAAGCAGGTAGTAGTTTTACTTTTGAGGTGGCACAGAAAAACGGGATTCCGTATAGCTTAATTAACCGTTCTAAAAAGAAGATTGAGCGTAGTAAAGTCCGTTTTGATGCAACGATAGCCAAATTGCAAAAACAACGTGCTAAGCTTGAAAAAACTAGCGAATCGCTAAAGGTAAACGAAAAGAAAAAACAAACCGAAGCAGATAAATTAGAAGAGATAAATGCTAAGGTTCAGAAAAAATTAGAAAACTATCAAGAGTTGTATGATAGTAACCAACGCTTAATTTATTTAGGACAGAAGGTTAATGATATTTCGGAAAAATACTTTAACGATAATAAAAAACGAGAACTGATGGCAGAGTTGTTCCGTTTGGTACAAATAGAAAACTCTAAGCGTAAAAAAGTTACTGCAAAACAGGCTAAAGCCGAAAAAGCTAAAGTCACCAAAGTCAAACAAGAAGCCGAGAAAAAGGTGGAAGTTATCCGTAAAAAGAAAAAAGACGCTAAGCTTATAGAAAAAAACAAACCTGCACCACCAAAACCTATTTTAAAAGTAGGTGATCGTGTAAGGATGAATGATGGACGTGCTGTTGGAACAATTGATAAGTTTGAAAAAAATAAAGCTATTGTTAATTATGGTATGTTTACTACTAATGTAAATGTGGATAGCTTGGAGCTAGTAGAAGCTGTCAAGAAAAAGTAGATTTTATTTAATTGTAGTTTTTGATAAGTTTTGCTAGTGCCTAACAAAACACTAAAACTAATAGTTGTTTATGTATTTTACCAACGTACTTGGTAAGGATAGGTTTCGTAAATAGAATTAGCTTCATTTATAGAATTACCATTTACCGCATCTAATCTTGCTTTAGCATATAAGTCATTAGCTTCTTCATCTTTATTTAAACGCATTAAACAAGTGGCTTTATAATATTCTGCATCCGAAAAAGTAGGATATATAGCTAAAGCTTTGTCAAACTGTACAATTGCGTCCTCCCATTGTCCTTGTTCAAATTTTGAAATTCCGAAATAAAATAAATCTACAAAATGTGCTTCTCCCCATTCCTCCTCTTGTTCTGCTATATCTATTTTAAGGAGGTTTTCAGCTTTTTTAAACTGGTTGAGCTGTAAATAAGATAACGCAATATAAAAATTATAGGTATGATCCATAACATAGGTATTACCTTCTCTTTTTTTACAAATCTCGAAGTCTTTAATTGCGTCCTTATAGGTTTTTGCAAAAATACATTTTATAAAAGCACGATAACTTAACCAGCGTTCAGGCTTGTAATTAACCGCTTTATCCAAATATTGCATACCAACTTCATATTTTTTTGCTTTAAAGTATGGCATTGCCTTTTGTTGCCATAAATAAGCAACTGTACTATCTACTTTTAAACCTTGATCTAAACAGTTTTGCCACTCTTGCATTTGGACTCTATAATTATAGCTTGTAGCACAATTGTAGAGATACTTTGTAATTATTGAATCTTGTCTTATTCTTTTAGCTTCAGTAGTTTCTGTTATTACAGGTTCTTTTTCTTTGCATTGCAGAAAAAAAAGAGATAAAATAATAATTGATAATTTATAATACATGCTATAAAGTTGTTTTGCACTTTAAAAAGCCCCAAATTTTTAAATTTATGACTCTAAATACACTTGATTTTTAATTAGTTAAATTTTAGTGCGTTATCCCTAATTCTGAAAATATTTTTTTTAACTCAATAATTTCTTCTGTATTTAATTCTTTTAAGTCTCGTTTTTTACCATTTGTTAATAGTAAAGAGAAGTGATACTTTTTTGAAAATCGTTTTTTGATTCAATTATATAATGTTTTCTATTGGAATTTTATTTAATGTTGTTCTTTTAAAAAAGAAAACATATAAAGCAACTAAAGATATTATTGCCACAATACTTAATAAAATTTCTTTAAACCCTATTTGAACTTTATCAACATCAAGCAATTGCAAAACTGAACTTATCAAATTTAAAATCATTACAGATTTTAATATTAAATAATGATTATATAATGCATCTTTAATTTCGATTGATTTTTCAATCTTATTATATTTTATATTCATTTAAATGCTTTTTACTTTCCAAATAGTTTGTAAATCACCCAAGCAGGACCAACTAATAAAAACTGTAAATCGTCAATAAAACTAGGTTTTTGACCTTCAATTTTATGACCATAAAACTGACCAATCCAAGCTATTATAAATAAAGCTAAAGAAAAATATACTAACGGAAGGTAAATAGAAATATAATAATTAAGAAGTAAGCAAAACGCTGAAAAAAACAACATTTGAATCCCCACTTTTACTGAGAGTCTAAAATAAAATAAAACTAAGATTATTGATAATACCACAAAAGCCCAATTAGCAATTATAGGATGTGGTAAAAAAGTGGTTAAAAACCCACTAGGGATTGACATAAACAACCCTACAGCACTAAAAAATATTACAGGAACACATATATAATGAATTGTAATATTAGTTGGATTTTGATGGCTGACTGCATAACTATCAAACCATTGTTGTAAAGTTTTCATATAATTGATTTTTGTAAATATATTAATTTATTTTTGTGATATGCTAAATATACAAAGTGACAAATCTTTAATATTATTTGATGGTGTTTGCAACCTTTGCAATACCTCGGTTCAGTTTGTGATTAAGCATGACAAAGCAAACAAGTACTTATTTACACCTTTGCAAAGTAAAATTGGTCAGCAAGTTATTAAGGCTTATAATTTAGATACTACTAAAGTAGACTCGATACTACTCTACTCTAAAGATAAAGGCTTAAAAATTAAGTCTACTGCAGCATTGCATATCGCTAAAGACTTAGGTTTTCCTATAAATGTGTTGTCACAATTTTTAGTTATACCCCGTTTTGTTAGAGATTGGGTGTATGATTATATAGCCAAAAACCGTTATAAATGGTATGGTAAAAAGGAGTCTTGTATGATTCCTACTCCGGAATTACAATCAAAGTTTTTAGATTAAGATTATTTGCTTCTCTATTAAGTTAAACTTACTTAAATAGCACTACACTAATTAAAAAGCAGTGTTTACTTGTTCAAACTTACTGTTTACTCAATATTGATTTTATAACAGCTATTTGTTGCATAGCTTTGAGTATGAGATTTGGTTATAGCCTCAAAGCAATTAAGTTAACCTAAGCCTTACTTCTGTTAGTTGGGAATAGATTAGGTTTTAATAATAGGAATGTCTACCCTTTTATTAGCATAGTAATTTACTATTGGACATAATAGTTGCTTTGAGGCTTTTATAGTCAAAGCAATTTTATTTTACATTAATATCTTTTTCAATAAATTATAAGCTACTTTTTCCATTTGGTCCATACCGCCATCTGCAAAAGCCATAAGTTTTATGTCAGCAAATAAATCTGCTAAATCATTACGATAATAGTCATGTGTTTTTACACCTTCAATTATGTTTTGAATACTTTGGTAGTCGTTATCTTCTTCAAATCTTTCATGCACACGTTTGTATACTTTAGAGTCTACTCTTGATAAGATATATTTCTTTTCTTTTTTACTTTCATCTAAATCAGAATGAGCTATAAATATTAGTATGTAAGCTAATAACTCGTCTTTAGACCATGTATTTGGTTCTTTCATAATTGCTTTTTTTAAAGTTGCGTATTCTGTCCACGAACCATCGTAAACACTATTTTTGTATCCTAAAATTGTTGCTGCTAGACTTAAAACCGAAGCGGTTATACCAGAACCACAACTAAATACTAAATGTTGATTTGGGTTTGCTAAATCTTGGAAAAGTGGTTGTAAAGCTTCGATAGGTTTTAGCTTATGTTGCTCTAAAATTGTATCATGAGGTAAATTAACTGAATTTGGAATAGTTCCAGAAGGCAAACCTGCTCTAGGTTCGGCTACTTTGCAAGTAAATCTATCGCTTGATCTAGCATCGATAATTTTAAAATTTTCATTATTACTAATCGCTTCTAAATTTTCATAATATATAACATGACTTGGATTGTATTTAGCTATAAAATTTCCTTTTAAAATTTCTTTTTCGGTTTTATGCACCGTTTTAAAACCTTTTGCGGTCCACTCTGGTAAGCCACCGTCTAAAACAGCTACATTATCGTGACCAAAGGTTTTAAATAACCACCAAGCTCTAGGACTTGAATAGATCCCCAAAGCATCGTAAACCACAATATAACTGTCTTTGTTGATTCCTAATTGTTGTGCAGATTGTTCAAATTGAATTTCTGATGGAATTGTATTAGGAAACTTAGCAGTAGTATTACTAAAGTTATTTTTAATATCAAAAAAACGAGAGTTTGGGATTTGACTTTGATTGTTATTTGAAGCATTACTAGTTACTTTATTAATACTTGCATCCAAAATAATAAGCTTAGGATGGTTAAAATTATCTTTTAGCCATTGCGCAGATACTATATTGTCAAATCCTTTCATGATGTATTATTTTACTTTATCGTAGTTATCATCCCATTCCTTAGGCTTTGGATTATCATGTAATTTACCTAAAGATTTTGCTACAATCATAGACACAGTAGCATCTCCAGTAACGTTAACAACAGTTCTACACATGTCTAAAGGTCTATCTACAGCAAAAATTAACGCTAATCCAATTGGTAGTAATTCTGGCGGAAAACCAATAGCTTCTAATACAATAACTAACATTACCATTCCTGCACTTGGTACTGCAGCACTACCAATTGAGGCTAATAATGCTGTACCTACAATAACTAATTGGTTAGTAAATGTTAATCCTTCTGGCCAAATAACCTGCATGATAAAAACCGCTGCAATACCTTGATATAAACTAGTTCCATCCATATTAACTGTTGCTCCAACGGGTAATACAAATCCAGAAACTTCTTTGTCAACTCCTAAATGCTCTTCCACACGCTCCATAGTTACTGGTAATGTTGCAGCACTACTGCTAGTAGAAAACGCTAATAATTGTGCTGGGCTAAACTCTTTTAAAAACCATAGCGGCGATTTTTTAGTAACAACTTTAATTAATAATAGATAAAAGCAAATCATTAAAAATAATCCAAATACGACACATGCAGCATAGCCTAATAGTTTTACAAGTATTGTGGTATCGTCAAAAGCGATAATAACATTAGCCATTAAAGCAAAAACAGCATAAGGAGCAAATAACATAATTAAATCGACCATTTTCATGACCACTTCATTTAGTGAATCAAAGAAATCAACTAACGGTTTTGCTTTTTTCTCAGGAATTAATAATAAACAAATCCCTACAAATAATGCGAAAAAAATCACTTGAAGCATTGCGGGCTCAGAAAATGATTTAAAAATATTACTTGGAAAAATATCAACTAAAGCCTGTAAAGGACCCGCTTCTTTAGTTACTTTGGCTTTACCAATCATTATATCTGCATTACCTTGATATGTAGTTTTAATATTTTCTATAGTTTCTTGAGGCATCCCCTCTCCTGGTTTAATTATATTAACGATGCTTAAACCAATTACTATTGCGACTACCGTTGTACCAATATAAATACCTATGGTACGTAATCCCATAGATTTAATTTTAGAAATGTCTTTTAGATCAGAAATTCCTTTAATTAATGATGCAAGGATTAAAGGGACAGCTATCAGTTTTAAAAGGTTTATAAAAATAGTTCCAAAAGGAGCAATCCAATCTGTTACAAAACCTCTACCTCCATCAACGCTATTCATTAAAAATCCAAAAATAATCCCTAAGACCATTCCTATTATTATTTTCCAGTGTAATGCAAGTTTTTTCATATTCAATTTGTTGTTATTTCTGTTTAAAAGAAATTTAAATTAGTTGTTTAGTTAGTTTTTCGTCCTATTGTTTTGTGTCTCCAGACTTCAAAAAGGTAGCAATCCGAATGTGGATGGTCTGGATTATGTATTTGTAATTCTGCTACAATTGTTTTTGCTTTATCGTAGTCAGAAATTAAGCCATAATTATTTAAATCTTTTGGTAAAAAGGTTTCGTCAAAACCACCGCAATTAGTTAAAGCGCTAGTATCACCACCTTTATCAATTAAATCATAACCAATAAAATCAAAATGTGTTGCTAAGTCTGCTTTTTCTTTATTAGGTTGTTTTACTACAGCTAATAAATTAAAATAGGCGACGTCTTTAGCTTTTTCTAACACATAATCTAGTGAGTTAAAATAAAACATCACCATGCCTTGATCAGTGATAATGTGATCCCAATCTTCAGCAGCATCTAAATCTGGGGTAAAAATTAGCCTATTTAAAATACCGTCTAATGAAACGAGTTCTTTT
Source organism: uncultured Olleya sp. (assembly GCA_947503885.1). Taxonomy (GTDB): domain Bacteria; phylum Bacteroidota; class Bacteroidia; order Flavobacteriales; family Flavobacteriaceae; genus Olleya. The sequence goes on along the minus strand of CANNFD010000001.1, from coordinate 95,952 downwards.
AAGTGGAATAATTGCGAAAACTCTAAATATTCATTCCAACTAAACCCATGCTTATGATCAGAATCATAAGTTTGTAAAGCGGTATAGTAAATATTAGGTTTCATTTTAAATCCAATAAAGGTTTACGAGTAGGTTTTATTTATCAATAAATAGTCTGCTAAAACCAATGCAGCCATAGCCTCAACGATAGGTACAGCTCTTGGTACTACACAAGGGTCGTGTCGTCCTTTACCTTGTATCTCGACACTTTCTCCATCTTTATTTATTGTTTCTTGATTTTGCATAATGGTAGCTACAGGTTTGAATGCGACACGAAAATAAATGTCCATTCCGTTACTTATTCCACCTTGTATACCTCCAGATAAGTTAGTTTTTGTACTACCATCTATATTAAATAGGTCGTTATGTTCACTGCCTTTCATTTTTGCACCACAAAATCCGCTACCATATTCAAAACCTTTTACAGCGTTAATGGATAACATCGCTTTACCTAATTCGGCATGTAGTTTATCAAATACGGGCTCTCCTAAACCTATCGGAACATTTTGAAGTACACAGGTTACCGTCCCTCCAATGGTGTCGCCTTCTTTACGTATTTGCTTAATGCGGTCTATCATTTTTTCAGCTGTAGCTGAATCTGGACAACGCACATCATTGTTTTCAATTTTAGAAAAATCTAAATCTTGATACGGTTTGTCAATAAATATATCTCCAACCGAAGATGTAAAAGCGTTAATCTTAATATTTTTCAAGACTTGTTTTGCAATTGCACCAGCAACTACACGACTTGCGGTTTCGCGTGCAGAACTACGCCCTCCACCTCTGTAGTCTCTTAGTCCGTACTTTTTATCATAGACATAATCTGCGTGACTAGGTCTGTAACTATCTTTTATATGCGAGTAATCTTTGGATTTTTGATTGGCATTTTCAATAATAAAACCAATTGGCGTTCCGGTAGTTACACCTTCAAAAATACCTGATAAAAACTTAACTTCGTCTGGCTCTTTGCGTTGTGTTACTATAGCAGATTGACCGGGTTTACGTCTATTCATTTCTAACTGAATAGCCTCTAAATCCAATTGGATTCCTGGAGGGCATCCATCAATAGTTCCGCCAATTGCGACACCATGTGACTCGCCAAAAGTTGTTAATTTAAATAAGTTTCCGAAGCTATTACCTGCCATAAATACATTTATTTACGCTAATGTAATCATAAAATTATAGTGAAACAAAAGCATCGCTACAACAAGTTAGCAAAATACACTTTGGTCTGTTAAACAAATAGCTTATAACTAGTTATTTAACTATTAATTTTTGTGGTTTGTTATAGTTTATGTTTATTTGTTAAAAACAAACCAATATGAAACTCCCAAAACTAACTACAATTTTATTTTTAAGCTTAGTATTAATCAGTTGCTCTGACGATAATAATGATGATACAGGCGGAACACAGCAACAGCAAGAATATAGTGGTAACTTCTTTCCTTTAACAGTTCAAGATTCTTGGAATTATGATGTAGAAAACACAGATAATGATACTAATGAAGTAACACTAAGTCAAGATGTTTTAACTGTAGAAAGTCAAACCACTAACGGATATACACTATCTGTAAATCAAGGTGGAGTTGCTAATGGAACTATGAGTGGCATTTTATCAAGTGGAGAATTAACACGTACAGAAACGACTTTAGCAGCTAATGGAACTATAGGTTTACCGGTTGATGGTTTTGATTATCAAATACAACTAGATAATGCATTATTGTATAATACACAAGCCAATAATGGAGCACAATTATCTACTAAATCGGGGACTTTTACTCAGGATTTACAAGGGTTTCCAGTAACTATTAATTATACTTTAACAAGTACGCAATTAGAAAACTTAAGCAGTTTAACTGTTGATGGGACAACTTATAATACAGTTACATCAGCAAATATCAGTTTAGATCTTTCTGTTTCAACACAAGTTCCAATTATAGGTACGCTATCAATAGTTGATACACAAGAAGTGCTATCTGTCACTAGTTTTTATGCTGAAAACATAGGATTAATTACAGCAGAATCAGATTCAGGATATTTTTTAAATCCAACTACGGTAACGCTTTTACAGCAAGCAGGTGTTGATTTAAGCATGTTTCCAACCTCATTATCTGTAACTAATATTCAGACATTAACAAGTTATACTGTTGCAGAATAATTAAAGTAAAGCTTCTTTTAAAATACTTATAGGATGGAATGCAATACGTTGTGTTCCATCTTTTATTTGGTGCCTACAGCTAGTTCCATTGGCACTAATAATGGTTGTTTCTGGAGCTTTTCTAACTGCCGGAAATAAAGTTTGCTCCCCCACTTGCATACTAACTTTATAATGTTCTTTTTCGTATCCAAAACTACCTGCCATACCACAACAACCGCTTGGTATTAATGTTACTTTATAATTTTTTGGTAGATTTAAAACATTAAAGCTATGGATTTGATTTGATTGTGCTTTTTGGTGGCAATGTCCATGAAATTTAATTACTTTTTCTTTATCAGAAAATTGAGCAGCAGTAATGTTTCCTATCGCAATCTCATTTGATAAAAATTCTTCAATTAAATAGGTGTGACTTGCAATCGCTTTTGCGGAAAATTTATCCTCGACCAATCGTGGATATTCATCCTTAAACGTTAATATCGCAGAAGGTTCTATCCCGATTAATGGTGTGTTTTCCGAAATTAAATTTTTATAAATAGAAACATTTTTATCAGCCATTTTTTTAGCTTGATCAAGCAAACCTTTAGAGATGAATGCTCGACCAGATTCTACACTATTTATAAGCTCTACTTTGTAATTTAGACGTGTTAACAACTCAATTGCATCCCTACCAATTTCAGAATCTAATTGATTGGTAAACTCATCATTAAACAAATACACTTTTTTGATATAATTATTTGTAACTAGCTTGTTTTTAAACTCTTTGTAGTGTTTAGTTAAAGTATTACTAGATAACAAAGGTAGACTTCTTTCTTTAGCTACACCTAAACTATTTTTAATTAATGACGCTGTTATGGAGTTAGAAAACATAAAGTTGACTATACCTTTTGCAGGTCTTCCTAAAACGTTTAACTTGTTGTTATAAGCAAACATTTTAGTACGCAAACTAGTACCATTTTCTTTTTGGTATTGATATAAAAATTCAGCTTTTAAGCTAGCAACATCAACACTACTTGGGCACTCACTAGAACAGGCTTTGCAACTCAAACATAAATCAAAAACATCTTTTAACTGGGTATGATTAAACTTGTTTGCTTTATCAGAGTTAGTTAGGTACTCTCTTAACGCATTTGCTCTAGCTCTGGTGGTATCTTTTTCGTTTTTTGTTGCTCTGTAACTTGGGCACATAGTGCCTCCAAATTCTGGGAGTTTCCTGCAATCACCAGAACCATTACATTTTTCTGCTTCACGTAGTATACCCTCAGATTTAGAAAAATCTAAAATGGTTTTAATAACAGGTTCTTCTCTATCTGTTTGGTAACGTAAATTTTTATCCATCGGAAAAGCATCGACTATTTTTCCAGGATTAAAGATATTATTAGGATCAAATGTTGACTTTATTTGCTTTAATAATTGATAGTTTTTGTTACCAATCATAAACTTTACAAACTCACCACGCACGATCCCATCACCATGTTCTCCACTAAAAGACCCATTATATTTTTTTACTAAATGTGCTACGTCTGTAGTGATTTGTCTAAACAATTTAACATCCTCACTCTTTTTTAAATCTAAAATGGGACGTAAATGCAGCTCTCCAGCACCAGCATGTGCATAATACACTGCTTTTTGGTTATACCCTTTCATCAAAGCTGTAAAATCCGTGATATAATTTGCTAAGTCAGGTAATGTAACAGCAGTATCTTCAATACAAGCTACCGCTTTTTTATCACCAATCATGTTTCCTAAAAGCCCTAAACCTGCACTTCTTAGGTTATTAGCTTTATCTATTTGATCTTCAATTAAAATAGGATTAGCGTAGCTTTGTGTTTTATTTTCTGCTTTAGCAATTAAATCGTTTGCTTTAAGCTTAGCTTCTTCTAATGTATTACCACGAACTTCGCACATTAAAATAGCTTCAGGATCGTCTTGAATAAAAAACCTGTTGTCTTGTTGTGTTTTGTTGTATTTTGTTAAATCTAAAATGGTTTTATCCATCATTTCACAGGTATACAAATCATGTTCCATTGCTGGCACAACAGCTTTTAAGCAGTCTTCAATGGTTTTAAAGTGCATTGCAACCATAACTCTACTTTTTAGCGGTACATCGTCTAACTTTAAGGTGATTTGGGTAGTAAAAGCTAAAGTCCCTTCGCTACCAGTTAATAATTTGCAAAGGTTAATCCCTTTATCATCAACTAGCTCGTCAATTGCATAACCTGTGCTTCGTCTGTGGATTTCTGGTTTTGGAAAGTGTTTTAATATTTCGGTTTTAGCCTCTTCTGTAAAAACTTCGTTATTAATTTGTCTGTAAATTTGACCTTCTAAAGACTCTAGTTTTGTTTTCTGATTAAATTCATCTTTAGATAAGTTATTAAAAACAGCAACATTACCATCGCTTAAAATAGTTTCTAATTGGACAACTTTATCTCTAGTAACGCCATATTTAATTGAAGTTGTACCGGAGGAGTTGTTGCCTACCATTCCACCAATCATACAGCGATTAGAAGTAGATGTATTAGGTCCAAAAAACAAACCATGAGGTTTTAAGAAGTTATTTAATTGATCTCTGACAACGCCTGGTTGTACAGTAACTGTTTTATTATTTTTATCTAATGAAATTATTTTATTAAAATATTTTGAAACATCAACAACAATCCCTGTTCCAACACATTGACCAGCTAATGATGTTCCGGCTGTTCTTGGTATTAAAGAAGTATTATTATGTTTTGCAAAGTGTATTAGTTTTTTTATATCCTCAGCATTTTTTGGGTAAGCCACAGCTAATGGTAGCATCCTGTATACCGAAGCATCAGTAGCATAGATAGTTCTAATAAGCTCCTCTGTATGTAACTGACCAAGTAAGCTTTGTTTAAGTTTGTTTAAATCCATTAGTTTAGTAGTCTTTAAAATAAATTAAAGAAGCTTTTTTATACCATTTTATGCTACGATTAAATCGTGTTTAAATAAGTAGTGCTTAACAAAAATAGTAAAGATTATTAGATTTTTACTTTGAGATAGGCATCAAATTAGATGTCTTAATAACAATAAATTATTAATTGTTATTATTAATCTTTAAAAAGCGCTTAAACAGCTGATTTATAAGAGTTAGTTTAATTTGTAGATTGAATTAATTTTAGATTTTATTAAGAAAAAATGTCTTATCTTACTTGTATATTTGACGAGTAAAATCTAAATCTTAGATTTAAACGTAAATACATTAACTAATAATTTAATTAACATGAAAAAACTATTTTTATTTGGTTTTGCAATTTTTGGATTTGCAACATTTTCTAATGCTCAGACTATTTCTGAGAATGCAATTGGTCTTCGCTTAGGAGATAGTGATGGCTTTGGAGCTGAAATCTCTTACCAACGTGCTTTAGGTGAAAACAATAGGTTAGAATTAGACTTAGGTTTAAGAAGTGGTAACAACTATGATGGATTTAAATTAGCTGGTTTATACCAATGGGTTTGGGTTTTAGATGGTGCTTTTAACTGGTACGCTGGTGTCGGTGGTGGTCTTGCTTCTTATAGCTTTGATAAAGTACCAAAAGGGTATGATGATAGCGAAACTTTTGTTTTTGCTGCTGGAGATATTGGTATAGAATACAATTTTGATATCCCATTACAATTATCTTTAGACTTTAGACCTGAAATTGGTTTTGGAGATGAAAACTATAAGAATGACGATTTAGATTTTGATATTGCTTTAGGGATCCGTTATAGATTTTAAATCACTATTTATTACATAAAAGAAAAACCACCTAGATAGGTGGTTTTTTTTATTTCAAAATCTTACACTTGTTAAGTGTATCCTGATATATTGCTTCGTATTGTGGGACAATTTGATGTATATCAAACGTTTTTGCTTGTTCTTTAGCGTTTATTTTAAATTGCTTTAAAATAGCTTCGTTTTTTAAAATATGGATTGCATTTTTACTCATACTATCTACATCACCAACTGTACTAAGGTAACCTGAAAACCCTTCTTTATTAACTTCTGGTATACCACCGGTATTACTAGATATTACAGGTACTCCTGATGCCATAGCTTCTAGAGCTGATAATCCAAAACTTTCAGTTTTACTTGGTAATAGAAATAAATCAGAAAAGCATAATATTCTATCAATTTCATTACTGTTTCCAAAAAAGACTACTTTATCGCTAATTCCTAATTTTTCACATAAACGCTCTGCAGGTTCACGTTCTGGACCTTCGCCAACCATCATTAATTTAGCAGGAATTTCTTTTTGAATATTATTAAAGATATTAATGACATCAGGAATACGTTTTACTTCACGCATATTACTAATGTGAGTAATAATTTTTTCGTCATCATTTGCCATCATTGCACGTTGACAGTCTGTAAAATCATGATTAAATTTAGTAGTGTCAATAAAGTTTGTAACCACATTAATTTTATTTTTTATATCAAATAAACGTAAGGTATCGTCTTTTAAACTTTGTGAAACTGCTGTAACAGCATCAGACTTATTTATACTAAAAGTTACTGCTGGTTTGTAAAACGGATGACTACCTACTAGGGTAATATCTGTACCGTGAAGTGTTGTAACTATAGGAATATAAATCCCTTCTTCTTGTAGCATCTTTTGAGCCATATACGCTGCATAAGCATGTGGTATAGCGTAATGCACATGTAATAGTTCTATTTGATGAAGCTTAACCATATCAACTAATTTGCTTGATAAAGCTAATTCATAGGGCTGATAATGAAACAGAGGATATTCTGGAACGTTTACTTCATGAAAATGAACATTATTGCCTAATAATTCTAATCTAACGGGTTGGTTATAAGTTATAAAATGAATTTCGTGACCGCGTTTGGATAGTGCTAATCCTAATTCTGTTGCTACTACTCCGCTTCCTCCAAATGTTGGATAACAAACAATTCCTATTTTCATTTAAACTTTATAATTTAATAACTTGGTCTAATTAATTTATGAAACATTACAAATTAATCTATAATTGCTTCGTAAATTGCTTCTTGAATATTTGTTCTTATATCTTTTCTTAATAAGGTATTTGGTCCTTTAGACGTTGGATAGGTCCTATTAGCCATAAACACATATATTATTTCTTGTTCAGGATCTGCCCAAGCATAAGTCCCTGTAAAGCCAGAGTGACCAAAACTTGTCATACTAACACAACCACAGGTTGGACCAGAATCCCCTAATTGCGGTTTATCAAAACCAATACCTCTTCTATTGTTGCTCTCGCAATAATAGCAGGTATTAAACTTGTCTAAAGTTTCACTTTTAAAATACCGTTTTCCACCATAAAATCCTTTTTGTAAATACAGTTGCATAATTTTAGCAATATCGTTTGCATTGCTAAATACACCTGCATGTCCTCCAACTCCGTCTTGCATTGCTGCCCCCATATCATGTACGTAGCCCTGTACTTTTTGGTAGCGATAATAATCATCATTTTCTGAAGGTACTATTTTAGTGTTACTAACCTTGTTATAGGGATTATACATAGTATTGTTTGCACCCAAAGATTTATAAAAATGATCAGCTGTTAACTGATCTAAAGGTTTGTTATAATGCGATTCTATATATTGTTTTAATATATAATATGGTAAATCACTATATCGGTAACGCAGTCTAGACAACAACTCTGTATCCTTAATTATGGTGTTAATAGAGTCTTTGTAGTCGTCTCTCATATATAACTCCGGTGCTACTTTAACTGTAAATCCTTTTGTTTTACTTTTTCTGTAATACTTATCAGAAGGTCTTTTGGTTACTGAATCAAGCGTTTTGTAATAAAATGGTACCCAAGGTTTTAATTGAGCGTAATGTGAAAGCATTTTTTTTAATGTCACATTTTTTTTATTGGAGTTTTTATAAGCAGGAATAATTTCTGAAAGCTTTGTATCTAACGAAACGATTCCTTGTTCTTCTAACTCCATTAACAATGGTAGAGTTGCAACTATTTTTGTTAAAGAAGCAATATCATAAATATCATCAAATTTAACTTCTTCTGAACCTTCATAAGTATGCTTGCCAAAATTTTTATTGTAAATCACCTTTCCTCTTCTTGCAATTAATAGCTGTATTCCCGGTGTCATTTTACCGTCTACAGCATAATTAGCTATTGAGTCTACTTTTTTTAAAGCATAACTAGACATACCAACACGCTCGGGTATTGTGTATCCCAACCTTTCTAATGAGTTTACTTGTTTACCGTCACCAACCTTAAAAAAATCTCCTGCAGATACAGGTAATGTCCCTTTAGCAGGTATTGCTCCAAAAATAAGCTGTGCAGATTTTTCTTGTGCTATTTTACTATTTTGGTAACTAACAATTACACTTTCAATATTTGTAACACTTTTAATGTCTAATAAAGCATAAGGTTTAGCAAATACATTAAGAATTACGTTATTGGTTCTTGCTATTTCTTGTAGCCAAACTAACTCTTTATTAGTAAAATTATAACCTTTCCATGGGCTATCATTAGATTTATGAAATCCAACAATCACTGTATTATATGGTTGAAGCTTAGTGATTAACTCATCTAAATTATCAGCTGAAATCTCATGTACTTTAGTATATTTTTTTAACTCTTCATAAAAAACAGTACCATCATCATCACCTAATTTTACGTACGCTATTTTTTTAGTTTCTAGGTTTCTAAAAGGTAATTGATTTGTTGTGTCTCTAGCAATAGTAATAGCGTTTTCCATTAGCATTTCATACAATGCATCGTCTTTTATACGGTTTAAATCAGATACTATATTGTAGCTTCCTACTGGTTTATAGTTGTTTAAACCTACTTTATACTTAGCCATTAGTATTTTTTTAACCGAGTGTGCTAAACGCGCTTCAGAAATTTCATTTCTATTATAAGCTTCAATAAATTTAGCGATTGCAGTTGGTACATCACTTGACATTAACATCACATCGTTACCAGCTTTAAAAGCAGCTAAATCGATATCTCCAGGCGCACTAAAATTTGAAGCCCCTTTCATTGTTAACGCATCAGTAAAAATAATTCCTTTAAAACCTAGTCTCTCTTTTAAAATTGTAGTTACAATATTTTCTGACAAAGTAGAAGGATAGCCATCACGTGGCTCTAAACTTGGGATATTAAGGTGCGCGACCATAACACTTGATAAACCTTCTTTAATAAGTGTTTTGTATGGATATAACTCTACCGAATAAATTCGTTTTTCATCAAAATTTACTGTTGGTAAGGTTTTATGAGAATCTGTATCGGTATCTCCATGACCAGGAAAATGCTTTGCATTGGCTAATACACCCGCGCTTTGCATGCCTTTCATAAAAGCCAAAGCTTTTTCAGTGACATTATATTTATCCTCTCCAAAAGATCGGTTTCCAATAATTGGATTATCTGGATTAGTATTGATATCTACTACTGGAGCAAAATTAAAATGCACACCAATACGCTTGCAATGTTCGCCTAATTGTCGACCAGTTTGCTCTATTAATTGGTTGTTTTTTATAGCTCCAAGTGTCATATTCCAAGGGAAGGCATAAGTAGAATCTAAACGCATGCTTAAACCCCATTCCGCATCCATACCAATCAATAAAGGTGTTTTTGCTACAGCTTGCAGCTCGTTATTTAGTTTTGCTTGTCTTACAGGTCCTCCTTTAGAGTAAATTATACCTCCAATTTTGTTGTCTCTAATTAAATTAACAACATTGTTTTTTGCTTGTTCTGACTGACTAGAAAAAACCTGGACCATGTATAATTGCCCAATTTTTTCTTCTAAAGAAAAAGAATTGTAGACGCTATCCACCCATTTTTGTTGGGCTACTGGGTTTTTGTCTAATAAAGGATTTGGAGTATCTTGAGCGTAAAATACACTTGTAAACACTAAAAATAAGATGAGGGTTTTAAAATATCGCATATACTAAATTAAGCTATTTATGTTGCACATTAATATACAACTAAAAACTATGCCAAATTAGTACATTTCTTAGTATTAATAAAGGACTTTAAGATAGATTTATAACTGATTTTTAAATAATTTAATTTAAAAAACGGTTGTGCCAACTTTCGCTTGCAGGTACTTCCCAACTCTCATTTAACTCTTCAATATTAGTTACTAAATTATTAAATACGATTGTGTTTTTAGAAACTGCTTTTTGTTTAGCCATTTTTCTAAAATCAGTTAATGTTTTGTGTGCAACAAACTCCCCTTGTTTATAAGACACATTCATTTTGTCTAATAAATCCACGTTGTATTCTTTTTCTAATTGCTGAATAAAAGTTACAGAAGCATCTATACTACAACCAGTTGCTTTATTAAGTTCTTGGTCTAAAGCAAGTATTATAAAACGCTTATATCTAATATCATAACCGGCTTTTAAGTCGCTACCATGCGCAGTCCAATTTTCTATAAACACATCTAATTTAGAAGTAATTTCTTCTAATTCTGTATCTGAAAAAGAGCGATTAGATTGGTAAATCCATACTCTTGAAGTTTCTGGTAATGTTTTAAAATCTACTAACATGTTATAATTATTGTTATTCTATTAAATCTATATGTCTGTCATGATATCCTAATAAATACAATACACCATCTAATCCTATGCTAGATATAGCACTTTGTGCATTGTTTTTTACTTTTGGTTTAGCATGAAAAGCAATTCCTAAACCTGCAAGGTTAAGCATGGGCAAATCATTTGCACCGTCACCAACTGCTATAGTTTGGCTAATATCAATACCTTCTTTTATTGCTATTTCTTTTAAATAATCTGCTTTTTTTTCGCCATTTACAATTTCTCCAATGTAACCACCTGTTAGTACTCCATCCTTAATTTCTAATTGGTTGGCATATACATAATCAATACCTAGTTCTTTTTGCAAATAATGTCCAAAGTAAGTAAACCCTCCAGATAAAATAGCAGTTTTAAATCCGTATTTTTTTAAAGTGTCTATTAATCGTCTTGCGCCTTTTGTAATTGGTAAATTTACAGCTACATCATGTAATACATCTTCACTTAACCCTTTTAAAAGTTTCATACGACGTATAAAACTTTCGTTAAAATCAATTTCGCCTTGCATTGCAGATTCAGTTATAGCTTTTACTTGATCTCCTACTCCAGCTAATTCTGCTAATTTATCAATAACTTCTGTTTGGATAAGTGTAGAGTCCATATCAAAACACACCAAACGCCTGTTACGTCTATAAATATTATCTTCCTGAAAGGCAATATCTACGTCTAAATCGTGTGATATCTGCATGAATTTTTTTGTAAACTCTGCTTTATTCTCAATTTTACCTCTAATAGATAATTGTATTGATGCTCTAGGATATGCTTCTTTTTTTACTAAAGAAGTACGACCTGTTAAGCGTTTGATAGCATCAATATTTAAGTTTTTTTCTGAAATGACCTTAGTAACTTCAGATATTTGCTCTGCAGTTAGCTTGTCCCCAAGAACAGTAACAATATATCTGTCTTTACCTTGAAGATTTACCCATTTTTCGTAATCTTCTAGAGAAATTGGGGTGAATTTAGCTTGTACACCAAGCTCATATGCTTTAAATAATAAGTCTTTTAAAACGGAAGCCGAGTTGTTACCCGCTTCGATTTCAAACATAAAACCCAACGATAATGTGTCATGTATATTGGCCTGACCAATATCTAATATCTTGGCACCATACTGTGATAAAACATTAGTTAAACTAGAGGTTAACCCAGGTTTGTCTTGTCCAGATATGTTAAGTATAAATATCTCGTTGGTCATTATAACAATTAAGTTTTAAAAGCTACTTTTATTTATCAAGCCTCTTTTTAGCTGATCTATAAGACATGTATCCATTAAATAATGCAAATAAAACTAAATGAAGTACAAATTTTAAAACCGAAAATGGGCGGTCTTGATAATAATCCCATCCTGCCATTAAAATTGCAAAAACTAATCCTGAAACTAATCCTGTTAAAATAAATTTTTTGGTATCCATTATAAATTTTGTGCGTTAGCAATTAACTCGGCTATATCCATAACCTTAATTTCGTTTTCTTTTTCTTTAACTTTTACACCATCAGACATCATTGTCATACAATAAGGACAACCTGTTGCGATTATATCTGGATTAGTCTCCAAAGCATCTTCAGTTCTTAACTCATTAATGTCTTTGTCACCTTTTTCAGGTTCTTTAAACATTTGTGCACCTCCTGCTCCACAACATAATGCTGTTGCTTTATTGCGTTTCATTTCTATCAAGTTGGCATTTAACACAGATAATACTTCTCTTGGTGCTAAATACTCTGAGTTTGCACGACCTAAATAACAAGGGTCATGAAATGTAATACGTTTACCGTTAAAGCTATTGTCTTCTATTTGAATGACTTTAGAGTCTATTAATTGTTTTATAAATTGAGTATGGTGTAACACCTCATAATTACCACCTAATCCTGGGTATTCATTTTTTAAACAGTTAAATGAATGAGGATCACAGGTTACAATGCGTTTGATGTTATAAGAATTTAATAATTCTATATTCATAACCGCTTGCATTTGAAATAAAAACTCGTTTCCGGCACGTTTAGCTACATCTCCTGTTGAGCTTTCTTCGGTTCCTAAAACAGCAAAATTTACATTTGCTTTGTTAAGTATTTTAACAAAAGCTTTTGTGATTTTTTTAGCTCTATCATCGTAACTTCCTGCAGATCCAACCCAGAATAAAATATCTGGAGTTTTACCTTGGCTCATCATTTCTGCCATAGTTGGCACTATAAGTTGTTCGCTCATAATCTGTTTTATTTAATTGCTGAAAAATCGGTTTTAGCTAATCTTATATAAATTGATAAAATTTTAATACCGTTTTCCTTTTTATTTTTTGGGTCGTCTTGCTCTAATTCTGCTAGTTTTAAGGCTTGCAACCCTAATTGTTTTGTTTGTTGTACTGTGCAATAATCACAGAGTACTTTTTTTAATTTTATGTTTTGTACTGTTCCAGATTTATATTTAATCTGTGTTACTATTTTAAATTGAAGTGAGTCTTTTTTATAGTCTTGTGCTTTTAGTTGTGTTATACTAAATATTATGATTATAAAAATAAGAACATTTAATTTCAATTTTTAAAATTTATTTTTTTATGTGTTACTAATAATCCAACACCTATACCTAAAAGCATTCCTGACAACATGCCTCCTAAAAAACCAACGCTATATTTATCTAAAACAAAAAATGATAATAGTGATAATATTGTTACTATTACTCCTATTATTAGTCTTGTTTTTGATGGTATATTTAATATAAAGCTCATGTTTTTGTTTTGCGTTAGCGATAGTAATGGCATCCTTTTTTTGCTTCCATATATGGCAAAAAAAGATATAATGGATAGCGCGACCCTTGTGGTAACGCCCAAATTATATTACTCGTCTTTCCAGTTTAAACGGTCCATTTGGTTGTAAGGCCAAGGTGCACCGTTGTTTTCTATATTACTCATCATATTATTAAGCTCTGTAGGTGCTGCACTTTGCTCCATTACTAAATATTGACGCATTTCCATAATTATATTTAATGGGTCGATACTTACTGGGCAGGCTTCTACACAGGCATTACAACTTGTACAAGCCCAAAGCTCTTCTGTGGTTATATAATCGCCTAATAATTGTTTACCATCGTCTACAAATGCCCCTTTATTAGCATCTATATTTTTACCAACTTCCTCCAGACGGTCTCTGGTATCCATCATTATTTTACGTGGTGATAATTTTTTACCTGTTAGGTTTGCTGGACACTCGCTTGTACAACGTCCACATTCTGTACACGTGTATGCGTTAAGTAAGTTAACCCAAGATAAATCTTGCACATCGCTTGCTCCAAATTTTTCTGGTACTGCGTCCTCTTCTGTTTCTGGTGCTGCTGCAAATGGATCTGCATCTGGATCCATCATTAACTTAACTTCTTTAGTTACTGTTGGATTGTTTTTAAATTGTCCTTTTGGGGTTAGTTTTCCATAATAGGTGTTTGGAAATGCTAATAGGATGTGTAAATGCTTAGAAAAGTATAGGTAATTTAAAAAGCATAATATACCTACTATGTGTAGCCACCATGCAGCACGCTCTATAGTATGTTTTAATGCTTCTGATAAGCCACTAAATAAAGGTGCTATAAATTGACTGATTATGTTACCAGATTCTAAGTTTTGAAATACTGTGTCTGTAGCATTCATCACTAAAAATAAGCACATTAAAACAACTTCAAAATAAAGAATAATGTTACCGTCTGATTTTGGCCAACCTTTCATCTCTGACTTCATGAAACGTTTAAGTTTTATAACATTACGTCTTATCCAAAAGATGATTACTGCTGCTAAAACTAATACTGCAAGCACCTCAAAAGTCCCAATTAAAAAACCGTAAATGGCTCCTGGTAATAGTTGTTGTCCTATCCTATGTGTACCAAATAAACCATCGATGATAATTTCTAAAACCTCGATGTTAATAATTACAAATCCAATATATACTACTACATGTAAAAATCCTGAAATTGGACGCTTAACCATTTTGCTTTGTCCTAAAGCAATATAAGCCATGTTTTTCCAACGTTGTGGTTTATTGTCTGATACGTCTACATCTTTACCTAGTTTAATGTTTCTTACTAGTTTTCTGACATTATTTGCAAAAAAACCAATACCGACTGTTAGTAGTATTGCAAAAATTATGTTTGGTATATATTCCATTGGTTAGTTAGTTTTAATCTTTAATCTTTAGTTTTTATCGTCAATTTCATTTCCTTCTGCATCATAACGCTTTGGCTTTTTTCCGAATAATGAAAAATGTACATAACGTTTAGGATTTAGTTTCATGTCTTCTAAAAGCTGCTCCATTTGTAATGCTGCACCTTCTAAATTTGTGTATAATTTATCGTCGTTTAGTAGTTTTCCGATAGAGCCTTCACCATTTTTAACCCCAGCAAGCATTGTATTTACACTACCAAGTGTTGCTTCCAGTGCTGCAACAGTTTTAGAGATGTCGACTTGGTTTAACTTCTCACTCATCTGATTTAGGTTAACGCTAGTTTTGTTAAAGTTATCAACCATTGCAGTGACGTTTTCGTCATTCTTTTTTACTATAGAATTTATCGAATACGCTAAGCCTTTATAAGATTTTAATGTCGCATTTAATTCTGCTAAAGTATTTTTTAAACCGTTTTCAGAATTATCTTCTACTAAACTATTTAAATTACCCATTAAGGAATCTACTGTTTGAAGGGTTCCGTCTAGATTATTACTTAATTGAGAAAAGTCACTTGTTAGACTATTAACTAAGCCTTTTTTAACTTCTGATTTAATAAGGTCACCATCTTTTGCTATTTGATTATCCTCTGCAGGGATTATAGCTAACGCATTACCCCCCATTAATCCTGTTTGAAATAAACGAATTGTACTGTTTTTTGAAAACTGTAACTGTTTGTCTACAGAAAATGAGACTCTGGTTTTACCTGTTTCGAAGTCATATTTAATGTCTTTAACTTTTCCAACGGTGTTTCCTTTAATAGACACAGGTGCAGATACAGCTAACGAATTGTAATCAAACTCTGTGTAATAAATGTTATTAGAATCAAATATGTTATTACCTTTTAAATAACTAAATCCAAAAATGAAAAAAATTATTCCAAGTATAACTAATATGGCTGTTTTAACTTCTAGTGATAGTTTCAAATTGCTAAATTTAGATTGGTAACAAAATTAGAAATAAATTATAAAAGAATGGGTCTAATTAACCTCGGTTTTTAAGGCTTCGGAAAGTTTAATCTTTTTTCCATCCCTTAAAGCAACAATATAAGCGTCTTTATAGCCTTTATTTTTGGCTTCTATATGTAGTTTTTTAGCTTTATTATAGTCTGAAGTATACCCATAATAGTATTTGTAAAGGTTGCCTTGTTTTTCTCTTGATATGTCTCTTAACCCCTTAAAATTATAGGCTTTAGGCTCTAATGCTTTAGAGCTTGCTGCTATTTGAATTTTAAAAACAATGTTTTTAAAGGTATTTTCTTCGTTAGAGATATTGTCTTCAATTATGTCTTCTGCAACTATGCTACCAACATTTTTATCAACTTCTGCTTTATAGTCTAAAATAGCATCTGATATTGATTTTGATAATTCTTTTTGTCCTTTAGAAGAGTTTAGGTAGTTACCTTCTGCAGTATTAGTTACAAAACCAGTTTCTATTAAAACGCTAGGCATTACTGTTTGATGTAACACAATAAAACCTGCTTGTTTTACTCCTCTATTTTTTCTTTTTAACTTATTGGTAAAAGACTCCTGAATTAAAGAAGCTAGTTTAATACTTTGATCTAAATATTCTTCCTGCATTAACGATAGTCCAATAAAAGACTCTGGCGAGTTTGGGTCAAAACCTTTATAGTTTTCTTCGTGATTATCTTCTAGAAAAATTACTTCGTTTTCTGCTTTAGCTACATTAAAATTAGTGTCATTTCTATGTATTCCTAAAACATATGTCTCAGATCCAGAAGCTTGAGTGTTGTGTGCATTACAATGTACAGATACAAATAAGTCTGCATCAGCTTCATTTGCTATTTTACCACGTTTAAATAAATCGACAAAAACATCTGTTTTTCTAGTGTAGACAACTTTAATGTCAGCGTTTTTTTCTAATATTTTTCCAACGTTTAAAACAATTTTTAATGCAATATCTTTTTCTTTAATACCTGATTTTGCATGTTTACCAGGGTCTTTACCTCCATGACCTGCATCTAATACGACAATAAATTTACCATTATTAGATTGCGCATTGATAGTTTGATAGCTATTAAATGTTAATACTATTATAAAGGATACTATAAGTTTAAAAATGTACGTTTGCATAGATGTTATAACCAATTTATATTACGTTTAGTATGATTTGCAAATTTTAACGAATATTAAAACATTCACAAAAAAATATATGTAGTTTTGTCAATTCAAATACCGAGCCATACTTTTACAAAAATACATTTAAAAGCGTTGCGTACACATAGTCTTAACATACTTTTTACCCTGAGTTTTACAGTGTTTATTAACACTCTAGGCTTCGCGCAAGGTGATATTCCTAAAAAAGGCGAAGAATTACCTGCAGTAAAAACTACCGAATTACCTGTAAATACAATAATTGACACTACTACAACTGATATTAGTAAGCCTATACTATCTGAAAAAGCTAGTGATAGTACTAAAACAGATACTATAAAAATAAAACCTTTATTAAGTAGCACAGTATCCTACAAAGCTAAAGACTACATGTCTTACAAGAAAAAGGAATCCAAAATGCATCTTTATAATGAAGCAGAAGTCCTTTACGAGGATATGGAAGTTACTGCCGGACATATAATATTAGATTTTAATAAAGATTTAATTTATGCTAAAGGTATTGTTGAGGATTCTACTAATACTTACACACAAAGACCAGTATTTAAACAAGGAGAGAATGTTATAAAACCAGACTCGATTGTCTTTAATACAGTGACAAAACAAGGTTTGATATATAATTCTGTTACAGAACAAAATGGTGGAACATTAATTACAGAAACCACAAAAAAAGTTAACGACTCTGTTTATTATATAAAAAACTCAAAATTTACTACTGCTGAAAATTTAGAAGACCCAGAATACTATTTTTTAATTAGAACAGGTAAATTAGTTCCGGGAAGTAAAGTTATAACAGGATTAACTAACCTTTTTATATACGATGTACCAACCCCAATAGGATTGCCATTTGCCTTTTTTCCGTTAACAAAAAAACAAACATCAGGAGTTATATTTCCTAGTTTTGGAGAAGATGGTAATCGTGGGTATTTTTTACAAAATGGAGGGTATTATTTTGCAATTAGTGATTACTTTGATTTAGCACTTTTAGGAGACTATTATACTAATGGTAGTTACGGTTTAAGGGTAGAAAACAAATATGCACGACGATATAAATTTAGAGGTAATCTAGCTTTTAGGTATGAAAATTTAATTGCTAGCGAGCGTGGATTTCCTGATTATGCAAAAACAACAATATATAATTTACGTTGGTCGCACCAGCAAGATGCAAAAGCAAATCCAAACGCTAGATTTTCTGCTAATGTAAACTTAGGTAGTCAAAATTATTACCAACAATCTATTAATCAGATTAACTTACCAAGTACACAAAACAACACTTTAGCATCTTCTATTTCATATTCAAAAACATTTCAAGGAGAGCCACAAGCAAACATAAGCTTAACCGCTTCCCACTCTCAAAACACCCAAACGGGTAATATAAATATGACTTTACCTACTTTTCAAGGTAGTCTTGGTCGTATCTATCCTTTTGCTCCTAAAGGAGGTACAAAAAAAGGATTATTACAAAATATTAATTTACAATATAGTTTAAGAGCAGAAAATAGAATTGAAACTACAGACGAGTTTTTCTTTAAAAGTGAAATGTTTGAAGAGGCTAAACTTGGCGCACAGCACAGCATACCTTTGTCTACAAACTTTAAAGTGTTTAAACATTTTAGCATGAGTGCAAGTGCAAACTTTAATGAAGTTTGGACTTTAAAAACAGTCAATAAGTATTTTGATGCAGATACTGAAGAGATAGTAACTGAAGAAGTTAACGGTTTTGATGCCTTTAGGACATACAATTTTTCAACAAGCGTTGGAACTACTATTTACGGTATGTTTAATTTTGATAAGAAAAAAGAAGGTAAAAAAATTCAAGCTATAAGACACGTTATTAGACCGTCTTTAAGTTACAATATCAACCCTGCATTTGATAATTATTATGACACTGTAGAGGTTATCGATGCAGACGGTACCACACAGTCAGAATATACAAGATTTGAAAACAATTTGTTTGGAAGACCTAATAACAACTTTTCAAGTTCAATAGGTATTGGTCTTTCTAATAATTTTGAAGCCAAAGTCCGTGACAAAGACACAACAGTAGTAGAGGCAAAAAAGATAGTATTATTAAATAACTTAAATTTTACAACTTCTTACAATGTCGCAGGAGACTCTTTAAACTGGAGTCCTGTTAGAGTAACTGGAGGAACACAGTTATTTAATAATAAAATGAATATAAACTTTGGGGCAACCTTAGATCCTTATGCTTTAGATAACAATAATGTTAGAATCAATACTTATAATATTGATAATAACGGAAGCTTGTTTAGAATGACAAGTGCAAATTTAACATTAGGTTATAGTTTTGATAGTAAAGGATTAAGCGCAAGAAGTGAAAATGAAAACTCTAGAAACGAGCGTTTATTAAGCGGTGGACGTGATGATGATTTATTTGGAGTCTCTCAAGATTTTGCAGACTCAAGGTTTTTAGATAATGACAAGGATGATGATAAAGAAGAAGAGGAAAGCGAGTTATACAACTACTCCATTCCATGGAATTTTAGATTGGCATACGCTATAAATTACTCTAATAACCGAAGAGAAAACGAAATATCATCACACTCTCTAATGTTTTCTGGAGATCTAGATATTGCACCACGCTGGTCAATTGGAGGCTCTTCAAGTTATGACTTTAAAAACAAAGGATTTGGATTAACACAATTACGTTTTCAAAGAGATTTATTAAGTTGGCGTATGAATTTTACTTGGGTTCCGTTTGGTACTTATAACCGTTGGAACTTCTTTATAGGAATTAAATCAAGTATATTACAAGATTTAAAATACGAACAACGCAGAAAACCTGATGAAGGTTTATAAAATAGTTTATTATAGCGCTTACGCTGAAATTAAAAATAGTATCACATGAAAAAAATAATTACTACCACTAAAGCTCCTGCTCCTATCGGACCATATAACCAAGCAGTTTTAAGCGGAAACACATTATATACTTCAGGTCAGATTGCTTTACACCCAGAGACAGGTGAATTAGTAATGGATGATATTAAAACTGAAACCAAGCAAGTCATGGAAAACATAAAAGCAGTACTAGAAGCTGCAGATATGACTTTTGAAAACGTGATTAAAACGTCAATCTTTATTAGTGACATGCATAACTTTGCGCAAATTAATGAAGTGTATGGTATGTATTTTAAAGACGATACAGCTCCTGCTAGAGAAACTGTAGAAGTTGCCAACTTACCTAAATTTGTAAATGTAGAAATTAGTTTAATTGCTGTTAAATAGCTTTTACAAATAACTCAGCACTAGCTAAATTTGTAGCAAGAGGTACGTCATGTACATCACACAAACGCATTAGCATTAATACGTCAGGCTCATGTGGGTGCTTTTCTAAAGGGTCTCTAAAAAAGATAACCATATTGCATTTGCCCTCTGCTACTCTTGCAGCTATTTGTGCATCGCCACCTAAAGGACCAGATAACATTCTAAGCACTTCAAAACCGGCTTTTTTCACTTTTTTTCCAGTAGTACCGGTAGAAACTAAAGTGATATTTTTTTGATGAAAAATAGCTTTATGCTCATTTAAAAACTGAACCATTTCTGCTTTTTTACCATCGTGTGCAATTATTGCTATTTCCATTTATTTTGTTGTATTAGTATGAAAAGCTACTAAACCTTCAATTGGTCTTCTTTCAAAGTTTCCTAC
Source organism: uncultured Olleya sp. (assembly GCA_947503885.1). Classification (GTDB taxonomy): domain Bacteria; phylum Bacteroidota; class Bacteroidia; order Flavobacteriales; family Flavobacteriaceae; genus Olleya. The sequence continues at coordinate 75,213 of CANNFD010000001.1, read as the reverse complement.
TTTAAAATCAAGTTCTTTAGCTACTGCTTTAATTTCATCTTGAAAGAAAAACGCAATAGATCCAGCAAAATGTACTGGAACTGTTTTAATCTCTTCTTTATATTGCAGAATCATATTTTTTGCAAAACGTTTAATACCTGACTTAATCAACTCTACTATATAAGTTGAGTCTTTATTTAGTATCATAAACTCTGCAAACTGCGCTAAATAAGCATTTGGGTTAGGTTGTTTATAAAGATTGTATTTTATATAGTCTGCATCAAGGTTATATTTATCTCCAAAAGCTACTCTAATATCTTCTGGCATATGATTAAAGTAATAATCACGTAGTAACTCCTTACCATAATAATTACCTGAAGCATCATCCATAATAGTATACCCAAGCGATTTTACCCGTTGGTGCAACTTTTTGCCATCATAATAACTACAATTGGAACCTGTACCTAAAATACAAACTACTGCAGCTTCGGTTGGGTTATTAATTGTCGCATATACAGCAGCCATAGTATCTTCTTCAACAAAGACTTCTGCATTTGAAAAAAAGAGCTCTAATGCTTCTTTTAGCATTGTTCTAGGGTTTTCAGTACCGCAACCAGCTCCATAAAAATAGACATATGTAACTGTGTCTTTATTATCTTTTAAAGGGACGCTTTTTTTTAAGATTTTTTTAATTTTCTTTTCACTAAGTATCGCTGGATTTAGTCCTTTTGTGCGGATTTTTTCAAGCAATTGGTTTCCATTTCTATCTACTGCAATCCAATCGCATTTTGTAGAACCACTATCAACAACTAAAATCATAAATTAAATTTTAAGGAAAGATAAAAAAAAGCACAGTAAAATGTATAAATTATTACATATTACTGTGCTTACTACTATTAATTACTTGGTTTATAAATCGTTAATTTTTTTAGCTAAATCTACTAACTTATTAGAATAACCAAATTCGTTATCATACCAAGAAACTAGCTTAAAAAACTTAGAGTTTAGTTGGATTGCAGAATCTGCATCAAAAACACTAGTTTTTACTTCGCTTACAAAATCTTGAGAGACTACTGCATCTTCAGTGTATCCTAAAACACCTTTCATTGCTCCTTCAGAAGCTTTTTTCATTGCAGCTTTAATTTCGGATAAAGACGTTTCTTTTTTGGTTCTAACTGTAAGATCTACAACAGACACATCTGCTGTTGGCACTCTAAATGCCATACCTGTTAGTTTACCATCTAACTCAGGTATTACTTTACCAACAGCTATAGCTGCTCCCGTTGATGTTGGTATAATGTTGTTTAACGCACTACGACCTAAACGGTAGTTTTTACGTGACGGAGAGTCTACAGTAAATTGGGTTGATGTTGCAGCATGGATTGTTGTCATTAAAGCTTCTTCAATTCCAAAATTATCTTCAATCACTTTAGCTAAAGGTGCTAAACAATTTGTAGTACATGAAGCATTTGACACAATAGTATGTTCTGCTGTTAATTTATCATCGTTTACACCCATTACAAACATTGGTGCATCATTACTTGGTGCTGATATTACTACTTTTTTAGCACCACCTTCTATATGGTAATTAGCAGATTCTAAAGTTTTAAAAATACCTGTACAATCTGCAATAACTACTGCTCCTGCTTCATCCCATTTTAAATTTCTAGGATCTCTTTCTGCAGTAACACGGATAGATTTTCCGTCTACAATTAGATTTCCGTCTTTTACTTCTATCGTTCCATCAAAACGTCCATGTACAGAATCGTATTTTAATAAGTAGGCTAAATGCTCTACATCTAACAAATCGTTTATAGCAACTACTTCTACATCGTTACGCTTTACTGTCGCCCTAAACACGATACGACCAATTCTACCAAATCCGTTAATTCCTAATTTTAATGTTGACATATTATTGTATTATTTTTTTCTATTAATATTAAGTGGTCATAATATCTGACACACGTAGCAATTCTTGATTAATTTTTGATTTTCCTTTAACCGCCTGTTCTAATGGGGTTAATTGGATTTTGTCACTTAATAACCCAACCATATAGTTAGAGTTACCTTCTAGGAGACTTTCTACAGCTTTAACCCCCATTCTACTTGCTAATACGCGGTCAAAGCATGATGGTGATCCACCACGTTGCATATGACCTAAAACCGAGACACGCACTTCATATTCTGTCATGTTTTCTTCAACGTAGTCTTTTAGCTCAAAAACGTTTTTACCTATTTTATCTCCTTCAGCTACAACTACTATACTTGAGGATTTACCCGATAATTTACTTCGTCTTAAAGACTCTAATAATCGATCCAGTCCAAGGTCTTCTTCCGGAATTAAAATTTCTTCAGCTCCAGCTCCAACACCTACATTTAAGGCAATATGCCCCACATCACGTCCCATTACTTCAACAAAAAATAATCTATTATGCGAACTTGCTGTATCTCTAATTTTATCAATAACTTCAACCACAGTGTTTAAGGCAGTGTCATATCCTAGAGTATGCGAGGTACCAAAAATATCGTTATCAATAGTTCCAGGAATACCCATTACTGGGAAATTAAATTCTTGATTAAAGATTAAAGCACCAGTAAATGTACCGTCACCACCAATTACAACTAAAGCATCAATGTTTGCTGCTTTTAATGCATCATAGGCTTTTTGGCGTCCTTCTTTAGTTTGAAACTCTTTAGATCTTGCCGATTTTAATATAGTCCCACCTTTGTTGATTATACCTTTAACGTTACGAGCAGTTAATTCTTTAAAATCGCCTTCAATCATTCCTTCATAACCACGATATATTCCTGCACATTCTATATTATAATAGGCACAAGTTCTGGCAACAGAACGGATAGCTGCATTCATCCCTGGAGCATCTCCACCGGAAGTCATTACTGCTATTTTTTTTATAGTTTTTGACATGTAATTTTTGCTTAATAAAGTAAAGCTACTAAACAAATGTTAGATATTACATTGCTTTTACTAAAATTTAACGATAACCTTAAAACTATAACGTTTTCGTTAATAACTTAATAAAAATTTAGAGTGAAATCAGTCAGATTTATAGACAATAACTGTTATTAATTGTCTTTTTTCAGCTTCTTGTCATCCAGTAATGTAGAGTTGATTTTTGGATCTGGTTCTGGAGTTTTTTCTTCTTTTGGTGTGTCTGTGTTTTCTTCCTCCTTTTTAGGATTAAATATCTTACGAAGCAGCTCTCCAAAAGTGTCAAATGACACGCTATAGGATATACCTAATCCTTGAGTATATCCAATCTCTTCTCCAAAGTTTCTGATGCTATTTTCACGATTAAATATTTTGGCTGTGAGTGTACCTTCTTCGTTTAAAAGTAAATCCACTTGTACATCTCCTGCAATAACAGAATCACCTAAGCCACCTACGGGTACACCAACTTTACCATTAATTAACACACGGTCTGATATTTTGGTTTCTAAAGTTAGACCTACACGATTGTCTGTTTGGTATTCTGGATTATTTGTACCAGCTTCAAAATTAACACCTACATTAAATTTACCATCACCACTAGATAATAGACTATTAACTAATCCATTTAATCTTTCGGTCAATGTTCCTGTAAAGTTAATATCGTTAAGACCACTACTAAATGCACCGGTCATTAATAAATATAATGCTTGGCTTTCACGATCTTCTTTAGAATCTAACCTGTAATTTAACTCTGATTTTATGGTCGATTCTGTAGTTGGAAATGCAAACTCGTAATCAATATCTGGACGTTCTAATTTATCTGATAATTTTAAAATTAACTCTACCGGGATGCTTCTACTAATTGGGTTATCTAATAAAGGCGAAGGATTGGCACGAGTTTCATATTTTGCTTTAATATTAATGATAGCATCCATAGGTTTTCCGTTCCAAGCTAAATTACTAACGTAAGGCTCTACAACAAATTTTTTCTGGACTACACCACCATATAAGAAGTTATATACCCCTTCATAAACCACAAAGTCGCCATACATATCAAATTTGTTATTGGTGTTAATTTCTATTAGTAAACCACCAACTCCTCTACCTTTAATTGTACTACCAGATGTTTTATCAATTAGTATTTCTATCTCTGCTTCTTCAGTAACATCTAATTCAAAATTAAGATCTAAACCAGAATCGACTTCGTTTTCAAGGACAATACCATCTTTTTTAGCTTGTTTTTCTTCTGGACTTAAAAAATGAATAATTGAATTATCACCAAACGATTCGTTATCATTTAAAGGAATTTTAAAAAATGTTCCCTTTTTAGTTTCTCCAATAACATTAATACTTAAGCTTTCAGTAGGTCCAAATATCGAAGCAGAACCACCTATAAATCCTGTACCATAGTATAATGAGTCTTCATTTTCTTTAGTATCTAAAACTAAAAGCCTTGGAGTCTCTAAGTCTAAGTTTAATTTCCACTTTGAAAAATTTGTATGACTTATACTTCCATTTAAAACCCCTTTAGAGTTATGTTTAGTATCTGTGATATTAATAGTATTAAAAATAAAGCTTTGGTCTTTAAGTGTTACAGATGCATTGTCCTGAAAACCATAATCTACATTTAAATATGGCACACCTAACCCACCATTATCTATCTTTAATTCTCCATTAAAATTAGGTTTATTTAAATTACCAATCACTTTTGTTGTACCAAAAACATCACCCCTAATATCACTTAATACGCCTTCTAAAAATGGATTTAAAAGGTTAAGATTAAACTTATTAAAGTTTAAATCTACATCAATATTTGCCTGATCATCAACTATATTTATATCTCCTTTTGCTGTAAAAGAGTTAGTGTCATCGTCTTTGATTTTAGCATCAACTATGTAATTAGACAGTGTAGCATTACCTTTAATTTTAGCGTCAAAAGACCCTAAAAAAGTTTGGTTTACTTCTAAATCATCGATTGTAATCGAAGAGTTTGGTAGATAGTTACCATTTTGTTGTAAAACATCTAAATTACCATTAATGTTACCAGCTAGCGTTAGTCCTTTTACATTTGGAACAATTTTATTTAGATCTACATCCTTAAAATTTAATTTTAAGTCTTTGTAAGTGGAATCTCTAACTACTCCTGCAAGTTTAATCTCTTCATCTTGATGATTCATGACTAATTCTTCGATTTTAAAATTGTTAAAATCTCTATCAAAAATTAGTTTATTAAACTTGTTTTTATCTTCATTAACGTACCACTTATTACCTTTAAAAGTCACGTCACTTTTTTTAAACCCAAAAACAGACATGTTTTCTTCATTTATGGTATGGTAAAAACTAAGGTTATAAATATCATCATTACGCTTACCGCCTTTAAACTCTGATCGCATAAATAGCGTGTCATTTATGGTAACATTAATTAAGTTAAATTTTGATATATTGTAATGATTAGTGTAAACACTGTCAACCTCTACATAAGTATTAAATAAAGGGTTGTTATTATCTACTTGCACTTCAATAGCATTAGCAAAGTAATCTAATAGCTTGATTTTTGGAGATTTAAAGGTTAGCTTAAATGCTTTTTCATTACTTTCAACCCGACCTCTAATAAAAGTATTTTGACCGACTTCTACTTCTGGTAAGAAGACTTCGATAATTTTATTATAAATTTTAAAATTAAAATCAACATATTGATTTCCTTCAATAGTATTTGGCACATAATTAGTATACATGCTTTTTAATGAGTTTTCAAAAAGCAATTCTAAGTCTTTAAATTTAAAATTACCGCTTAATTGACCTTCAACTATTTCTGGCGAGTTTACTTTTATAAGTCTTTCGTTAGCTGAAAACTCAGAACTTATAGCAAAATCCTTGAATGTATATGTATCGTTTTCGTTTTTATAGACTGTATTTTTAAAATTAATACTTCCAACAGCATCATCAATATTATTTGCAACCATTTTCATGTCCACAACACCTGTAAATTCCGACTGTTCATCTCTATTATAAAAATTAAGAGCTTTAAGGTTTGCGTAATCTACTTTAGCAACAAAGTCAAAGGTTCTAGCATCTTTTGATAAATCTGCTAAACCATTAAATTCTAGTTTTAAATTTTTATCATTGGACAGTAACTTACCGTTAAATTTACTTTGTTTGTATTGTCCATTAACTTCAATATTTTGATAATTATATGTATTATAATTAATACCATAAATATCACCTTTTAATTGAGTAGAAAGGTTTTCTTTTTTAAATCCAACACCGTCGACATCAACATTTAAAGAGGTTTTACCTAATTTTGGATCGCTAAGCATTTTACCTAAATCAAACTCATCTAAAATCACATTACCTTTATATGAGGCGTAATCAATATTATCTATATTTGACATTTCTAAATCAGAATTCACAAACCCTAAAGAGGTGTTAATTTCTAATTTAGCTTTAATTTTATTAGGTGTAATATTTGTATAACCTGTTATTTTAAAATTTCCTAATTTATCAAAAACAGAAGGAATTGACTCCCCTAGAACATTTGGTAGCAATGCTTTTAAATCCTTGTAATTAGACGACAAATTATCAAAATCACCTTGCATTGCAAAGTTATTAGCTTCAGCATTAAATAGGTTTTTAAAATTTATTGTACCATAGATTTTAGTGTTTCTGCTAGTTTCTAATTTTAAATTATTTGTTGTTAAATTATTTAAAGTACCTGATAAATTTGTAGAAAAATTTGCGCGTTGATTTTTACCAAATTCATTATAAAACACATTTAATTCATCTAACAAAATACTTCCTTCTGTAAAATTAGCAGAGACTTTTACTTTGTCTTCAAACTCTTTAAAATCCTCTCTGTCGTAACTAAAGGTCAAATCTCCTTTTAGATAAGATTCAGGAGTTTTTAAGTCTAAGTCATCAAAACGCATTTCTGATAGTGAATAAGAAAAATTAGAAGTTAGATTTTCTAATTTCAAACCTCTACTATCTACAAATTGCATAGTATTTATTCTAGTTTTTACGTCACTTCCATCAATCAAAAAATTAGTACCGTTTAAGTTAATTTTATTAAACTGAAGTATGTGTGGGGTTTCTTTATTGTAATTTACAAAATTAAAGGTACCGTTGGATATGGTAACATCGCTTGATGAAAGTAAAAAATCGCTTTTATCTTTTCTAGGATTATCGTCATCAAATCTGGCTACAAAAACATCTAAATTTGTATCTGTTTTATTTTTGTAAGTGACAATATTAAAAACTAAATCTTGCAAATTTATATCACCAAAATTTAACTTGCCATTATAAAGTTTTTTAAAACTAATTATAGAGGTATTTAATTCTGAAGCACTAATTAGTGTGTCTTTGGTGTAATCTCTAATTAAAACACCTTTAATTTGGACATCTCCATTGTATTGAAGTCCTACTTTTTCTATATTAATATTAGTTTTATATTGCTCATTTACCCAATCTGTTGCGTATCTACCCAAACCTGTTTGAACTGCTGGAATAGATAGAATCAACACCAATATGATGAATAATAATAGCAGAATGGCTATTAATTTACCTATTATTTTAAGAATTTTTTTGATACTTCTTTTTAAGTTAAAAATTATACGGAATATCTTACTTTTGCAAATAATTAAACAAATGTAATTTAGTTGTTAATCAATTCATCAAAATTAACAATTATTATGCCTAAAAATAACTAATGACTTCACAAAATATTTATATACTCGGAATTGAAAGTTCTTGTGACGACACAGCAGCATCTGTAATCCATAACGGAAAGATATTAAGTAATGTAATTGCGAGTCAAAAAATACACGAAGAATATGGTGGTGTGGTTCCAGAATTAGCTTCTAGAGCTCATCAGCAAAATATTGTACCCGTAGTTGACCAAGCATTAAAAAAAGCTGGAATTACTAAAGATCAGCTTAACGCAGTAGCATTTACTAAAGGTCCAGGATTAATGGGTAGTTTGTTAGTGGGTACATCGTTTGCTAAGTCATTAGCATATGGGTTAGACATCCCTTTAATTGATGTTAATCATATGCAAGCACATATTTTAGCTCATTTTATAGATGAGGATGGTTTTAAAAAACCGCCATTTCCGTTTTTAGCAATGACAATTTCTGGTGGGCACACACAAATTGTAAAAGTCAACCATTATTTTGATATGGAGGTTATCGGAGAGACTATTGACGATGCTGTTGGAGAAGCATTTGATAAAAGTGGTAAACTATTAGGTTTAGGTTATCCTGCAGGTCCTCAAATAGATAAACTTGCTAAATTAGGTAATCCTAAAGCCTATCCGTTTACAAAACCAAAAGTAGATGGTCTTAATTTTAGTTTTTCTGGATTTAAAACAGCAGTATTATATTTTATACAAAAACAAGTAAAACTTAATCCAAATTTTATTGAAGACAACTTAAACGATATCTGTGCTTCTATCCAATATACCATTATAGGTATTTTAACTGATAAACTTAAAAAAGCAGTTAAGCAAACCGGAATTAAACATATTGCTATTGGTGGTGGTGTGTCAGCAAATAGTGGTATAAGACATGCTTTAAAAGATGGTCAATCAAAACATGGTTGGGAAACATACGTCCCTAAATTTGAATTTACAACAGATAATGCTGCTATGATAGCTATTGTTGGCTATTTAAAATATTTGGAGGGTGATTTTGCTCAACAAAATGTAATGGCTAATTCAAGATTGAAAATTTAATAGTTTTTAAAAGCCACTAAATTTTCTTCATTTAAGCTTTATTTTTTGTTTTTTTGTCTAAATAAATTCTATTTAAAATGAAAACCCTACTTAACCTTACATTTTGCTTAATTACTCTATTCTCTTTTGCTCAAAAAGGTTTAGAAAAAGAACTTGATACTATAGTTACAATTGAACAAGCAGAAAAGTTTTTAGAAACTAAAAAATCAAGAAAAAATAAAATTTTAGTATTTAATGAAGCTAAGCATAAAACAAAATTGGCAACAAAATTATTTAGTACAAGTGTAGGAAATACCGAAGTTATTAAATCAGAATTTAATACGACACATTACAAAGTAATAGATAAAACAGACGAAAGACATTACCGTATTAGTTACATTTATTTTGACGGTAATAAATTAGAAGTGTCAAAAATTGTAGAATATAAAAATGAAATCTTAAAGTCTTATGAAGAAGGAATTAGCTTTGATGATTTAGCAAAACGATACTCCATGGACAGAAATGCAAAACGAGGTGGTGATTCTGGATGGTTAAAAGAAGGTAGTATGCCTACAGAAGTTGAAGAGCAAGCGTTTAATTTAGACAACAAATTAAATACTATTTACACCGTTAGAGTCCCTGAAACTAATAGCTATTATGTTATATTAAAAACAGAACGAATTAAAAAGATAAAAGAAATTAAAGTACTTAAAGTTATTGATAAATAAAGTGCATTTCATCGATAATATCTGCTTACTGTTACAATATAAAGAGAATTTTAGTTGTTTAACATAATTTTTGTGTAATACTACTTATTGATTGTAAGTTTACAATATCCAATTGTTAAAATCAATAATTATGAAAGTTATAGAAGTTGTTTTATTTACACTAGTGATGTCATTTTTTTCATCTAATACAGATACAGTAAATCAAAATAAAAATAAAGGAAATAATCACAACCACAAAATAACTATTTGCCATATACCACCAGGTAATCCAGCAAATATGCATGAAATTACAATTAGCTTAAATGCTTTACAAACACATTTAGATCATGGAGATATTTTTTGTGGTACCCCTGATTAATATTATTTAAAAAAAATAATTAAAAGTGCTTTCTAATTAATTAGAAAGCACTTTTTTTTTAGATTTGTATCAACTATTTTTTATGCAATTATTTTACAATCCAAATATAGAAGCAGACTCCAAGCAATTCTCATTCCCTAAAGATGAGAGCAGGCATATTATTAAGGTTTTAAGAAAAAATGTTGGAGACTTACTACACATTACTAATGGTAAAGGGTATTTGTTTAAAGCAGAATTATCAATTGCAGATCAAAAAAACTGTGTGGTTAATGTTTTAGAAACTACTCTGCAACAACCATTAGACTATACATTGCATTTAGCTGTTGCTCCAACAAAAATGAATGATCGTTACGAATGGTTTTTAGAAAAAGCTACAGAGATTGGCATAACAACTATTACCCCAATAATCTGTGATCATAGCGAAAGAAAAACTGTAAAAATAGAACGGTATGAAAAAATAATTCAGTCGGCCATGAAGCAATCGCTAAATTGCTACTACCCTATTTTAAATCCACCAATTAACTTTAAAGACTATATTATTCAAGACTTTACGGGAGATTTATTTGTAGCTCATTGCGAAGAAACTGATAAAAAATCACTAAAATCTCAAGTTAATAAAAAGCAAGAAATTACAATTTTAATTGGACCAGAAGGAGACTTTTCTATTAAAGAAATAGAATTGGCAATTAAAAATAAATTTATTCCTGTAACTTTGGGTGATACACGTTTACGCACAGAAACTGCTGCAATTGTAGCCTGTCATAGCGTCGCGTTTATAAATCAATAATATTATGAAATTTAAACTATCCCTTTGTTTTGTACTACTTTCTATAATTTCATATAGTCAAGATTTAGCTGTTTTAAAATATAAAGGTGGTGGTGATTGGTATAGTAATCCAACAGCTTTACCAAACCTTATTAAATTTTGTAATGACAATATTGATACACAAATTAACGCAAAACCAGAAACGGTTGAAGCTAGTAGTATTGATATATTTAGATTTCCTTTTATACACATGACAGGTCACGGTAATGTGCTTTTTGATGATGACGAGGTCCTAAACATTCGCAACTATTTAGTATCTGGAGGTTTTTTACATATTGATGATAATTACGGAATGCAACCATATATAATTAAAGAACTTAAAAAAATATTTCCAAATCAAGAACTAGAAGAGTTGCCTACTACCCACCCTATTTTTAGTTCAGCTTTCCCGTTTAAGGATGGCTTACCTAAAATACATGAACACGATGGTAAAAGACCACAAGCTTTTGGACTATATCATAAACAACGTTTAGTTGTTTTATTTACATTTGAAAGTGATTTAGGTGATGGTTGGGAAGATCAAGAAGTACATAATGATCCAGAAGACATACGGTTAAAAGCTTTAAAAATGGGAGCAAATATTGTTAAATATGTTTTTGAAAATTAAAATTATAAAAATAATTTAATTAGTAATTCTTATACTATTTTTACTTTCAATAGTTTCATCTTTTAAACATAACTTTCAATTGCAACTTACCCATTATAACACAAATTTTAAGCAGCAACAGTTCCCTTTAACTATAATTTGCCAAAACGTTACAAATGCACCAAATATTGGTAGTTTGTTCAGAGCTTGTGATGCTTTTGGGGTTGAAAAATTAGTATTTTGCGGAACAGATATTCCATTGGGACGTAAAATGACAAAAACGTCTCGTGCCACAGAAAAAGTTGTAAACTTTGAAGTAAAAGACTCTGCATTAGATGTGGTCACTAACCTTAAACAAAACGGATATTCTATAATAGCATTAGAAATCACCACAAATAGCAAAGCCTTACATCAATTTAATTTTGATACTAATAAACCCATTGCTTTAGTAATTGGTGATGAAAACTTCGGCGTTTCAGAAAATATTCTAAAATTATGTGATGCAATTGTTCATATTGATATGTTTGGACAAAATAGTAGTATGAATGTAGTTCAAGCAACAAGTATTGCTCTTTTTGAAATTACAAAGCAAATTTTGTCAAAATAGATTTCAAAAAAATTATATTTACAACATGACATCAAAAATTATAGCAAACGGAATATTAAAAGCAATAGCTACTCTTATAGGTATTGCTGTTTTATTATGGTTTATTTATAAAATACAATCCGTTATAATTTATGTAGTCTTAGCAAGTATTGTATCCTTATTAGGGCGACCATTAGTTAGATTTTTAAAAACTAAATTAAAGTTTACAGACACTTTTGCTGTAGTAACTACTATGATTGTTTTTTTAGCAATAATTTTTGGTCTTATCAGCTTATTTATACCTTTAATTATAGAACAAGGTCAAAATTTAGCACTGTTAGACATTGATTTGCTTCAAAATAATATTGAAAACTTATATACTGAAGTCATTAGTCATTTTGGGTTAAATTCTACTGATGTCGAAGAGTCTATTAAAGATTCTAAATTTATGTCAAAAATTAATTTTGGTGTAATTCCTGAGTTTTTAAACTATGTAATTGCCGGTTTTGGTAGTTTTAGTATAGGCTTGTTTTCAGTATTATTTATTTCTTTTTTCTTCTTAAAAGACAGTAAATTAATGAGTACGGGTATCATTACAATCCTACCAAAAAAACATGAAAAAAGATTAAGAAAATCATTTGTTACAATTCGTGATTTATTAACCAGATATTTTGGAGGATTATTATTACAGTTGATAATTTTATTTGTTATTTATTCTATTGTATTATTAATTTTTGGTATCCAAAATGCAGTAATTATAGCAACATTATGTGCACTTTTAAATATTATTCCTTATGTAGGACCCATAATAAGTGCTTTTTTACTTATTCTTCTAAGCATGTCTAGTAATCTAGGCCAAAATTTTAGTGATGTAATATTACCTAAAACTTTATATGTAATGCTAGGATTTATTATAGCTCAACTTGTAGATAATTTTATCAGTCAACCATTTATTTTTTCTAAGAGTGTAAAGTCACATCCATTAGAGATATTTTTAATAATAATTATAGCAGGATTGTTATTTGGTATTGTAGGAATGATTTTAGCAATCCCAACTTATACAGCTTTAAAAGTTATTTCTAAGGAATTTTTATCAGAATATAGAGTCGTAAGTAAATTGACAAAAGGACTAAATGACTAATTTTAATAAAGAAATATTAAATAATAATATTCAGAAATTTATAAATGATAATATTAATTTAAACGTCTCTGATTTAGCATTAAAAGGCATCCCTTTTAATAAAAATTTACATCAAGATATATTTACACAAATTGAAGCTAAGCAAAAATGTATAAAAAAACTACCAACGTGGTTTAATACTAATAAAATATATTATCCCTCAAAACTTAATATTGAGCAAACATCATCCGAAACTACAGCGCAATACAAAGCTAATTTAGTTTCCGGCAATTCATTAATAGATTTAACAGGTGGTTATGGTGTTGATAGTTTTTATTTTTCAAAAAAAATAAAAACAGTAGTACATTGTGATTTAAACGCTAACCTATCCTCCATTGTAAAATATAATACATCCGTATTAGATGTTAATAATATTAAATGTTACGCTAAAGATGGAATCCAAGTTTTAAAACAATTGGATAAAACTTTTGATTGGATATATGTAGATCCATCAAGAAGAGATAATGTTAAAGGAAAAGTATTTCTGTTAAAGGATTGTTTGCCTAATGTTCCTGAAAATTTAAAGTTTCTTTTAGAATACTCTAAAAATATAATGATAAAAACATCTCCTATATTAGATATTAGTTCTGGAATAAACGAATTAAAAAATGTTAAACAAATTCATAGTATAGCAATAAATAATGAAGTAAAAGAACTGTTATGGGTTATAGAAAAAAATTATAAGAGTGAGATTGAAATTATAACAACTAACATTACCAATAAAAAAACACAAAGCTTCGGTTTTCTTTTAAATCAAGAAGTTAATCTAAATATTAATTATAGCAACCCACTAACATACCTATACGAGCCTAATACTGCTATATTAAAGGCAGGAGCATTCAATAGTGTAGCAATACAACACAAGATATTTAAATTGCATAAACACTCGCATTTATACACTAGTAATCATTTAATTGATTTTCCTGGAAGAAGTTTTAAAATTGAGAAAGTAATACCTTACAATAAAAAAACATATAAAAAAGAAATTAGTTTAGATCAAGCAAATGTAACAACCCGTAACTTTCCAGATACAGTTAATCAAATTAGAAGTAAGCTTAAAATAAAAGATGGTGGTAAAAACTATCTGTTTTTCACCACCAACCTAGAAAATTCAAAAATTATTATTTGTTGTAATAAAATTTAATCTAAAGATAAAATAACAGGATTGTTTACTTCATTTAGACTGTTTACTACTATTTCAACTTCAGAGCAATTAGACATATCTAAAAGCAGTTTACTATCGTCAACATTTGCTGTATTTCCATCTATACTAAATAAAGTTTCCCCTTCAGTAAAACTCATCCATGATGATGAAGTTCCTGGAGAAATATTATGCACTACCATAGTATTATCATTAGAATCTATTATTTTAAACGTAAAAGTTATCGTTCCATTATTTATCAATTTTGATTGTGGGTTTTGACCACTACAAAATTGGATAGCTGAAGTTTCATAATTTGAATTTGAAGTTTTAGCATAAGTATCATCTAAAGACTCTGTGCTACAACTTGATAAAATTAAAATTAGGCAAGATACTGCCGATAATTTAAGTAGGTATTTCATTATATTAATTTTTAATGTAAACTTTCGCCTACATATTGATTTGGGGGTGCAAAACTAGTGTTTTTTTCTGATACAAACTATTTTTTTTAATAAAATTTAAATAATAACTTAAGTAGCTTGAAACCAATAAGATACTTCTTGTTTAAAAATAAATAAAACAAAAAAGCCACACTAATAAAAGTGTGGCTTTAAGTGAGCCCGACAGGATTCGAACCTGTGACCGCCTCCTTAGAAGGGAGGTGCTCTATCCAGCTGAGCTACGAGCCCGTAACTCTAAAAAAATGTCGGGGTGGCAGGATTCGAACCTGCGGCCTCCACGTCCCAAACGTGGCGCGATAACCGGGCTACGCTACACCCCGAATGGTTATCAAAATAAAAATTTTGAGAAAATAATAGCGGAGAGACAGGGATTCGAACCCTGGGTAAGTGTTTCCACCTACGACGATTTAGCAAACCGCTCCTTTCGGCCACTCAGGCACCTCTCCGTTAATAATGAACGTTGCAATTAATTGCGGATGCAAATTTAGTATATCATCTTAAATAACACAACCTTTTTTCATCTTTTTTTTAAAATTTATTCAGGATATTCAATTCTTAAATGGTAAATATTTGCAAGCTTGCGCTTTAGCACTTTTTTTATTGATTCAATTTCTTTAAAAGTAATGTTAGCATTTAAAAATTGCCCGTCATCTTTTTGTTTATTTATGATATTTTCGACAAAACTATCAATTTTACTTGATGTTGGTTCTTTCAAACTTTTTGATGCTGCTTCTACACTATCGCACATCATTAAGATTGCTGTTTCTTTACTAAAAGGCTTTGGGCCTGGGTAAGTAAAATCATTTATATCTACCTCGTCATTATTAGCTTTTTCTTTCATATAAAAGTAATAGACTTGACTTGTTCCATGGTGGGTTCTTATAAAATCTATTACACGATCAGGCAAATTGTATTTTTTGGCTATCTCTATTCCGTCTAAAACATGATTTATAATAATTTTAGCACTTTCTTTTGGAGATAATTCGTCATGACTATTTATTCCTGAAGATTGGTTTTCTGTAAAATACGTTGGCGACTTCATTTTACCTATATCATGATACAAAGCTCCTACCCTTACCAACATGGCATTTGCATTAATTTCGTTTGCTGAGGCTTCAGCTAAATTTGCCACATTTAACGAATGGTGAAATGTACCTGGGGCTTTATTAGATAATTCTTTAAGCAATTTAGAGTTGGTGTCTGATAACTCTAATAATGATACATCAGACACTAAACCAAATAGTTTTTCATAGACATATATTAATGGTTGGACAAATAAGGTCGCTAAACCACACAGTACAAACAAACCAAAGGTTTGCCACTCTAAATTATCAATACTAGCTTCATGTATTACAAAAAAAGCAAAATAGGCAATTATATATACTAAGGTTATTTGCCCTACGGAAATAAAAAGGTTTGCTCTTTTATATAACTCGGAAACGGTTAAGATTGTAACAATTCCAGCAATTATTTGTAAAAACATATACTCATAACTATTAGGTACAATAGACCCTAATAATAATACAGTTATAACATGTGTAAACAAACCTAATCGTGCATCAAAAAAGGCTTTTAAGACTAAAGGAAGTATTGCTATTGGTACTAAATAAACATACTCAGAATTATAGTTTATAACTAAAGTTGTTAATAAAACAATAACAAAAACATTAAAAAAGATAAAGGTAACTTTAGTGTTGTTTTGATAAACATCAAAGCGATATTTTTTAATAAAAAGTAATAACATTAATAACGCAAGTGCGACTAGTAATGCGTAAGCAAATACAATCCAATTATAGCTAGATTTACTCCAGACTTGAGACTCGTACTCTTTTGAAAGCGAGTTTAATATTTGGTACTTATCCTCATTAACAACCTCTCCTTTTGAGATTATTAATGTGCCTTTATCAATAACTCCACGATTATTAGATATGTTATTTAAGGACTCTTGCAGGACATTATCAGTCAATGTCCTATTATATGTTAAGTTTGATCTAATTATATCAAAAAATAGTGCTGTAAGTTTGTTTGAATAGTTTTCAAGTTCTGTACCAACTAACTCTTTTTCAATATTACTTTTTAAACGTCCTTGTTTTTGTAAGTTTAGGTATATGGTCGATTTTTTTTCAACATTATCAACTAATAATACAACATTATCTTTTTCGTCTAACTTTAAATCTTCATTTAAAATCCCGTATTTATAAAACTCATTTAAAATCGTTAATCCTTTCGATTTTAAAGCATTATATTCTTGTATTGTGTCGGTAAATACTTTTTTAAACGATACTTCAAAATCATCTTTCACCTTTTCTTCAATTGTTGGGTCTTTATCAAAAAAATAATTAGACTGCGCTTTTATTAAGTCTTTTTCTTTATTTAGTGTAAGCTTAGATTTTTGAATTGCAAAATTAAAAGGAGCGTATAAGTTTTCTGTTTGCCAAGGTTTACCTTTTTCAAAATTATATTTAAAACGTCCACTTTTAGGAAAAATAAATACTATTAAAAAGGTGGTTGCTAAAAACAATAATATTTTATAAAACTGAGAGTGGTTTTTATAAATGGTATTAATATGGTCTTTCATGCTTTAAACTCGTGTTTATCAAATGTAATAAAATATAAGCCTACTATAAACTTATAATAATAAGATTAGACTAAAATTTATTAAAAAATTAGTAATTTCGTACTTCTAATTAATTACATTAAAATTATGAGTAAAAAAGTTGTTATCGTCTCTGCTGCTAGAACTCCAATAGGTAGTTTTTTAGGCGCTTTAAGTACAGTGCCTGCACCAAGATTAGGAGCTGTAGCTATTAAAGGAGCTTTAGATAAAATTAATTTAAAACCAGAATTAGTACAAGAAGTATTAATGGGTAATGTTGTACAAGCAGGTACTGGTCAAGCACCAGCAAGACAAGCTGCTATTTACGCTGGTATCCCAAATACTGTCCCATGTACTACTATAAATAAGGTTTGTGCATCTGGTATGAAAACGGTTATGCAAGCTGCACAAAGTATAGCATTAGGTGATGCTGATATTGTTGTTGCTGGTGGTATGGAAAACATGAGTATGATACCTCATTATCTTCATGCTAGAACAGGTACTAAATTTGGACCTGCTACACTTATTGATGGTTTGCAAAAGGATGGATTAGTTGACGCTTACGACCAAAATGCAATGGGAGTTTGTGCAGATGCTTGTGCTACTGAATATAGTTTTACAAGAGAAGATCAAGATGCTTTTGCAGTGCAAAGTTATAATAGGTCTGCTGCTGCTTGGGAGGCTGGAAAATTTGATAATGAAGTTGTGCCTGTTGAAGTGCCTCAAAGACGCGGAGAGCCGGTAATAGTTAGTAAAGATGAAGAATATACTAACGTTAAAATGGATAAAATACCTAGCTTACGTCCAGCCTTTAGTAAGGATGGAACTGTAACTGCTGCTAATGCATCTACAATTAATGATGGTGCTGGAGCAATGGTATTAATGAGTGCTGATAAGGCTGAAGAATTAGGATTAAAACCACTTGCAACAATAACTGGTTATGCAGATGCTGCACATGAGCCTGAATGGTTTACAACTGCACCTTCTAAAGCATTACCAAAAGCTTTAAATAAAGCTGGGATAGATATAAAAGATGTAGATTTCTTTGAGTTTAATGAAGCTTTTGCTGTTGTTGGTTTAGCTAATATGAAACTATTAGGTTTAAACGATTCTAACGTAAATGTAAATGGTGGTGCTGTTTCATTAGGACATCCATTAGGATGTTCTGGTGTTAGAATACTAATTACATTACTTAATGTTTTAGAACAAAATAATGCTAAAATCGGAGCTGCAGCTATTTGTAATGGTGGTGGTGGTGCTTCTGCTGTTGTTATTGAACGTCACTAAAATCAACGAATGCAGTTTGGAATTTGTAATTTAAGCATTGTCCCTTTAAGACTTGAATCTTCTGATACAAGCGAGTTAGTCTCGCAAGTAATTTATGGAGATATATTTAAAGTTTTAGAGCAACGTAAGCAATGGAGTAAAATTAGATTAGCTTTTGATAAATACGAAGGTTGGATTGATAATAAGCAATATTTTGAAATTACCGAGGAGCAATACCAAGTAATTAATAAACAACCGCTAATGTTATCGTCAGATTTAGTAGAATTTGTACAAGATGAAAATCAACTTTTAAATACAATTGTATTAGGGTCTTCATTAAATGGTTTAGAGTTATTAAACCATACTTTTGATGGTATCTATTCTGATAAACAAAATCCAAAAACTCAAATAATTTCTACTGCATTTAAATATCTAAACACCCCATATCTTTGGGGTGGAAAAACGCCATTTGGAATTGACTGTAGTGGTTTTACACAAATGGTTTATAAACTTAATGGGTATAAATTGCTACGTGATGCGTCACAGCAAGCCAATCAAGGAGAAGCCCTTAGTTTTATTGAAGAAAGTGAACCTGGTGATTTAGCCTTTTTTGATAATAATGAAGGTGATATTACCCACGTTGGTATTATCATGAAAGATAATTATATTATTCATGCACATGGTAAAGTTAGAATTGATAGACTTGACCATAGCGGTATATATAATTCCGACAAAAGAATGCATACTCACAAACTAAGAGTTATTAAAAAAATTATATAAAAAAAAGCCTTCAATTATGAAGGCTTTTTTTATTTATAGTTGTGATTAACTATTGTTTCATCATTGCTTTAGCTTCTTTAGCTTTTTCACTTTCTCCTAAAGCATTGTATATATTTGCTAATTGCTCATATATAGTATTAGGTGCATTAGTATCATTTTTAATATAATCTACTAACGTTTTTGCTCCAAGCTTGAATAAATCTGCTTTTTGAGTTTTTAACTGATCATATTTTATGTTGTCTGCTTTACTAGTACCTAAGTTATTCATTTGATCAATTAAACTATTACCTTCTCCGATGTATGAAGTAGATAGGTTTAATGCAGCATCAGAGTTTTTAGGATCTAATTTTAATACCTTTTCAAAAGCTGTTCTAGCTTTTAATATTTCTCCGTTGTTCATATAAACAACACCTATATTATAATGAATAATAGGATTGTTTGGCTCTTTTAAAGCAGCTTCTTGTAAAAGACTTTGAAACTTAGCTTCGTTACCTAGTTTATTATAAATATTAGCTTCACTAATAATTAAATTAACATCATCTGGGTTATTTTTTTTAGCTTCTGCAATTGCTGCTAAAGCTTTTTCATTTTCACCTTTGTTAATATAAATTAATGCAATGTTTCTTGTAATCTCACTAGCTTTAGATTCTGTAACTCTTTCACCAGGATTTTCATGTGTACCTAATTTAATATAGTTATCTCTAATATTTTTTTCTAAAACATCTTCTTGTCCACTAGCTTTATTAGTTGCGTAATACTCTGTAGTTACACCAGTATACCCCAACTCGTTTAGTTGTAAGTAATATTTTAAAGCAGCATCCATGTCTTGATCATTAATAGCACTTACTGCAGCATAATAAAGATAGGATTGGTCATTTAAATTTACTTTATATAAGTTTTCAAAAGCTAAAGCTGCTTTTCCAAACTCTTTAGTAGTATAATAACCATTTGCTTTACTTAACAAGTCGTTTTCAATATCTCTTTTAAGTTTTGTAGCATCAGAAGAGTTTCCTGAAACTTTATCTAAAACTTTAATTGCTTTTAATACGTCTTCTGAAGAAGAGGTTCCGTTTGCAAAATAAGCGTTAGCAGACGCTAAGTAATATTTGTTTTTCAATTTATCATCCATAGAAGATTCCATAGATTCTAATTGGTTAACTAAATTTTTAGCTTCAGCATAGTTGTTGTTTTTTACTGCTTTTTCTAGAGCTTTAATTTCTTTTTTTTGTGCAAAAGAAAATGCAGTTACAAGTAATGCTGTTGCAAGTATTAATTGTTTTTTCATTATTAGTTTTTTAATTGTTAATGTTATTCTTCTTCAGTATTATCAATAGTTGTGCCAGCCTCGTTATTTGTAGCAGCTTCAGGGTTTTCAAGTGTATCATCGATATCTTCCTCGTCGTCTTTCATTACTTTGGCTACTGCTGCAATAGAGTCATTGCCTTTTAAGTTTATTAATTTAACCCCTTGAGTAGCTCTACCCATAGTACGTAAATTATCTACTGCTAAACGTATTGCTATTCCAGATTTATTTATAATCATTAAGTCGTCCGTATCTGTTACAGATTTAATAGAGACTAAATCACCTGTTTTTTCTGAAATAGAAATTGTTTTAACACCTTTACCACCTCTATTGGTTATTCTATATACTGCCTCACCATCTTCTGGATCGTCAATATAAGTACGTTTACCATATCCATTTTCTGAAACAACTAATACTGTTTCTTCTTGTGGATTTTCAATAGTAACCATTCCAATTACTTCGTCTTTTGGATTAGCTAATGTAATACCTCTTACACCAGAAGCATTTCTACCCATTGGTCTAGTTTTAGCTTCTTCAAATCTAATAGCTTTACCAGATTTAAGTGCTAACATTACTTGACTATTACCGGTAGTTAGTTTAGCTTCTAAAAGTTCATCATCTTCCTTAATTGTAATAGCATTAATACCATTAGTTCTTGGACGAGAATATTGCTCTAAAGCAGTCTTTTTAACTTGCCCTTTTTTAGTTGCCATTATCACATAGTGGCTATTAATGTAATCTTCATCTTTTAAATCTTGAGTACATATAAATGCCATTACTTTGTCATCTTGCTCAATATTTATAAGGTTTTGAATTGCTCTACCTTTAGATGTTTTAGATCCTTCAGGGATTTCATAAACACGCATCCAGAAACATTTTCCTTTTTGTGTAAAAAACAACATGTATTGGTGGTTTGTACCAACAAATAAATGCTCTAAGAAATCTTCATTTCTAGTAGTAGATGCTTTTTGTCCTACTCCTCCTCTATTTTGTGTTTTGTATTCTGATAAAGAAGTACGCTTAATATAACCTGCATGAGAAATAGTAATAACTACTTGTGCATCTGGTATCATATCTTCGATACTTAAATCTCCTCCAGCATATTCTATAACAGAACGACGCTCATCACCATATTTATCTCTGATAACTTCTAGCTCTTCCTTAATAATAGCCATTCTTCTCTCTTTTTTCTCAAGAATGTCTTTTAAGTCTTCAATAGTTTTCATGATGTCTTCATACTCACTACGCAATTTATCTTGCTCTAATCCAGTTAACTGGCGCAGACGCATTTCTACAATTGCTTTTGCTTGTATTTCAGATAGTTTAAAACGTTCAATTAAATTTGTTCTTGCTTCATCTGCATTAGAAGATGCACGAATAATAGCAATTACTTCATCAATATTATCAGATGCTATAATTAGTCCTTCTAATATATGAGCACGTTCTTCAGCTTTACGTAATTCGTAAGTTGTACGTCTAACTACTACATCATGTCTATGTTCAACAAAATAATGAATCAGTTCTTTTAGATTCAATAATTCTGGCTTACCATTTACTAATGCAATATTATTTACACTAAATGAAGATTGTAATGCTGTGTATTTATATAATTTATTAAGTACAATATTTGGAATTGCATCACGCTTTAAAACATAAACGATTCGCATACCATTTCTATCAGACTCATCTCTAATACTTGTAATTCCTTCAAGTTTTTTCTCATTAATTAAGTCAGCAGTCTTTTTAATCATGTCTGCTTTGTTAATTTGATACGGAATTTCAGTTACTACGACACATTCTCTACCTTGTACTTCTTCGATAATGGCATTACCACGCATAATGATACGGCCTCTACCTGTATGAAAAGCTTCTTTAACACCGTCATAACCATATATAGTACCTCCCGTTGGAAAATCTGGCGCTTTAATGTGTTGCATTAACTCGTCAATCTCAATATCTTTATTTTCAATATAGGCTATTGTACCATCTACAACTTCTGTTAAGTTGTGTGGTGGCATATTAGTAGCCATACCAACAGCAATACCTGAAGCTCCATTAACTAAAAGCCCTGGAATACGAGTAGGTAAAACCGTAGGTTCTTCTAAGGTATCATCAAAGTTTAATTTATGATCAACAGTTTCTTTATCTATATCCGCCAAAAAGTCTTCAGAAATTTTACGCATACGTGCTTCTGTATAACGCATTGCAGCAGGACTATCTCCATCTACGGACCCAAAGTTACCTTGACCGTCTACTAACATGTAACGTAAACTCCACTCTTGAGCCATACGCACCATTGCATCATAAACAGAGGTGTCACCGTGTGGGTGATACTTACCTAATACTTCCCCGACAATTCTTGCGGACTTTTTATGTGCTGAACTGGATCTAACACCCAGTTCATGCATACCGTAAAGTACACGTCTATGTACAGGTTTTAAACCATCTCTTACATCTGGTAAAGCACGTGACACAATGACTGACATTGAATAATCAATGTAAGCCGATTTCATTTCATCTTCAATGTTAATTTGAATGACTTTTTCTCCTTCTGCCATATATAAATTTAATTAGATTTATTCTTAATTTCAATAACACGCTAATATAAAACTTTCATTAGTAATAGTAAGCCTTTTACTCTATTTTTTAGATGTTTTTTATTAACAATTAGCAACTTGTTTTTAGTTAATAACTCAATTGCACTTTATTTTAAAAAAATCAGTACATTCAAACCTCAAACAATTAACATATTATTTAAGGTATAGTTTTTGCCATTACTAATTATGTTTACTATTTTTAAAGCTGAAAGGATAAATATATGGATGATAATTTTTCACCAAGAGTTAAAGATGTTATAGCTTATAGCAAAGAGGAAGCATTGCGCTTAGGACATGACTTTATAGGCACTGAACACTTAATGCTTGGTTTATTAAGAGACGGAAACGGAAAAGCAATTAATATATTAAATGCGTTAGATATTGATTTAAATCATTTAAGGCGTAAGGTTGAGATATTAAGTCCTGCCAATCCTAATACCACAATAACTTCTAACGAAAAAAAGAATTTACACTTAACACGTCAGGCAGAACGTGCGTTAAAAACCACTTTTTTAGAAGCTAAACTGTTTCAAAGTACATCAATAAATACTGCACATTTGTTATTGTGTATTTTAAGAAACGAAAACGACCCTACTACCAAGCTTTTAAATAAGCTTAAAGTAGATTATGATAATGTTAAAGAACAATTTAAGTCTATGATAACAAATGACGATAACTTCGAAGATATAACTGGAGCTCCTAAAGCAGAGTCTTTTCAGGACGACTCTGCTTCAGAAGACGCTAGTTCTAAAGACATATTTAATTCACCTGGTGCTAAAGGCAACAAAAAATCTAAAACTCCGGTTTTAGATAATTTTGGACGTGACCTGACAGCTATGGCTGAAGAAGGTAAATTAGACCCAGTTGTAGGACGAGAAAAAGAGATTGAGCGTGTGTCTCAAATACTATCTCGTCGTAAAAAAAATAACCCATTATTAATTGGAGAACCAGGTGTTGGTAAATCTGCAATTGCTGAGGGATTAGCTAACAGAATTGTTAAACGTAAAGTATCCCGTATTTTATTTAACAAACGTGTGGTTACTTTAGATTTAGCAAGTTTAGTTGCTGGTACAAAATACAGAGGACAATTTGAAGAGCGTATGAAAGCGGTTATGAACGAACTTGAAAAAAATGACGACGTTATTCTTTTTATAGACGAAATTCATACAATCGTTGGTGCTGGTGGTGCAACAGGAAGCCTAGATGCTTCAAACATGTTTAAGCCTGCATTAGCTAGAGGAGAAATACAATGTATTGGTGCAACTACTCTAGATGAATATAGACAATATATTGAAAAAGATGGTGCTTTAGAAAGACGTTTTCAAAAGGTAATTGTAGAGCCAACTACAGTTGAGGAAACTATTGAAATCCTTAATAATATTAAAGGCAAGTATGAAGAGCATCACAATGTAACTTATACAGACGACGCTATTGAGGCTTGTGTTAAGTTAACTAATCGTTACATGACAGAGCGTTTTCTTCCGGACAAAGCTATAGATGCTTTAGACGAAGCTGGTTCTAGAGTACACATAACAAATATTGATGTACCTAAACAAATTATAGAACTAGAGAAAAAATTAGAAGACGTAAGAGAAACCAAAAACACGGTTGTTAAAAAGCAAAAATATGAAGAAGCTGCCCGTTTACGTGATGATGAAAAACGCTTAGAAAAAGAGTTAGCTGTCGCACAAGAAAAATGGGAAGAAGACACTAAACTTAATAGAGAAACTGTAACTGAAGATAATGTAGCAGATGTAGTAAGTATGATGACTGGTGTTCCTGTTAATCGTATTGCACAAACTGAAAGTAATAAATTAGCACAATTACCAGAACTTATTAAAGGTAAAGTAATTGGCCAGGATGATGCAGTTGCTAAAGTTGTTAAAGCTATACAGCGTAATCGTGCTGGACTTAAAGATCCTAATAAGCCAATTGGGTCATTTATCTTTTTAGGGCAAACTGGGGTTGGTAAAACACAGTTAGCCAAGGTGTTATCTAGTCAGTTGTTTGACAGTGAAGAGTCAATGATAAGAATTGACATGAGTGAATACATGGAAAAATTTGCGATTTCAAGATTAGTAGGTGCACCTCCAGGATACGTAGGTTATGAAGAAGGTGGACAATTAACAGAAAAAGTACGTCGCAAACCTTATGCTGTTATTCTATTAGACGAAATTGAAAAAGCACATCCAGATGTTTTTAACATGCTACTACAAGTACTAGACGATGGATATTTAACGGATAGTTTAGGACGTAAAATTGATTTTAGAAACACCATAATTATTATGACTTCAAATATTGGAGCTCGTAAACTAAAAGATTTTGGAACAGGAATTGGTTTTGGTACAGCATCTCAAAAATCTCAAGAGGATGCCAATGCTAAAAGTGTTATTGAAAATGCGCTTAAAAAATCATTTGCACCTGAGTTTTTAAATAGAATTGATGATGTTATTGTTTTTAATGCTTTAGAAAAAGAAGACATTAATAAAATTATTGATATCGAATTAGAAAAGCTATTAAAGCGTATTGATGGTTTAGGTTATACTTTAAAAATAACTAAAGCTGCAAAAGACTATATAGCTGAAAAAGGTTTTGATAGACAATATGGAGCAAGACCATTAAAACGTGCTATTCAAAAATACGTTGAAGATGCTTTAGCCGAAGAAATTATTACCTCAAAATTAAAAGAAGGTGATAAAATAGTTATGGATTTAGATAAGAAAACTGATGAAATTACTATTGAAATTCAAAAGGCTGAAAAACCAACAGAATCATAAATAAAAAATTTTAAAAAGAAAAAGCTTCACATGATTGTGAAGCTTTTTTTTTGAAGTACTTTTGCGTATAATAATATGTATTTTATCGAGAATACATCAAAATTGGCTATATAATTTGCTTTAATAATTCATGTAAATTAACTTTAATATTTAATTACAATTTAATGATAAAGGAACTAAAATCTTGTACACTCCTATTTATAGATAATTGTGTCATCGCTACAATTAAAGAAGGAGTTGTGTTTGATAAAACCGAAAGTACGTTACAAACAAATGCAATTTTAGAATTTTACAAAGACAAACCTTTTGTTTACATTTCTAATAGAAAATATTCTTATTCTGTTGACCCTACAATCTATAACGAAACTTCTAAACTTTTAAACTTATCAGCATTTGCTGTAGTAACTAAAAATTTGTCTGCTAGATTTACTGAAATTGAACGCTTATTTTTAAATAAACCTTTTGAAGTATTTTCAGATTTAGACGAGGCTTTAGCTTGGTCTAAAAACATACTCAATAAATAGTTGAATTAAAATAACTCTTCAGAATCAACTCCTATAGTTTGAATAAATTCTATTGATGCTTCAATGTCATCGTGTAAAATTTCATCTTCTTTTATATAAGGGACTACCTCTCTATAACTTGACAAAAACTGCTCTATAAAATCACTAGATTTTAAAGGTGCTCTAAAACCTAAAGCTTGAGATGCATTAAACAATTCGATAGCTAAAACACGTTCCACATTATTAATTAAAGTATAAGCTTGCGTTGCTGCATTAGCCCCCATACTCACATGGTCTTCTTGCCCATTACTAGATACAATACTATCTATACTTGCAGGAGATGCTAATTGTTTATTAGCACTTACAATACTAGCTGCAGTATATTGCGGAATCATAAAACCAGAATTTAAACCTGGATTATCTACTAAAAAAGCTGGTAAACCTCTAAGCCCTGACACTAATTGAAACACACGTCTTTCAGAGATGTTTCCTAGTTCCGCCATAGCTATTTTTAAATAATCTAAAGCTAAAGCTAAAGGCTGCCCATGAAAATTCCCTCCAGAAATAATTTCATCTTCTTTTGCAAAAATATTTGGATTATCAGTTACCGAGTTAATTTCTGTAATAAATGTTTTTTCAACAAAAGCTAAAGTATCTTTAGTTGCACCATGTACTTGTGGTATACACCTAAAACTATAAGGATCTTGTACGTGTTGTTTTTCTTGAGTTATAATAGCGCTACCTTCTAAAAACTCACTTACTCGTTTAGCTGTTTTTAACTGACCATTATGTGGTCTTACTAAATGTATTAATTCATTAAAAGGTTCAATTCTTCCATCAAAAGCATCAATAGATACACTTCCAATTAAATCTGCTAGATAAGATAATTTATAAGATTTTAATAATAATGAAATCCCATAAGCACTCATAAACTGCGTTCCGTTTAATAACGCTAACCCTTCTTTGGATAATAAAGTAATAGGTTGCCAATTAAATTGTTTTAAAACGTGATCGGCCTCTAAAACCTCTCCTTTAAATAACACCTTACCCTTACCTATTAACGGTAAAGACAAATGTGCTAAAGGAGCTAAATCTCCGGATGCACCTAAGGATCCTTGCGTATATACTAATGGTAAAATATCGTTATTATAAAAGTCAATCAAACGCTTAACAGTTTGCAATTGCACACCAGAGTGCCCATAACTTAATGACTGTATTTTTAGCAATAGCATTAATTTGACTATTGATTCTGGCACTAAATCTCCAGTCCCACAAGCATGAGACATCATTAAGTTTTCTTGTAGTTTAGTTAAGTTTTCTTTGCTAATTTTAACGTTATATAATGATCCAAAACCGGTATTTATTCCATAAATAGGTCTAGTTTCTGATTTTAATTTTTCATTTAAATAATTACGACATTCTTCAATTTTTTCAACTGATTCAGTAGATAATTCAAGCTGTTTTTGTTCTAAGATTATAGTTTGTAACGTAGCCAAATCTAATGGCTTTGAAGAAATTATGTGAGTAGTATTCATGATATATTTTTTGACTTTTCAAAAGTCATCAATACTTAAACAATATGCAAGTATTTGTTAATAATTAAACAAATACTTTAAAACTTGTATAATTCTGTATATTTTTGAAAAAACTAAAATTAAAAATTAATGAAAAAACTAATAGTTTGTTTAGCAACCTTATCAATTGTTGCTTGCAAAGAAGAAGCGCCTAAAGATTATGCAACATTTTCTGGTAAAATAGAAAATAAAAACAGTGATTCTTTATTTATATACCAAGGTAGAGATTTTAAAAAAACTATAAAAGTAAATGAAGATGGTACTTTTAGTGACACATTAAAAGTGACTACTGGTGTTTTTGGATTATATGATGGTAAAGAGCAAACAACGTTGTTTTTAGCTAATGATATGGATTTAAAAATGACTTTAGATACTAAAGAATTTGATGAGTCAATTAAGTTTTCAGGTGATGGAGCAGAAAAATCTATTTTCTTATCAGAAAGAATGCGTTTTGAAGAAGAGCTTGTGGATGTTGAAGTTTTAAAAAATCTTGATGTTAATGGTTTAGAAACTGAGCTAAATAATATCAAAAAAGAAATGTTAGCTTACTACGACAAGAATGCTGATATAGATTCTACAATGATTTCAGAAGCTAGAAAGCAAGTAGATCCAATGTTAAAAGGATTAAAAAGCTATATTTTAAGTGGTATAAAACTTAAAGAAGAATTCCCTGCAGGAATGCCTTCTCCTACTTTTGAAAACTATGAAAACTATAAAGGTGGTACAACATCATTATCTGACTTAAAAGGTAAATATGTTTATGTAGATGTATGGGCTACTTGGTGCGGACCATGTATTGCAGAAATCCCTGCTTTAAAAGAATTAGAAAAAGAGTTTGAAGACAAAAATATCGAGTTTGTCAGTATATCTACAGATGATGGTAGAGGTTATAAAGCTGCATCTAAAGAGGAATCATACCAACTTTCTAAAGAAGGATGGAAAGAAATGATTGCTGAAAAAGAAATGAGTGGTATTCAATTATTTGCTGATAACGCTTTTGAATCTGACTTCGTAACAGAATATAAAATCAACTCTATTCCAAGATTTATTTTAATTGATCCAAATGGAAATATTGTTAATGCAGATGCACCAAGACCATCTTACTCAAAAATTAAAGAGTATTTTAATTCTTTTGGAATCTAAAAGAAACTATAAATTATTACATAAAAAAAGCGAACTAAACAGTTCGCTTTTTTTATGCTCTTATTTTTGTTTTTCACTTTCTTCCTCTTCAACCTGAGGTTGTTCTGGTTGTTTAAACAAATCTAAATAGGCCAACGGTAGACCTTCAATAACATGACTTGCAATAAAGCTTTGATAGCCTAAATCTTCAATTAATAAATCAGCTGATTTACCATGTAAATAGACTCCAAATAAAGTTGCTGCTAATGCATCATAATTTTGTGCAATTAACCCTGTTATAATACCTGTTAAAACATCACCTGTTCCAGCAGTTGCTAAACCAGGGTTTCCTGTTGCATTAATATATAATTTATCCTGATAGACTGTTATGGTATTAGCACCTTTAATTACAACTATACATTTATGTTTTTTTGTAAAAACTTTTGTTTTTTTAAGCTTATCAAAATCATCTTTCCACTTCCCTATTAGTCTTTCAAGTTCTTTTGGATGAGGAGTTAGTACTGTGTTTTCTGGCAAATATTTTAAAAGCGCTTTGTTTTTAGATAGTAAGTTAATCCCATCAGCATCAATAACTAAAGGTGTTTTATTGGTTTTTAAAAAGTTTTCAAAAGCAGTACTAGTTTTTGGATCAGTACCTACTCCTACTCCAAATGCAATAACCGTTGGTTCTATTTCAAAATTAATAGCAGTTATTTTTTCTTCATTAGTATCTGTAATAACCATTGCTTCTGGAAAACCAACTTGTAATGGTATATAGCCACATTTTGGTGTGTATGCTGTTACTTTTCCTGCTCCAATAGCTAATACTCCTTGACTAGCCAATGTAACAGCTCCTATTTTTCCATAACTACCACCAATAACTAAAGCATGTCCAAAATCTCCTTTATGACTAAATTTATTTCTTGGTTTATAAATTGGAAGCACTTCATTTTTACCAATTAAATCCGCTTCGGTTTGAGTGGTATATAAATATTCTGGATCGATACCTACATCTAATACTTCCCATTGTACAGTGTATTTAGCAGTTTCTGGTAAAAAGAAAACCAATTTAGGAGTTTGAAAACTTAAAGTATAACTTGCATTTACAACACACTCAGGATCTGTTGGTGCGCTATCTGTAGCTAATCCAGAAGGGATATCAATAGATAATACAAAAGCTTTTGTAGCTCTAAAATGATTAAATAATTGTTTTACCCAATCTTCAATTGGTCGGTTTAAACCAATACCTAAAATAGCATCTACAATAATATCCTTTTCACCTATTGCCGGAAACTCTGAAGCGTCATTTAATAAAACAGGCCAATCTTTTGTTGTACTTTTTATACGCTCGTAATTATTTAAAAAGTTCTTAGAGCGTGTTTTACTATAATTAACAATATAGGTTTTTACGTTATATCCATGTGTGGTTAAGTGTCTAGCCACAACCATTCCGTTTCCACCATTATTACCAATACCACAAAAAACATGAATAGGTACTTGGGCACCTTGCATACGCATGTGTAACCAATTAAATATTTGTGTTCCTGCACGCTCCATCAAATCTGTCGAAGAAATCCCGTGCTTTTTAGCAGTTAATGCATCACCTTCATAAATTTGTTCTTTAGAAAATATTTTCATTTTTAATATTATATAGTCTATTAATTATCAATCTAATAAAAATTGATGTTTGGTTTTTTTGATAACAGTAAATGTAATACATTTGATAGGTATAGATGCAATAAATGAAAAAAAGACACACTATTTTCACATTAATTATAACCTTTACCCTTTTGGGTTAATCGCTATATACTCCTTCCATACAAGTAGTTTTTACAACTACAAATCCAATCAATAAACTATTTAAAATGAAAGTATTAAAATTTGGAGGCACCTCTGTTGGTTCTTCACAAAATATAGAAAAAGTTATAAATGTTCTTGAAAAAGAGGCTTTAACTAGTCCAATAATTTGTGTGGTTTCTGCGGTTGGTGGCATAACAGATAAATTATTAAAAGCTGGAGAATTAGCGAAACAAAAAGACAACACTTACAACAAGGTTTTTGAAAAAATTAAAACTAGTCATTATAAAATTATTAATGATTTAGCTTTAAACCCTAAACCGATTATAGTTAAAGTAGATGCTACCTTTGATAACTTAAAACAGTTACTTAATGGAATCTATTTAATTAACGAATTATCTCCAAAAACATCAGATAAATTAGTTAGTCACGGAGAATTACTGTCTTCTTTTATAATTTCAAAAATTATGGAAGAAAAAAAAATAAACTCCGTTTTAAAAAATAGTCAAGAGTTAATAATTACTAATTCTGATTTTACAAAAGCCGAAGTTAATTACGACATTACCAATAAAAATACTATAGATTACTTTAATAAAGCAAACCAACAAATTACTATTTTACCTGGTTTTGTTGCCAAATCTAAATCTGGAGAAACTACAACTTTAGGTCGTGGTGGATCAGATTTTACAGCTGCTATTATAGCAGCAGCTTTAAAAGTAAACCAATTAGAAATTTGGACAGATGTTAGTGGCATGTACACGACTAATCCAAAACTAGTAAAACAAGCTTACCCAATTGCCAATTTGTCTTACCAAGAAGCTATGGAGTTGTCACATTTTGGTGCTAAAGTTTTATATCCACCAACAGTGCAGCCTGTATTAAATTTAGGGATTCCAATACATATAAAAAACACGTTACAACCTGAAGCTACTGGAACAATTATATCTAATCAAAAAAAAGACACAAACCTTACAGTTAAAGGGATTAGCCATATTGACAATGTTGCTTTATTAACACTTGAAGGAAGTGGTATGGTTGGTATTCCGGGATTTTCTAAACGGTTATTTGGAGTCTTAGCAAATCAAAAAATAAACATCATTTTTATAACGCAAGCATCATCAGAGCATTCTATCTGTTTTGGAATTGATGTCAAAGATGCAGAGCAAGCTGAACAGGCGATTAATTCTATGTTTGAAAACGAAATTTCGTTACACAAAATTAACCCTATTATTATAGAAAAAGACTTGTCCATTATTGCTTTAATTGGTGATAATATGAAAAGCCATCAGGGTATTAGTGGAAAATTATTTAGCACTTTGGGTAAAAACAATATTAATGTTAGAGCTATTGCTCAAGGTGCTTCAGAAAAAAACATCTCTGCGGTTATTAACCAAAGTGATGTAAAAAAAGCCTTAAATAGTTTACACGAGCGCTTTTTTGAGGTTAATACAAAACAACTTAATGTCTTTATTACAGGGATTGGTAATGTTGGTCAAAAGCTTATCCAGCAAATCCAGCAGCAACATAATTTTTTAAAGAAAAATCTAAAATTAGATGTTAGAATAGTTGGACTATCTAATTCTAAAAAAATGCTATTTAATCCAAAAGGTATTGATTTAAATAATTGGACTACAGCATTTAAAAATGCTGAAAAAGCTAGTATTTCAGGGTTTTTAAATAAAACAACCTCATTAAATCTTAGAAACAGCATCTTTGTTGATGTTACAGCAAATAAAGAAGTCGCAGCAATTTACGACAGTTACTTAAAGCAAAGTGTTGCAGTAGTAGCTTGTAATAAAATAGCATGTGCAGACAAATTTGCTAATTACAAAAACTTGCAGGAATTATCCCTTAAATATAATGCTCCATTTTTATACGAAACTAACGTAGGTGCAGGATTACCAATTATTAACACGCTTAATAATTTGGTTGCATCTGGAGACAAAGTTATTAGTATTCAAGCGGTTTTATCTGGTAGTTTAAATTTTGTATTTAATAATTTTAACGATAATACAAACTTTCATGACACGGTTAAACAAGCACAATTAGAAGGCTATACAGAGCCTGACCCTAGAATTGATTTAAGCGGAATTGATGTTGCTAGAAAAATATTAATCCTAGCTCGTGAAAACGGAGTAACTATGGAAATTGAAGACATTATTAACGAGTCGTTTTTAACTAAAAAGAATTTAGAGAGTACAACTGTAGACCATTTTTATGATACTTTAATTGAAGACGAAGCTTATTTTCAAAAGCTATATGCTTCTGCTAAAGCTAATAATTGTCAATTAAAATATGTAGCCAAATTTAAAAATGGAAAAGCTAAAGTTGGTTTACAAGAAATTCCAGAAGGTCATCCTTTTTATAATCTAGAAGGTAAAGACAATATTGTCATGTTTTATACCCAACGCTACCCAGAACAACCTTTAATTGTTAAAGGTGCTGGTGCTGGCGCAGATGTTACTGCATCAGGATTATTTGCAGATATTATAAGAATTGGTAATAAATAACAGTTTCACTAAAGCGGAAATAAAAAAAGTTATTGAATGAACGAAATCAGAATATTCTCTCCAGCAACAGTAGCCAATGTGTCCTGTGGCTTTGATGTCTTAGGCTTTTGTTTGGATACCATTGGTGACCAAATGGTGATTAGAAAAACACCCATTAAAGGTATAAAAATCACTAAAATAGTTGGAGCAGATTTACCTTTTGAAGCAGAAAAAAATGTAGCTAGTGTATCGGCTTTAGCCTTATATAATCATGCAAATCCAGATTGTGGTTTTGAGATAGAAATCTATAAAAATATTAAACCTGGAAGTGGTATAGGAAGCAGTTCTGCTAGCGCTGCTGGTAGTGTGTTTGCAATTAATCAACTATTAGGCAACCCTTACAGCCCAACACAATTAACAGGTTTTGCTATGAAAGGTGAAGCTGTTGCAAGTGGTGCAGAGCATGCAGACAACATAGCTCCTGCTCTATTTGGAGGCTTTACTTTAGTAAAAAGCACTGCTCCATTACAAGTGTTACAATTACCAACACCTAAGGAATTATATGCAACAATTATTCATCCTCAAATAGAAGTTAAAACTTCTGAAGCACGAGCTATATTGCCCAAAAATATTCCGTTACAAGATGCCATAACACAATGGTCTAATGTTGGAAGTTTAGTACACGCCTTACATACCAATGACTATAAATTATTAAGCCAGGCGTTAATAGATGTCGTTGTAGAGCCACATAGAAGTCAGTTAATTCCGTATTTTAATCAAGTAAAAACTGATGCTATAAAAGCAGGTGCTTTAGGTGTAGGTATTTCGGGTTCTGGACCATCAATATTTGCCTTGTCCCAAAGTAAAAAAAATGCCGAAGCTGTAGCAATAGCTATGCATAACACATATTCTAAAACCAATATTAGTTTTAACACATACGTCTCTAAAATTAATACACAAGGAATGAAAATTTTAAGCTAAATGAAATATTACAGTCTAAACCATAAAGCACCAAAAACAACTTTTAAAGAAGCAGTCATTAAAGGGTTAGCACCCGATAAAGGCTTATATTTTCCTGAAACAATAACACCTTTACCCGCTTCGTTTTTTAAAAATATTGATAATTTAAGTGATACAGAAATAGCTTTTCAAGCATTACATCAATTTGTATCGCCAGATATTCCGGAAGCGGTTTTAAAAACAATTATAAAAGAAACTTTATCTTTTGATTTTCCTATTGTAAAATTAAATGAATCTATTTCAACTTTAGAATTGTTTCATGGACCAACTATGGCATTTAAAGATGTTGGTGCACGATTTATGGCACGTTGTTTAGGCTACTTTAACAAAAACAACACTAACCAAGTTACAGTATTAGTTGCGACTTCTGGAGACACAGGTGGTGCTGTTGCTAACGGATTTTTAGGCGTAAAAGGTGTTAATGTAGTTATCCTTTACCCTTCCGGAAAAGTTAGTGATATACAAGAAAAGCAACTGACTACTTTAGGCCAAAACATAAAAGCTTTAGAAGTCGATGGGGTTTTTGACGATTGTCAAGACATGGTTAAACGTGCTTTTTTAGATCAAGATTTAACAAGTAAAATGCAACTAACGTCAGCAAACTCTATTAATGTAGCACGTTGGTTACCGCAACTACTCTACTTTATATTTGCCTACAAACAATTACACAAAACACATAATGAGATTGTATTTTCTGTACCAAGTGGTAACTTTGGAAACGTTTGTGCAGGAATGATGGCACAACAATTAGGTTTGCCCATAAAACATTTTATTGCTGCGAATAATCAAAATAACGTAGTAACAAATTATTTAAAAACAGAAGAATATTCTCCGCAACCTTCAGTACAAACGATTAGTAATGCAATGGATGTTGGTAATCCAAGTAATTTTATACGAATTCAAGAAATTTATAAAAACAACTTTAGTAAATTAAAAGCTAATTTATCGTCTTTTAGTTTTACAGATACCGAAACTAAAATAGCTTTAAAAGAAATTTACGATACTTATAATTATGTTGCAGACCCACATGGAGCTGTTGGATATCTGGGTTGTAAAGCCTATTTAAAAGCTCATACAAACGTACATTGTGTGTTTTTAGAAACAGCACATCCAACTAAGTTTTTAGATGTTGTGGAAAAAGTTATTAAAATAGAACAACCACTACCAAAGCAAATTAAAGGAGTAATGAATAAAACAAAAGAAGCTACTAAAATTGGTAGTTATGAAGAGTTAAAATCGTTTTTGTTACATTAAATAAATTATAAAAGTTGAATAACTAAAGTATTAATAAATCCGATATTACTTTTAATTTTTAAAAACTAGTCACCGTAAATTTTGTAGTATCTTTGCAATGAATGACTTAAATAGACTTTGCTTACACCAAGCCACACTCCTATTTTAAATATTAACTTGGTATATTCCACAACACCTTTTCTTATGACTTTATATGTCAAAATTACCACAAGCGCATAAATTTATTGATCTTTCTGACTACGGAAGACCAATTGCTAGACGTATTGCTAACCGTTTGAAAAGTACTAATTACACCCCTGTTCATGTTACTTTAGCTTTTATTGTATCTGGATTAATTGCAGTTTTTTGCATTATAATTGGATTGTATTGGACTGCAGCTTTTTTTTTAATTTTAAAATCTATACTTGATGCTGCAGATGGTGAGTTGGCAAGGGTTAAAGAAACTCCTTCATATACTGGACGTTTTTTAGACTCGGTTGCCGATATCCTGCTTAATGCAATTATTTTTGGAGCTATTTGGTATATCACAGATGCAACAATTTGGTTAACTATAGTTGCTTTTTTTGGTATCCAATTACAGGGGACATTATATAATTATTACTATGTGATTTTAAGAAATAAATTTGATGGTGATACCACAAGTCGCATTTTTGAAACCAAAACACCTACTGCTTTACCGGGCGAAAAACAAAGTCATGTCAATATTTTGTTTAGATTATATAAGATATTATATGGCGGTTTTGATAAAATCATTTACGTTTTGGACCCTAGAGCAGCATACGAAAAAGTATGCCCTAATTGGTTAATGACTAGTATTTCTACGTTTGGTTTAGGGTTTCAGTTATTACTAATTGCTGTGCTTTTAGTATCAGGGTTAAAAGAGATTATCATCCCTTTTTTTGTTGGGTATTCTCTTATGATTTTTGTGTTTATAGTTATAAGAAAATTATGGTATAAATAAAAACAGCACCTTAAAAAGATGCTGTTAGATTATTATTTAGTTTTAATTGTTTCATCTTTAGATTTATTACTTAATACATAAGTATAAAACCACATTACTGTAAAAGACGGGATGACATCAAAACCAGGCAAGGCTTCTTCTATAAAATTAAATACAGCTGCAATCCTACCTTTTCTACCTTCATATAAGCGTGTCATTAACCATGCTGAAGCTGGAGCCCATACGATATCTGCAAATTCGCCAATACCAGGTATTATAAAAGAGACGTAACCAAATGCGTCAAAAATTAGTCCTAAAAATAGTTTAGTGTATTTGTTTGTATTGCTTAAATTCATTTAAAATAATTTGTAATTCTGTTAATTAGAAAGCAAATAGTATTCCAAAAAAAATTAACTTAATTTAGAACTGATTAAGTTTAAAAACTCAGTTCGTGTTTCAATGTTTTCAAAAGCACCTCTAAAACCTGAAGTTGTAGTTACACTATTTTGTTTTTGCACTCCTCGCATTTGCATACACATATGACTTGCTTCTATAACCACAGCAACACCTTCTGGTTTTAAAGTGTCATTAATGCAATCTAAAATTTGATGTGTTAGTCGCTCTTGTACTTGCAAACGTCTAGAAAACACATCTACAATTCTTGGTAATTTACTTAATCCAACAATGTGTCCATTAGGGATGTATGCAATATGTGCTTTTCCAAAAAAAGGTAAAATATGGTGTTCGCAAAGCGAATAAAACTCTATATCCTTAACAATTACCATGTCATTGTATTCTTCCTTAAACATGGCACCTTTTAATATTTTTTCAGCATCTTGATTATAACCTTGTGTTAAATACTGCATTGCTTTTGCTGCACGCTCTGGAGTTTTAAGCAATCCTTCACGTTGAGTGTCTTCACCTAGATCTTCAATAATATTTTTGTATCTATTTTTTACATCGTCAGTAACTTTGACGTTATACTCTTCAAATTTTTTATATGGCATCTTTTGGTGTGTTTTCTTTTAACTTATTGCTATAATATTTTTTCAATTTACTGATTTTTGGGTCAATTACAAACTGACAATATGAGGACTCCCTATTGTTGTCATAAAAATCTTGATGCTCTTCTTCTGCAATATAAAACGGTCCCAAAGCAGTAACCTCTGTAACTATTTTTTTGTCAAACACCTTTTCTTTATCTAAAAAGTCAATAAAAGCTATAGCTTCTTCTTTTTGTTTATCGGTAGCATAAAAAATTGCAGATCTGTATTGTGTACCAATATCATGTCCTTGTCTATTAAGTGTCGTTGGATCGTGTGTAGCAAAAAAGATTTCTAACAATTCAATAAATCTAACTTTAGTATCGTCAAAAAAGATTTGCACACCTTCAGCATGACCGGTTCTTCCAGTAGTTATTTCTCTGTAAGCAGGATTTTTTATTGTACCTCCTGTAAAACCAGATACAACCTTTTCTACCCCTTCAATTCTTAAAAAAACTGCTTCAGTACACCAAAAACAACCTCCTGCAAAAGTGGCTATTTGTAAATTTTCATTTTTCATAGTATAAAAATACTAATTCTGTTTAAGTTAATATTATTCAACTTTAAACAAAATACAGATTTAACGTTTAATTATGAGTGTTTTTTAACTTCAAAAGTAATTTTGTAATTGAAAACTGTAACAAAGAAAAATTAATTGAGTCTTTAGTGCAGTAACCATCAATCAAAAACCAAATGAAATTTTATATTCTATTTAGCCTAGTTTTACTAGTGAGTTTTCAAACTCTAGCTCAAGACAAAAAATCTTATCAAATTAAACGTACTGATTTTCCTCCAAAAATAGATGGTGTTCTTGACGATAAAGCTTGGGTTGACGCTCAAGTCGCAACCAATTTTACAGAGTTTAGACCAAATGTTGGTGATGTTGCTCCTGCAAATAAAGCTACTAAAGTAAAAATGACTTATGACGATTCTGGTATCTACGTTGCAGCTTATTGTTATGATAATCCAGAAGATATTATGCGCCAATTTACACAACGTGATAATTTTGGACAATCTGACTTTTTTGGTTTAATTTTTAACCCAAATAATGACGCACAAAACAATACCGAGTTTTTTGTTTTTAGCTCTGGTACACAGGCAGATGCTGTTGAAAGTCCAAATTATGGTGAAGATTTTGGGTGGAATGCTGTTTGGGAAAGTAGTGTTAAGTTAGTTGACGATGGATGGATTGTCGAAATTAAAATTCCGTATAGAGCTTTACGTTTTACGCAGCAAGAAGATCCAACTTGGGGTATTCAGTTTCATAGGCATTACAGAAAAACTAGAGAACAAATGACCTGGAATGCTATTGATGTAACCAAAGGGAGTATTGGATTGTATAATGCCGAATTAAAAGGAATTAAAAACATTACACCTCCTACAAGATTAAGCTTTTTTCCTTATGCTTCAGGATTGGTCAGTACTTATGATGGAGAAACTGAAAATGATTTTGCTGCAGGTTTAGATATTAAATATGGGTTAACTGAAAACCTAACTTTAGATGCTACTTTAATCCCTGATTTTAGTC
The DNA here is from genome assembly GCA_947503885.1 of uncultured Olleya sp. GTDB lineage: Bacteria > Bacteroidota > Bacteroidia > Flavobacteriales > Flavobacteriaceae > Olleya. The sequence goes on along the minus strand of CANNFD010000001.1, from coordinate 36,122 downwards.
AAGCAGGTTTTGATAATGTACAGCTAAATTTAGGACCCTTTGAACAGCAGTTTTCTGAACAACGACAATTTTTTACTGAAGGTGTGGACTTATTTAGTAAAGGAAACTTGTTCTATTCAAGACGTATTGGAGATGGACCGTCTGGAAGATTAAACCTAGATAGTAATGAGTCTATTGATGATTACCCTGAAAAAATACAATTGCTAAATGCTGTAAAAGTATCTGGTCGAACAAAAAAAGGGTTAGGTATTGGCTTTTTTAATGCTGTTACCAAAAAGACGGAAGTTGATATTTTAAATAACAGTACTGGTACTAAACGCAGTCAAATAATTGAGCCTTTAGCTAATTATAATATAATGGTATTGGACCAACAGTTTAATAAAAATTCGTCTGCTACTTTAATTAATACTAACGTAACTAGAGACGGTGATTTTAGGGATGCAAATGTTACTGGTTTGTTATTAGATTTAGTAAACAAAAAAAATACTTATGGTGCTATTGCAGAAGTAAAAATGAGCACATTTAATGACGCACCAGGTAAAGAAAACGGTTACACAGCCCAATTAGGTGTTGGTAAAAATAGTGGTAATTTAAGATATAGTTTTACTTATGGTTATGCAGATGAGAATTATGATATAAATGATTTAGGAATCTTGTTTAGAAACAACTATAGTAACTATAGTGCAGATATTAGTTATCGTACTTTTGAGCCTTCAAAAACGTTTAACAATACCTATTTTGGCTCTTGGTTTAATTACAATCAATTAGCAAGCCCTAACACGTTTACTGGTGCTAATACTGGATTTAATTTTAATGGTCAAACTAAATCGCTACATAATTTAGGCATAAATGCTAATTGGAATATTGGCAAACAATACGATTATTTTGAGCCTAGAAATGGCTTTGAAAGTTATTTTGTAACAGAAGATTATGCACAAGCCAATATGTGGATTTCTAGTAATTATAATTTGTTTTTTTCAATTGATGCTAATATAGGCTATGGTCGCTTTTTTAATAATAATCGTAAAAACTTTAATAATACCTGGTTTGGATTAAACCCAAGATTTAAATTTAACGACAAGTTTTTAATGGTACTTGGTTTTGACTATGATAATTACACTGCAGACAGAGGTTATGTAAATGGTCAAGAAGTTGCAGGACAAATATTATTTGGACAGCGCGATCGTGTAGATATCACTGCAAGTATCTCTGGTAGTTATAACTTTAACTCGTTTAACGCTTTAACACTAAGTTTTAGAAACTATTTAAGCACAGTAACTTATGACGATAGTATGTACACGCTACAAAATGACGGAAGTCTAAATAGGTCTAGCATTTACGATAAAAACAATATTAGTAGTAATCCTGATTTTGACCCAGACATAAATTTTAATACCTGGAATTTAGATTTAAGTTACACATGGCAATTTGCACCTGGTAGTCAATTAACTGCCCTTTACAGGAATCAGATTTTTAATTTCTCAAACGACTCTGAAGCTAGCTTTTTTGATAGTACAGACGCTTTATTTAAGCAAGAACAACGTAATACCTTTTCTTTAAGGTTAGTTTATTTTATAGATTATAACGATTTAAAAAACGTTTTTAAAAAGAAAAGCTAAATAGTTATTTGTTGTCTAATAATTTATAAAGTGGTAATTTCCGTACTTTATATTAAACTATGATTAAAGCAAAAAATATACATAAATATTATGATGATTTACATGTCTTAAAAGGTGTAGATGTTCATATTAAAAAAGGTGAAATTGTATCTATTGTTGGCGCTTCTGGTGCAGGAAAAACTACTCTACTTCAAATTTTAGGTACTTTAGATTTTATTGAAAACAAAACCGAAAGTGAGCTTGTAATTAATAATAAAGAAATTACCGGTTTGACCGAAAAACAATTAGCACAATTTAGAAATCATCACATTGGATTTATCTTTCAGTTTCATCAATTATTACCAGAGTTTACAGCTGTAGAAAACGTTTGTATTCCTGCATTTATTAAAGGTACAAATAAAACCGAAGCTGAAAATCGAGCTAAAGAGTTGCTAGATTTTCTAGGGTTATCGCACAGATACAATCACAAACCAAGCGAGTTGTCCGGCGGAGAGCAACAACGTGTTGCAGTTGCAAGAGCTTTAGTTAATAATCCGGAATTAATATTTGCTGATGAACCTTCTGGTAATCTAGATAGCGAAAGCGCAGAAAACCTTCATAATTTATTTTTTAAACTTCGTGATCAATTTGGACAAACCTTTGTTATTGTTACACATAATACAGATTTAGCCAATTTAGCAGATAGAAAACTTACCATGGTTGATGGAAAAATAATATAATTTATGGTCATATTATTTCATTCTGTTTTAAATTACATTAAACATCCACGTCTTAAACAATTAAAATACACGTCTTCAAAAATAAAATTAGGAGTAGTATTACAAAGTGTTGGATTATGCCTAGCAATTGGTATTGGAATAGGTTTCTTTACTTCATTTTTAGAGATTTTAGGAGTTTATAATTCTGATACACATGCCATATCAAAGTTATTTGAAGAGAGCAACCCACTTTATATAATTTTTACAGCTGTGATACTTGCCCCAGTAATTGAAGAGTTAATCTTTAGAGGACCATTAACCTTATTTAATAAAAAGTATTTTAAAATTGGGTTTTATAGTTTAGCATTAATTTTTGGGTATGTACATTTATTTAATTTTGAAATAACTACCAAAATACTATTGTTTTCACCATTATTAGTATTACCACAAATTGTATTGGGCTTAGTGTTTGGCTATATTCGTGTGCGCTTTGGATTAATTTATTCTATACTATTGCACGCGATGTATAATGGTGTTATAATTATACCTGCTATATTATTTATGAGTTAAAAAAAATATAATTTAACGCAACCAAACCCTATAATTTGCATCTATAAATAAAAAACAATGCTTAAAAAAATCACGTATTCCTTTTTATTTTTTCTTGTTTTGCAATTAGTGTTATTTTCTTGTTGTAAAGCCAAAACATTTTTAGTCAATTTGCAATCACTACAAATTTATAACGCAGAAGACATAGTGGTTACGACTTCCGAAGACTTTTATGTAAACTTAAATTTAATTTATGATTATCAAGATATTACTTCTGCAACACAAAGCAACATAAATTTTAATACTGCTTTAGCCACCACTTGTCCAGATAATAATTACGAGTATGGCTCCGAGTTTACTAATTTAAATATTACAGCCAATACAACTATTAATGGTATTGCTGCAGGTGAAAGTTTAAATGATATAATGAGATTTACATTTTATGATTTTGAAAATTTATTAGAAATCAATCAGTTTTATAATCCAGAAACCTATCAAGCTAATATTACATCAAAAGCTCCGGACTCTATACTATTAGTATTTAATGAAACTATTGCATCTGGATCAGAATTTGCATTAAACATAACAATTGAAACTTCAAACGAAGCCACATTTTCTGTCACAACTAATAACTACGTTATAGAATAAGCAAATAATTTAATGACTAAAAAAGAGCTAAAAGAATTTTTAGATAGTAAAGTAGAGCTTTATAATAAACCTGATTTTATAGATAGTGACCCAATACAGATTCCGCATTTGTTTACTAAAAAAGAAGACATAGAAATCGCTGGCTTTTTAAGTGCTACTATTGCTTGGGGAAACCGAAAAAGCATTAATAAAAATGCACATCAAATGATGCAATTATTAGATCAATCCCCTTTTGATTTTGTAATTAATCATCAAGAATCTGATTTAGAAAAATTAGAACCTTTTGTGCATCGCACCTTTAACGGAATAGATTTTATAACCTTTATTAAAGGTTTACAGCATATATATCAAAAACATAAAGGACTAGAGTCAGTCTTTGCTAAACACGCCCAAAAAGATAGTTTGCAAACGTCAATCCACTATTTTAAACAAGCTTTTTTTGAAATTGAACATTTACAGCGTACACAAAAACACATTAGTGATCCACTAAAAAATAGTGCTGCAAAGCGTATTAACATGTTTTTACGTTGGATGGTTAGGCCAAACAATACAAATGTTGATTTAGGCATCTGGAAAAGCCTATCACCTGCTCAACTATCTTGTCCTTTAGATGTACATTCTGGTAATGTAGCAAGAAAACTTGGACTGTTACAGCGTAAACAAAATGATGGCAAAGCTGTAGCAGAATTAGATGCAGCATTAAGACAATTAGATAGCCAAGACCCTGTAAAATATGACTTTGCATTATTTGGATTAGGGGTTTTTGAAAAATTTTAACATTTTCAAACTTTATTATCAGTAATTTTGTCGGTAATATTTAACATAATGTTAGCTGCTTAAATGATAAAACCAGAATTTCCTGAAAATGAACAAGAACGAATCTCTTGTTTAAAATCTTATAACTTATTAGATACACTTCCAGAAAGTGATTTTGATAACATAACTAGCCTAGTAGCTAGTATTTGCAATTTGCCTATCTCTTTAATTACATTATTAGATTCAGATCGTAATTATCTTAAATCACGTCATGGTGTAGATATAAAAGAGTCTCCGAGAGACATTTCATTTTGTGGACACGCTATTTTACATGACGAGGATATTTTTGTGGTTGAAGACGCTAGAGAAGACAAACGTTTTATAGGTAATCCTTTGGTTGAGGAATATAATGCTATCTTTTATGCTGGTGTCCCATTACGCAACAAACAAGGATTAGCTTTAGGTACATTATGTGTTTATGGTCATGAGCCTAATAAATTATCAGAATTTCAAAAAAATGCACTAATAACTATTGCTAAACAAGTTGTTAATTTATTTGACTTAAGACTTAGTAATAGGCTTTTAACCGAATCTAAACAAGACCTTTTAAAAAGAAATGCTGAGCTTGGTAAGTTTGCAAGTCATGTATCCCATGATTTAAAATCTCCATTAGCAAATATTATCTCTTTAACTAGTTTTTTAAAGGAAGAAAAAGGTAATGTTTTTACTAAAGAATCTGTAGAATATATTAATTATATCGAAGAATCAGCAGAGTCTCTTAACAATTATATTGACGGGATTTTAATGCATTACAAAGCAGATGAATTACTAAATGCTGACAAAGAAAATGTTTCAATAAATAAATTATTTGACGAAATTAAAAGAATCCACTCCATGGATGATGATAATTTTAAGACAAGTACTAATAATGAGTTTGTATTTATCAATAAAGCAGCAGTCACCCAAATATTGATTAATCTAGTTGATAACGCTATAAAGTACAATACAAAGCGTAATCCAAAAGTATTATTAACCTACACCAAGGATAAAGATTATCATATTTTTTCTGTTACTGATAACGGAATTGGTATAGCGCAAGAGCAACAAGATGAAGTGTTTAAGTTGTTTAATAACAATAATAATCAAATTGATGCTAAGGGTAATAAAGGTACCGGAATAGGTTTATTTACTGTAAAAAATCTAGTCCAAAAACTAAAAGGTGATATTGTTCTAAATTCTGAAATAGGAAAAGGTAGTACCTTTAAATTTACTATTGCAAGATAAAAAAAAGCCTAATCTTTGATTAGGCTTTTTTGTTAGTATATAATATAAAAATTAAGACTTCTTCATATGTTTAATCAGCTTTTTAGTTAAGGTTTGCTGGTCTTTATAAAGTGTACCGCTCATCCCTAAACACTGACCATCTTCTAGTTTAAGTGTTTTTTTATCGGTGATATAAGTCCCATCAGTCTTAACAACTGTACCGTTATTAAGTGTTAAATCTGCTTTTAACTGCTCTACTCCATTAACAGTGTAGTGAAAAACTTTACTGTCTAAAAGTATAACGTAATTAGCATCTTCAATTTGTTTGACGTCTTGTGCCATTAATGAATTAACACCTAAAAAAAGGGTAAATACAATAAGAATTAATTTTTTCATTTTATTTATGTTTTAAAGTTTATTAGCCAAATGATTTATGTTAACTACTGTAAATCATTCTCTAAGTTAAACAATTCAACTTTTATGCCAAACTTTTTTAATCTAAAATTAACCTTTAAGCCAAGCTTGTCTTATTCTTTTTTGGGCATCGGTTGCGTTTGGATCTTCAACTAATTTAGTTCCTGTCGTATAAGATTGGGTTAACTTAGTTTTTATAACAACTTTCTTTCCGTCTCTATCTAAAACTACATTAATATCTGTCCCTGGTTGCCACATGTACATGCTAGTTAGTATTTGTTGTGCTGTAGCAAGATTTAATTCTTTACCATCAACCGTTTTTATAACGTCACCAGGTAATACTCCGTTATCATTCCAAAAACTATTATCCTTAACTGCTTCGCTAAAAGGAATTGTCATTGTAGCTCTATCTGGCGCAAATATTAAAGCGCCATCATTTTGGATATAGTTAGTTTTAACTTTTCCGCTATCCATATTCAAACCTACTTTTTTAAAGTAAACAGCATAATCAATTGGTGTATCACCAACTACATGTGTGTTTAAAAATTCGCCAACACTTGGATAAGTCATTGCAATAATTTCATCAATTAACTTATCGTCTTCAAATGGTTTGTTTTTACCATATTTGTTTGACAACTCTTTCATTAAAGATAAAATCCCTCTGTCACCATTGCTTTCTTCACGCAAAATAATATCAATACACATCCCTATTAAAGCACCTTTCATGTACACATTATAGTATTGTGATGCATAAGGTTCTTCTAACACATTTTCACTCATTACAGTAAAACTCATGTTGTCATTAAGGTTTGCTGATGTTTGAATTTTCCCTAATATATCTCCGTAAAATTCTTCAGTTTCAATTAATCCTTGGTCGACTTGAAATAATGTCGCAAAATATTCTGTTACACCTTCATACATCCATAAATGTTTAGAAAAAGTTGGTTGGTTGTAATCAAAATAATGCACATCTTCAGAGTGGACACTTAATGGTGTTACAATATGAAAAAACTCATGCGATACTACATCAATCATACTTTCAGCTAAAGCTTCAAAAGGCATGCTTTCTCCTAAAACTACAACTGTTGATGTATGATGCTCTAAAGCACCAAATCCTTTAGGCGAGTCGTCTTTTCCTTCAGATAAATATAAATAGATATCATATCTTGGAGTACTATCTATATCGCCTAAGTAAGTTTTTTGAGCTTGCATCATTTTTTCCATAACAGCTTTAATATCTGCTGCAGTATGTACTTTGTTTGGAGAATAAACACTAAGTACAATTTTTATATCTCCAACCTGAAACTCTTCCACATCTAAATCCCCATAAAACATTGGGTTGTCTGTAATATCAAAGTAACGTGGTGCAAAATAACTTGATGTTGCTATTTTACCATCTTTACTTACTTTTTTTCCAGTTTCTTGTAGTGCTGAAGTACGTTTAAAATCTGCTGGAGCAGTAACGTCTAAGCTATATTGACTATCTTTTAAACTGTCAAAATATCCTATAAAACCATGTAGATTTAAAACATAGTTTGTAGGCTCAATATTTGTACCTGCAGGAGAAAATGGTGCTTCACCTCCTATTCCACCAGTAACCTCTTGGTCAAAGGTGTCATTAGCATTATAAGTAATATAGTCTAATTGTGTAGCGTTTGCAATAGTCCAAGTATTAGTATCTGTTTTAACAGTTGCTAACTCGTTACCTTTATAATCAAACGCTTTAAAGTCGTCAATATACTTTCCAAAATCACTAACAGAATACGTCCCTTGTACTACTCTTGGTAATCTATAGGTTACCGTTTCTTGAGTAAATCGTCCTGGATTAATTGTCACAGGTGCTTTATCATTAACTACTTTAGTCAAGTCAATGGATGTCGCAATTGGAGTTTGTGACGCTAATTTGTCTGTTGTTTTTGTACTGTTACATCCAACTAATAAAAGTCCCGTTGCAATAGTAGTTACTAAAAGTTTTCTCATTTTGTAAGTATATTTGTTTATAGTCTTTTTTAGAAGACGCTCAAAAATATAATTTGTTACATAATTTAAACACTAAGTTTTTGTTAAAATGTTAATTTGGTAATAGGCTTTATATAAATGCAATTATTATCTTTGACAAACTTTAAAATTAATGCAGTTTAAAAATCCAGAACTTCTTTACGCGCTTTTCTTACTGTTAATTCCTATTATTGTTCACTTATTTCAACTTAGAAAATTTCAAAAAGAATATTTTACTAATGTTGCCTATCTTAAAAAAGTCCAATTACAAACCCGAAAAAGTGCTGTAATTAAAAAGTGGCTTACATTAATTACAAGAGTATTACTACTAGCAGCAATTATTATAGCATTTGCACAGCCTTTTACGTCAAAAACAAATACGTTTAATGCCCAAAAGGAGACCGTTATTTATCTAGATAATTCCTTTAGTATGCAAGCCAAAGGAGAAAAAGGCGAATTATTAAAACGTGCTGTACAAGATTTGATTGAAACCGTTCCAGAAACCAAAACACTATCATTAATTACTAACACAGATAGTTATAAAAACACGACTATAAAAGCAATTAAAAACCAGTTATTACAGTTAGATTATTCGTCAAATCAACTATCCTATGACGCTGCTTTATTAAAAGCTAAAAAGTCCTTTTCTAACAATAATAACTCGATTAAAAATTTAATATTTATATCGGATTTTCAGCAAAACAAAAATGATTTTAACCACACTAAAGATTCAAGTATAACTTTAAGCTTGGTTAGCTTAAAACCTGTAAGTAAAAGTAATATAACAATAGACAGCTTGTATGTCTCTAAACAAGAAGCTAATACTTTAGAGGTTACTGTTATCCTTAAAAATAATGGTACAGAAATAAGCAACCTTCCAGTATCATTATACAATAATGATCAATTATTATCCAAAGCCTCAGTAGATTTAAGCGGTAAAGCTTCAACAGTTTTTACACTTCCTAATAATCAAATTATAAAAGGAAAAATAACAATCGAAGATGCACAATTACAGTTTGACAACACGCTATATTTCAACATAAATTCTCGTTCAAAAATTAATGTTTTAGCGATTAGTAATTCTAATGCTGATTATTTAAGTCGAATTTTTACCGAAGACGAATTCAATTTTACTTCAAAAAAGACAAGCACTTTAGACTACAGTTTGTTTGATACACAAAATTTAGTAGTAATTAATGAAATCGAAGCTTTGCCTGCAAGCCTAACAACAGCTTTAAAAGCCTTCACAGACAAAGGAGGAGCTGTTGTATTTATTCCTGCATTAAAAGGTAACACAACAGATTATAATACATTTTTACAACGTTTTAACTTTACACCTTTTAACCAACTTGTAACGACAGAAAAACGAATAACAACCATAAATTACGCACATCCATTATATGCAAACGGAGTATTTGAAAAACAAGTCGACAATTTTCAATACCCAAAAGTTAATAGCTATTATCCACAAAGTAATGTGCAAACCTCTAGTATATTACAGTTTGAAGATGCTAAACCCTTTTTATCTCAAAAAAAATCGGTCTATGTCTTTACTGCACCTATAAACGATGATAACTCTAATTTTAAAAACATAAATTTAATAGTTCCAACCTTTTATAATATTGCAAAACAGAGTTTAAATGCTGCTACGCTTTATTATACAATTGGTCAAGACAATAGTTATGATGTAGCAGTTAACTTGCAACAAGATGCTGTATTAACCTTAGAAAAAGGGGAAGATAAATTAATACCAGAACAAAATTATTTTAATAATAAAGTAGTTATTAAAACCAATGATTTACCAGAAAAATCTGGGATTTACGATTTAAAAAACAAAACAGAAATCATTCAAAACGTTAGTTATAATTATAACAGAGCCGAGAGTGATTTAAGTTATATCAACTTAGATAATTTAAAAAACCTAACCGTTAACAACTCTATTGCTAGCGTTTTTGACACTATAAATAACGACACAAAAGTTAACGAGCTATGGAAATGGTTTGTAATTTTGGGATTCGTTTTATTAATTTTAGAAATGCTCATCTTAAAATATTTTAAATGAACGTCTTAATAAAAAAAGCAACAATAATTGACGCATCAAGCAAGTTTCATAACCAAATTTGTGATGTTTTGATTGAAAAAGGTAAAATTAGTAAAATTGCAAAAAACATTGCAAACACTAATAATTACAAGACAATTACATTAGATAATTTACATCTTTCGCAAGGTTGGTTTGATAGTAGTGTTTGTTTTGGAGAACCAGGTTTTGAAGACCGAGAAACTATTGAAAACGGACTTAAAACAGCTGCTAAGTCAGGTTTTACAAGTGTCGCTTTGCAAGCCAACACTAACCCCGTGATAGACACCAATGCTAACGTCGCTTTTGTACTCTCTAAAGTGCAAAATCATGCAGTAAAACTATTGCCAATTGGTGCATTAACCAAAAACAGCGAAAGTGTAGATTTAGCTGAACTTTTTGATATGAAAAATGCTGGAGCTGTAGCCTTTTCGGATTATAAAAAACCCGTATCCAATCCAAACCTTCTAAAAATAGCATTACAATATGCTAGCAATTTTGAAGGTTTAGTCTGCTCGTTTCCATTAGAAACTAAAATTTCTGGAAAAGGAATAGTTAACGAAGAATTGACTAGCACTTCTTTAGGCTTAAAAGGAAGCCCTAACCTAGCCGAAGCTATGCAAGTTGCTAGAGATTTGTTTTTATTAGAATATACAGGCGGTAAACTGCACATACCTACAATATCAACTGCAGAAAGTGTTGACTTAATTAGAGAAGCTAAACGTAAAAAACTAGATGTTAGTTGTAGCGTGGCAATCCATAATTTATGTTTAACAGACGATGTTTTAAATGACTTTGACACTCATTACAAAGTCAATCCACCTCTTAGAGTACAAAAAGATGTTGACGCTTTAATTGAAGGTTTAAAAGACGGTACGATAGATATGGTAACTAGTGACCATAATCCAAAAACTATTGACGAGAAAAAAGTAGAATTTGAACACGCTTCCTTTGGTACAATAGGTTTAGAAAGTGCTTTTGGAGCATTAAACACCGTGTTTTCAACTAAAAAAACAATTCAATTATTAACTAAAGGAAAAACTAGATTTGGTCAAGTTAGCACAAGTGTTAACGAAGGAGAAATAGCTAATTTAACCCTTTTTAACCCAGATATTAAATACGCTTTCGCGGAAACTGATATTGTTTCAAAGTCTAAGAATAGTGCTTTTTTAGGACAAGAGTTAAAAGGAAAAGTATACGGAATAATTGCAAATAACAAAACAGTATTATAATACAATGAATCAACAAACAATAGAAGAAGGTAAAACACTAGCAGTAGTTAGTTACCTTACCATAGTTGGTAGCGTGATAGCTATTATTATGAATAATGAACACAAAAACGAATTTACAAGTTTCCATAACAGACAAGGATTAGGTTTGTGTCTACTTTGGATGGTTATTGGCTATTTTGTTAGCCAATTTGACAGCATGCAAATCTCATTAGCGTTTTGGGTAAGCATGGGTGCATTATTATTTTTAGGAGTTATGACTGCTGTAAATGGTAGTATGAAACCAATTCCTTTTATCGGACCAATTTTTCAAAACCTATTTAAAGTACTAGTAAAATAATGGAAAAATTCAACTTACATCATATTACTAGACCGTCAACGTTAAAAGAAAACGCACCGCTACTTCTACTCTTTCATGGTTATGGAAGTGACGAAAATGACTTATTTAGCTTTGCTTCAGAATTACCGGAGGAACTTTTTATAATTTCTGTTAAAGCGCCATACCCTATGCAACCCTACGGTAATGCTTGGTATGCAATTAATTTTGATGCAGATAAAGGTAAATGGAGTGATAATGAACAAGCCATACAATCTAGAGATTTAATTGCAACTTTTATAGATCAAGCAATTGCACATTATCCAGTAAATAAAGATAGCGTTTCACTGTTAGGGTTTAGTCAAGGCTGTATTTTAAGTTATGCAGTAGCATTAACTTATCCAGAAAAGGTAAACAATATTATCGCTTTAAGTGGTTATGTTAACGAGGATTTATTTGAAACAAAAGCCCCGTCTGCATACAAACATTTAAACTTTTATTGCTCGCACGGTAGTGTCGACCAAGTAATACCGGTAGATTGGGCTAGACAAGCGCCTAAGTTTTTAGAAAACTTAAATATTAAACATCAATTTAGTGAGTTTCCTGTTGGTCATGGTGTTGCACCACAAAACTTTTACGAGTTTAAGGATTGGTTAGTAAAATTGATTTAGAATAAATAAAACACTTATTTAAAAAGCAGCTATTTAATTAAAAATAGCTGCTTTTTTATTAGTTTAAGATTATAGGATTACTTTGTATATAACAAATAATCTAACACTTCAAATTCTACTTGTTTATCAGAAGTTACAAAATACTTAATTAGTAACTCACCCCAAAATTGACCATCAGAAAAATCTGCTATAATCCATCTATGGTTAAGCATTTTAATGGTGTTAAATTGCATCTTTTTACCTTCTGAAGCAGCAAAAGGAATTAATGGGTGTTCGCCCTCAGTTTCGTTTAATTTATACAACTCATTTTGAATAAAAGGGATTAATGTATCGCTTTCTAAATTTTTATTGTAAAAATAATCTTGAGCATCCTGACTGTATCTTAAATCAAAAAGTGATAAATCTGACAATTCTTCTTTTTGAAAGTCAAGCGAGTCTTGATAAGCGGAATTTTGTTCTCTAAGTACTTCTATGCGTTTGGAGCTATCTTCCAATATTTTTTTTGAATTTACATATTGAAACACTACAATTAGTGATACAAAAATAAATAGGTACATAAATATTTTATTCTTCATCTTTAATAAGTCTTTTTTAAATAATAATTTCTAATTGATCATAAGCCAGAAATACATTTTCTGGTAGTTTTTGTTCTACTTCATCATGAAACCCTAATAAATGACTAATATGCGTTAAATAAGCACGTTTAGGTTTAATAATTGATATAAGATCTAAAGCTTGCTCTAGATTTAGATGTGATATATGTTCTTTTTCTCTTAAAGCATTAATTACTAAAACGTCCAAGTTTTTAAGCTTGTCTAATTCTGCTTTAGTAATAGTTTTAATGTCTGTTAGATATGCAAATTTATCAAACCTAAACCCAAATACTTGTAGTTTGTGGTGCAATCCATCAATAGGAATGATTGGTAAATTGTTAATTGCAAAGGGTTTGTTTTCAATTAGATTTACAGCTACAGTTGGTGCGCCAGGGTATCTGTTTTCTGTAGTAAACACATAATCAAATCTGATTTTAAGTTGTTCTATAACACGTTTATGCGCATAAATTGGCAATTCGCCTTGCTTAAAACAAAAAGGTCTAATATCATCCAATCCCGCAGTATGATCTGCATGTTCATGTGTAAATAAAAGCGCGTCAATTTTATCAGGATTAGCACGTAACATTTGCTGTCTAAAATCGGGGCCACAATCTACAACAAAAACGCTGTCTTCCCACTCTACCATTACAGAAACACGTAATCGTTTATCTTTAAAATTAGAACTCAAACATACAGGGTGTGTGCTTCCAATTACTGGAATACCTTGCGAAGTACCTGTGCCTAAAAAAGTAATTTTCAATTGCCGAAGATTTCTCACAAAAATAAGTTATTTTTTTTGTTTGATATAGTTATTTGGTACCTTTGTAAAACTTAACACTATAGGGGTTTTTATATGGAAATTACGTTAAAAGGAGATAGAGAATTTGAAAATATCCCCTCTTTAAAAGACAAAGCACTTCGTATTAATTTAAACGAAAATATCTACGGAACGTTTTCTGAAATTGGTGCAGGACAAGAAACTGTACGTCATTTTTTTAGAGCTGGTGGGGCATCTGGTACCATTGCAAAAGCAATGTCTGCTTACGACAAAGATTTTAGTGACGCGATTTACGGTATAGAAAATGATAGGCGCTATGTGACTGAAGCACGTTTACGTAAAATGGTGTCTCATGAAATAAAACTTATTGAAGAGCGTATTGACCGTAAAAAAAATCCAAACAAAATGTTTTTTAGTTTTGCAAATACTGTTGCTACAATAGATTTCGCAAAAAAATATAAAGGTCATGGATGGGTCGGGATTAAATACCAAATAGATCCAGCTGAAAAAGAATATAACGAGATTATTTTACATCTACGTTTTAAAGAAAATGACGCTAGATTACAACAAGAAACTTTAGGTATATTAGGTACTAATCTTATTTATGGTGCTTTTTACAAGTATAATGAACCTAAAAAATTATTACGTTATTTATACGATCATTTAGATAAAGACCAAATAGAAATTGATACTATAAATTTTTCAGGTCCTGTTTTTAAAGATGTAGACAACCGTTTAATGAGTCTGCAATTAGTAAGAAATGGAATGACCGATGCAGTAATGTTTGCTCCTGACGGAAACAATGTTTTACCCGCTAGAGTATTATACAAAAAAAACATTTTAACTTTACGTGGAAGTTTTAGACCTGTAACTAGGGTAAACATTGATATGTACGAGAAGTCTTTAGAAATGTTTATTAAAGAAAATAAGGTTGATGAAAACAATACGCAAGTAATTTTTGAGATTACACTTTCTAACCTTAGAGCTGAAGGAGAAATTGACGAACAAGATTTTATGGACCGTGCACGTCTATTATGCTCTTTAGGACACACTGTATTAATATCAAACTTTCAAGAATATTATAAACTAGTAGAATACTTCTCTCAATATTCTAAGAACAGAATGGGATTAGCAATGGGTGTTAATAATTTGGTCGATATTTTTGACGAGAAATATTACAGACACTTAAGTGGTGGTATATTAGAAGCTTTTGGTAAGCTGTTTTTTAAAGATTTACGTGTTTACCTTTATCCAATGAAGGAAGAAGATGGCTCGTTAACTACAAGCGAAAACCTTAAGGTACACCCACGAATGAAAGAGTTATACAAATTTTTTAAATACAATGGAAAGGTTGTAGATATTACAGATTTTGATCCAAATACATTAAATGTATTTTCTAGAACTGTTTTAAAAATGATTTGCGATGGTGAAGATGGATGGCAAACAATGCTTCCAGAAGGAGTTTCTAAACTAATTATGCAACAAAGCTTATTTGGCTGTGAAGTTGAAGAGATCCAACATAAGAATTAACTGTATTTATAACATTGAAAAAGCGCCTTTAATAAAGATATTAAAGGCGCTTTTTTTGTAGTAGTAGGTAAATGTTTCTTTTTAGGGACTTAGAAGTTTACTTTATGTTTCATTTATAACTACAATAAATATAAATCAAAACCTGTACCAATTTAAGATAATTTTTTAAAAACTAAACATTTTTTTCAATTTTTCCTTTTACACCTTTAAAAAAAGATTTCATATACTTAAAATCTTCTTCTATGTTGTCTGTTGGATAAAAAGGTTCTGAGACGGTATTTTGCCTATTTTCATAATCTAAAGTAAACATGATAATTGGTACGTTAGCTTCCTTAGCAATGTAATAAAATCCTGTTCTCCAGTCTTCAACCTTACTTCTAGTCCCTTCCGGTGCAAGTGTTAATCTAAACTCGTCATTGTCTTTAAAAAACTGGGCAATAGTTTGCACTTTGTTTTCTTTGTTTTTTCTATCTACCGGCACTCCTCCTACTGCTCTAAAGTAATAGCCAAATGGCCATGCAAAAAGCTCTTTTTTACCAATAAAATTAGCTTTAAGTTTTACTACTTTACGTAATAAAACACCTATAATAAAGTCAAAATTACTAGTGTGTGGTGCAGATATTATAACTGTTTTTTTTATTGTGTCTTTTGAGAAGTTAGTGTTTCCCACTACTTTCCATCCTAAGACTTTAAAGTAAATAAATTTAGCTAGCCAATACATATTACATTTTTTGGTATAATGCTTTAAGCGTATCGTGTGTAATTGTTTTTTTCCAATTTTTACCGATAGCGTTTTCCCAAAGCGGTTCAAGACTTAAAGCAACATTTATCATAATATCAAAATCTTTATCTGATAGATTTGCACAAATACCCTGTGGTAGAGTAATATTGTGTTTTGCTTTCATTTTTTTAAATAGTGCGACTCCTTCTGGATAATAGTCTTCTAGATGATCAAAAACAATGCAATTACCAATACCATGTTTTACGCCTAAAAGATAGCCTAATCCATAGCTCATAGCATGCGCAACCCCGACTTGAGAATATGCAATACTCATACCTCCATGCCAACTAGCCATCATTAATTTATCCTGAGACTCTTCCGTAGTTAAATTATCACTTAAAAATATCTCGTTACATAACTCTAAAGCCTTTTCGCCATAAGATTGGCTAAACGCATTTAAATAAGTACCATTTAAAGACTCAATACAATGCACGTAACAATCCATTCCTGTGTAAAACCATTGGTCTTTTGGAACATCTTTAGTCAACTCAGGGTCCAAAATCACCTGGTCAAAAGGAGTATAATCACTGTTAATTCCTAATTTACGTTCTGGACCAGTTAATATAGTGGTTCTAGATACTTCTGCTCCGGTACCAGAAATTGTTGGTACACCAACGTGATAAACAGCTGGGTTTTTAACTAAGTCCCAACCTTGATAATCTTTGCTTTGACCATTATTGTTTAACATAATTGCAACTGCTTTTGCAACATCCAAAATACAACCACCACCAATACCAATGATACCTGATGGTCGCTCTTTAAAATTTAAAATAATATCTTCTACAAACTGGTCAATTTGCTCTGTTTTAGGTTCTTCTAATGTAGAAACATAAATTACTTTATCCTGATATGAAAGGGGAATTCTTGAGGTTAACCAAGCATTACCTTTAAAAACATCATCTACAAAAAAGATAAATGGCGCGTTAGTATTTAATCTTTTAGGCTCTATAATATCGCTTAATTGATTAAAACTACCTCGTCCAAAAACAACTTTGGACACCATTGGAAAATTTTTATAACTCATTGACTTGTCGTCTTATTTTACAAATTTATTACTTATTTAAGTTTTTTAGAAACATTTCTAAAAATAATGATAATGCTATCTAATAGCTAATACTATAACACTAATTTAGGTAATTCTAAAAGGCTTTTTATAGTTTTATATTGCTTTGAAACTTCTGTGTTTATAGTAACTTGCTCATGCAACCATGTGGTATGAAATGGTACATGAATAGCACTTGCTTTTATATTAATTAAAGGTAAAATATCTGATTTAAGCGAGTTACCTATCATTAAAAACTCTGAGGGTTTAATATCTAGATGATTTAATAATTTAGAATAATTAGCCTCTTTTTTATCACTTAAAACTTCTATATGATGAAAATAATCCAACAATCCTGACTTTTCAAGTTTACGTTCTTGATCTAACAGGTCACCTTTTGTTGCTACAATTAATTTATATTTTTTAGATAATTGTTGTAATACTTCTTCTACACCTTCAAGTAATTCAACCTCTTGGTTAATCATGTCTTTACCAATATCTAAAATTTTAGAAATGGTCTGATTTGAAACTGTATTATTGGATAATTCCAAAGCCATCTCTACCATTGACAACACAAACCCCTTAACGCCATAACCATAAACTGGAAGGTTTTTCATTTCCATTTTAAATAATTCTTGATCTATTTTGTTTGCAGTTTCAAATTGACCTAACAATTTTGCAAACTCTAGTTCTGCATCTCTAAAATAGGTCTCATTAACCCAAAGCGTATCATCAGCATCAAAGCCAATAACTTTTATTTTACTATAATCTACTTCCATAGTTTTTTTGCACGTTCTAAGTCTTCTGGAGTATCAATTTCAACTCCTTGTACGTTAGTTTCTACCATTTTAATGCGCTTACCATATTCTAAATACCTGATGCATTCTATTTTTTCTGAAGCTTCTAAAGTTAACATTGGTAGGTTGTAAAAATCTAAAATAGCTTGTTTTCTAAAAGCATAAACCCCTTTGTGTTTATAGTATTTTACAGTTGTAGTCTCATCCCTTGGATAAGGTATAGGACTTCTTGAAAAGTACAAAGCAAAGTTTTGTTGATCTACAATAACCTTAACTGTATTTGGGTTTTTAATTTCTTCCCAATCTGTAATATGCACCATTAAAGACGCTAAGTCTACTTGCTTGTCTTTATCTTCTTTAAAAACTTGAATTAGTTTTTTAAGAGATTCTACTTCAGTAAAAGGCTCGTCACCTTGCACATTTATAACTATATCTATATCTAAATCCTCAACAGCTTCTGCAATACGGTCGCTACCACACTCATGCTCTTTTTTACTCATCATAACATGTCCACCTATTTTGGTGATTTCGTCAAAAATGATATCACTATCTGTAACGACAATAACGTCATCAAACAAATTGGTGTTTACTGTAGCTTGGTAAGTACGAGTAATTACAGGCTTTCCGTTTAAATCTTTCATTAATTTACCAGGAAAACGAGACGCACTATATCGTGCAGGAATCATTGCTATTATTTTCATCTAAGAATTAAATTGGAGTATAAAAATATAATAATTTAATGGTCTTCTTCAAAAAAATCGTCTTTAAAACCAATTAAATATAATTTATCTTTAGCTCGGGTTATGGCGGTATATAACCACCTTAAATAATCTTTATCTATTCCGTTTGGCAAGTATGGCTGTTCTACAAATACTGTATTCCATTGTCCACCTTGAGATTTATGGCAAGTAATAGCATAAGAAAACTTAACCTGCAACGCATTAAAATATTTATTACCTTTTATTTTTAAGAATTTTTTATAGTTACTAGTTTCATCTTCATAATCTTTTTGAACCTCTTGATATAATCTATTGGACTCTTCGTAAGGTAAAGACGGAGTTTCAGCTTCGATAGTATCTAGCATTAACACGGTTTCAAAAGGTTTCATTTTTGGATAATCAACCATTCTGACTTTTACTTCTGCAAACCTAAATCCATATAATTCTTTAATACTGAAAATTTCTAGGACTTCTACAATATCACCATTAGCAATAAAACCAGCTTCAGAGGTTGGTTTAATCCAGAAGTAATTGTTTTTAACGACCATTAGGTAATCACCAGAAGCTAACTCGTTTTCGCTAAACAAAATGCGACTACGTATTTGCTGGTTGTATAAATTGGCGCGTTTATTACTTCTAACTATAATACTTGTATCTTCATAACCTAAATCGCTATAGGAGTCGTTTATAGCGTCCATAATTTCATATCCATCAACTAGTCTAACAATATCTTTAAATGACTTTAGATTAAACTTAAAGCTATCATAAAAGCTTCCTGCAATGGTTTCTCTTAAAATAGTGGCGTTTTCTAAAATTCCAGACCCTTCTCCTTGCCTAACTACTTCGTCTAGTTCCATTTTAGTTACTGACTTGTTATAGTTTAGACTTAATGTGTTTTCATCCAATGCAGGACTTAACTCTAATTTTACTGGAGGTAACTGTGCGGTGTCACCAATTAATAATAATTTACATCTATGTCCTTGATATACATATTGCATTAAATCGTCTAGAAGTGATCCATTTTCAAATAATTTAGAATCGCTAGGCGAATCTGGTATCATTGAAGCTTCATCTACAATAAAAATGGTGTCTTTATGTTTATTTGGTTGTAATACAAATTTAACCCCTCCTCCTTTTTCTTTTTTAGGAAAATAGATTTTTTTATGAATTGTAAACGCTTCTTTTTTAGAATAATTAGAGATAACTTTAGCAGCTCGACCCGTTGGAGCCATCAAAACAGCACTTTTTTTGGCTTGCCATAAATTAGTTACAATAGTACCAATAATGGTGGTTTTACCAGTACCGGCGTACCCTTTAAGCAAAAACACACCGTTTTCTTTATCATTTAAAATAAACTCCGAAAGTTGTAAAAGTAAAATATCTTGTTTTGGGGTCGGTTTAAACGGAAAATGCTGTTTTATAAGGGAATAAAATTGAGAACTAGTCATTAATGTATGGGGATTGAAAACTTTTTATCAAATATATAAATCATTTTTACCAACAATGGTTTTTACGAATAAAAAAAAATTGTAGATTTGTCACAGACCTTAATTAAATTTATTAACTCACTATGAAATTAGCACTTATTATAATTGGAGCAATCCTATTAACCATTTTAATTGTTTGGCTTATTGATAAATTTGTACCAACAAAAGCAAAACCTTTTATTACGATAGCTCTTTGGGGTCTTATTATCTTTTTAGGATATTTGACTTTTAACTCTGTTTATGGCGAAATCAAATTCAATCAGTTAAAAGAAAAAAGATATGCTGCAGCTATTGAGCGCTTAGTTGATATTAGAGATTCTCAATTAGCACACAGAACCGTTACTGGTAAGTTTACTAAAAGCTACGACTCTTTAGTAAAATTTATTGAAACTGCTAAATTTACAATTATTGAAAGAAGAGATTCTA
Organism: uncultured Olleya sp.; assembly: GCA_947503885.1. Taxonomy (GTDB): domain Bacteria; phylum Bacteroidota; class Bacteroidia; order Flavobacteriales; family Flavobacteriaceae; genus Olleya. Next base: position 15,731 of record CANNFD010000001.1, on the reverse strand, counting down.
GTATTGTAGATGTTGAAAGAACAAAAGCTTTTGGTGGTGTAACAACTTATAAAGATATTGTTATCACTGACACTATTGGATTTGAATCTGTTAAAGAAAAATTATTCAAAAACTCTGACAGATATAAAACTATGATGAATGTACCTGTTGGAAAAGAAGGCGTTAAATTTAAAATGGATGCTGGAGAAATAGAAGATGAAGGTGGAAATAAAATTCCTGTTTTTGAAGCATATGTTAAAAAGAATGACATCCTTTATGATCAAGATAAAAACTTAGTACTTAAAGAAAACCAAGTAATATCTGTTGAAGGTGTTAATGGAGATGCATTACGTGTAGGATCTATGAGCTCTGCTAAAACAATCGGAAATTGGCCAAAAACTTATGGCTCAAACGAATAAAGAACATACTATTTTAACCAACCTAGAACTGTCCATTCAAATTAGTTTGAGTGGGCTTTCTTTTTGTGTTTTAAACTCTGATACAAAAACAATCTTAGATTTAAAATCTAAAGTTTTTGATATTAAAAAAACACCAACCGAGCTTTTAGATGCTGTTAAGCATCTTTTTAATACTGAGGATATACTAAAACAATCTTTTAAAGCTATTAACATAATCCATGTAAACGATTGGGCTACACTTGTACCAAAAGCTTTATTTATGGAAGATGCTTTAGCTGATTATTTAAAATTTAATACTAAAATTTTAAAAACAGATTTTATCACTTTTGATGACATTGTAACTAACGATTGTGTTACTGTTTATGTGCCTTTTACAAATATCAATAATTTTATATTTGATCAATTTGGTAGTTTTACTTACAAGCATTACGCTACTATTTTAATTGAACAATTATTAATTATTGAAAAACATGCAGGTCAACCAAAAGTATATGTAAACATAGCAGATACTAATTTTGAAATAGTCGCTTTTAATAAAGGAGAATTGTTGCTTTATAATACTTTTGAGCATCAAACTAAAGAAGATTTTATATATTACTTACTATTTACTTTAGAGCAATTACAGCTTAACCCTGAAACGATTCAACTAACCCTTTTAGGCACAATTAACAAAGAAGACCAATTATATAAAATAGCTTACAAATACATTAGAAACGTATCCTTTGGTAACCGTATGGACACGTATAATTTTGTAAATAAACCAACAACTAATTATTCACATTTCACTTTACTAAAAAGCTTATAATGCGCATCGTATCAGGACAATTTAAAGGAAGAAGGATTACTGCTCCAAAAAAGCTACCCGTAAGACCTACAACAGATATGGCTAAGGAGGCTTTATTTAACATTTTAAATAACAGATTTTATTTAGACGATATATCTGTATTAGATTTGTTTGCAGGCACTGGTAATATAAGTTATGAATTTGCCTCAAGAGGTACAGAAAACATTTTATGTGTAGATCAAGATTACGGTTGTATAAAATTTATAAATGAAACAGCACAAAGTTTTGAAATGGATATTCAAACCATTAAAAGTGATGTGTTTAAGTTTTTAGAAAAAAGTAAACAACAACATACAATTATATTTGCAGATCCCCCATACGATTTTCCTGTAGAGGAGTTTTCCAAAATCCCACAACTAGTATTTGAAAATAAATTATTAGAAACTGAAGGCTTATTAATAATAGAACATTCCAAACATACAGACTTATCGCATTTAGCTAATTACACACATTCCAAAAGTTATGGCGGAAATATGTTTAGCTTTTTTGAACATGAAACGTCTAACGAAGAAGAGTAATAATAAAAAACCATCTATTTCTAGATGGTTTTTTTTATAGTTAAGCAAATCTATAAGCCGGATTCTGTACTCCCTAAAGAGCCCTTATCATTTATCTGAGCTTGCTGTTACCAACACGCTTTAGCTACCTACCCTCTAACAATCGCGCGTGCACGCTCAAACGTTAGTATACATGGTATTGCACCTCATAGAGTTTACCTGGTTTCACTACAGCATGACCTGTACATACTTTCTGTTGCACTTTTCCTCACCTCTCGGTGGATGGCTGTTAACCACTATGATTACACTATGGTGTCCGGACTTTCCTCTTTAAAATAAATTTAAAGCGATAAGGCGATTTACTATTTGCAAAATTACAATAAACTAAACATTTTTAAAGCTAGAAATTTTAAATAGTTTAGTCTAAAAGTGTTTTTATTATTTTGTTGATAACTATAAATAAAATCAGCTGTAAGACTTCATAATTTGCCTGCTATTTTCTAAATTTGTTATTCAATAATTATTCATGGAACACTTTGTAGTATCGGCAAGAAAATACAGACCACAAACATTTAAAGATGTTGTGGGACAGTCTGCTATTACTAATACTTTATTGAATGCTATTGAAAACAATCATTTAGCCCAAGCATTATTATTTACAGGCCCACGTGGAGTTGGTAAAACCAGTTGTGCACGCATATTGGCTAAAATGATAAATAGTGACGGAAACGAAACTGGAGACGAAGACTACGCATTTAATATTTTTGAGTTAGATGCAGCCTCAAACAACTCAGTTGATGATATTAGAAACCTAACAGACCAAGTCCGTATCCCGCCACAAGTAGGAAAATATAAAGTTTATATTATTGACGAGGTACACATGTTATCTCAGGCAGCTTTTAATGCCTTCTTAAAAACATTAGAAGAACCACCAAAACATTGTATTTTTATTTTAGCAACTACAGAAAAGCATAAAATTATACCAACCATTTTATCACGTTGTCAGATTTTTGACTTTAAACGTATAACTGTTAAAGATGCTAAAAACTATTTAAAATATATTGCTAAAGAGCAAGGTATAAATGCAGAAGACGACGCTTTACATATCATTGCCCAAAAAGCAGATGGTGCTATGCGTGACGCTTTATCTATATTTGATAGAGTTGTTAGTTTTTCTGGAAAAGATTTAACAAGACAATCTGTTACAGAAAACTTAAACGTCTTAGATTACGAAACTTATTTTGATAGCACTGACTTAATTTTAGAAAATAAGATACCAGAATTATTGATTCAGTTTAATACAACTTTAGCAAAAGGTTTTGATGGTCATCATTACATCGCAGGATTAGCATCTCACTTCAGGGATTTATTAGTTTGTAAAAACCCTGCAACTATAGAGTTGTTAGAAGTTGGTGAAGACACAAAAAATAAATATTTAGAACAATCTAAAAAAGTAGATCAAGACTTTTTAATTAAAGGTATTAATTTAGCTAACGACTGTGACTTAAAATACAAAAGCAGTAAAAACCAACGACTCCTAGTAGAATTAACTCTTATGCAACTTGCCTCTATCACTTTTGATGGAGAAAAAAAAAATAGCAGTCGGTTCATAATACCACCTTCATACTTTAAAAAAATTGGAATAAAACCTATTAAGGTTGTCAAACCTGTACAAGTAGCAGATACAGTTGTATCACAACAAAAAGACACAAAGGTTAACCCTGAATTACAAAAACCGTCTTCACCAGCAAAACCAAAAATTGTTTTAGACAAAGGAATAGCTACTGAGAAAAAAAGAACTTCTGGACTTTCCTTAAAAAGTATTCGTGCTAAAAAAGAACATCAAATAAGGCAATTAGACGTTGTTGTTGATGAAGAAAACTTACCTAAAGAACCATTTAATCAAGATGAATTAACAGAAGTTTGGAATGCATTTGTAGACAAAATTGAAAAAGAAGGTAAATTTAATTTAGCTTCTATCCTATCTATTGACAAACCAACATTGGCTCCAGATGGGTTTTCGATACAATTAACATTTCCTAACGCAACTAATAAAGTTGAAGTAGAGCGTCAGTCATTTGACTTAATGTCTTACTTACGTAAAAACTTAAATAACTACGACATAGCATTAGATATCACTGTTAATGAAGAATTAGAAACTAAGTACGCTTATACACCTATTGAAAAGTACGAGAAATTAAAAGAAAAAAACCCTAATTTAGAGTTGCTGCGTAAGATTTTTGATTTAGACGTCTAATTAAAAACAATCAGAGCCTTTTATTATTTGGTGATATTAAAACTAATCTAATTTTGAACATTAGGTTTAAAAGTTTTAGAAGAAGGCATCAAAATAATATTTAGTATTATAAAGCAGCAATTTGACCGATTGAAGATATAAATCTAAAAAAACATAGTTAACATTTAAACCTAAACAATGCTAGGACTAAAACTACCAACAGATCCACGTTGGGTAAACATCGTAGAAAAAAATATTGAAGACATCTTAACAGATCATGCGTATTGTGAGCAAAAAGCAACAAGCACAGCAATCTCTTTAATTGTTAGTTTCCCAGAATATACTGACTTAGTACAAGAAATGGTTGCTTTGGTTAAAGAAGAAATTAGCCATTTTAAAATGGTACACGATTTAATTTTGAAAAATGGTTGGGTTTTAGGACGTGACCGTAAAGATGATTATGTGATACAGTTGCTAACTTTTTTTCCTAAAGGAGGAAGCCGAACGACGCAATTAGTACATAGGTTGTTATACGCTGCTTTAATTGAAGCTAGAAGCTGTGAGCGCTTTAGATTATTATCTGAAGAATTAGAAGATAAAACTTTAGCGGAGTTTTACCGTAAACTTATGGTTAGCGAAGCCAACCATTACACTATGTTTTTAGGCTTTGCAAGACAATATGGCGACAGAACTGAAGTTGATAAAAAATGGAATGACTTGTTAGAGTTTGAAGCCCAAATCATGAAAGATTTAAGTAATAAACAAACCATACACGGTTAATCAAATAATTATGAATAAAAAAAGCCAATTCTATTAGAATTGGCTTTTTTTATTATAGTTGTATTAGGTGTTAAAATTTAACTCCTAAACCTATTTGCATATTAGTGTTTTTAGCTTCTAACCCCATTGGATTATCGTCAATAACATTAGTTAATCCGTAAGAGTATCTAAAGTCGATAAAAAACTCGTCAGAAATCATATATTCTAGACCACCTAAAGCAGAGAAGCCTAAATTTTGTAATCCATCTTCGTAAGAGTGACCTTTTAAACTAGCTTGAGGTCCTACTCCTATAGATAAAGATTCTCCTATTTTATATTTAAAAAATAAAGGTACTTGAATGTAATTAATACGTAACTCTTGATCCTTTGCTCCTTCAGCAGAAAACTGCATTTCTGGTGCAAATGAGAATGATTTAGATAAACTGTATTCTCCAAAAAACCCGATAAAAAATCCATTTCTATGGGCGTTTTCAACTCCTGCTGGTACTTCTGGGTCAAAATCTAAATTAGAAATATTGTATCCAGCTCTAACACCATATAATGCGTCTTGAGAAAATCCATAAAATGAAGCTAATACAAACGTTAAAAGTAAAATAGTTTTTTTCATATTTTGAAAAATTTAGTTGGTTCTTTTTGAGTTAATTTATTAATAGTAAATATAATTTTTTTTTAAGTAATAGAAAGCAATAAATAGATTAAGTGTATCATTTTAACTTTGTATGGCTAGAGACAGTATCGTTATACATGCTTTTTATAATACCATCTGACAATCCAATTTTTGGTACATAAATATCTTTAGCGCCACTCCACTTCATTGCTGATAAATATATGCGTGATGCAGGTATAATTACATCGGCTCTATCTTGGTTTAAATCTAATATTGATATACGTTCTTCATAAGAATAAGTTTGTAACATGTTGTAATATGACGTAAGATAAAAGTAAGATAACGGTTTACCAATTGCTTTACCAGAAATTTTAAATATTTTATTAATGTTACCTCCTGACCCAATTACTTCTATCTTATTATATTCAGAAGTTTGTGTTTTAATCCACTGTTCTAGTTCTTGCCAAGCTTCTTTTTTAACCATGTCATTTAAAAGCCTAACTGTACCTATTTTAAACGATCTTGAAGCTATTTTCTCTCCTTTAACAATCACTGAAAACTCTGTACTACCACCTCCAACATCTACGTATAAATAGTTTTTATTATTATCTATATAAGATTGTAAATCTGTAGCTGCAATAATAGCTGCTTCTTCTTCACCTTCAATAATATCAATTTTAATACCTGTTTTTTTCTTGATTAATTTTGCTACTTCTTTTCCATTATTGGCTTCACGCATTGCGGAGGTTGCACATGCTTTATATTTTACTACACCATGAGTCTCCATTAATAACTTAAAAGCTTGCATGGTTTTTAGCATACGCTCTACATTGGTTTCAGATATTTCTTCCTTTATAAAAACATCTGCTCCTAAACGTACTGGTACCCTTACTAACGAGCTTTTTTTAAATCGTGTAGGTTGGTTTTTTTCTTCAACTATATTAGAAATTAGTAACCTAATAGCATTGGACCCTATATCTATAGCTGCGTACTTTTGAATTTTAAGCATCTAATTTGTTTTTTAAATAATCATAAGCTTCAAATTGTGATCTGCATTTAGGCTTATCATTTCTTTTATAGGTATTGTTTTGTGCTTTATTTAATATCCTAGCTTTTACATTATCGTTCCAGCAAATATGAAACGTATCTATTAATTCTTCTTTTATATCCTTATCGTAAATTGGACAACTTACCTCTACTCTATTTTCTATGTTTCTAGTCATAAAATCTGCTGAAGAAATATATACTTTAGGGTTATTATCGTTACAAAAGATATACAATCTAGGATGCTCTAAAAACTTATCGACTATACTAATTACTTCAATATTTTCGCTAATACCTTTTACTCCGGGAAGCAAACAACAAATCCCTCTAACAATCATATCAATTTTAACTCCTGCTTGACTAGCTTCATACAATTTATCAATCATTTGATAATTTGATATACTATTCATTTTAAGTTTTATGTAAGCTGGCTTTCCTTCTTTTTTATTTTTAATTTCTTGATCAATTAGATTAAAAAACTTGTTTTTAGTATAATGAGGAGAAGTTATTATATGTTTAAACCTGTATATTTTATAATTAACTTCAAAAAAGTTAAACACCTTATTTACATCTTTTAAAATCTTCTGATTAGCTGTAAACAAAGTATAATCGGTATATATTTTTGCAGTAGACTCGTTAAAGTTTCCGGTACTAATAAAACCGTATCGTTTCATTTTTTTACCTTCTTCTCTCTCAATTACGCACATTTTACTATGAACTTTAAGTCCTTGCACACCAAAAATAAGATGTACACCTTCACGCTGCATTTGTTCCGCGTAAGCGATATTAGCTTCTTCATCAAAACGCGCTTGAATCTCCATAGAAACTGTTACTTTTTTACCGTTTTTAGCTGCATTAATTAGTGAGCTTGCCACATGCGATATCTGAGCTAGTCTGTAAATAGTAATTTTTATTGTTTTTACTTTTGGGTCTAAAGCTGCTTCTCTTAAAAACTTAACAACGTAAGAAAACGTGTGGTATGGTGCATATTGTAAGTAGTCTTTTTTTGCAATAGTTTCAAAAATACTACCTTGCAAACTAAGTCCTTTAATTTCTAATGGTACTATTTTATCGTATAGCAAATTGGTACGTCCTAAACTAGGAAAAGCCATATAATCCCTACGGTTATGGTAGCGTCCTCCGGGTATAATACTATCCGTATTATCAATTCCCATTTTGTCCATTAAAAACTCAAGGGTGCTTTTATCAATAGTCTTATCGTAAACAAACCTAACAGGTTCTCCCTCTTGTCTTTCTTTAACACTATCACTGATTTTTTCCATAAAACTTTTAGTCAAATCACTATCTAGATCTAGTTCTGCATCTCTAGTGATTTTAATCATATGGGCAGTTATTTTTTTGTAATCAAATATGTTAAAAATATCATCTAAAAATAACCGGAGTAAATCATCTAACATAATAATATTGTCTGTATCGCCCACTTTAGGCAACACTACAAAACGGTCCATGCTTTTTGATATTTCAATTAATGCATATTGGTTTGTACCGTCTTCCATATGCATATTAACTGCTAAATACGCTGCACTATCCTTAAGGTTTGGTAGTTTGATGTCGGCGTTTAAAACTATAGTTACAAGCGCTGGACTTACCTTTTCAATAAAATATTTTTTGAGATATTGTTTTTGAGATTTTTTGATTTTTGACTCTCTTAAAATAAAAATATTTTCTGCTTCTAACTTTTTTTGAATATCACTTAAAATCTTTAAACTTTCGGTTTGATGTTTAATAACTATCCCAGTAATAATTTCAAGTAAATCCGAAGCTTTAATACCTCCTAATTGACTTTTACCAGCTTTTCCTGCATAATCAATACGCTTAACTGTAGCATATCGTACCTTAAAAAATTCGTCTAAATTATTAGAAAATATTCCCAAAAAACGTAATCTTTCAATAAGCGGAACGGTCTCGTCTGCAGCTTCTTGCAATACACGATGGTTAAATTGTAGCCAACTTAACTCTCTATTTATATATTTATTATCAATAATATGGTTAGTCATTATTTCGAGATTTAATTACAAATATATCTAATTAGATTGTCTATTTTAAATGTTTTGGAAAGACAATTTTTGTTGTTTTACCGTTTTTAATAGTTCTCCAAGAATTTTGTTCAAATTCTATCTGTACAAAACCGGAGGTTGTAACATTGTCAATAGCTATGTTTCCTAAAGAATTACATAAATTAGTCAGTGCATAATTATGACCAAAAATCATTAAAACATCAACAGAATCGTCACAGTTTTTAATTGTGTCTAAAACCGTACTTCCGGAGAAATCATAAAGCTTCTTTTTTAACTGAAAATCAATGTGTTTTAAATCTAAAATATCGACGAATTGCATAGCTGTTGTTTTTGTTCTGTTTGAAGTGCTACACATAATAATATCTGGTTTTAAAAAATTAGTTTTTAAATGATTAGCTACTAAATCTACATCTTTTAAACCTCTTTTTTTTAATGGCCTATCGTGATCTTTAACATCAAATTTCCAAGAAGATTTAGCATGTCTAACAAATTGTATTATTTTATTCATAAGCCTCGATTAAATACATTTTTTAACGTTTTTTAATAAGTAAATTACCACTTATCGATTTTATATGTGCTATAACATAAATATTTGATTTAAAACTTAAATCAAGTTTCTTTTGTTATGCTATTAATTATATTAATCCCTACAATCTAATAAAATTATAAAACACCTACTGTTGTCACAATGTGATAAATTCCCTTAAACTGTAGCATATTTTAACTAAGATAATTAGTTGAAAATATATTTATTAACGCAGTAAAGAATATATGTTATGAGAATATTTAATTCTCCTTCATTATTTAATTATTATTCCTCACCTTTTAAGGTGCATGGGATTTTTGTGTTTAAGTTATTGATTAGTAAAAGTAAAAAAATTAAACTATACAAGTTTTGAAAATATTAAAAACAAATACATTATCTAGGTTACTAATTTTAGTATTCCTTTTAATTGGTTTTAGCGCTCAAGCCCAATTAAAAAAATCGTTTGAAGCAAGATATAATGCTACCATACCCGGAGAGGTAACAATGGTAGCTAACAATGTTTTGTCTAGAACCGCGACGGGTAATTATGATGAAGAAAAAGATAATCATGATTTTACTAATAATGTGTATGTCGATATTGATAATGATAACTCAACTTTTAATTCTAGTAGCGCTAATCTAGTAAATCCAAGACCTGATGATTCTTGTTTAGAAATTGATAAAGTATTATTGTATTGGGCAGCAGCAGACAAAGGTCTGGTTGGTAATGGTAATAATGCTGTTGAGGCAGAAAATGAACCTAATTGGAATTTTAACAATGTTAAGTTAATGCTTCCTGGACAAACAACTTATACAACAATAACCGCAGACGAAGTAATTTATAGAGGTCGTGATGCAAATCCACATGTTAATAACGATCCATATGTTTGTGTAAAAGACATTACAAATGCTGTTAAAAACTTAGCTAATCCATTTGGAAAATACCAAGTCGCTAATATTGAAGCAAAAACAGGATATTTAGTATCACACAATGGTAATAATACTGGAACTTCTGGTGGATGGCAAGTTATATTAGTCTATAAAAGTGAAAGTTTAAAATTTAAAAATATTACATTATTTGATGGTTATGCTAATGTAACTAGTGTAGATAATAATTACGACATAAATATATCAGGTTTTCAAACTGTACCTAATGGTAATGTTAGATCTGATATTGTTATTGGTGCTTTAGAAGGCGATAGAGGTTTAGCGGGAGACCGTTTACAAATACGTAATACATCAAATGTCTTTGTTGATATTGACGCCCCATTAAGAAGTGCAGATAATTTTTTTAATAGTAGAATTACTGTAGGACCTAGTGATTTTATAAATCGAAACCCTGCTAGTACTAATACACTTGGATTTGATGCTGCGGTTTTTCCTTTAAAAAACCAAGGAAACTCGCTATTAAGCAACAACCAAACTTCTGCAACACTTAGGTTGACCTCCAATCAAGAAACATATGGGTTATATGTTTTAGGTTTCTCGGTTGAAGTCTATAAACCAAATTTAGAAATTTTATTTAGTGCTTCCCCTACTAGTGTTACCCCTAATAGTGCACCTCAAAATATAACTTACAACGCAACCATTACTAATATTGGTAATGATGATGCGGACAATATAGTATTAACCTCTATAATTCCTGCAGGATCTGAATTAGTAGAACCAATCACAGGATTACCAGCTGGGGTTACTTATACATATAATAACAATACATTAACTTTTTTAGCAGATGTTAATTCTACTTGGATGATAGAAGCTGGAGACATCTTAAACTTAACTTACAACACTACTGTAAATGATGTTTGTTATTTTTTAGAAAACGGTTGTCTTACTAGTTTAGAGTCTCAATTAGTTGCTAATTACACAGGAGAAAAAAATCTAAAAGATTTTGATAGTCTTAGTTCAAATAATGAAGATGCCTGTGGTATTGGTAATGAGTTACCAACAATTGTTAATTTAAATGCTCCTAACCCCTCAAATTGGGTTACTAATGTTGGTGCATTAGACACAACTGTTCAATACGGTGATAGTGCAGCATTAAATACAGCTCAATCTCAAGCACCTGTAGCCTCTTGTTCTGGATTAACCCCTATTAAAACAGCTGGTCCATTTGTACAAAGTGGATCTGATCCTACAGACGGGACCTATACTAATACTTGGACTTTTACTGATGCTTGTGGTAACACTATACAAAACTTTACTCAAACTATAACTGTACAAGATACCCAAGGACCAACTATGGATACTGAAGCAGTAAACTTTGAAGTACAATGTGGCCCGAATAATACAACTCAATTTAACGATTGGTTAGCAAATAATGGTAATGCAGTAGCGGTTGATAATTCTGGAGGTACAATTACATGGTCAAATAATTACACTAGTTTTTCAGATGGTTGCGGAAATACAGGAATTGCTACAGTTACATTTACTGCAACAGACCAATCTGGAAACTCAAGTTCTACAACTGCTTCATTTGTAATAGTTGATAATATCCCTCCTACATTAGATGGATACCCAACAGGTATATCAAACAATCAAGCAAGTTGTGTAAATGTACCGGAATTAGCTTTTTCAAATTATACTGAAGAGTCTGGAGATGGAAATAACAATACCTTTTTACAAGGTGAAGTTTTCCGTTTTTCAAATATAGCTCCTGGTATTGATGCACTTGTTACAATTGTAGCTACTGTAAACACTACAGTCCCTGTACTAGACGATAATGCAATTGGAGTAAATTCATTTAGACCAAGAACTGCATTTTCTTTAACTAATATTGGAGATAGAGCATATACAGAATTTAAAATGGATTTTGTGTCTTCAGGAACAAACACACCTTCTCCATTACCAGAATTCTATACCAATTTTAATGATATTGATGGGAACACTAGTTTTGGAGAACAAAATTGGACAAGTATTAATACGACATACACCGTTAATGACCCAACAGAATTAACAATCACCTCAGAATCTCCATGGTTAGTCGCTACAGCAGGTACAACAGAATACCCAGGGGTTACTAACTCCTATCCACAAGTTAACATTACAACTCAAAATACTAATGCATCTACTTTTAGTTTTAGAGTTGGAGCTGTTGCTAGAAAAAATAATGTATCAGCAAGTGGAAGACAACATAATATTGAGTTTGCTTGTATAGGTAGTTATACAAATTCTGCGATTATTGAAGAAGAAATAACAGTTGAATGTTCTGATTTATTACCGCCAGAAACCTTAACAGCTACTGATAGTTGTGGTAATGCTGTAGTAACATTTAATGAAACTAGAACAAATGGAGATTGTTTTAGTAATTACACTTTATTAAGACAATGGATTGCAACAGATGATTGTGGAAACACTACCACTAGAAATCTTACAATAAATGTTATAGACACTACTCCACCTACTTTTACAGCACCAGTTGATACTATAATATACTCAGACGCTTCATGTAACTACGATGCTTCTCCAGGAGTTACTGGTGATGTAATAAACGAAGTTGACAACTGTGATACAACAGTACAAGCAACCTATACCGATACCATTGTTGCTGGAGACTGTGAAGGAGAATTAACAATTACACGTACCTGGTCATTAACAGATGACTGCGGTAATTCTGCACAACCACAAACACAAATTATAACGGTTTCTGATAATACTGCGCCTACTTTTACAGTTCCAGCAGATATAACTATTAATTGCGAGCAAGATCCTGATGACCTAACAATTACAGGAGATGTTGTAACATTTTCAGACAACTGCGATACGACTTTAGATGCTACTTATACAGACACAACTGCTCAAGGAACATGTGTTAACGAATCTATTATAACTAGGACTTGGTCACTTACTGACGATTGTAGTAATACAACTACACACGTACAGACTATAACTGTTCAGGATACAACTCCTCCAACTTTTGTAGGAACTTTACCTGCAGATGACACGGTTGATTTTGACGCTATTCCTCCTGCAGACACATTATCTGCTACAGACAATTGCGGAACAGCTTCAGTAGTTTTTAATGAAGTTTCTAATGGAGATATTTGTACAGGAAGTTATGAAATAACTAGAACTTGGACTGCAACTGATGCCTGTGGATTAACTACGGATTACACACAAGTATTAACTGTAACTCAACCTGTTCTAGAAGTTTCAATTAATACAATTACTAATGTATTATGTAACAGCGAAGCTACTGGAGGAATTGATATTACTGTTACTGGTGGTACAGGTCCTTATGAGTTTATTTGGAATGATGCAGATAATTCTACAACCGAAGATTTATCAAATGTTATAGCAGGAGCTTATAATGTAACAATAACTGATGCTAATGACTGTACTGCTTCAATAAGCGGAACAATTTCAGAACCATCAAGCCCACTTAGTTTAAATATTACTAAAGTGGATGCAACTACAGCCCAAGGATGTGCTGATGGTCAAGCAACTGCTATTGTATCTGGAGGGACAGCAGGTTATACTTATCTTTGGAGTGCTTCAGCAGCAAGTCAAACAACTGCAACAGCAACAGCTTTAGCAGATGGTACACATAGTGTAACTATTACGGATGCAAATGGATGTAAATTAACACAAAGTGTAGTAATACAATGTGTAAATACTTGTGATGCAGAATTAACTATCACCAATATAACAGATGTACTATGTACTGGGGACAATACGGGTTCTGGGACTGTAACAGCTAATTCTGATGCTAATCCAGGAGCAACTTTTACATTTACATGGTCAACAGGCTATACTCAATCTGGTGTTACATCAAGTACTTTGTCTAATATTACTGCTGGTGTATATACTGTAAGCGTAACAATTGATGGTACAGTATGTCAAGCTGTTGAAGACACTATTGCAATTACAGAACCTAGTAACGCTATAGATGTTACTGCAACAACTACTGATGAATTAGGTCCATCAACTGGTGATGGTACAGCAACAGCTGTAGTAACTGGTGGTGTAGAGCCTTACACATATTATTGGTCACCTGGAGGTGAAACAACTGAAACTATTACTGGTCTAAGTGCAGGTTCTTACACAGTAACTGTAACTGATATAAATGGATGTACAGACTCTACTACTGTAACAGTAAACCCAGGGACATGCTTAAATTTATCAGTTACTGGTACATCTATCCCTACTGTTTGTTATGGAGAAAGTAATGGTAGTGTAAACGCTACTGTTACCGGTGGTTCTGGTTTTTATACCTATGCTTGGGATTCTATTCCTGATACAACAACTTCTGTTAGTAACCTACCAGCTGGTGATTATACAATTACTGTAACAGATACAATAACACAATGTACTACAAGTACAACAATCACAATTAACGAACCTAATGTATTAAGCTCTGGAATTGCAGTTACTAATATTTTATGTCGTGGAGATAATACTGGTTCATTAGACTTAACTGTTAATGGTGGTACAGGTGATTATACATTTGCATGGGATGATGCAAATAATTCTACTACAGAAGACTTAATAAATGTTGTTGCCGGAACTTATACTGTTACAATTACAGATGCTAACGGATGTTCAACAACCAATTCTGCAACTATTATTGAGCCTGATTCTAATCTAACCTCTAATTTAGTAACACAAAAAGATATTGTTTGTGGAGGTCTTGGATTAATATCAGTAGAAGGTGTTGGAGGTATCGGTCCATACTCTTATTCAATTGATGGTGGTTCAAACTACCAAACAAGTGGTACTTTCTCTAATTTAGAGCAAGGAACTTATATAATTACTATACTTGACGCTAATGCTTGTACAACAACAATTTCTGCTGAAATTCTTTCAAATTGTACAGACGCTATTGCTGACATCAACAACACCTTTGTTAATCAAGCAGTAAATGGTAATGTATTAACTAACGACGAAGACTTTGAAGGTGATAACCAAACTGTAACTGCTAATACTAATCCAACTAATGGAACAGTAACAATTGATGCAGCTGGTAACTATACCTACACTCCTAACACTGATTATATTGGTGAAGATACTTTTACTTATACTATTTGTGACGATGGTAATCCACAAGCTTGTGATACTGCAACAGTTTATATTGAAGTATTACCTGAAAGCGGTCCTGAAAATGAAGCACCAATCGCTAATGCGGATACTGCGACTACACCTGAAGGTACACCTATCGATGTCGTAGTATTAGCTAATGACTTTGATCCTGATGCTGACACTATCACTATTACTAGTAGTACGGACCCTGCTAATGGTTCGGTAACAGTTAATACTAACGGAACAATTACTTATACGCCTGATGCTGGTTTTATTGGAGAAGATACTTTTGAATACACAATATGTGACAACGGTAACCCTTCTCTTTGTGATACTGCAACAGTAACTGTAACAGTACAACCTAACGGAACACCTAATACAACTAACGCGAATGACGATGCGTATACGACAACTCCAACTACGGACTTAACTGGTAATGTATTAGATAACGATAATGATATTGAAGGTGATAATCAAACAGTAACCGCTAACACTAACCCAACTAATGGTACAGTAACTATTAATGCTAATGGTGACTTTACCTACACTCCAAACCCTGGGTTCTCTGGTGCTGATTCTTTTGAATACACTATCTGTGACGATAATACTAATCAAGCTTGTGATACTGCAACTGTGTATATTACGGTTGGTGGGATTGCTAATACTACAGACGCTATTGCTGACATCAACAACACCTTTGTTAATCAAGCAGTAAATGGTAATGTATTAACTAACGACGAAG